>JAMCYI010000015.1 GCA_023474215.1 Patescibacteria group bacterium
ATTGTTTGATGAGCTCTGAAAACCTCCGTGCGTTTTCTTCGTCGAGTGCCGCATCGATCTCGTCCAAAACGAGGAACGGCGGCGGTGATATGGAGATCAAAGCGAAAAGCGCTGCCAAAGAAACGAGTGTTTTCTCGCCGCCCGAGAGCATTCCGACGCCCGTGATCTTTTTCCGGGGGAGGCTGAGGTCGATGTTGACGCCGAGTTCTTGTTCTTTTTCTTCCTTATCTTCCGGAACCTCGGCAGGAGAAGGTTCTCCCTCGGCTTCCTCCGAGAGGAACGGTTGTCGCTCTTTCTCTTCAATGACGAGTCTTGCCTTTCCTCCGCCGAACATCAACTTGAAGTACTCATTGAAGGCGTCGCTGATCGCCTTGAACGATGTTTTAAAATCTTCTTTGATCCGAGTATCCAAATCCTTAATGAGCGCCTTGAGATCGATTGCGGCTTTTTCGAGATCGGCACGTTGCGCCTCCAAAAACTCGTACCGTTTTTCCGATTCCTCAAATTCCTTGAAAATATTCTCGTCGATGTCCCCGATCGCGGCCAGCTCCCCTCGGAGGCGCAACATTCTCGATTCGGCCGTCCGGAGTTCGCTCTCACCGAACTCAGCACCGGCTTGCACTCGTTTCAAATCTTCGAAATTTCTTCCGAGCGCTGCCCATTCGCGCCGCAGTTCCTCGAGCTTCATTTCGACGGTTTCTTGCTGAAGCGCAAGGGTTTGAGCCTTCCGATCTAAAATGTAGAGATCGTTCTTTTTCTCGTTCAACGTGCCGACTTTCTCGCGAAATTCAGCATTCGATTCCCTGGCCTTCCGGGAAATTTCTTCTTCCTCCTTCCGCAAAGCTTCGATATGTGATTTCAGTTCACCGATTTCCTTGGCGAGCTTTTCTCGCTCGGCAGTGAAGTCGACTTCTTCCCGCTCCTCCTTTTTGGAAAAGAATTTTTTAACTCCTTCAACCAACTCCCGAAGGCGGCTTTTGATGTCGCGGAGATCATCCAGCGCGAGCACTGCTTCCATCTTCGCCTTCAGTTCATTGATAAAATCATGGAGTTCGGCCGGTTTATAGATATACGGCGGCGCTTCTTTTTGAATTTCCATTTTTGCCTCGATGCGGGAGAGTTCGCGCTGTTTCGACGATTCAGCATCGACGAACGTGTTCATTCGATCGCGTAACTCCTTCATGGCGGCATAGCCATCATCATTCTTATAGAGCGTATTCAGAACCTTTTCTTCATCTTGGATATTTTTCTCGAGTTTTTCCCGCTCACCTTTCAAATCGGCGATCGGCCCAAAAAGCGCTTTTTGTTCGCGGTCGAGTTTCGAATGCTTGAAGGCATAGTAAGAACCCTCAAGTTCCTTGAGTTCTGCTTCGACTTCCGACCGCTTTTCGAGCCGCGTCTTTTGTTTTTTGAAGACCCTGACTTGCGGCGCAAGCTCTTCGAGCATTGCCTTGATCTTGTCGATGTTCACCAGGCTCGATTCGAGCCGCCGTTCCGCTTGGCTTTTCTTGATCCTGAATTCGCGGAGGCCCAAAAATTCCTCGATCATTTCCCGCCGCTCTCGGGGAGAACTCATGACGAAAATATCGCTCTGTCCCTGCCCGATGATCATGATGCCGCGGGCGCCGAGCCGAACCCGCGCAAGAAGCGGCAGAAGGTCCTTCAATTTGATCTCCGCATCGTTCAGGGAAAATTCCGACGTTCCTGAGCGATCAACTCTTCGCGAAAGAACGACTTCTTCCGCATCGACGGGGAAAGCCCGGTTCTTGTTATCCAAAACCAAATCGACGCGTGCGAAACCCTGCGCCGCTTTCTTCGGTGTCCCGGCGAATATCAAATTCTCCAAGCCTTCGCCGCGAAGCTGCTTCGCTTCGCGTTCACCCAAAACCCATCGGATGGCATCGATGATGTTCGACTTGCCCGACCCGTTCGGCCCCACAACGCCGACAACCTTCGCCGGAAATTCGAAGATGGTCTTCCCCGCGAACGATTTAAAGCCCTGGAGTTCCAAGCGATTCAGCAAATTTATCTTCGTTTGTTCGGTCATTGCGCTTGTTCCAAAACTTGAATGGCGTTTTCGGCCGCGTTGGTTTCCGCCTCTTGCTTGGAGCTTCCCACGCCTTTTTCGATCATTCGATCACCAAAGAAAACGCCGACATAAAACGTCCGTTTGTGATCCGGCCCTTCTTCTTTCAAAACGCGATAGGTCGGCGTTATCCGTTCCTGCTCCTGGACGATCTCCTGAAGGCGGCTTTTCGGATCCTTTTCCAATCCGGCGTCGAGCACTTCGTTTAAATGGGTCATAACGAACTTCTCCACGAATGCGTCGGCGGTGTCATATCCTTGATCCAAATAGATCGCGCCGATGACGGCCTCGATGGCATTCGCCATAATGATCTCCTTTGCCTTATCACTATCCTTCGCCTCACCCTTTGACATAAAGAGGAATACGTCGAGTGAAATTTCTGATGCAACTTTCGAGAGCATACGGTAGTTCACGAGCGCTGCACGAAGGCCCGTCAACCTTCCTTCTGGAAATTCCGGAAATACATCAAACAGGAAGCGACTCGCCGAGAGTTCCAAAACGGCATCACCCAGATACTCAAGGCGCTCATTTTGCCCCCATTCCCAATGGGGGTGCTCATTGAGGTATGAACGGTGGGTCAAGGCTTCCCGCAAGAAGGCCTCATTTTTGAATTTTATACCCAATATTTTCTCGAATCTGTCTAAACTTTGCACGTCAGTACGTTATCGTTTAAAATCATTTTAACAGAGATTGTATGTATATTCCAACCATCGGCCTCGAGATCCACGCCGAGCTCAAAACCAAGACCAAGATGTTCTGTTCGTGCAAGAATGTTCCGGACGAGGAGCAACCGAACGTGAACGTTTGTCCCATTTGCCTCGGCCATCCCGGCACGCTCCCCGTCATAAACCGCGAAGCGGTGAAGCTGATGGTGAAAATCGGTCTGGCGCTTCAGGGAACGATCGCTGATTACTCGCAATTCGACCGCAAGAGCTATTTCTACCCCGATCTTCCAAAGGGGTATCAAATCTCGCAATATGAACACCCGATCGTAGAAAAGGGATTCCTCCGAGATACCCGCATCACCCGAATCCATCTGGAGGAGGATGCAGGCCGTTTGAGTCATGCGGACGACAGATCGCTTGTCGATTTCAACCGCGCAGGACTGCCCCTTATGGAACTCGTTACGGAACCCGACATCCATAATGCTGAGGAGGCGGTTTCCTTTGCCCGCGGACTCCAAGAGATCCTCCGATACCTCGGCGCTTCGGATGCCGACATGGAAAAGGGCCAAATGAGGATCGAGGCGAACATCTCGATCGCGCCCGAAGACGCGGGGAAGCTCGGCACGAAAGTGGAGGTGAAAAACATCAACTCGTTCAAGGCGGTCCACGACGCGATCGAATTCGAGATCGACCGGCAATCAAAACTTTTGGACGAAAGAAAGAAGGTCGTTCAAGAAACGCGGGGCTGGGACGATATGCGGAACGTTACCGTAAGCCAGCGGATCAAAGAGGAGGCCAACGACTATCGCTACTTCCCGGAGCCCGACCTGCCGCCCATGAACTTGCTTTCGGGACCCGATA
>JAMCYI010000004.1 GCA_023474215.1 Patescibacteria group bacterium
CCGGTGCCGAAGGAACCACGGTCGTCCCGGATCCGCCGGTCGTCGTTACCGTACCCATCATCGCGTTCACGGCCTTCATCGTAATGGGGCCGAAGTAACCCGCTGCGGGCGAGATGCTGTTAGCTGCCTGGAATTTCGCGAGAGCGGCTTTCGTCAAAGAACCAAAGTAACCCGTCGCAGAAACCGTAAGGTATCCCTTGGCATTCAAGAAGTTCTGCAATGCCGTGACATCAGCTCCCTTTGAACCGAGGGTGAGGACCTTGGTAAAGGTGTAGGAAGAGGTCGAAGGCGTTGAAGATCCACCGGTCGTGGTCGGCTGGCCCGTCAACGCCGCTTGCACGTTGTTGATGGTAGCCTGATCAGCTCCGAAACTCTGCAGCAAACTCAAAATTGAGTCGACTTGCTGAGTCGAAAGACCGGCAGCTTGAGCCAAAGGAGCAAAGCTGGAACCCGCGAACCACAAAGCGGTCGCGACGACCAGCCCTACTGATATTGCTTTTCGACTAAAACTATTCATTTTCATTTTTTATTTTTTATTTGACTTTACTTACTATTTTCCCTGTCCTTTTGAGACAGAGTCGACCTTTGGTACTTGTTTTTCGGAATGCCGCCCTGCGGAACCGTTCGACCTGGTCCGCCGACGACACTAGTAGCTATAAAACAGCGAATCCCCACTTGGAAGTGGGGAAACGCTAAAAGCCTCTTATGCATAAATCCGCCGTGAGGCGGATTAAGCAATTCGTACTTCATAGCGCTTGGCCTCACTCCAAGCTCTAACTGATGTTTTCTATTATAACAAACTACGAGAGAAATTCAAGAATTGGTGCATATCATCTACCAATCCCCGATCCCTCTACCAAGATAAAACGAAGAAATCGTGGGAATGTTACGAAAATAGATAATGGATAATAGATATTGGGCACCTGGGATTGGATATCGGCTAAAAAGCTAGGATTTATGCAGGTTTTTAGTTGTCGCTATATAGCCGTTCAATCTCACCAGGAGATTCCTGAGATCACCCACCAGATCCTCGGCTTTCTTGCCATCAACTATCCCCCTCTCTTTTAGTACATCAACCCAATGGATGGACTCAAATAAAGAACCCCTCGCATTGTAGTTAAATTTATTTCTATCGAGGTAATGAAACCGGCCAAAACCCTCTGCGACATTCGCCGCTATTGAGTCTATGGCAGTGATAAACTGATCTCCAATTACCTTTCTCGTCCGCCAATCAAATTGCTCATAAAGCGCCCACCCTTTCCCCGAAATAATTCTTGCAAGCTTATAAACTTCTAGATCCCCCAACTCCATCTTACGTCCATTATCCTCTATCTATTCTCTTCTATCCAGCATCTGTCAGATGCGCCAGGAGACGGTGGCGAAAATGATCGATGAAATGACGATAAAAAGGGTTATTTCCCGAAAAACAAAGGAGGAATTCAAAAACCCGCGCACATGGGCCAGCACCGTATCCCGGGATATGAGTAAAAGGAGCGACATAAAGGCTGCCGCATTCAAGAAACCGAGAGGTAGAAAGACGACGATCGTCGCAAGCTCGGCGGAAAGAACGCCGAGGGTCATGCCGTAGAGGCGCATTTTGCGCGATTCCCACGAAGCGAAGGTTTGCCAATACTCCTTAAAGAGCCAGTAGACCACCGCAAAAGCGAAAAAGAGCCACCAAAACTCACTCCAGAATGAATTTTCCGAAAATGAAGGTGTCCGCGAAAAAAGAACCGCAAAAAAGGAAAAGGCGACGGCGATGGAAGTCAAGCCGTACGCAAAAAACTTATTCGAAAAAACGGCTCCCATGAGTCCCAAAAGGGCAAAGAGGATCAAGCCGTAGACCAGAAGGAGGAGACTCGGGAGCGAAAACGAGGCAAGCGCAAGGAGAAACACAATCTGAAGCAGCCAAAAAGAAAATCTGAAATCGCGGCGGGCGGCACCCGCTGTCAAGTAAACGTAGAGGAGAACGCATAAAAATCCAAAAACCGCGAAGAAAGAGAACGAAGCGAGGTAGACCAAGTAAAGCGCCGCAACCCCGAGGAGCGTTTTCTCAAGCAACCTCCACGTTGTTCGATTTATTAACGAAGATATGAACCTCTTTACCATCTTTCAAAAGTCCCCTGACCATTTTGTCCGCCAAAGCATCCACGATCACCTTTTGGATCAAACGCTTGATCGGCCGCGCGCCGTAGTTCGGATCGAACCCGTGCTCAACCAAATAGCGCCGAACTTCCGGTTTGATCTTCAAGGATATTCCCCTGCCGGCAAGGCGACGCTCGACCTCGCCAATCTGGATGTCGACGATATGTTCGACATCCTTCGGCGTCAGCGATTTGAAGATGATGGTCTCGTCGAGCCGGTTCAGAAATTCCGGCTTGAAGGTTTCCCGCAAGGATTCCATCACCTTTTCCCTGAATGATTCTTCTTTCGTTTCCAACTCCTCGGCTTCGCCGATCTCAAATCCCAAACCGGACATTTCTTTGAGGTAATGGCTTCCGACATTCGATGTCAAAATAATGATCGTATTCCTGAAATTGACCGTTTTCCCCTTGCCGTCGGTCAGCCGTCCGTTATCTAAAACCTGGAGGAGGATATTAAATACCTCCGGATGCGCTTTTTCGATCTCATCGAACAAGATCAAGCTGTAAGGCCGGTGCCGGACAATCTCCGTAAGCTGGCCGCCTTCTTCATGACCGACGTACCCCGGCGGCGAACCGATGAGGCGCGATACCGCATGGCGTTCCATATATTCCGACATATCGATCCGGACGAGCGATTTTTCGTCGTTGAACATGAAAGCCGAGAGCGCACGCGCAAGTTCCGTCTTCCCGACGCCGGTCGGACCCAAAAACATAAAGGATCCGCTCGGCCGGTCTTCATCCGCGAGGCCGACGCGCGATCTGCGGAGCGCACGCGCAACCGCATTGATTGCCTCTTCCTGTCCCACCACGCGTTTTGCGAGCTCTTCTTCGATGCGGGCGAGTTTCTTCACCTCGGATTCGAGCATTTTTGAGACCGGTATCCCCGTCCACCGCGAAACCACGGCAGCGATATCTTCCTCATCAACCGTTTCTTTGATGAATTTGCCGGCGCTTTGCTTTGTCTTTCCCCCTTTTTCCGTTTTTTGATAATCGCGCTCTGCCTTGGGAAGTTTCCCATACCGGATCTCTGCAACTTTGTCGAAATTCCCCTCCCGCTCGGCAAGCTCCGCCTCCCTCCGCAAATCCTCGATCTGCTTCCGAAGATCATGAAGGCCGCTTGCGCCCTTTTTCTCCGTTTCCCACCGCGCGGAAAGGTGGGTGTTCTCCAATTTCAATTTTTTGAGCTCTGCATTGATCTCTTTCAAGCGCGCCGGTGTCTTTTTCGAACCGTCCTTCGCGAGAGCCGATTTCTCAACCTCGAGGCGCATAATCTCCTTCCGCACTCCTTCGATTTCGGAGGGAATGCTGTCCGATTCCAAGCGCCGCGCGGCAGCTGCCTCATCGATCAAATCGATCGCCTTGTCCGGCAAGAATCGATCGGTGATGTAGCGAGCGCTCAAATTGACCGCCGTAATGATGGCGTCATCGGTGATCTTCAAGCCGTGGTGCATTTCGTATTTTTCTTTGAGTCCGCGGAGGATCGAGATCGAATCTTCAATCGAGGGTTCTTCAACCATCACCGGCTGGAAGCGCCGCTCGAGCGCCGCATCTTTCTCGATGTATTTTTGATATTCCTTCAAGGTCGTCGCGCCGATCGCGTGGAGTTCGCCGCGCGCAAGAGCCGGCTTCAAAAGATTCGAAGCATCAACCGCGCCTTCCGCGGCACCGGCGCCCACGATCATATGAATCTCGTCGATGAAGAGAATAATCTTTCCTTCCGCTTTTTCGATCTCCCGGAGAAACGCTTTCAACCGGTCCTCGAACTCGCCCCGAAACTTTGTTCCGGCGACCAAGGACCCCAGATCGAGCGTCAAAACTTCTTTATTTTTCAAAGGCTCCGGAACGTCGCCTTGAACGATCTTTTCGGCGAGGCCTTCGACGATCGCGGTCTTTCCGACGCCCGGCTCGCCGATTAAAACCGGATTGTTCTTTGTGCGGCGCGAAAGGATCTGCATCACCCGGCGGAGTTCTTCTTCCCGCCCGATCACCGGGTCGAGCTTCCCTTGCTTCGCCTTGTTTGTGAGATTGACGGCATATTTTTCGAGGACCTGGAACTTTGATTCCGGCGTCTCGTCCGTCACCCGAACCGACCCGCGAAGATCGTGAAGCGTGCGGTGCAGCAAGTCGCGCTTCACGCCCGCCTTCATCAAAATTTCGGCCGCCGGCGAAGGGACTTCGAGAAGCGCCAAGAACAAATGTTCGCAAGAAACGAACTCGTCCTTGTAGCGGCTTGCCACTTCCCCCGCTTTGTCCAAGATCTTGATGATCTCCTGAGAAAGATACATTTGCCCCACGCTTCCGCTTGAAGCGAAAACCTTGGGGAGCAATTCGAGCGATTTTAAAACTTCGCGCTCGAGGCCCGGCAGATCGATGTTCATTTTTTCGAGGAGCGGGCGGACGAGCGTTTGATCGTCCCCCAAAAGCGCGTAAAGAAGATGAGTGGCCCGAAGTTCGCCGTGATTGTACCGGGCAACCATGTCCTGCGCCGATTGCAGGGCTTCCTGTGCTTTGATGGTAAACCGTTGAAAATTAGGCATATATGTTAATTATACGTCATTCTACCTCCCTTTACGAGGATTAGCAAGAGAGCGGGTTGAGCGCTAATACGCTATTGGCTTAGGCTGTCGGGGCGCTTGGCAAGCGTGACGGGAATGTTCAAGGTCTGATTCCCCCGCTGAACTTTCAACGTCACCGTGTCGCCGACGTTGTACTGGTCGATGAGCGATATGAGCGTATTTGTGGCGTCCACGGTGCTCCCATTCACCTCGAGGATGATGTCCTCCGCCTTGAGCCCCGCTTTCTCGGCAGGCGAACCGGGAACGATCGCCGGTCCGTTGGTATCGCCGCGAAGGAGCGCGCCGTGATCAACCGACAGGTTTTGCGTTTTTGCCATGTCTGCCGTAATGGAAAGATACCGCACGCCGAGGTACGGCGTTTCAATGACGCCGCTCTTTTGAACCGATTCGATGTCCTTCTTTGCTTGATTGATGGGTATCGCAAAACCGATGTTCTGCGCGCCCGAAACGATCGCCGTATTGATGCCGATGACATCGCCGTTCAAATCCAAGAGCGGCCCGCCGGAGTTGCCGGGGTTGATGGCTGCGTCGGTTTGCATGACGCCTTGGATCGTTTCAGAGCCGTAGGTCGCGCCCGACGCGGTGATCGTCCGCGCAAGACCCGAGAGGACGCCAACTGAGACGGTATTGCGGAATTCTCCGAGCGCGTTTCCGATTGCAATCATCGTCTGGCCGAGTTGCAATCCGTCGGAATTGCCGAGAGTCACCGTCGGAAGTCCGGTTGCATCGATCTTAATAAGCGCCAGATCCTGCACGGGATCGCGCGCCAAAACCTTCGCGTCGTATTTTTTTCCGTTATTCAAAAGGACGGTATAGGTGGCCGATGTATCGGAAACGACATGCTTATTCGTCACGATAAGGCCGTCGGGTGAGACGATGAATCCCGAGCCGCCGCCAACTTCTTGGAGCTTGCTGCCTTTTTGGCACGGCACGTATGTTTGGAAGTTGCCACCGAAGCCGTTGCCGAAGAACTGCTGAAACTCCGGCGGAAGGTTAGAGAACGGGCTGAATTCCTGCGGACACTGCTCGATGATCGGCACATCCTTCGAAACGACGATCGAGACGACGGCGGGCGACGCTTTCTTTACCGCATCGATGACCGCCTGCTCGTAACTATCTGCCGACTGGTACGGCGTCGTGGTCGCCCCGGCAGAACCGGTCGAAGTCGTGGACGTCGAGGAGGGCTTACCGCTCAAAAAATCCCAAATATTGCTCAAGAAATCCGCGTGAGCGGTACCGGAACTCGCGACCGACCCGACAAAACCGCCTACGAGAGCAGCAATAATAATGTAGGATGCTACTTTTTTACTGGACATATTTACTTACTATTACTTGATCTCGTACTGAAGTGTTACAGAAACGTTTACCTCGTTGGAGCCGGGTTCGATGGTCGGCGCGGGCACCGCTGCACCGCCTGCCGAACCTACCGACATCGTTCTTGCATAATCATACATCGGCTGCACGGTATTGTTGCTTGCATTGATGGAAAGAAGGCGGCCCACCGAAAATCCCGCTTCGCTTGCGATCTCTTGTGCCTGCGCTTCGGCTTTTTGGATCGCCTGCGCCCGAGCTTCGGCTTGAACCGACGTCGGATCGTCGATCGTGAAGTTGAGCGACGAAACCGAATTTGCGCCGTTCGAGACGACGCCCGAGAGGATATCGCCGATCTTCGAGAAATCCCTGACTTTAACGGCGAGGTTTTGCGTCACCGTATATCCGACGATGGTCGGCACGCAGGGCGTTACGCTCGAGAGCGGATTCTGACAATACTGGTACCGCGGCGAAATGTTGTAACCGCTCGTCTGAATGTCTTTTTGATCGACGCCTTCGCCCTTCACAAAGCCCACGACCTTATTCATGGCAGTGGTGTTCTGCGATTGGAGCGATCCCAAATCTTTGCCGCCTTCCGTCACGACGCTCGCCGTGAATTCGGCAACGTCGGGAGCGGCAGTCGCCTTACCGCTCGCGGTAACGTAAAAGCTCCGATACGACGACGGCTGGACCGCATTGCCGTACGTACCGGCCGCCGAAAGCGCCGCATAGCCGACCGCGAGCACCGCAAGAATGATTGCGACGTATAATACCCCCTTTGTTTTCTCTGTATTCATATTCCTATTATAACAAATTTTGAATTATAGAATTTTGAATTTCGATTGAATTCGAGAATTCATAAATTAAATAATTCATTCGAAATTAAATCATTCGAAATTTAAACTATCTTTTTGATTCTTCGGATTACCTCATCTATCTCTTTTCTCGTTGTTGTAATGCCGAAGCTGAACCGGACGCTCCCCCGCACGCGCTCTTCGGGAAACCCCAGGGCATGGAGAACATGCGACGGCGTGAACGCCCGGGCCGAACAGGCCGAACCGGCCGAAGCCGCGATCCCCGCTTGATCGAGCTGTACCAAAAAATCGCCGGTGAATTCGCTCGGGAAATAAACGTTCAGGATATGCGGCGCATCGGCATTCCCGTTGATCTCCGCTTTTTTATACGCAGCCTTGAGCTTCTTCCAAAAATAATTTTTGGCATCCCCGACATACTTTGCGTTTTTGTTCCGCGACGCATAGGCGAGTTCCACCGCCTTTCCGAAGCCGGCGACCGCGGGCGTGTTCTCCGTGCCAGAACGAAAACCGAACTCTTGGCCGCCACCCGTCACCTGCGGTGACAGAAATTTCGAATTTTGAATTTCGAATTTTGAATTTACGTACAAGGCGCCGACGCCTTTCGGGCCGTACACTTTTTGGCCGGAGAGGGTCATAAGGTCGACGCCGAGTTTTTCGACATCGCAATCGAGGTACATCAACGCCTGCGCAGCGTCGGTATGAAAGAGCGGGTAGGAGGAGAAACTTGCCTCACGAAAAGACGGGGTCTCACTCGGCCAGCGACTCGTTCGCCCCTTGGCTCTCGCCCTCGCTCTCTCGCTTCGCTCGAACCCTGCCCGCTCGGACTCCGAGACACTTTTCTTAGAGACAAGTTTCTCCTCCTTAAATTTTTCTATGACGCTTGAGATTTTTTTAATTGGCTGGATGGTACCGATTTCGTTGTTCACATACATCACGGAGACGAGGATGGTTCGTTCATCGAGCGCTTCTTCCAATTTTTTGAGATCGACGACCCCCTTTTTGTCGACTGGGAGGACGACGACCTCGACGCCGTCACGTTCAAGCTCATGGGCGGTATCGAGAACCGATTCGTGTTCGATAGCCGAAACGATTACCTTGGGGGTTGGTCCTCCGTACCCTCGCACGATCCCGCGGAGCGCTAGGTTATTCGCTTCCGTTGCGGACCCGGTAAAAATGACTTCGCGGAATTCGGCGCCGATCGAGCGGGCAAACACCTCGCGAGCGGCATCCACGGCGGCCATCGCTTCTTGGCCGAATGAGTGGAGCGAACCCGGGTTGCCGTATTTCTCGGAAAAATACGGCAGCATTGTTTTTAAAGCCTCCGGACGGACTGGAGTTGATGCCGCATAATCTAAATAAATCTTTTTCATGGTTTCAAGTATCAAACAAAAACCTAAATCCTAAGCACTAAATTCTAAACAATATCCAAATCCAAAATCATAATGACCGAAACGTGTTTGGTATTTGGCGCTTTGAGCTTTATTTAGGATTTAGGATTTGGAATTTAGGATTTCGTCTTATTCTGGGATTTCCTTCACGCCGATCTTGCGGGTAATGAACAAGACGAGAGCCAAGCCGATCGCGCTTAAAAACGCGAACGAGAAAAGTCCGATGCCGCACAAGATGCCCAAGCTCGCAACGACCCACACCGTTGCCGCGGTCGTCAAACTCCGCACCTTATTCCCTTCATGAAGAATGACGCCGGCGCCCAAGAAACCGACGCCGACGACGATGTTCCCGACAACCGTAAGGAATCCGCTGTTCCGCGCGATGACATCTGCGAGATTGCCGACTTGAACGACATACGGCAGCGTGATGCCGACCATCGTGAAGATGGCCGCACCCGCCGCAACCATGAGATCAGTCCGAATACCCGCTTCTTTGCCCATAAGTTCCCGCTCGAGGCCGATGATCGCGCCGACCACGACCGCGGCACCCAGGCGAAGAAGCATGTCTTGAAGAGTTAACATGAGTTAATTATACAATTTTGAATTTTGAATTTCGATTGAATTCGAGAATTCGTGAATTAAGTAATTTACTCGAAATTAAATCATTCGAAATTCTCTTATTCGTACCTGGGGTTGGTTTCTTTGACGCCGGCCTTGTAGTTCGCATACCGCGCAAGAGCAAAGAACAAACTCGAAAGCCGGTTCATGAATATCCCCGATTCTTCCGATATCTTTTTCTTTTCGCCGAATTTCACGAGCGTCCGTTCGGCCCGCCTCGCCAAGGTCCGCGCAAAGTCGAGCGATGCTCCCATCGGACTCCCGCCGGGGATGATAAAATTTCTGATGGGCGGAATCTTCGAATCGATCTCCAAAATGACGCTTTCCATGAACTGCGATTTCTCCACATCGATCTTTTTAAAATCCTTCACCGAATATTCGAAACCGACGGCTGCAACTTCCGCCTGGAGCATGAACAGGCTCTCCTCGACGAAGATGAGGATCTTGTCGAAGGAAAGTTTTTTGAGCTTGAAATTATTTTTCGGAGTTATCTTCGAGCGGCACACGCCGAGCCACGCGTTCAATTCGTCGAGATCGCCCAGCACGTCGAAGAGCGGCGAGCTTTTCGGCAGGCGCTTGTTCCCGTATAAACTCTTTCCTCCGTCCCCCCGGCCGGTATAGAAGTTAGTCTTCATGACGATAACTTTTCTCTAATTGTACTCTATCCACGGGAGCTGAGCGATCCCACATATACTTGAACCACGCGCGATATCCATCCGCAAGATCAGCACTTCGAATAACAAAAAAGACCGCTTTATTACTCATTTTACCAAGCATAAGACCCGCATAGGTTACGACATAATCACCAAATACCTGAATTCCGGAATTGAGAGCCGAATACCCCTTCGGTAAGAAACGGAATTCGCCCTTTCCCCCAAAACCCCTCAAGAGGTCGAGGCGGGATTTCATCTCATAATCATACAATCCGCGGAATACTATTTTTTTGCGATTTGCTTCTCTGAAGAAAGCCGATCGTGCAGTCGACAAGCGATCGTCCTGCCATCCCCCCTTCGCGCCAATAAAATAGCTATCCTTACCAACGCGAAGAATGTCCCGCCAAATATTTTTTTGACCCTCGAGACCCCGGTAAATATAAATCTCCTCCGATGCGACGCGGTGCTCAAACTTCTTTTTCAACTCCGGCAGAATGGCCGCCAATTTTTCCTGTTTTTCCCCCAAGAGCTCCGTCAACTTATCCGGATCGACGGCATTGTATTTATTCTCCCCCGGTGAAACGATTTGAAAACACAATCCTTTGTCAACAAGTCGCTGAATGGCATCGTAAGCATTCCGGCGATGGATACCGGCGGCAAGAGCGATCTCTGAAACAGATGATTCACCCTTCTCAATAAGAGAGAGGTACATTTTTGCCTCATTGGGACTCAATCCCAAACTCTCAAATATTTCGTTTTCCATATTTTTAGTGGTGGCTATCGACACCCTATGGTGCTATTGGCCACTCAATAATAAAAGCATACGCTTCCCCACAGTTGTTTGTCAAACCACCTTAAGAAAGGAGTAATTACTATGGATAAAGTATTGTGGGGATATCTCTCAGTCGGCATAACCCTTGCGGGCTACGCCATCTATATCGCCTCGATGTACCGCACCACAGAACCCAAAAAGCGCATAAAACCCCATCCCCTATCATGGGCACTCTTCGGATTTTTAACCGCCACGGGGTGGCTCATTCAAAAATCTCAGGACGGGCAAGCAGGAAGTTGGTGTCTCGGCGTTACGGCGCTCTTCTGCTTCGTCATCGCCGGAATCAGTTTTTGGAAATACCCATGGAAATTTGAGTGGAAGGATTGGGTTTGGATTGTTGCAGGGATGGCATTGTTTCTTTTTTATCTCATTACCAAGACCCCGACGCTTTCCGCAACGCTCGCAACATTGGCAGATCTTGTAGGTTACGGCCCCACACTCCGAAAAGGGTGGCGGGAGCCGCACACCGACAATCCAACGAATTTTGCGTTCAATAGTGCGAAGTGCATCCCAGCCCTTCTTGCGCTTGCATCGTATTCTTGGGCAACTATGGTTTATCTCGTCATGCTTACTATTATGAACGGGGGTGTCACATTCATGCTCATCGCGAGACGGGCAAGAGTAAAAGTGTAAATTTATACAAACAGACGGACTTCCCGAGAAGCCGTCTGTTTTTGTTTTCTATATTTTTCGCACGATCGCAAAAGGGGTCATTTCGTCGGATTGGCCGAGCGGATTGTCCCGGAAGAGTTTTCCAATGAATTTCTCCGAAGGCGCGCGGGTTGATTTGCCGAGCGAGAAGGCGCCACGGTAGTTGGCGTCGAGGATGACGGCCTCGCACCCCAAGGCTTTTTTGAACCGCCGGGCTGCCCCGTTCGGGTCTTTGGGCGCACGCTTCGCCGAATGCGCGTATTCCAAAACAAGGAAGGACATCGGGCAATCGATCGATTTCGCTTGTTTGCCGCAAATGCGGTAAAACATGCCTTTGATACCCAAGGGGCGAGTGAGAGCCGAGACGACCGCGGCAAAAAGGACGCGGGGGTAGCCGGCTTCCTCGATGAAGAGCTGCATCGCAAGCGCCGTCCCGTGGCCGAAGCCGCGGAATTCGCTCGAACCGTAATAATTGCCGACGCGCGCCCCAAGGAATCGCGCCAGGGACGACGGATGGATGTCGGACATGCTGACGACGCGCCCTTGCGTCACGGAAAGCGCTTTTTCACTCACAAAGAGGATATCGCCGGATCTCAGATATGGCTTTACATATTCTTCGAGGATCGGCAGAAGATCGGTGTCACGCTCGGTAAGAAGGCGCGTCCGGACCGGCAGGCGTTGATACGTCACGCCATCCACGTCGATTTCGATCTTCTTTCCGGGATTCGCGACGAACTCGCCGGACGGCTTCCGCTCGACACCCGCCGACGATGTTTCATTGAAAGAAACCTTCTCGCCGCGGAAGAGCGCAAGAAGTTTTGCGGCGCGCTCTCCAATCGCCGCAGAACTCTCGTGGAGCGCGGCGCGCGATCGCAAAAGCTCGGTCACCTCCATATAAAGAATGTGGGCTTCATCGATGCGGTCTTTTTTGAAAAGCGCTTCGGTGACGGGTGCGCCATCGCTCATTACGACTTCGACGGTTGCCGATCCGTCTTCGTGCGGAACGTAGCGGATCACAAAACCCGTCTTATCCCTCATTTCGTCATACGTCTCCGGTTTTTCCATAGTGAAGTGATTTTATCACTTTCCTGAACTCTTCACGATCTCGCTGATGTAATCTTCCACGCGGCGCTTCGGTTTCCAACCCAGCGCACGCGACTTTGCGGTATCGATCGAAGACGAACTCCGGTTCCCCTTTCGTTCCGGGAGCCACTGGATCGGATGATTGAAAAGGTTTGCAATATCGACAATGGAATATTCTTCTTCAGAGCCTAAATGAAATCCGTCGCCGCTCCCTTTCGTTCCCACGAGCGTCAAACCGTCCACCACATCGTCGATGTGGGTGAACATACGCTTCTGGGCCCCCGGCAAAACGACGGGAAGTGGTTTGCCGGCGAGGTAATGCTGCTTGAAAATCTCGATCACGGTACCGTACTTGTCCGCGCGCTCGCCCGGGCCGTACACGTTGTAGAGATATGCGATGGCGAACGGCAGGTCGTACCACGCAGCATAATTCTTGACGAGCTCCGCGTTCATTGCTTTCGCCCACGCATACGGACTTTGGTCTTTGCCGTTTCCCCTCTCGGCGAATTTCGTCGAGGAACCGACATAGACGAGCTTGCACTTCTTCTTGCGCCAAAATTCGAGAACGCCGGCGGTCCCTGCAATGTTCAAATCCCAAACCATGTGAGGCTCGGAAAAACTGACCTCGACGCGCGAATACTCGCCGAGATGGAACAAAAGATCGACGTCCTCCGGAACGTGACGAGCGACATCTTTCGTATGCCCCTCGCGATATGACACTTTTGGCACGTGATTGTCATGCAAACCGGCGAAATAGTTGTCGAGAGAAATGACCGCATGGCCGTCTTCTGCAAGCCGGCGGCAAAGATGCGAACCTACGAATCCGGCTCCTCCGGTGACCAATACTTTCATTATTTGTGGGTGTCTAGAGAGGATCGAACTCTCGTAACCTGCTCCACAGGCAGGCGCTCTACCACTGAGCTATAGACACCATTCTTTCCTGCCAAATTCAATAAGAGGTTAATGCCCGATGACGATACACTAACGGATTTTACGAAGTTTTAAATTGTCTAGAACTCGATACTCTTGGCAGTTATAAAACCTCTCCTTGATTTGATAGTAAACCCAAAATCCGTATTGTACAACTGTACTTACGCACAAGTGTGGTATGATGGGTGGGTATGGGAGGGTTTCTCGACAATCTCGGTCAAATTGTTTTGACCCATCAAGCGTGGAGCCATTACTTGATCGCGCTCGGCATCCTGATCCAAGGCGAACTGACCGTCCTCGTCTCCGTTTACCTGGTCCTCTCCGGGAGCCTCGGGTGGCTCGACTTCCTTATTCCAGCATTCCTCGGCATTTTGATCGGCGACTACCTCCTTTACTTTTTAGGAAGGATCTTCCGAAACACGAGATTCGGCTGGAAAATGTACAAGCGCCTCAAGCAAAACAAAACGACCCAGTTCTACACCTACTACGTTTCCAAAAACCTCAGGAAGATCATCATCCTTTCGAAATTCCTCATCGGCACGAATTTCATAGCCCTCCTTGCGGTCGGCTGGACCAAGGTGAAATTCAGCAAATTCTTTAAAGCGCACCTCGTTGCCGTCATCGCATGGCTCGCCGGAGTCACATTCGTCGCCTACTTCCTTGCGGGCGGCGTGTACCTTTTGAAAGCGGAGAAAGTCTTCAGACAAGTCGAGATCGGTATCGGCGTCGTCCTCCTCATTATGATCGGAGGCGAGATCATCCTCAAGAAAACACTCGGTAAGGCGCTCTCTTTCGAATCGAAAGTAAAAGAGATCGGAGAAAAATTGAACGAGAAAATAGAAAGCGACAACCTGCAAAACGAGGGACAGCCGGAGACCGGCCGGATCAAAAGCGAACACGCCGAGAATATTTTCAAGCGCGAGGAAGAAGAGGAAGATGATTGATCTTCGCGGCCAAGATGAAGTCGTTCTCCGAGAGACCGCCGATCGCGTGCGTTGAAAGCGCGAGCTTTACCTTGTTGTAGAAGATGTAGATGTCGGGGTGGTGATCCTCCTCGTTCGCAATTTCAGCAACGGCATTCACGAACGCCATCGACTCTTTGAAGTCCTTGAACTCAAAATCACGGCCGATGCTTTTCTTGTCGTCGGCGAGTTTCCACCCCAGGGTCTCCGACAAGTATTTGTTCGCTTCTTCTTCTGTCATTGGAGGCATTCCCCCTTCGCACGGTACGCATTTTTTAGAAAGTAGGTCCATGGAGATAGTATAAACCTAAACTTCTGATTGTAAAATTCCGAACCCAATGTGATATAATGTAGAGGTAAGCATTGGGAGTACAGGAATATGCGTAAGGACAAAGAACAGGCACTTAAATTACGTCTCTCCGGCAAGAGCTACGCGGAGATCAGCAGAGAGCTAGGTATACCTAAAGCCACTTTATCAGATTGGTTTTCTCAACTTATACTTCCCCCCTTTGCTCAACAAAAAATTCAAAAGAGAACAAGGGAACGCTCGCTTGCCGGACTATTAAACCGAAATAAAAACCAGACTGCACTTGCAATACGCCGGAGAGATAAAACGCGATCACGGGCACAAAAAATGATTGGAAACATTTCAAGACGCGAACTCCTTCTTATTGGAACTGCATTATATTGGGCAGAAGGATATAAGAGGACAAAGGTTAAGAATGGCCGCGAGCTCACCCATCACCCCGTCAGTTTAACCAATTCAGACCCGAACCTTATTAAATTATTCTTGCGATTTTTGCGGGAAATCTGCAATGTACCGGAAACAAAAATACACGCCGATGTGCGGATCTACGAACACCTCAACGAAAAACAACTGCTGGAATTTTGGTCAAGAACGACAAACATACGCAAAGAAAAATTCAGCAAATTTTACTACGGCATCAGCAAATCAAGCTTGGGAAAACGACCGTTTAACATCTTGCCTTTCGGCACAATACAGATTAGAGTAAATGACACAAAGCTATTCCATACGATTATGGGATGGATTGAAGGGCTTCGAGTATAGCGCGACCCTTAAAAACCGAATGCCGTGGTAGCTCAGTGGTAGAGCATTCGCCTGAACTCTTCGGGCACCGATTCAGCAATGAGCCGGAAAAAACTGGGTGAATTCGGGGAAACTTCGCAAGAACAATCCCGAGCCAAGCCCCAACAAGAAGGTTGGGGAAGGTGTAGAGACTATCCCTTCGGGGAGTACCTCGATGTAAATCGGGGGAAGCGCCCAGCTCCGCAGAAGCGGATGATGATATAGTCCAACTTCGCAGGAAGAGCGATTGGTCGGGGGTTCGATTCCCTCCCGCGGCACAAATTCGAAATGCGTCCTTGGTGGACGCGTTTTGAATTTTATATCCCCGGGAATCAAATGAGGGTGAGTTTGTTTTATTGCTGGGGAGCAGAGGAAGTCGAAAGAAAGGGCGTCGGGTCGTACGAGTTCGCGGGATTCCACGCCATCCACGTATCGCCGTAGCCGGCATCGCGAACGGCGCTTATTTCGTCATCCACCATCGTCGCGTCGTACGGCGGCACGCCGAGCGTGAAATCCTGGATCCACGGCCGGACGATCACGGTCGAACTTGCAGGCATCAGTTTTTTGCCGTCTTCGAGCGTCTGGTAAACGACTTGGTACGGCTCTTCGGCGGGATTTGGAAAACCGAAATTGCCGGGCGTATAGAGCGAGGGGTAAACCATGGGATCGATGACATTAAAATATTTCGCGGCTTCCGCGACATGCTGGCCGATCCCCAACCCGCTATCCTTCACAAAACTGTACGCAAAGAGATCGGCCGAAAGGACAGCTTTGGGATATGCATCGCGGATGTGCGACGTAAGGTAGCTGAAGAACTGGTCGATGATGCCGGACATGGAAGACATGCCGTCGTAGACCGGATAGACGGCCGATTGAATGCTCCCCGAAGGAAAACGAATGTAATCGAAATTCACTTCGTCGAAGCCGAGCTTCAAAGCTCCGATGGCAGCCGCGACATTCGCGTCCCACACCAAATGGCTTGCGGGGTCGACCCAATATGAGGGTCCGCCGCTCGCCGACCACAACCCCCCCGACGTATCGCGGAGCGCAAGCTCGGGGTGTTCTTTCGCCATCGCATTGTCTTGAAAGACAACGATGCGGGCGATGGTATAGATGCCGTTTTGATGGAATTCATCGACGACGCGTTTCATGCCGGGCCCCACATACGTTCCGTCGCCGTCCTTCACGTTGATCACAACGGCATTCAATCGCGTGGACTTAACGAGCCGAATCATCGCGCGGACATTCGAGGGAACGGAAACCGTCGCTGCGGTAAGATACACCGCGCGAACGTCGGAAGGCGATATGCCGACGGTCGAAGTTTCGGCGACAGGCGGCGTGCTCGTCGATGCGGCGGGCGCCGACGCCCCTTCCGGCACGGGCGACGAGGGTGCAGCGCTCCGGAAACCAAAAACAACAAGAGCGATGCTTGCAATAAGTACTGCGAAATTTACCCAGGAATCTTTTTTCATGCAGGAACTCAGTTCAATTCCGATTATCGGAGACTTTCTGCCAAAAACTAGCTCATCATGTCCCCTCGGTAGGAATCGAACCCACATCAAAGCCTTAGAAGAGCTCTGCTCTATCCATTGAGCTACGAGGGGAATTGAAGCCTCTTAGGGCTTGAAATCTGTTTTACAATATACCCACTTTTGCCTAGAATGTAAATGAATTCGGGGCGTAGTGTAACGGTAGCACGAGTCCTTTGGGAGGATTTAGTTCCAGTTCAAATCTGGGCGCCCCGACAAAACATATTCACCTTATCTGTGCCCAGATTTGAACTGGGAAGGGGTCGGGAAACCGAGAGGTTTCCCGCAGTGGAAACACTAAAACCGCAAGGTGTTAGGGAGCAAGCGTCAGCGAGCGACGTTCAACTCTGGGCGCCCCGACAAAATTTTTACATCTCTTCCAAAAGTTCCGGAAGCAGACTTTGGCCGGTCATCTCTTTCGGTTTCGGTATCCGCAGAAGATCGAGGGCCGTCGGCGCAACGTCGGAGAGCATACCAATGACGGGAAGCGGCGTCAAAACCGGCGTCGGCGTTCGCTTCTTGAATTGCTTTCCCACCAAATAGAACGGCACGGGACTCGGATCGTGCTTGGTTTCCGGTTCCCCGGTTTTCAGATCCAAAAGCACCTCCGCGTTCCCGTGATCCGACGTCACCATGACCACGTGCCCCAAAGGCAAAGAAGTTCCGATGAGCCGCTTCAATTCGTCGTCGATGACCGTCACGGCGGCCTTGGTCGCCTCGTAGTTGCCGGTATGCGCGACCATGTCGGCGTTCGCATAATTCACCAAAATGAAATCAAATGTTCCTTCCCCCAAGGCAGCGATGACGCGATCGGTGATCGGGTGCGCCATCATCTCCGGATGATCGTCGTGATGAATGATGCCTTGCGACGGAATGAGGACGCGGTACTCGTTGGGAAACGGCGGCTCGCGAAGGCCGTTGAAAAAATAGGTGACGTGCGCGTATTTTTCCGTCTCCGCGACCCGAAGCTGCATTTTTCCCGCCTCGGCGAGCACTTCACCCAATGTTTTCTGCACCAAGGCATCGGGGAAAGCGACGGGCACCTGGAACGACCGGTCGTAGTTCGTCATGGTCGCAAGATAGAGATGCTCGAACGTTTTCACCCTGAAGTTTTTGAAATTCGGATCGGCAAAAGCCCCCACGATCTGCCGCATTCGATCTTCGCGGAAATTGAAGAAAATGACGGCATCGTTATCCGCAATCGGATGAGGCTCCCCTACCGCCGACGGCTCCAAATATTCATCGTTGAGATTCTTATCATAGGCCCGCGCCGCAACTTCTCCCGCCGCGGCAACCGGGGCGGTTTCGCCCGTCAAAACGCGATAGACCTTTTCGGTGCGATCCCAATGCTTGTCGCGATCCATGGCATAGTACCGGCCCGAAACGCTCGCAAGCATCTTCGAAGCATCAATGCCGGTATCCCGCGACAACTGCAGAAGGAGATTGGAAAACGAACGAGGGGCGCTGTCCCGCCCGTCGGAAAAAAGATGAAGGGAAAGATTTTGAACGCCGCCGTCGCGCGCCATTTTAATGAGCGCCTCGAGATGCTTGAGCGATGCGTGGACATTCGATTCCGTCAGGAGCCCCACGAGATGCAAACGCGACTTCCGTTCATTCACCCAATCGATCGCCGACACAAGAACTTTATTTTTAATAAAGCTCCCGTCCTCCACGGCGGAAGAAATCTTCGGAAAGTGTTCCCACGGAACGCGGCCGGCCCCTATCGTCACATGCCCGACCTCGCTGTTCCCCTCTTCGTCGTACGGCAAACCGACCGACATTCCGGAGGCTTGGAGGGCTCCGCAGGGGAAATTCGACCGCATAAAACCGATGGTTTTCGGATCCGCTTTGTAAATCGGGTTCGATTCATCGAGATTCCCGACCCCCCATCCGTCGAGAACGACCAAAACCAGCGTTTGCTTCATCGATTCAATTCTAATATAATAGGAACCATAAAGTCGATGGACATCAAAAGAATAAATTTTTTCACCTATGGAACTCATCCCCTGGATTGTGGGCATTGTTGCAGGTTTGGCAATCGGATACGGCGTTCGGGTTTCAATCGCCAAGCGCCTTCAAAACTCACTCGAGAAAAAAGCAGAAGCGGAACTTGAATCCGCAAAGTCGGAAGCAAAAGAGATCGTCGTCGAAGCGAAGGATAAGGCCTCCTCGATCCTCGAGAACGCCAACAAGGAAGAGCGCGACCGAAAACAGGAACTCCGGCAGCTTGAAGAACGCCTCTTGAAGCGCGAGGACCTGCTCGATCAAAAACTTCGGGAACTGGACAACGGCGAAAAATCGCTGAAGTCAAAAGAGAACGAGATCAAGGAAAAGGAAAATGACGTGGAACACCTCCGCGAGCGCGCCGTCGGCGAGCTTGAAAAGGTTTCGGGGCTCACGAGGGAGGAAGCGCGGAAGGCGATGTTCGAAGAGATCGAAACATCCGCAAAACAAGATCTCGCAACGTCGCTCGCCAAACTCGAACGCGAGCGCGAAGAAGAAATAGAAAAGAAAGCGAACGAGATCATCACGACAGCGATCCAGCGGTATTCGAGGAACGCGATCGCCGATGTGACGACCTCCGTCGTCGGACTCCCCGACGAAGACATCAAAGCGAAGATCATCGGAAAAGAAGGGAGAAATATCCGGGCCTTCGAGCGCTTGACCGGCGTTGAGGTCATCGTGGACGAAACGCCGGAGAACGTGGTCCTTTCGTCATTCGATCCGATGCGACGCGAACTCGCCAAAATGGCGCTCGAAAAGCTCATCAAGGACGGCAGGATCCACCCCGCAAAGATCGAAGAGAAAGTCGAGGAAGCGCGCCAAGAACTCGAACAAAGGATACAAAAGATAGGAGAAGAGGCGGCATACGAAGTCGGCATTTTAGACCTTCCAAAAGAAATCGTGAATCTCCTCGGCAGATTGAATTTCAGGACGAGCTACGGCCAAAACGTACTGCTCCACTCGGTTGAAATGGCGCACATCGCCGGCATGATGGCAACCGAACTCCACCTGAACGTCGATGTCGCAAAGAAGGGGGCCCTTCTTCACGACATCGGGAAAGCCGTCGACCATGAAGTGGAAGGAACGCACGTTGAGATCGGCAGAAAACTCTTGAAGAAGTACGGCATTGCTGAAAACGTCATCCAAGCCATGGAATCGCACCACGAAGAATACCCGTATGCGACGCCGGAATCGTACCTCGTCGCGGCAGCAGATGTCATTTCCGCGGCGCGGCCCGGCGCTCGGCGCGATACGCTCGAAAAATACATCAAGAGACTGGAAGACATCGAAAAGGCGGTCGGCAGCTTCGAAGGGGTCAAGCAATCGTATGCCGTTTCGGCAGGACGGGAAGTCAGAGTTTTCGTCGTCCCCGAGAAGATCGACGATTTTGGAGCCCTGGAACTCGCAAAGAAGATATCCAACAAGATCCAATCGGACGTCCAATACCCCGGCGAGATCAAGGTAACCGTCATCCGTGAGGTGCGGGCGGTGGAGTACGCGAGGTAGGCGAAAAGGCTCGTTAATCCTCGAAAACACGCGCCAGTCCGCCCCAACCGGCGGACTGCGCTCGTTCTCGTCCTCGCTCGCACCCACGGGGGCGCCGTGCCCGCTCGGACTCCGAAACGGTTTTCTCGAACCAACGAGCTTTTCCCGCCGATAGTTAAATTATGTAGTAATGTAGAGGTATATTTGTTATAATGGTTTCGAAGAACGGAAAGGTCGCTAAGTAAAAAACAACCATGAAAAAGGACGGATTGGTAGAAGCTGTCATCAAGGCAGCAAACACGGAAACCAAGAAACAGGCTCAAGAAGCCGTTGAAGCGGTTTTCGACGCGATCGTAAAGTCGTTATCGAGAGGAGAAGAGGTCGCGATCGCCGGATTCGGCACATTCCGCGTTGCAAAAAGAGCGGCCAGAATGGGCGTCAACCCGAAAACCGGGGAAAAGATCCAGATCGCAGCTTCCACGAAGCCGAAATTCAGAGCCGGAAAGCTCTTGAAGGAGGCGGTCAAATAGGAGGCTAAGGAATATTTCTTAACAAAAAACTCCCCATAGGGAGTTTTTTGTTTTATTTATTCACTTTTCTTTATTGCTGAAGCAATTTCCTCACTAAATTGCTTATATCAATAAAGTTTTGGTAGGCGTCTTTGATCTTACTGAGTGACTCGCCGACCAAACCTTTGATTGATACGATTTGAGGGGTGCTGGTGCTTTCTGCCGTGTCAGTGGAAGTTGCAGTTGAAGTGGAAGGTGAAGTGGACGTTGCAACCGTCTCAGTCGAGGTTGCCTCGGTCGATGTCGCTTCGGTCGAGGTTGCCGTCAAAGGCTCCACGTCGCTCTTTAAAAACAATTGATAGGCTTGATTATTGAGATCTTTCGCGCCCTTGATGTCGCTTGATGCCGCGTCGAGCATCCCGCTGATGGCTTTTTGATTCTTCGATGAGAAGTTCAGCGTGGAAAGATCGCTTTGAATATTGTTCAACCTCTTTTCGGACGTCCCAATGGCGGAAAATTCCTGCCGTACCAAGAAGAAGTCCTGCAGCTGGTTCAAGAGAGGCACATAGTTCTTATCCCTCCACGTTTTAAAATCCGACGCCATTGACTTGATGTCGTCGAGGGTCGGCGAAGAGCTTGCAAGCGCCTGGCGTTCGGAATCGTAGTAAACCAAAGCGTTCGTCAGCCCATCCAGCGAGTTCTTTACCCAAACGTTGTAATCGGCATCCTTATCAACGGTCAGGAGCTTCAGCTCGAAGTCCTTCGCCTCGGCCGTCGAAAGATCCAGCACTTGATTGAAAGCGCTGACGCGGAGCGTTACGTCGCTCACGTCGCCTGCGTCCTTTGCGGAAAGAAGATTATCGAGCGCATCCTTCGCACTTTGAAAAACTTGATTGACCGCACTCGTACTCGTGCCGCTGTCGGCGAGAACCGGCGACGCGAAGCCAAGGCCCGCAAGCCCCATAACCGCCGTCACGATCAAAATTTTCTTTGCGTATTGATACATCTTATTGGGAAATTTGATTCAACAGGTCGTTGATCTGCTGGTCCGTCGACGTCACGGAAACACCCGTCGTAAGCTTCGAGCCTTCCGACTGGAGAACTTCGGCATTCAAATGCGGAGCTTTATTGCTCGTGATCGCGGTAATGGTGTTATCGATCGTTTGGTTCACTTGATTGTTGTAGCTCACCTCATTCAAGGCAATATTAATGCTCATACCCTGAAGTTCGTTGTTGAGCGTCTCGGCGCTTGCGATCGGCAAGCCATTCGACTTCCCCGGTATAAAGAGGGGTGAAAAGGCATAGCCGACGACGATGAGGGCAATGAGTGCGAACGAGGCCGCCCAAGCGGTGAAATACATGCGCACGCCAACCCTTCCGCCTCGTTCAAGGGAAAGAATGGTCGCCCTGCTCTTCGCAAGAAAAGCGGCATCAGGCTCTATAAGACTAAGCCTCTTCAGTTGTTTGGGAAAATCCCGATTCATGTTTTTCTATTTCTTTCTTCAGTTGCTTCAAAGCGCGGTGCTGAATGACCCGTATCGCTCCTTCGCTCTTGTCGAGCGCGCCTGCGATCTCCCGATTCGTCATGTCATCGACGAACTTCATGATAAGGACATCCTGGTACGCCGGCTCGAGAGAAGCAACGCAATTTTTCACCATTGCAAGGTCCGAATCAAAATCCAGTTTTTTGGCAAAATCCGGATCCGCGGAGAACGTTTCTTCCGGAACGACATCGATGTCGACCACCGGACGCTTGGTCCGCCAGTAATCGATGACCGCATTCCGAGCGACCTTATAAAGGTAGCTTGAAAAGGGCACCCCCCGCACATCGAACGTTTCGATATTCTTCCAAGCGCTCAAAAAAACTTCATGGGTAAGGTCTTCCGCCTCGCCCTTCCTTCCTCCGAGCTTCAAGAAGAAATACCGGTATATCTTAGGGGCATACTTGTCGTATATTTCGCCAAATGAAGGGCTATCCCCTTTTTTGGCCTTTCTCAAGAGCTTTTCGTCCTCCATAGGTTAAAACGACGCCGTTCCGATTTTGTTTCTGTGTTACAGATCCAGAGTGTAACACTCTGTAACAAGCGTCAGGAAAATGGTAGCAATAACCGCAGAAAAGGGCAAGAAATAAGAGGATTTTTTAAATTGGAGCGGGTAAGGGGAGTGAAACCCATCGCTTCACGCAAGTGAAGCTCTTTGAAACCAAGCGGTTTCAATACTTCCGCAACGGGGAAACTCCCGTTTCCCCGACCCCCTTCTCAGGTTCGACTCCTGAGATAGATTTTGAGCGGGTAAGGGGAGTCGAACCCCTCTCATCAGCTTGGAAAGCTGAGGTAATACCGATATACGATACCCGCACGTGACGGTTTTAATCTTAAACAAAAAGGCGATTCGGGGCAAGCTGGAAAAACGAATCGAATAATGGTAAAGTCTAGGGAATGAAATTTAAGGACAAGAAATCCGATATCATCGAGGACAAGCATTTGCGGCAAAAAATAGCGCTTCTCGTCGTGCCGGTCATTGCGATCGTCGGCCTCGCCGTTTATGCAGCAGCAGGCCAAAACACCACGGAACCGCCTCAAGGCTTCGTCGCCTCCCGGCAAAACCTTTCCGAGATCAGCAAGGATATCGCAAACTTGAACCAAGAGATGTCACGGGAGATCTCGACGATCCAAGAGGCCAAGAAGGCAGGTGATACGGGAAAAGCCCTGCAGGCCATTCAAAGCGCCAAACAGACGAATGCCGAAGCGGTCACAAAAGCTCAAAGTTTTTCCGCGGGCCTCGCAGAGATGTCAAAGTCCCTGAGCGGCTTCACCTCGACGACGAGCCAAACGCTGGCCGCCCAAGCCGTCGCAACCGAAATTTCGCTGACCAACGAATTCATAACCTATACGAAACTTCTCGATAACTTCCTCACTCTCCTCTCGGCATCGATCACGAACGACAATCCGACCATCGAAAACAACATCAAAACCTCGCTTGCCGAAATCAACAAAAAGGTTGACGACATCAATAAACTGAACCAAACGTTCCTTCAGGAGATCGCAAGCTTCGATAAATCCCTTCAATAACCATGAAGTTTATCGGCAAATTCATCTTTCACATCTTTTCGAATATCATCGCGATACTCGTGACCAATTATGCGGTCCCGGGCTTCTTTTCCGGCGGGATACAGGACCTTGTGATCGCCGCGCTTATTCTTTCCGTCATCAACACATTCCTCAAGCCCCTTTTGAAACTCCTCTCGGGCCCGCTTATCCTTCTCACGTTCGGCCTTTTCACCATCGTCATCAACGCTGTTTCGATCTATATCCTTGACATAGTGAGCCAAGCGATTACAATTCAAGGATTGAAGGAGCTTATCATTGCGACGCTTATCATAAGCTTCATAAATTTCATCGTAAGCTCATCGGCAAAACTCGGATATAAAAAATAAATGATTCTTGCACTCCAAATAGCGGTTTCGATCATCCTCATCATCCTCGTCATCATTCAAGAGCGGGCAAGCGGCATTTCGGGCGTTTTCGGCGGGCAGGGCGCAACTCCCTACCAAACGAGAAGGGGGCTTGAAAAGACCATCTTCTATGCGACCATCGTATTCGCCGTCATTTTCGCGGCGCTTGCGATAGCGAATCTGCTCTAGATATAGACAGATAGAAACGGATATAATAGATATACAACATATCTCCGTCTTTATCCGTAGTATCCGTCTTATCTCGATTTCATGAACTTACTTAGCATCATCTTCGATAAATTCTCAACGAAAGAAAGGAAGCTTTTTCTCGGCGGCATTATTCTCGTTGTCCTTCTCCTTATATTCCTGGTGTTCCTCATCATACGAGACTCTGGCACCTTCGTTTCCATTCCCGGAGGGTCCTATACGGAGGGTATCGTAGGTCAGCCGATCAACATCAATCCAATCCTCTCTGCAAACCCCACCGATCAGGAAATGAGCCTTCTTTTGTATTCCCGCCTTTCCAACCTCCTCCAAACATGGAATGCGAGCTCCGACGGCAAAACCTACACCCTGGAGCTTAAAGATGGCTTGAAGTGGAGCGACGGGCAGCCCCTTACAAGCGATGACGTCCTCTTTACCATCAATACGGTGCAAAATTACAACGCCCATTCTCCTTTCTATCAAAGTTGGCAGGGCGTCTCGGCGGAGCGCGTGAGTTCCCTTCAAATAAAGATAACCCTTCCGAATCAAAACGTCTTCTTTATGGACAATGTCGACAATCTCCCCGTAATACCGGAACACATTTACGGGTCGATACCGGCGGAGAACTACTCGCTCTCGGATTACAAACTGCAGCCGATCGGGAGCGGCCCCTATCTCTTCAAAAGTTTTGCAAAAAGGAAGGATGGCTTCATAACGTCGTATGAACTTGCCGCAAATCCCTTCTACGCCGGAACCAAGCCGCTTATACCGACCTTCTCGTTCAAATTTTTCGAAAATACCGACGAAGTCACCCAAGCCCTGGAACTCCACCAGATCAACGGCTACGGCTCGATGTGGCCGACCGGCATCGACACCTCCCTCTTGAAAGGCTTTGTTGTCGACACGATCCCGGCATCCGACTACTACGCTGTCTTTTTCAATCCTGCCGTGAACCCCATACTGAAGGACCCGAACATACGGGCGGCCCTCACCATGAGCATCGATACGAATGAGATCATTGATAAGGTCCTCTCGCCGGAAGCGACGCCGGCGGCAGGACCGGTTCTCATTCCGGGAATTCCGGCCCCGACATCGACATCGAGCACATCGACGGCAGCAAGCCTTGTCAGCAAGTATAAATCGAAAAACAAAAACCAGCCCCTCACCATCACCTTGTCGGTACCGGACGTTCAATTCTTGAAGAACGTGGCGCAAATCATCCAAAGCGACTGGGAAAGCATCGGCATCGATCAGGTGAACATTCAAACCGTCGATATGTCAGATCCGGTGAATTCCCCCCTTAAGACCAGGGATTATGACGCGCTTCTTTTCGGAAACTTCCTTCAAAATCCCGAAGATCTCTTCCCCTTCTGGCACTCCTCTCAAACAACCTATCCCGGCCTCAATCTTGCTTCGTACCAAAGCACGAAAGCCGACAATCTCATGGAAACGATCAGAGAAACCTCCGACGAGGGCACGCGGCAAACGCTTCTTGCAAATCTTCAATCGACCATCATGAACGATGACCCGGCAGCTTTTCTTTTCTCGCTCCCTTATCTATACATCCACTCGGACGACCTTCGGGGATTTGCAAGCGGACACGTTGCATCGCCTTCCGACCTGTACCGCGACGTGAGCCACTGGTCGATCGCGGAAGTGCAAGTGATAAAACCATGACCTCATTCGAAAAGAATCTCCGCCGCTTCGAGAGCCAGCTTTCGAGCCGGAACATCAAAACGGCAAATTTCAAAGGACTCAAAGATCCGAAACCGGATGCCATCGTCATCTGCGGCATGGGCGGATCGGGCCTCGCGGGCGACATCATCCGGGAACACGCCGCAATCCTCAAGATCCCCGTTCCCGTCGTGACCCTAAAGAACGATGGATTGCTCCCACTCCCTTTCAAGCGCCCGTTCTATATTTGCATCTCTTTCTCGGGCAACACCGAAGAAACCATCCACTGTCTTACCGAAGCCTTGAAGGCGAAGAAAAAATCCGGCATCGCGATCGTAACGGGGAGAGGCGGGACAATGAGAAAAATTGCGGAAAAAAAGATGCTTCCGGCGTCTTATTTCGACCCCGGGGACTTGACACCGCGTGAAGCTTCTGGCATGATGTACTACGGAATAGCGAGCGTACTCCAGGCGATCTTCCCCGCAGTCGCCGTTCGGGACCTCTCCCGAACGATCAAGGCGGCTCAGTTTTCCGCACGCGGCATATCGCTAGCCGGGAAACTCAAAGGGAAAAATATTCTGGTGTATTCCGACGAAGCACATGCGGCCCTGGGCTACATCTGGAAGATCAGCTTCAATGAAACAGGCAAGAACGCCGCATTTTGGAACACATATTCGGAAATCAATCATAACGAGATCGTCGGCTTCGAAAACATCAAAGGGCCCTGGTTCGCCCTTTGGCTTACGGACCCCGCTCTCGAACGGAAGAATAAAGATAAAATAAAATTCGTCGCGCAAAAAATGAAACAGCGCGGCATTGAAAGCGCAATGATTCCCCTCGAAGGGAAAAATGACGAGGAAAAATTTTGGAACGGCGTCGCGTTCGCTTGGTGGACCGCACTCGGCCTCGCGAAGAAGAACGGCGTCGCGCCGGAAGAAACAAAAATCATCGACGAACTTAAAAAACGGTTTCAATAACGTCTGGGCAGGTGGCGGAACCGGCAGACGCGCAGGCTTCAGGAGCCTGTGGGAGCAATCCCGTGAGGGTTCAAGTCCCTCTCTGCCCACAATGAAAATTAAAAAAGTCGAATAATTTTCAGAACTAAACACTCGGCGGGCCCCTTCACCGTCCGCGGTTTAGCACACACTCAATAAAAAGTCGTTAGAAAAATAAAAAATATGACTCCAAGAGGAGTAAAAACAAACATCAAACCGCCGGAAAAAGTGTCCGGCGACCACGTCCGCCTTGCGGCCCTCGGCGGACTTGAAGAAATCGGCCGCAACATGTCGTTCATCGAATACAAGAACGACATCGTCGCGATCGACATGGGCCTCCAGTTCCCCGAGGAAACGACGCCGGGCGTCGACTTCATCATCCCGAACGTCTCGTACCTCGAAGAACGAAAAGAAAAGGTCAAAGCGGTCATCATCACACACGCCCACTACGACCACATCGGCGCCATGCCCTACCTTATGGGCAAACTCGGCAACCCTCCGGTATATGCCACGAGGATGTCGCGCGCCATTATCGAAAAGCGGCAGAACGAATTCACCAATGCACCGCGCCTCCGGGTGCAGGAAGTACGATATGGTGACCGCTTCAAGATCAGCGAGAACATCGAACTCGAATTTTTCGGCGTTGATCACACGATCCCCGAAACCATGGGCGTCATCGTAAAAACGCCCGTCGGGAATATCGTCCACTTCGCCGACTTCCGCATTGAATACAACGAGAAGGACGAGCCGCAAGGTCTCGAAACCTTCAAGCGCATCGGCGACATGGGCGTCCACACCTTCATGGTGGACAGCACGAATGCCGAAGAAGAAGGCCATTCGCTTTCAGAAAAAGTCATCGAAAAGAACATCGAGATGCTCATCAAGCAGGCGAAAGGCAGGATCATCCTTGCAACCTTTTCTTCGATGATTACGAGAATCGCCGAGATCATCAAAATCGCCGAGAAACTCGGAAAGAAGGTTGCCGTGAACGGCCGATCGATGCGGGACAACGTCCTCATCGCGAAAAACCTCGGATACGTCAAGACAAAGAACAAAGACACCTTGATCGCGGTCGAGGACATCCACAAATACAAAGACAATGAGGTTCTCATCCTTTCGACCGGCGCCCAAGGAGAATCTTCCGCGGGCCTCATGAAGATCGTGACGGGAATCCACAAGTACATCAAGCTGAAGGTCGGCGACACCGTCATCTTTTCGTCTTCCGTCATCCCGGGAAACGAACGCGGCGTCCAAAACCTCAAGGACAACTTGGCGCGGCAGGGCGCGATCGTCTACACCTCATCCATCATCGACATCCACGTGAGCGGACACGCCATGAAGGATGATATCGATCTCGCTGTGCGGGCGCTTCGGCCGAAATTCGTCATGCCGGTCCACGGTTATTACTTCATGCGATTCGCAAACGGCCAAAACGCCGTCCGCGCCGGCGTGCGGCCGGAAAACGTCCGACTTATGGATAACGGACAAGTCGCCCGCCTCACAAAAGAAGAGTTCGTCATAACGGGGGAAACCGTTCCAGCGAACTACGTTTTAGTCGACGGCCTCGGCGTCGGCGACATCGGCGAAGTGGTCCTTCGGGACCGCTTGCTGCTCGCTGAAGAAGGCATGTTCGTCGTCATCACGACCCTCGACCGGAAAACCGGTCGGGTCATAAAAAACCCGGACATCATTTCGCGCGGCTTCATTTACCTCCGCGAAAATCAGGAGCTTTTGGACGAGATCCGGCGGAAGGTGCGCGGCATCTTCGGCAGGATCCCCCGCCGCGAGGAAGTGGACACCGATTATTTGAAAGCCCTCATTCGGGACCAGATCGGCCAATTCTTGTACAACAAGACGAAGCGGAGACCGATGGTCTTGCCGGTGATCATCGAGATCTAGGGCTCGTCGCGTACCACCCGCTCAGGCTGTCTCCGGGGCGACGCCCAAGTCTTAGCCTTCGCAGGCGGTACGCGACTCACCATCAGTAGTAAAGTGCCCCCGGGAATCCTATGGACTCCCGGGGGTTTTCTATTCCATAATGGATACTATGAAACCAGTGCTTGTGTCGGGCATCCAGCCGACGGGAAAACTGCATATCGGGAATTACTTGGGATCACTGAAGAATTTCGTCGCGCTTCAAGACCTCGACGAATATCAATGCTTCTTTTTCATCGCCGACCTCCATTCCCTGACCGAAGACTTCAATCCGAAGGAAAAGGCAAGTCAAATACGGAACGTGGTCGCCGACTATCTCGCTGCGGGTCTCAATCCGAAGCAATCGGTCATTTTCCAGCAATCGGAGATTCCGGCACACACGGAACTCGCCGTCATTTTGAACAACTTCGCCCCGATCGGAGAAATGGAACGAATGACGCAATTCAAGGACAAGTCCAAAAACCAGGCCGGCAACATCAATATGGGCCTCTTCGACTATCCCGTCCTCATGGCGGCCGATATCCTTCTCTACGGCGCATCCGTCGTCCCCGTCGGCGAAGATCAAGTACAGCACCTCGAGCTTGCCCGGACGCTCGCCCGAAGATTCAATGCAAAATTCGGCAAAACATTCGTCGAACCGAAGCCGATCCTCACGGAAGCGAAACGCATCATGAGCCTGGACGATCCGACGAAAAAAATGTCCAAGTCGCGGCCCCAAGGATGCCTCTTCCTCGACGACGAGCCGGATGTGATCCGCAAAAAGGTCCAGCGCGCAGTGACCGATTCCGGCAGCGAAATTAAATATGATCCGGAGCGGAAGCCTGCACTCTCGAATCTCATGAGCGTGTATGCGAACATGGCGGACGTCCGCATGGATCAAATCGAATCCGCGTTCAAAGGGAAGGGCTACGGCGACTTCAAAAAAGGCCTCGCCGAAGTCATCATACAAGCGCTCGCGCCGTTCCAAGAAAAGAAGCGGAAACTCCTTGCAAGCCCGGGCATCATCAAAAAAGCGCTCGCCGCCGGGAACAAAAAAGCGAGTTTGGTTGCCGATAAAAAAATCGAGGAAATAAAAGAGAAAATAGGCATATCACTTGACTAGGCAGCCCAACGATGTTATTATTTACAGAGTAATTATGAGTATTGAAAATTTCCCGACCGAGCACCAATCAACATTCGAAGAAATGGAGCGCGAACTCGGCGACCCCGAGAGACTGCGACTCCCCGTCGATTTGGAAAAGTTGAGGGAAGAAGTCGCCGAAGAAGGACTCAAGAAGCTGATCGACAGCACCATCCAGTACTGCGAGCGATATACCGAAAGCGTCGCCGCATACAAGGAGTTGCTCACCGATCCTTCAAGAGACAAAGCCGACCAAGCGCAGCTCGATATGACGGAGCACGTCGTCCACGACGCGACCGTCGATGCGATCAACATCCTCGCGCGAGAGCTCAAGAAAGCGGGCTATGACACGCGTTGGATCGCTTCTTTCAGATCGAGAGCTGAGTATGGAAGGTTGGCTCTCCTCACGACATACCGAATTTTGGAAAGGCAATCACCCAATAGAAAGGAGGGCGATAACAATGGAAAATAAGATCCTCGGTAAAGCGGAAAAGGATGGCCTGGTCTTCAAATATATAAGGCTGGCCATCAACAAGAAGAACGGCGCCAACGGCGAAGTAAGGAAAGAAATGGAAGAAATAAGGAAAATTCTTAATATGTCCCACGGGGACATCATAAAAGAGGCAAAACGACTCACCACCGGCGCATAGTTTAAAAACCAAGGAGCGGTTTCATCAAAAGAACCGCTCCTACTTTTTTATTCCGATCCAGATCGGGTCGCCGTCGAATTTCGTCTCGATCTCGACATCGAACTTGTCGGAACGCCTAAGAAGAATGTCCGAAGCGTTTATTTCTTTCATCAGGAGCTTTTTATTGCGCTCCACAATATTTTTAACCTCGGGTTGGGCTTCGACGAGAAGCGTTATCTTGTCTTTGGGGACAAACCCGCCGTCTTGGCGAAGATCTTGGATCATGCGCACGAGCTCGCGAACCGTTCCCTCTTCTTTGAGCTCCGGCGTGATCACCGTGTCGAGGACGAAATCCTCTTTTAACTTGGAGTCGAAGGTCACTTCTTTTACATTGATTTCATCCTTTAAAATTTCGAGAAGAGCCGCATCCATCTTCGATCTCGAATCCTTGACCGCGAGCGACGCGAGGGGCTGGCGTACTTTGATCCCCAATTCCGCACGCTTTGCGAGAGCAGCACTCGCGAGATCGCGCACCGTCTTCATGCCGTGTAACAATTTCGAGTTCCGAGTTTCGAGTTTTGGGCTGGTCTTAGGCCATTCCTCCAGGTGGACCGAGAGCTCACCCTTCAAAGAGACGGACTGATAGAGCGCATCGGCGAAGAACGGCATAAAAGGAGCAAGGAGCTTGGTAAGTTCGGTAAGACAATACCGGAGCGTCGCCGACGCCGCGGCATAATCCTTCTTGTTGTCCGGCTTTTGGAGCCGCCTCCGCGAACGGCGGATATACCACCGCGAAAGGTCGTTCACGAACTCTTCAATCGACTTGCCGGCGCCGCCGATATCATACGCATCAAGGGCTTTGGTCGAAACAGCGATGGCTTCGTCGAGGCGCGCGATGACCCACCGATCGAGAACGTTCGATTTCGCGGTCGGCGCTTTATATTTGGCGCTTTTATCGGCGTACGTCCGGTAGAAAACGTACGAGTTGTACATCATGAGGATGAACTGACGGAGCACTTTCCCGAGGTCTGCTTCGTCGAAGCGCTTCGGTTCGCCCGGCGCATTCACGGTATAAAAATACCACCGGACGGTATCGGCGCCGTATTTTTGGATCATGTCCCACGGGCTCACGGTATTTCCCTTTGACTTCGACATCTTTTGGGCGTTCTTATCGAGCAGGAGGCCCAAGGAGATCACGTTCCGGTACGGTGCTTTTTTCTTCAAGAGCGTTGCGACGGCAAGGAGCGTATAGAACCAGCCGCGCGTTTGATCGATCCCTTCAACGATGTAATCGGCGGGATACAGAAGCTTTGTCTTGTTCTCGAAAGGATAGTGGTCTTCGGCGAAGGGCATCGATCCGGAATCGAACCAAACGTCCGCGACCTCGGGAATCCGCTTCATCGTCCCGCCGCATGTGCATTGAAAAACGGCTTCGTCGACGTACGGCTTATGGAGATCGATCTCGCCGGTATCGTTCCGGGGGATCATTTTGAGGCTGAGCTTCCGGATTTCGGCGAACGTTATAAAATCATCGCCCCGCTTTTCTTTTTCAGCGATCGCCTCGCGCTCCGTCCACCCTTCGGCAACCTGGAAAAGCATCCAAATCGGGTACTCGTGCGTCACGAGAAGGATGTTCTTTCCTTCATACTTCAACTCGCATTCCTTGAGGAAATTCCACAAGCGCGTCCGAAGATCGCGGACCGACTCCCCTCCTTCGGGCCGCCGCTCGAATTTCGACTGAAAGGTCGGGAAAAGCACGTGGTATTTCTCATCGTGGCAGCCCATGAGGTCCGCCCCCAATTGGATCTCTTCAAGACGCTTGTCCACCTTCGCATCCGCCGTGCCCAGGATCCCAAGATCAATCTCATCGGTTTCCTTCGTCCGCAAAATATCGGACGTGATGACGACGTCGATCTTCTTCCCTTTCCGGGCAAGCTCGTGCTTGAACTTTTTGATCGACAATTCGACTTGCCGCTTGCCACGGGCGGTCAGGTGGAATTTCGTTTTTGTCGCATCGATGATATCAAGGACGTTGTTTTCCGCTTCGCCGTGGCGCATGACCCAATAGCTGTTCTTCGGGCGGCCGAGTTTTTTTGCGAGCTCGCCGACGCCCCCTAAGACTTCGGTCCTGCCGCATTTTTTACAGACCCAAACCGGAAGCGGCGTTCCCCAATACCGTTCGCGCGAGATCGCCCAATCCTTGACATCCTTCAGCCATTCGCCGAATCTTCCGTTTTTGATGGTCGCAGGGACCCAGTTCACCGTCTTATTCGAAGCCAAAAGCTCGCGCTTCAATTTGGACATGCCGATGAACCACGAATCGCGCGCGTAGTAAAGGATCGGCGTGCCACATCGCCAGCAAAACGGGTATTCGTGCTCGTACTTTTCGGTCTTTAAAAGGAAATTCCGCTCCTTGAGAAGTTCGAATATCTTTTCTTCGGTTTCTTTCGCCTTCACGTACATCCCCGCAAGCTCAGGGACATCGGCGGTGAATTTCCCCAACGTATCGACGGTATGATGTTTCGGCAAGCCGACCTTCGTTCCCAATTGGTAATCGTCCTCGCCGTACATGACGGCCGTATGAACGACGCCGGTCCCGTCTTCGGTCGTCACGAAATCGGCCGGATATACCCGATACGAGCTCTCTGTTTTCAATTTTTTGACGTCGAAGAGCGGCTCATACCGCAAGCCGACGAGATCCTTGCCACTGAAAATATTGAGTATCTGGTATTTAGTATTGAGTACTTTATCTGCCAAAAGAGAAGCGATAATGTATTTTTCATCGCTCCCTTCAATACTGACTACTGTATACTTGATACTCTCGCCAACTGCGAGGGCGACATTTCCGGGGAGCGTCCACGGCGTCGTCGTCCATGAAAGGACATAGGTATTGCCATCGGTCGTAAAGCTTCTGCCGATCGTCTGGTTCGGCAAAAGCCTGAACTTCATGTACACCGACATATCCTCGGTCGTCTTGTACCCTTGGGCGAGCTCGTGCGACGACAAGGCCGTCCCGCACCGCGTGCACCACGAAATCACCTTATGCCCCTGGTAGAGGAGTTTTTTCTTGTGGACCTCGGAGAAGATCCACCACAAGGTCTCCATGTAGTTCTTGTCGTACGTGATGTACGGATGATCCATGTCGAGCCAAAAGCCGATGCGCTCAGTGATCCGTTCCCACTCGTCCTTGTATTCCCATACCGACTCGCGGCATTTTTTATTGAACGCCGCAATGCCGTATTCTTCGATCTCTTTCTTCGATCTCAACCCGAGCTTTTTTTCAACCTCGATCTCAACCGGCAGACCGTGCGTATCCCATCCGGCCCGGCGCGGAACGGAAAATCCGGCCATTGTCCTGTACCGGAGGACGATGTCCTTGAACGAGCGCGAGAGCACATGATGGATCCCCGGACGGCCGTTCGCCGTGGGGGGGCCTTCATAAAAAACGAACTTCTTTTTAGCTTTGTTCTTTTTGAGCGATTTCTCGAAAATGCCGTTTTCTTTCCAGAATTTCAACACCTTCTCTTCGACTTCCGGCAGGGAGAATGCGGAATTGTCCAAATTATCAAGCATTGATGCTCATTTTACCAGAAAATTTACATCTAACAACTCTCCCAAACGGCTCTGATTTCTTCAAGAAAACCGTTGCGGAGTCCGAGCGGGCACGGTCCCAGCCAGTCCGTGGACCGGCTGGGGAGCGAGGATGAGGATGAGCACGAGCGCGCGTTTCACGCCGGGAAACGCGACGAGTGTTTGCGAGAAGAAATCAGAGCCGATCCGTCCTCTACATCTCTTCCGGCGGCACAATACCCAAAAGGCGAAAGGCGTTCTCAAAAACGATGGCGGATGCGGCAACCAAGGCGAGTTTCGGCCGTTCACGCTCGCTGCCGATCACCTTTTCTTCTTCATAAAAATTGTGGAACGATTTGACGGCCCCCATGAGATACCGGGTAAGCCGATGGACTTCGTAATCCCGCGCCGACTCGGCAACAACATCGGGAAAAAAGGCAAGGCGGACCATCAGTTCGCGCTCGGCAACCGAACCCAAAGCACTGAGGTCTTGCGTCTTTGCTTTCACCGGAACGCCGGCCTTCGCGAGGATCTTTTTTGCGCGTACGAGAGCATACTCGGCATAAAACACGGGATTTTTCGACGAACGCTCCTTCGCCAAATCCAAATCGAAATCGATGTGAGAATTCGCGCCGACCGCAAGGAAGAAAAACTTCGCGACATCGACGCCGACCTCATCCACGAGATCCTCGAACGTGACGAACGTCCCTTTCCGCTTCGACATTTTGACAAACTCTTCCCCTTTCTTGATGAGAATGGCCTGCGTTATCACAACGTCCGATCTTTTGAATTTCAAGATGTCCGCGACCGCCTGGATCCGCCGCACATAGCCGTAATGGTCGGGGCCCAAAACATTGATCTTCCAGTCAAACCCCCGTTTTTTGGTCTCGAGATAGTGGCCGGCATCGACCAAAAAATATGTCGGGAGGTTATCTTTCGTAAGAAGCACCCGGTCCTTGTCGTCGCTAAAATCGGTCGTTTTGAGCCACACGGCACCGTCGCGTTCATATACCTTTCCCGACTTCCGAAGGAGCCGCAACGCCTTTTCAGGAAGTTTCTTCTTCCGAACGCTCCGTTCCGATGTATACCGATCGAAATGTATGCCGGATTTTTTTTCGATGACGTGCTTGATGCCCTCCAAAAAATCATCCGCCGCCCGCTCGCCGACGGCCTCCGGGTTTTCCCGATGCCGTTCCACGAACGCGCGGTTCCTGCCCGCCCATTCTTTGACGTATTCGCCTTGATAAAATTCTTCGGAGCTTTCGATGAATCCCAATGCGGCAAGGATCGATCTTCCGAGCGTTAAAACCTGATTGCCGCTGTCGTTCACGTAGTATTCGCGTTCGACGTCGGCACCGGCAAAAGCAAGGACATTCGAAAGCGCGGTTCCGTAAAAACCGCCGCGGCCGTTCGCAAGCGTCAGGGGTCCCGTGGGGTTTGCCGATATGAATTCGACTTGCACGCGCCCCTTGACCGACCGGGAAGAACCGTACTTCATGCCTGCTTTTATAATCTCGCCGATCTCCCTTTGAAGTGACTTCTTCGAGACCCAAAAATTAATGAAGCCGTTTTCCGAAACGCCGATCCGGTCCACCGCGTCGATCGGAGACCTCCGAAACGAATCCGCGAACTCGTTTGCCGCTTCCCGCGGAGATCTTTTTTCGGACCTTGCAAGCGCAAATGCGATGTTTGTCGCATAGTCGGCATCGGTCGCCTTTTTATCCGGAACTTCGACCGAAAATCCGGTCTCAAGACCGGTCACCTCCTTCAGCTTTCTTTCTATTTCCTCTTTTATCGTCATAAATCTTATTTTTAGTATATACCAAGATGAGGTACTATGAATACCATACGATGGCCATATTTGCGGAAAACAAAAGAGCTCTCTTCGACTACGAGATCCTCGGGGCATTCGAGGCCGGCATTGTGCTGAAAGGCTACGAAGCAAAGGCCGTAACGAGCGGCCGCGTGAACCTTTCGGGATCCTACGCTTCCCTCGTGCGGGGCGAGCTTTGGATCGTGAATCTCGACATCCCGCCCTATCAGCCAAAGAATATCCCCGGCCCGTACGATCCCAAGCGGTCGAGAAAACTCCTCGTCACCAAAAGCGAACTCAATGAACTTGTCGGAAAGACGAAGGGGTTGACACTTATTCCGATGAAGATGTATAGTAAGCGCGGCAAAATAAAGCTCGAGATCGGACTCGCAAAATCGAGGAAGAAGAAAGACAAGCGCGAGGTCATCAAGCAACGCGAAACTCAGAAAGAAATCAAACGTTTTATCTAGAGCCCACCTCAAGAGTATCTTTCGTCACGAGCCTCCGGTTTTCCGAGCGAGGCAAGGAACGACGACGAAGCTGTATCGGCAAGGCAGATCCAGCGAGGAGGAGTGACGAAGCCGCAGCCGGAAAAGCGAAGGTACAGTAGAAAGGATATTCTTGAGGTGGGCTCCTATGGGGGCGCACGCTTCGACAGGAAAGCTCTTTGAAAGTAGCAAGCCGAGGGGCGGTAAACTCGTAAAACTGCCGCACAAAAGAACTGACAACAACAAAGTTGCAGCCCCGGCATTGGCGTTCGCTTAATGCCGGCCCCGGTTCCATGAGAATCGGGCATCGGTCCTCTCTTCCCGCAGGAGGATAACCGGTGTCATATCGCGGGATCGCTCGCCCCAAGGGGTTCCCCATACCGGCGAGTTAAACCATCGGGAACGATTTTGCTCTCTTTTCGAGAACTAAGCTTGTAGAATACTCTCAAATAATTTCTTGGACGAGGGTCCAATCCCTCCGCCTCCACAATCAAAAAGGCCGGCATGAATGCCGGCCTTTTTGATTGGTTGCTGCAGAGCGACTCGCGACGGTCCAATCCCTCCCCGTTTGCATTTTGGCGCATTTTTTATTAGTATTCTCGTATCGCTTATCAAAGACCATACAGACCAGCGCCCACCCCGCGGCAGAGAATAAACGGGGAAATAACGGCCATTGAGCTTCGTGTCATCGACGAATCGGGAGAAAATCTCGGCGTCATGAAGAAAGAAGAGGCTCTTGCGAAGGCCATGCTCGCGGGACTCGACCTTATCGAGATCGCTCCGCAAGCCGTGCCTCCCGTCGCGAGGATCATGAGCTTCGATAAATGGCGGTATCAAAGGGAAAAAGAAGAAAAGCGATCGAAGCAGGCACAAAAACAAAAAGAACTGAAGCAGGTGCAGATCTCAGCCCGGATCGCCGAGAACGACATGGCGATGAAAGCGAAACAGGCCGAGAAATTCCTTGCGGAAGGCCACAAGGTTGAAATTCACCTCCGGCTCCGGGGAAGAGAAAAGGCGAACAAAGAATGGGCACTGGGACGCATAAAAGAATTCACGGGGAAAATAACCATACCGTACCAAGTGACCATGGAACCGCGGCAAGGAGGAAGAGGATACCTCATGCAAATAACCAAGAAATAATATGAAGAAAAGCGTATCAAAAAGGATCAGAATAACGAAATCGGGCAAGGTTCTTCGCCGGGCAATGGCCCTGGGCCATTCGCGGGCGAATAAAAGAACAGTGCAGATCAAGCGCAAAAAAAACGCCCGCACCTTGGGAAACGTCGATGTACAAAAACTTATCAATAACTAATGCCAAGAGTAAAACGAGGCACAATTGCCCATAAAAAAAGAGAAAAGCTCCTCAAAAAGAGCAAGGGATATAAGTGGAGCCGAAAATCAAAGGAGCGCGCCGCACGCGAAGCGCTTCTTCATGGTCTTGCGAGAAAGCTAAAGGGCAGAAAGGAAAAGAAGAGGGCTTACCGCACGCTTTGGGAGACCGAAATCAATGCGGGAGCGAGACTCCAAGGCACGACCTACAGCAAGCTCATCGGTGCGTTGAAAAAGGCAGACATCAAACTCGACAGAAAGATCCTTGCCGAACTTGCCGGCAACGAACCGGACACTTTTAAAGCAATAATCGACTCCCTTAAGGGGTAGTCGTCTGCTTCTTCGGCTGCTGCACCTTCCTCGTAATGGAGGTGTACGCTTTTTTGAGATTCGATTTCAAATTCGGGGCCTTCAGCATCCGCAAGGCATCTTTGTAGAGGAACCAGCCGTACCCTTGGTGTTCCCGCGGCACGATGGTGACCGACTGCGTTTTCGTTTCCGCCAAATAGTAGATCACGAGGCGCGGGATCCGCTTTTTTTCCTTCGTATAAAAGACAAATCGATCGGAAACCTTGAACCAGTTGATGAACCGCAAGTTCGGCGCTTTGATGCCCGTTTCTTCCTCGACTTCCCGCAAGGCTGCCTTAAAGCTCTTTTCTCCTTCGGCCAGCTTCCCCTTCGGGAAATTCCAATAACTGCCCCCGTGGTACAAGAGCAGAAACTTTATCCCTTCCTCCGCCCGCCTGAAGATGATCACGCCTGCGGAGATCGAAAGGTCGCCCTCTTTTTTATTACTCACCGATGATTGGTCCGGCATGGTCTCGTAAAATAGGTTGTTTTAACGTTTGTTTCGGTAAAATGAGGTCCGGCACCATAAAGAGAAGGATCGCTCCAGCAAATGCCGCAAGGGATCCCAAAATGAAGATGAAATCAAACCCCAAGAGGAGCGCAATGCCGCCGCCAACGAATGCCATGACGGAAGAAATGATGTCGATGCCGAAGTGGTCGAGCGTCCACTCGAGCGAGTAGTGATCTTTATCCAAATGCCTCGAAAAGATCGCCGGCCAGGAAGAAGAATACAGAGCGAACGCAAGACCCTGTACCACCATGGAAGCGAGGAGCGCCGGGACGCTCCGGACGGCCAAAAAGATCAAACACACGAGGCCGCCGAGTAAAAGTCCGATGAGGAGGGCGTAAAAGTCATCCTTTTCCCCCTCATGCTTGTCCAAGTAGAACGAAATGGGCACTTCGGAGATCGCCTTCACCAAATAGTACAGCGCAGCAGCAGCTCCGACGGTAAATACGTTCGCCGCGCCGATCCGTTGCAATATAAAAACCGCAAAGATCGGAGAAATGAGCCCCCATCCTCCCCAAAACAAATAGTCGGAGAGGATGAAGAACCGCACTACTTTGTTCATCTTCATTTCGCCGAAGCTTATTTTAAAGCGAGGGAATTTCATAGGTTCGATAGTTAGAGACTAGCCTTTTGAAACTTGAAAATCAAATGCCCCATTTTGGAACGTGATGGTAACCGTGTCGCCGTTGCCGAGGCTTCCATCGAGGATCTTGTTCGCTAAAACGCTTTTAATGTCATCGGATATGACCTTCCGCAAGGGGCGCGCGCCGAAAACCGGATCGTACCCCCGCCTTCCAAGCTCACCCAATACCGCATCGTCGTATACGATATCGATGCCCTTATCCTCCCCCAACGCCTCCTTCAATTCATTGACCGACAATCCGGCGATCTTCTTGATCTCGTCTTCCTTCAAGTCCCTGAAAACGACGATATCCGAGAACCGATTCAAGAGTTCGGGCCTGAAAAAATCGGACAGCTTTTGCTTCAATTCGCCCGCAATATCCTCGACCCGCTTCCCTTTTTCAATCTCCGATTTTATGAAGTCGGAGTTGGCATTCGACGTCGCGATAATGATGGTATTTTGGAAATCGACAGTCTTCCCCAAGCTGTCGGTCAGCCGCCCGTCGTCGAATACTTGAAGGAAAAGGTTCAAAACGTCGGGGTGGGCCTTTTCAAACTCGTCGAGCAGCACCAAGGTATAAGGATTATCCGAAACGGCGTCGGTCAACGTTCCGGTCTTCGATCCGTCGGGAGTGCCGATCAGCCGGAAAATGCTCGTCTTGTCCTGATACTCGGACATATCGAAGCGCTGCATGGCCGTTTTTGAACCGAACTGCACTTCCGCAAGGATCTTCGAAAGTTCGGTCTTTCCAACGCCGGTCGGACCAACAAAAAGAAATGCGGCGATCGGTCCCCCCTTCCGAGAAAGCCCGCTCCGATATTCCCGAAGCGCCCGAGCAACCGCGGAAACTGCCGCGTCCTGATTGATGAGCTTTTTATGAATGACATCCTCGAGCCCCAAAAGCTTCGAGGCTTCGTCCGCCGTAACCCTTTGGATCGGAATTCGCGAAAGGTTTTCCGCAACCATATCCACGTCTTGGACAGAGATCGATTTCTTTTTGTTTTCGACCGCCTCGGCAAGCGTTTGCTTCAGGAGATCGACGGCGCTTCCCGGCAAAAGCTTTGCGTGAAAATACCGCTTCGCAAGATAGACAGATTCCTTAATGACGCTGAAAGGGACGAAAACGCGGTACTGCCGCTCGAGGAGAAGACTTTGGTAGATCAAGAATTTGACGGCTTCTTCTTCACTGATCTCGTCGACCCGGACCACCTCGAATTGTTCGAGAAAATCAGACCGCGGCTCGATGTATGTTTTGAATTCACGGGGATACGTTTCACCGATCACGGGAATGGCCGCGCTTTTTACGATCGGCAAAATAATATCGATCGCATTCACGGTTTCTTTCGACGTTCGGAAAAGGTCGTGCATATTGGGGACAAAGAGAACGATATTCCCCGCAAGAAGGATCTCCTCGGTGATGTCGTTCAAACGAGCGGTCAAAACCTCCGGCGTAGCATTCCCCAGGAGATTGCCGATCTCGAGGGACACCAGCCGCTTATCAAAGAGTTCTTCGGGAACTTCGTCTTTTATGATGGAAAACGCCAAATGATCGATAATGGTCGACTTTCCCGCCCCTGCTTCGCCGACCAAAATGGCGTTCGGCTTCCCGGGCCGCGCGATGACCTGAAGGAGCTCCTCATATTCTTTTTCGTGGCCGATGAGAAAACCGACGGCTTCGGAGCGCGCCAAGTCGGTAAGGTCCGTCGAAAATTTGTCGAGCGTCGGCGTCGGCCGGGCCGTCCAAGCACGATTCATGGTCCGATGCCTCAAGAATCCCGGCCGGTGGGCAAAGCCGCCGATGATCTTCGGCATGAACCGCGGGGCGCCGAATATCTTCCGCCATTTGCCGAACACTACCGCGGATTCGACGTCCTCCTTTTTAATGCCTGATGCAATGAAAACCTTTTCAAGGTCGGCGTCGCCGACATCAAAGATACCGGCAAACAGATTCCGAGGATAAATAAAAACATCGTTATGACTGCGCGCATTTTCATATGCCCGGGACACCAAATCGCCCAAAACCGAAAGATAACTTTCTTTCGAAAACTTTCCCTTGCCATCAAAAGCGACGGCAGCTTTTTGGAGAAGGATCTCGGGTTTCACATCCAAGCGCTTCAAAATTTCACAGATATCGTCACGCTCAACGAGAAGTTCCAAAAGAACGAGATAAAAACTCACATTGGCCCCTTTCGATTTTCTGAATGCGGAGCTTAAAATGCGGTATGAGGATGGCGTCAGAGCGTCGCCGACGTTCCCTTTCCCGCGCCCGATCTCCACAAGGTTCCGCTCGCCGTCCCCAATGTGCATGGCTCGATCGGCAAGAAACAAAGCAAAAAGAATGCCGAGAGCGATAAGCCTCGCGTTCTGCGACAAGAGTAAAACCAGCGTCACGGCAACCACGACGACATATGCCGAATAACCGAGGAGCCGCGCGAGAAAATCACCCGCTTGGCTCAAAAATATCCGTTTGCTTTTAAAATACAGATCAGACATGGAATACGCCCAAAAATACCGCGACCAGGACCGGCGGGATCAAAAGCCAAATAATGTACAAGGCAACGGCTGCAAAAAAGACGATCGCATAAAAGACCGAGGCGACCAAGATCCGCACCGCCCTCAGAAAGAACCCCAGAACGTAACCGGCGAACGTGTAGTCCTTATAGAGCGGAGTAAAAAGATTTTTGAGGGTTATTTTCCATGCCAAGACCTTGTCGAAATCGTGCAGCCGATCGAGGACGTAATTAGAGTACAACTTCGCGCTTCGAACGTACCAATGCCTTAAAAAATCAACGATCCGCCACAGGAACTTCTGCCCTAAATAGGCCAAAACCATACTCCTTCATTATACTGTCTCACTCCATGAATTTCTAATTACCCCAATCAGCTTTCGGGAAGCCGGCTCGCTTTTCTCAAACACGCTGTCAATCCGCCCCAGCCGGCGGATTGCGCTCGCTCTCGACCTCGCTCGGAGAGGATCGGAAAGGTTCGTGCGGCAGCTCTCGGAGGTTCAAAAGCTCGGTTCCGCCGGTGAGGCGGATTTTGAACCGAGAGCGCAGGGCGGCGCTTGCCGCCGGAGCAAGCGAACGCCCGGTGCCGGTAGGGCCTTTCCGATCCTCTCCACCATGCCCGCTCGGTCTCCGAGACGGTTTGATCAGAGCGAGCCGGCTTCCCTATTGCACATATCGCACCTCTTCCTCAAGGAGGATGCCGAATTTCCTATGTACCTTCTTCCTTAAAATATTTGCGAGCTTCCGCACGTCGGCGGCCTTCGCGCGCCCCTTATTGACGAAGAGGTTCCCGTGGAAAGAAGCGATCTCGATACCCCCAACGCGCATCCCCTTCGAACCGACCGACTCCAAAAGGTATCCGGCCGGTATTTTTCCATCGATGATTTTCGATCGGTCGATCCTTTCAAGGGATTTTCGCGGAACATCGGCGGCGAGGACATTCTTAAAGAAACTTCCGGGACATTTGATCCCCGGCTTGTACTTTTTCTCGCGTATCGCAATGATATGCCTCGAGATCCGTCTCAAGGCCGCCGCATTCCCCGCCTTGAATCCAAGCCGAATCCGCAAAACAAGCCACTGCCGTTCTTTAAAGACGCTTTGGCGATAAGCGAAGTTGCACTCGCGTTTCGAGATCCACCGCTTTTTTTTACCGTCCCAAATTTCAACGGACTTGACGATCTCGGCGATGGAGTGGCCGTATGCACCGGCATTTCCGACGACCGCACCACCGACCGTTCCCGGTATCCCCGAGAGCGTCTCGAGCCCCGAAAGTCCCCGGCCGATGGATCTTTTCACAACTTCGCCGAGAAGGACGCCGCCGTCCGCCACACACTCTTTTCCTTGAAAAGAGATTTTCCCTCCAAAAAACCGCAAAACAAGCCCCTTCAACTTTCCATCGGGAAAGACAGTGTTGCTTCCCCCCGCAAATATCGTGAGGGGCATCTTATTTTTTTTCGCCCATTCTGCAATATCGACGAATTTCTCGGGCGTCTCGGCAATGGCAAGATACTCAGAAACTCCGCCGATCTTGAACGTCGAAAGCGGAGCGAGTTTTGCGTCTTTTTTGATCTTAAATTGAGTGAAAACCTCCGGCCGAGTCATCAAATTACCCTTCAGTATATGCTAAACTGAAGGTGTTCACAAATGGAAGAAAAACTCATCGAGAGCATCTCCGGCGTTCGGGGCGTAGTCGGTAAAACACTCACCCCCGACGTCGTCGTGCGGTATGCCGAAGCTTTTGCGAGATTTTCGAAACGCGGGACGATCGTTATCGGACGCGACGGGAGATATCACGGCGCTTCCTTCTATGACATCCTCCGGGGAACACTCATTGCAGGCGGCTGCCGAGTGGTTGACATCGGCGTCTGCCCGACGCCGACCGTGGAACTTGCCGTCCTGCACTCCCGGGCGGCGGGCGGCGCCATTGTGACCGCAAGCCACAATCCGCAAGAATGGAACGGCTTGAAGTTCCTCGATAAAGCCGGCATTTTTCTGAATGCCGAAGAAAACAAAAGGCTTCTTGCGTGCGCCGCGGAAGGCCCGGCGTATCCCGGGTACCGGTCGGTTGGATCTCTCAACGACGGATCCTTCTTCGTCCGCGATCACATTGAGTGCATCCTCGCAATGAAAGCGATCGACGTGCCGTCGGTAAGAAGAAGAAAATTGAAGGTTGTCGTCGACGCCGTCAACGCTTCGGGCTCCCTCATTGTTCCGGAACTTCTCCGCGGACTCGGCTGCAAAGTCGTTGCCATGAATTGCGAGCCAACCGGCGTATTCCCCCGAAAACCGGAACCGCTCCCCGAAAACATCACCGCCGTCATGAAGCGAGTGCGGAAAGAAAAGGCGGACCTCGGCGTCGTCGTCGACCCGGATGCCGACCGGCTCGTCCTGGTAACAGAAAAAGGGGAACCCTTCAATGAGGAATACACCATCGCTCAAGCCGTCGACCTTGTCTTCAAAAAAATACCGAAACAAAAACGGATCGCCGTCGTGAATCTCTCGACGACCCGGGCCGTTGATGAAATAGCGAAACGGCGGAACGGCAGGGTTCTTCGATCGGCCGTCGGTGAAATCAACGTAGTACAAAAGATGAAAAAGGTGCATGCGACGATCGGCGGCGAAGGCAGCGGCGGCGTGATCCTCCCCGAGGTTCATTACGGACGCGACGCCTTGGTCGGCATTGCGCTTGCACTCGAAAACCTCGCCGAATTTGGCGGGACGCTCTCTGAATACAAAAAAACGCTTCCATCGCTTGAGATCGTAAAAAAGAAAATCAGCATCGGAAAAAGAAAACCCGACGCCGTGATCGAAATGCTCAAAGACCGATTTTCAAAGTTCAAGATAAACACCGACGATGGATTGAAAGTCGATGCTCCGGACTACTGGATCCACGTCAGAAAATCGAATACGGAACCCGTGATGCGCATTATTGCAGAAGCGAGGACCAAACGAGAAGCCGAAATTCACATCGCCGAAATCGAGCACATCATGGAAAAACAACAAGGAGGGTTACGCTGACGCGCACCCTCCCGCTTTTTGGGATCGGCTTCACTCTTCCAGATGGCCGACCGACCCACCTTCAAGCCGATCGAACTGGAAAAAAACCTCTTTTGCATCCGGATTATTCTTCTCCTTCACGCTGAACCCAAGGGGGTGGATCTCAAGGTCTATCTTATCCTCGAGGAAGCTTTTGATCACTGCGTCAAAGAGATACTCCTCTTCTCTTCTCGTCAACTTGTCGCGTTCCATGATGCCTCCGATGTTTTATTGCCGGTAAGTTCTAATGTTTATTATAGCAGTGCGCCCACGAGGAATTGAACGTCGCTTTGCTCCCTAACACCTTGCGGTTTTAGTATTTCCACCACGGGGAAACTCCCGTTTCCCCGACCCCCTTCCCGTTCAATTCAGTGCGCCCACGAGGAATTGAACCTCGATTTTATCCTTCGGAGGGATACGCTCTATCCGTTGAGCTATGGGCGCTCACACCCATGATGATACCGAGGGTTAACCAAAACATCAACTGGCCGGACTCCAAATCCCAAAAAAAGTGGTCCACCATCCCAAAAGCAAGCCACGAAACGCCGAGAACGAGCGGAAAGAAAAGATTTAAACCCTGCTCGCTCTTCCGCTCTTTCCAAAACTCTTTTGCTGCGGGCCAAAAAACACTCCACAGAAACCCGACGAACAAAGCGAGCCCAACGAGACCCGTTTCCGATGCAATAAGGAGATAGAGATTGTGCGCCGGCTGCCACTGCCAGCTCGAATGCATGCCTTGGCCTTGATACAATCCCGCCGTAAGGCCGGCAAGAACTTCGTTGCCGACACCGACGCCGAAAATCGGATGCGATCGGATGAGATCGAACGCTATCAGCCCGTAATCGACCCGATATGTCACCGAGGGTTCGGTAAGAGAAACGCTGTCCCGCGCCGTGGCAAGCCCCTTGAAACCGAACGCGGAAAAGACGACGAAAAGGAGGAGGATGCCGATCAAAAAGAGCGACCGCCGCCTCAAAAAAGCCTCGGAAAGCCCGTAGACGATCGTCGTCCCAACGGCGAAAACAAAAACGGCAAGCCCCGACCGGGAAAAAGTAAGGAGGATCGCCGAAAGAATGAGAAAAAGAGCGGCGACGATCCCGAGCCTTTTCAACGCATCCCGCTTCTCATCGCCAGTCCTCGAAAAAACAAAGAGGAGTGCGACAAATCCAAAAACCAAGAATCCCGCAAGAATGTTCGCATGCGGCATCGTGCCGTAGATCCGCAAAAAATCGCCGAAGGCGGTCGAGGCCCGCGCAACCCCTTCCGTCATGGGGCCGAGAACGGATTCGCCGAGAATGCGAAGGCCCACGCTCGCTTGATCCCTGAATTGCAGAAGGCCGACGACAGCTTCGGCGACGGCGGAACACCCAAGAACCAAGAAAGTATTTTTCAAGTTTAAAAAACCGTCGCTCATCATGCGGGCAATAATAAGAGCGAAAAGAGCGAAAAGAGCGAGATGAAAAAACGCGTAAACGGCCAAACCGAAACTCAAGGAGAAAAAGACGGAAACAAGGGCGGCAGCGAGGAACGACAGAAGCCACCACGCCCGCCGATCGAGCGATATTTTTCTCAAATTCAGGACGACAAAAAGCAAAACAATGATATCGAGGCCGTACAGGAAGAATGAACCGTAGGAAATCGGGATCTTGAACGGCTCGGGAAAGGAAGTGATGAACTTTTTGGTTCCGATTGGAACCAAAAAAACCAAGAGATAAAACAGCAACTTGTTCAGCGAATTTTTCATTCGTTTTAAGAATACCAGATCCATCGGCCTTACATCACGTACACCCGGTCCCCTTCTCGAACCTTGTCCTTTACCTTGATGCCTATTTCATCCCCCGGTCCGGCCTCGCGCACGGATTCATGCTCGATCTGGATGGATTGCACAACGTCGTCGAAATCGGTTGTTGCGCCGACGAATCGCACGGCATCGCCGACCTTGACCGGCTTCACGAGTTTCATGGCGGCAACACCGACATGGCCAAAGTAATGCGTTACGATACCGACCATGACGGCCTTTCCGGCATCTTGGGAATTTGGCATAGTATTTTCGCCTTTCTTACCCGACCTTTCCCGATAACTTAAAGAATTTTTCCGTGAATGCCGTCTCTCTTCTCTTCAATCTCCACCAACTTCATCACTTGATCCAAAAGTTTCGAGGGATCGTTCGAAAAAACGACATTTGACGATCCGCGGTGGGCCTTTTCAAGGATTTCCCGGAGCATGTCGGCCGTTCCGCCGGTACCTTCCAAAACGCCGATCGGCTTATGATCTTCAAAGCCAATGGTAAATTCGTTCAAGGTCCCCATCCTTCCGCAAATAGTGATGATGGCATCAGCCGATCTCGTCAAGAGCAAATTCCGCCCCGAGTAATCAAAGCCGGTATAGACAATAAGGTCGTGATAATCGAGCGGTAAATGGTACGTCTTCACGTGAGCAAGCTTTGAAACCGCCGGCGAAAGTCCGATCACAATGCCGCCGGCTTCCTTCGCGCCTTTTGCCGCCCAGTACGGCATTCCCGTCGTTGCACCCGTCACGAGAATCAAATCGCGTTTCGCGATCTCCCGGCCGATGGCCTCGGCCTTCTCAAATGAATCTTTCGAACAGTGTCCGGTTTCGGCGGCGCCGGAAACGCAAATTTTATATTTCAAATGATAGGTATGGTTGTGATTTTCGAATCTTCCCAATCCATCCTTTTTCCCTTGTTCTTTTTCCTTCGATTTTTTGATAGGCATACTCGAATTATAACAGCACCGAATCCCCCCGTGAAGGAGCGAGGACGTCGAGGGAAAATTTTTCCTTGATCTTTTCCGCAAGGACGTCGGAAGCATTCCCGTCGCCTTGGACCACAAAGACCTTTTTCACACCCTTCCCCAACCGAAAAACCCAATCGAGGAGCTGGCTTTGGTCGGCGTGAGCCGAATAACCGCTGATCGAAAGGATCGTCGCCTTTACCTCGACGGCCTGGCCGAGGATCTCGACGCGGCGTTCTCCATCCAAAAGCCTCCGCCCCAAGGAATTCACCGATTGATACCCGACAATAAGGAGCGTGCTCCGAGGATCGGAAAGATAACGGACCTCATGGTGTAAAATCCTTCCGCCATTCGACATCCCGGCGCCGGCTATCACGATCTTGGGCGGCTGGACATCGTTGATCTTTTTTGACTCTTCTTTCGTAAGCGTCGTCGTAAGGCCGGGAAAATCAAAAATATTTTCGCCCGACCGCACCACATCAATGAAGCCTTCGTTGAAATACAACGGGTTTTGGGAATACTTCCGATAGACATCCGTAAGCTTGATGGCAAGAGGGCTGTCGACAAAAACCGGCACGGCGGGGATTTCTTTCTTCTCGACCATGTCATTCAACTCGAAGAGCATCTCTTGGGTCCGCTCGAGAGCGAAAGCTGGGATCATAAGGACGCCTCCTCGGCGGACGGAACCTTGAACATCTTCCCGCAATATCTCTTTCCGCTTATCTAAATCCTCATGGATCCGGTCGCCGTATGCGGACTCCACAAGCGCATAATCGGCATCCATCGGATACTCCGTCCCCGTAATAAGGGGTGACGGATTGTTCCCGAGGTCGCCGGAAAAGACGATCTTTTTCCCCTCAACCGACACCACAAGCGAAGACGAACCTAAAATGTGGCCCGCATTGAAAAATTCCACTGAAAACGGCCCGACCGCGACCGTTTTATGATATGCAAATCCTTGCCACAGGCCGAGCGTCCGATCGATATCATCGCCGTCGTAGAGCGGCTGATGGCCCCTTTTTACCGCTTCTTCACCGAACAAATGCGCCGTATCTTCAAGCATGGGCAAAGCAAAATCATTGGTCGGCTCCGTTGAATAAATTGCCCCGCGAAAACCATCCTTCACAAGCTTAGGAAGACGACCGATGTGATCGATGTGGGCATGCGTCACAAAAACCGCCTGCACCTCGCGCGGATTATACGGGAACTGCTCATAATTCAAATCTTCGCAAAAGCTTTCCCCTTGATTCAATCCGCAATCGACGAGGATCTTCGTATCACCGGATTCCAAAAGATAATTGGAGCCGGTGACGATCTTGGCCCCGCCGCAAAAAGTAAGCTTCATCCCGCCATTATACCCCGCTTTGCTCGTTCGCAAAACGTTCGGCGACAAGCTCCTTTACGATTTCCCTCTCATTCCACGGAATCGTCCTCTTTTTTGCAATATGAATAGAAGACTCGCTTCCCTTTCCGGTTGCAACGACAACGTCCCCCGGCAAAGCCCCATAGAGAGCTTTTCGGAGAGCTTCACGGCGATCGAGGACCTTCCAGTAGTTCTTTGAAATTTGGAACTTGGAATTTGGGGTTTGCAAAAGTCCGGCCTCTATCTCATGTATGATGGCTTCCGGGTCTTCGTCGTAAGGATCTTCGTCGGTCAAAATAACTTCGTCGCAGAATTTTGCGGCGATGCCGCCCATAACCTTCCGCTTCCACTTATCCCGCCCGCCGCCGGCGGAACCAAGAACACAGATCAATTTTCCACCGGATTCTTCGGCGAACGAGCTTTGCGCAGCCGAATAAATCTTCTCGAGCGAGTCCGGAGTGTGGGCATAATCGACGATCGCCGCGAATGGTTCCTTTATCACAAGATCAAACCGCCCCGGCGTTCCGGCGAATTCCCGAAAGGCCTTTTGGACCGCCGCAAGCGGCACGCCGCGAACGGTCGCAAACCGGAGGGCGGCGGCAGCATTTAAAATGTTGAAATCGGGCATAAGCCAATCGGCGATCGCCCGGCGGCCGGAAGCAGTCTTAAGATCCCATCCCCACGACTCCGCTTCACGGACGAAATATTGCCTGTCAAACGGAAAGATTTCGGCATCGGGAGCGCCTTCGACGGCGCGGATGAAATAATCCTTGTTTTCATCTTCGGCGTTCACAAAAAACTGCTTTGGCCTTTTGCGTGACCGAAGGACATCTTGAAAAAATCTGACCTTGGCCGCCCGATAATTCTCGAACGAACCGTGCGATTCGATATGTTCGGGAGAAAGGTTCATAAAAAATGCCGCATCCCAATCGATGAACCGATCGCGCCACTGAACGACGCCCTGTGAAGTGACTTCCACAAAGGCATATTCGGCACCCGCGCGGACCGCATCCCTCAAGAAGCGCTGAATGAAAAACCTACCCGGCATGGTATTGCCCGAGACCTTTTTTGTTTCAGAGCCGACGATCCGCCGCTTCACGGAAGAAAGAAGGGCTGTTTTTTTTCCAGCCGATTCCAGAACGGCATTCAAAAGTTCGAGCGTGCTCGATTTTCCCTTTGTGCCGGTAACGCCGATGACCGTGAGATGCCGGCTCGGCCGGCCGTATATGACATTTCCGAGAAACGCCAGCAAAAAATGATAAATTTTCCTCATTTTTTTTCACCCAACACCTTCAGGGCGCCCCGGAGCTTTTCTTCAACGCCCGCATTGGGAACGTCGTTCATCGCGGAAAGCACCCCTTTTACCGTACGCCGGTCATATCCCAATCCCACGAGAGCATCTTCAACCTCGACGTTCACTTCGGTCGCCTTATCGAGCCCCTTCACCTCAGAAACGTTGATCTTATTCTGAAGTTCCAAGATGATCCGTTCCGCGGTCTTCTTTCCAATGCCCGGGGCGCGCGACAAGACGTCGGCTTTTTTACCGACGATCGCCGCCATGACATTGGGGAACGAGTCCAGGTCAAGAATGAGAAGCGCCGTCCGGGGGCCGACGCCGGAGACCGTGATGAGCATCTCGAAGAATTTCAGCTCCCCTTCGTTGAGAAAACCGTAAAGCTCCAGCGCATCCTCTTTGACGTGGAGGTGCGAGTAGACAAAGACCTCTTCGCCCCTCGGCGGGAGCTTGTACAACGTTTCAGCATTGGAGGATACCTTGAACCCGACGCCGCCGACGTCAATAACAAAGAAGTTTTCCTTCTTTTCGACAATCTTTCCGGAAAGCGAGTATATCATCACCAATCATTATACCCTCTCCGAAATCCAAAGCCCAAATGACAAATGTCAAATCAATATCAAGGCTCAAATTTCAAATTTTGACATTCGGCTGTTTGGATTTAATTTGATATTTGGAATTTGGATTTTGAAATTGACATATCCCCCCGCAAAAGGTACTATATATCTACTTATATGCCTATCACGAAATCAGCAAAAAAGGCGCTCCGAAAAAGCTCCCGAAGGCGCGAAATGAACCTCGGAAGAAAGAAAAAAATGAGATCCGAGATCAACGCTTTCAAAAAGCTCGTCGACGCCGGAAAATTTGACGAAGCAAAGAAGGCTCTCCCGACCGTCTATCAAGCCCTCGATAAAATGTCCAAGGTTAAATTCATCAAAAAAGGGAGGGCAAATCGGCTGAAATCGAGGCTTTCCCAAAAACTCAATTCAGCTCAAAACAAAGTCAAGTAACGCTTCCGGGAGGTCCAATTTCCCGCTTTTTACCGAAACATCGTACGCCGCAAGGCGTGCGATTTCTTTTCCGGCTGCCTGGAGCGCCAGCGAATTGAAGATATGGCCGGAGTCGGCGCCTTCCAAAAACAGCTTTTCAAGAAAGACAATCTTTTCCGTCCATCGTCCCGCTCCAATGATCCTCCGCGAAAGCGTCCACACCTCGTCGAAGTTCGGAAACGAAGAAATCTTGTTCAAATCCTCCAAGGAGACGGTCTTTTTGCCGAGAAATCCGGCTTTTTCTATTTCGCTCGCTGCAATCCAACTCCTCCCTTCTTTTTTGCCGGCCAAGTAATCGAGGAAAAACGAAAGGGCGTCGGGGGAAAAAGAAAACCCTCTCTTTTCCGTCTCATCCGACACGAACGAAGAAAGGCTTCGCCCCGCGAGCTCCTCAAACTCGTAGGACGTGACGGGTTTTTCAAGAAGAAAGCCGAACGCCTTCAGCGGCTTTCCCCGATCCAAAACAAAAAGATGAACCGAAGGATCGGCAGCCTCTTCTTTTAAAAATTTTATCCATTCCTTGTCCGCAAGCGACCCGCCTTCTTCCACGGTCGCGATCTTCAATCCGCCGAAGATCGATTGTTGCCGGCAAAAATCCTTTACCCCCCTCCACGCATCGGGATTTTCTTCCACGTCGGCATCCATCCGCTCGCTTATTTCCCCTTCTTCAAGACGACCAATGAGTTCCGCAAATTTCGCGTTTCGCCGCAGTGAATCGGGGCCGAATAAATACGTGATCATCTCTTTTTCATAATTGTACAACAAAAAACGGCGTATCCCACAAGGGCAGGATACGCCGCTCGACACACGTCTTACTGGGTGGATGCCCAAAGTCTTCCTTGGCTCAAATGAACCGTCCAGATCCTCGTCGGGGGGTTATAAGAATTTCCCGTAAAGACCTGGGAAACGCTCTGGTAAGACCCCCGGACTTGGGCCGTGATGGACATTTGTGGATACTGGGTATAATCCCAGTAAAAGAACCACGATCCGCCCGGAGGAACATCGTTGGCATAAAATTCATCTCCCCACCGGCCCGCTTGGCGAAAATCGATGGCAACGCCGGTGTTATTAATGCATCGTATACCGCCGAACGTGATGGGGAACCCGCCTTTTTGGATTACCTTCCCCTGCCCCACGTCGACGACGGTCAACTGAAGGGGATAAAAAGCCATGCATCCGCCAAACACTGCCGCGAATGCCAGGACGGCGGCAAACATTCCTATTCTCGTTTTCATTTTATACCTCCACCGATCTACATCGGCATTTTATTTCAGAAACTCTGTGTTATTTAAAACTTTATGTGCTGTCTTTATGTTGCGATTATACATCTTTTTTGAAAAAACGTCAATAATCGTTACGAATCACCAAAATTACGCTATAATGCAACCAATGCTTCAATCGAAAAAAGACGTGGAAGAGGCCCTCCAAAGACAGCGGCGCGAAGCGGAGGAAAACGACGCCAAGCGGCGGGCTGCGGAACGCGGATTCCCCTACCTCGACCTCATATCGGCAAAGGCGCCGACCGAAATCCAAGCCATGTCCCTCGTTCCGGAAAACGAGGCGCGGGAAGCGCTTCTCGCACCCCTCCAAATTTCGAGAAAGAAGCTTCGCGTGGCCGTCTTCGACCCCGAACTCCCAAAGACAAAAGAGCTTCTCGAAAAACTCAAGGAAGCCCATGAGGTTTCCGCGAACGTCTCGTCGATGACGAGCCTCGCCCACGCGTGGAGCTACTACCGGTACGTGGTCCCCGAAAAAGAGATCACCGGCAAGGTGGACATCAATGAAAAGACGCTGAATGAATTGAGGGAAAAAATAAAGAGCTTGGAAAACCTGAACGCGGAACTTGCCGGATTTTCGAGCCCTTACCTTTCACAGGTCCTTGAGATCATTCTCTCGGGAGCGATCGCGCTCGGCGCTTCCGACATCCACCTCGAACCGACGGAAGAACACGGGACTCTCCGGCTCCGCATCGACGGCCTTCTTCATACCGCGTACGACAAGTTCAACCTCATGATGTATCGATCGATCGTCACGAGGATCAAGCTGCTTTCAAGCCTGAAGCTCAATGTTTCGAACGAACCGCAGGATGGACGGTTCACTATCGGCCTTTCCGACCGCAACATCGAAATCAGAACCTCCATTATCCCCTCCGACTACGGGGAAACGGTGGTACTCCGGCTCCTGGACCCGAAAGCGCTCAAGGTCAACCTCGAGGAATTAGGGTGGCGGCCCGACGATCTCGCGATCGTTTACGATGAAATCAAAAAACCGAACGGCCTCATTTTAAATACCGGCCCGACCGGATCGGGAAAAACAACGACGCTCTATGCGTTCCTCCGGAAGGTCTTCAAGCCCGAAATGAAAATCATCACCGTCGAAGATCCGATCGAATACCATCTGCCGGGCATCTCCCAAACACAAGTTGATGCGGCTGCCGGGTATACGTTCGCTTCCGGCCTCCGATCTATCTTGCGACAAGACCCGAACGTCATCCTGGTCGGCGAGATCAGGGACAAAGAAACGGCCGACATCGCCCTCAACGCTTCTTTGACCGGCCACTTGGTCTTTTCAACACTCCACACGAACGATGCCGTCGGCGCCATTCCCCGCCTTATCGATCTCGGGGTGCCAACGAACATCTTGGGGCCGTCTCTCAGCCTCATTATCGCGCAGAGGCTTGTACGGGTTCTCTGCAATGCATGCAAAACGGAAGTCAAACCAGATGAAGCCTTGAAAAACAAAATACAATCGTTTTTAAACGCCATTCCGAAAAGGGTGGACAGGTCCCCCTACGCGGACTACAAGATCTACGAAAGCCGCGGGTGCGACCAATGCGGGCACATCGGCTATAAAGGAAGGACGTCGATCTTCGAACTCTTTTCCGTGGACGAATCGGTCGAAGGAGCGATCTACAAAAACCCGACCGAAATGGAATTGAAAAAACTCGCGAAGGACAACGGCATGGTCACCATGCAAGAAGACGGCGTTTTGAAGGTGCTGCGCGGCACGACAAGTTTTTCGGAAGTCGAACGATTGACCGGACCGATCGCGTGGTAGACAAACTCCCGAACGGCGAAATAAAATTCCCCGAGCACGTACATGCTCGGGGAATTTCTTCTCGCTGATGAAAGGTCTGTGGGCATAATGCCGTAAGGAGAGGCTTTATTAAGATTCGCTCGAGGAGGTGCCCAGCCGGAACCAAGCAGTCCGAAATCTGGAGCAAATCTCCTGCCCACAGGCCTCTCATCAGTGACAGGCCCTATATTAGCATAAACGGTTTTAAATGTCAACCCTCGAAGAAACCGGCCCAGTGGGTGTATAATAAGAGAGAAAATAAGCAGATAAAATGCCTAAAAATCAAGAAAAGACCAATGTCCCCGATGAAACGCAGAGCATCGAACAGCTCCTCCGCCCGCAGAGCTTCGCGGAATATGTCGGCCAGGAGAAGATCAAAGATCACTTGAGGCTCATCTTGTCGGCGGCAAAAGGCCGGCACGAAAGTTCGGACCATCTGCTTTTTTACGGGCAAGCGGGACTTGGAAAGACGACGCTCGCTTACATCATCGGACAAGAAATGGGCGTCGGCGTCAGATCGACATCCGGACCGGCTCTCGAAAAACCGGGGGACATTGCGGCCATCCTCTCAAACTTGGAGCCGAACGAAATCCTCTTCATCGACGAGATCCACCGCATCAATAAATTGGTCGAGGAAATCTTTTACCCGGCCATGGAATCCCGAAAGCTCCATCTTGTGATCGGCAAGGGGCCGGCGGCAAAAACATTCACCTTGGACCTGCCCCCCTTCACCGTCATCGGAGCAACCACGAAAGTGAACCTTCTTTCGGCGCCTCTCCGTTCCCGCTTCGGCGCAACATTCAGATTGGATTATTACCAAGACGACGATATTGAAAAAATCATCAAGCGCTCCGCAAAGATATTGAACGTCGCGATAACCGACGGCGCCGTGCGCCTTCTCGCCGGAGCATCGCGGTTCACGCCCCGGGTCGCAAACCGACTCTTGAAGCGCGCGCGCGACTATGCACAAGTGAAGGGGGTCCCGGAAATCGACGAAAACGTGGTGCTGCGAACCCTTGAAATGCTCGAGATCGATCCTCGGGGACTTGAAAACGCGGATCGGGAGCTTTTGAATGTGATCATAACGAAATTCAGCGGCGGGCCGGTCGGTCTCAAAACGCTTGCGGCGTCCTTGAACGACGAAATGGACACGATCGAGGAAGTATACGAACCGTTTCTCATGAAACTGGGATTCCTTCAACGAACGCCTTCCGGAAGGGTAGCAACAAAGCTTGCCTACGAGCACCTGGGGCTCGAGAAAGAAAAGAAACTCTTGTGATCATCGAAGTTCGATCGAAAAACGAAACACTCGCGCTGGCAAAATTGTTCGCCGAGAGCATATCCCCAAATGAGAAGGGGCCGCTCGTCATTGCGCTCCAGGGCGACCTTGGTGCCGGAAAAACCACGTTCATCAAAGGGCTTGCGCGCGGGCTGGGCATCCGAAAAAACATCACAAGCCCAACTTTTCTTATGGTAAGAAGGTATGAAATCCCCCGTCACCGAGGCGGCTTCAAAAATTTCTATCACGTCGATGCTTATCGGATGAGCTCCGCGCGCGACCTTGAAACGACGGGGCTCGCCGACGCTCTTCGCGACAAGCGGAGCATCATTGCCGTTGAGTGGGCCGACCGCATCCGAAAAAACCTCCCGCGGAAAGTCATCCGCATCGCGATCGCCCATCAAAAAGAAAACGAGCGAACAATCCTATTCTCGACAAAAAAATGAAAGAATTACTCCTTATCGACGCCAACTCGCTGATCCACCGGGCATTTCACGCCCTTCCTCCGCTCACGTCGGACAGCGGTGCGCCATCGGGCGCGCTGTACGGGCTTTCCAGCATTCTCCTGAAGACCCTCAAAGAGCAAAAACCGGACTATGTTGCGGCGGCATTTGATCGCCCCGAACCGACATTCAGGAAAGAAATGTTCGACGATTATAAAGGGACGAGACCGAAGGCGCCCGACGAACTCATATCCCAAATCATCGAAGCGAGGAAACTTTTCGAAACATTCGGAATAAGAACGTTCGAAAAGGCCGGCTTTGAAGCCGATGACATCATTGGAACTCTCGCCCGCCGGTTCGGAGCACATGAAGGACTTTCGGTCCGGATATTGACCGGCGACCTCGACACCCTTCAATTGGTGCAAGGGGAAAAAGTGGTGGTCGAGATCCTCAAAAAAGGCGTCAGCGAGACCATCGTCTATGACGAGGGGGCTGTCCGGGAACGGTACGGCTTGAAGCCGGAATTTTTAGTCGATTACAAAGGCCTGGTCGGAGACAAATCGGACAACATCCCCGGCGTAAAAAACGTCGGACCAAAAACAGCGGAAAGGCTCCTTTTAAAATACGGCAGGCTCGAAGACGTCTTTTCGGCCAAAGCAAAAGACGATCCCGCCGCCCAAAAACTTCTCCCCTTCAAGAAAACGGCGTTCCTTTCAAAAGAACTCGCAACAATAAACGACCGTGTCCCGATTACGGCGGAACTATCGGACCTTACATTCGAATCTCTGCCAGTGGAAGATTTAAGAAACTACTTCCTTGCGTGGAATTTCGGGAGCCTTTCAAAACGCTTGGAGGGAAATCCCCTTCGGGAAAAAGAAAATCAAAACGGAACGGCGGACAGAGAAACACTGAACGCGCTTTTTTTGTCTTCGTCGGCGGATTTGAACGAGACGACGCTCCAAACAAAAAATTTCGAGGTGGCTTGGGAATGGAAGCCGATCATAAAAGAGCTTCTTCAAGCCAAGAGAGGGGCTCCTCCGAATATTTTCGACATCTCAATCGCCTACTGGCTCCTCCACCCCGACACGGGCAAGATCTCGAAAGAGGAGGTTGCAAAAGAACTCCTCGGCAAGGACCGCACGGACGACTCCGACTGGCGGAATATCTTCGCCCTCCTTAAGGAAAAGATCAAAAAGAACGGCCTTGAAAGGATTTTTTATGAAATTGAGATGCCGACCGTCGGAATCCTCGCAAAAATGGAGCTTGCGGGGATAAAAATAGACACCGCTTCGGCCCAGGACGTACTCGGCAACCTCGAGGGGGAGCTTAAAAAACTTGCCGAAGGAATTTACCGTGAGGCCGGCATTCCCTTTAACATCAATTCCCCGCGCGAAGTTTCCGGAATAGTCTTTGAAAAACTGGGGCTGCCGCCAGCAAAAAGGAAAAGGACCAAATCGGGGATCTTTTCGACGTCGTCCGAAATGATGTCTCATCTTCGGGGAACGAGAGTCGTCGATCTCATTTTAAGCTACCGGGAAGCGTTCAAAATGAAGTCGACCTACCTTGAGCCGATCATCCACATGACGGACGCCGACGGAAGGCTCCGAACGACCTTTCTGCAAACCGGCACAGCGACCGGAAGGATTGCTTCGGAAAAACCGAATCTCCAGAATATCCCCCAAGAATCCCCGTGGTCTGAAAAAATACGAAATGTATTCGTGGCCGAAGAAGGGTGGAGTTTTGCCTCCTTCGATTATTCTCAGCTTGAGTTGCGGCTTTTGGCGCACGTTTCAAAGGACGCAAACCTCAAGGAGGCTTTTGCGCGCGGGCAAGACATTCACGCCATGACCGCAGCGGAAGTCTTCGGAGTCCGCCCGGAATTGGTCACAAAAGAAGAGCGTCGAATCGGGAAAACGCTGAACTTCGGCGTCGTCTACGGCATGGGTCCCCGGGCATTCAGCGCAACATCCGACACAAGCCTCGTTGAAGCAGAGAAATTCATCGCAACATACTTCGAAAAATTTCCAGCCGTCCGCGCATGGCAAGAGGAAATTAAAAGATCGGTTGCCAAAGAAGGGTTTGTCCAGAACATCAACGGCCGGAAGCGGTGGTTCCCCGAACCGGCAAATAAAAGAATAGCCTCCGAGAACGAGCGGGCAGCCGTCAATATGACCATTCAAAGTCTCGGCGCGGATATTTTAAAGCAAGCCATGATCGCTTCCTCGAAGCTTATCGACGCATCGGAAAAGCTTCGGGGGAAGATAAGGATGCTCCTTACCATTCACGATGAATTGCTCTTTGAAATCCGCGATGATATTCTAAAAGAAACCACAGCAAGCATCGCAGATATCATGGAAAACGCCGAGCACCTTTCCGTCCCCCTGAAGGTCGAGGTAAGGGCCGGAAAAACGTGGGGAGCCCTAAAAACATACCATCATGAACCCCATAAACTTCTTTAAGGACCTGAGTTTTTATGCCAAGCAGGAAGGAGACAAAAAACCCCTTTTCCTTCTTGGGTTGTTTGTTGTCATAGCCATCGTAAACATCGCTTTCGTACCCGGGATCATTACCGTCGCTGAACTTCTCGTGCTCCTTTTTATCTTCCTTACCCTCCTTGCCTCGTATCGGAATTTGCTGCGGGCAAGTTTTCAAAATAAAGCAAAGAACCTCGAATTGGAATCGGTGATCGAAAACATAAAGGATGGCGTCGTCGTTTACGACACCAATTTCCGGATCCTCGACCTGAATAAAGCAACGGAAGAAATTTTCAATATATCGAAGGAAGAGGTTTTGGGGGTTCACGTGCAACCCGGAATGACGGCAAGCCCGCGCCTCAGAACCTTCGTGGAAACCATTTTCCCCTCGCTTGCGTCGTCCATCAACACCGTCTCCGACACGGGGTGGCCGAAAGTAGTCGACCTCACCTTTGAAGACCCTCACCTTGAGATCAGGACCTCTTTAAATCAAATTGCCGATCAAAGCGGCAAGGTGGTCGCTTTCCTTAAAATCATATCGAACAACACGCGGGAAAATACCATTCTTGAATCAAAAAGCGAATTCCTGACCGTGTCGGCCCATCAGCTCAGAACACCCCTGACAGCGATCAATTGGACATTTGAAAGCTTGAAATCGTCCCTCTCAAAGGCGGGCGAAAAAACCGACCCCACCATCACAAATCTCGTCGACGAAGGGTGGGGGCTTGCCAAGCGATCACTCAAGATCATCGAAGATCTTTTGAGTGCCGCGAAAATAGAGGAAGGGAAGTTCGGATTTAATTTTGTCGAAACCGACCTCATGGAACTCCTAAAAACCATCCGGCAATCCGCCGAGGTAGTTGCCAAAGAGTATGGCATAACCGTAAATCTTTCCGGGAGCGGAACCTTCATTGTTCGAGCCGATCCAGAACGCCTCGGCATGGCCGTGACGAACATCCTTGATAATGCCATCAAATATAACGCGAAAGGAGGGAGCGTCGATATGCTCGTGGAGCCGGAACCGACCGATCGAACATTCGTCCGCTGCAGCATCTCCGATACCGGCATTGGAATACCGAAGGAAAATTTGCCGAAGATTTTCCAAAAATTCTATCGCAGTGAAAATGCCCAACGCGTGGAGCCGAACGGCAGCGGTCTCGGCATGTATATAACCAAAAACATCATCGAGTCGCACGGCGGAACGATCCACGTCGAGTCGCAAATCGGTCGGGGAACGACGTTTTGGTTCACGCTCCCCGTTATCCAGCGGTGAACGTCATGTCCGGGCACAGTCACTGGAAACAAATCAAAATAAAGAAGGCGGTGAGCGATGAAAAACGCGGCAAGGAATTTTCAAAACTCCTTGCCGCAATATCGATCGCAGCTCGAGCGGAAGCAAATCCGGATTTCAACCCGAGGCTCCGGACCGCGGTTTTAAAGGCAAAGGAGGCACAAGTACCCCAAGAAAACATCGATCGCGCGATACAAAAATCAAAGGACTCTTTCAATGATTTGGAGGAGATCACTTTGGAGTGTTATGGACCCGGCGGCGCCGCGATCATCGTCGAAGCGGTGACATCGAGCCCCGGAAGGACCATCAATGACCTGAAGCTCATATTGAAAGAAAAAGGAGGGAAGCTCGGCGAGCCGGGAAGCGTGCGGTGGGCATTTGAGAAAGATGAGGGAGGCAATTGGAAGGCGAAATTCACCCAAAAGATC
>JAMCYI010000010.1 GCA_023474215.1 Patescibacteria group bacterium
GTTCCAAAGCGGACATAAGGTCCGATGGTGCGCATGATTTCGGCGGGTAAAAGGATTGCGCGGCTCCTTTGAAAAATTCCCTCGTACCCATGAGCTCCCGCTCGCTCCACATTTCCTTGATATAAAGTTTCGCTTGTTTGAACTCCTGGTAGATCTTGATCCTTGTTTCGAGGCTCTTCACATCCTCTTCTTCTTCTTCGGTCATGACAAGCGACGGCAGAATGAATTTCGATTTAATAAGGAGGAGTTTCGAGGCGACGGACAAGAAATCGGCAATAATGCCGTTCCCCACCCCCGATTGTTCGAGATGTTCCAAATAATCAAAAAAGCCGGCGGTCACTTCAGACAAGCTCACCATGGTCACTTCCAGCTTTTTTTCTTCGATGAGCTCGAGAAGTTTCTCGATCGGCCCTTGGTAGTATTCAAAAGAAAGCTCGTACATCTGATTCTATGGTATAATACCAATATGAAATTTGAAAGCGATTTTAAGCAGCTTTCGCCGATCTTTATCCTGCGGTTGGGCGTCGGGTTCGTGTTCGTGTACGCGGGCATCAACGCGCTCCTCTACCCCACGGCGTGGCTTTATTTCGTGCCGAGTTGGCTCAGTGCGATCGTCCCGGCGGGCGCGTTCCTTACCATCTATGCCATTTTCGAACTCGTGCTGGGCTTTGCCATTTTCTTCGGCAGATTCCTTTCGACCGCCTCGATGCTCGCGTTCTGGAATTTGATCTTCATCCTCATTTTCTACGGCTTGGACGACGTCACCTTCCGCGATTTCGGCATCGCTCTTGCCGCACTCGCCCTTTTCTTTATTTCCCTGAAAGGGAAAGAACAAAAGCAGGGCTCTTCTCAAGCCTCTTCTTAATATCCGAAACGGGCAGTCCCAGAATACCGGGTGATACGAGGGAATCCGCAATTTCCCCGAGCATCCGCTGTTCGACGCGAAACCCCAACTCCTCGAAAAAACGCTGCGCCGCTCCGACGCTTTCGAACTTGTTTTTCTCCATGTCGATGCCCGTCAAGCGCTCGATATACTCGTTGCGCCGCGCCTCGTACGGATAACGTCTGTTGCTCCGGACGGTCACATCGGGCGTGATCCACGCTCCTCCGAAGACGGCCAAGAGATGGTGGATATTTCGCGCAACTTCGGCTTTTTCCTTGAAATTCAAGTAACGGAGGAGTCCCTCCGAAACGACGGCAATCGGACGCGCAGCATCGAAATATCCGGCTGCTTTGAAGACCGCCTTGTTATCCAGCGCATCTCCCTCTTCGAGGAACAATCTCCGTTTTTTCTTTTTGAGTTCGCGATAGATGATTTTTACGATCATCCGTTTTATTTTTATGATGCCGGGCAAATCCATCTCCACGTATGTGTCGACGCTTCCTTCTTCGGTCATTTCGATGCCACGGGGCGTCAAACCCGACGCAATTTCCAAAACCTGGCGGAAACCGAAACCGCGCACCAAGTGATTGATGATCTTATAACGCGCTTCGAACCGCGGTGCGAGATCTGCCGCCGTTATCTTTTCGACGTCATCGGGGTCGGGGCCGACCCCTTTCCTTCCGATCTTCTGGACCTCACGGAATATTTCGCGGGAAAACGGGATGTCGGAAAAGGTTCTCCCTTCCGCAACCATCCATGCCGTCGGGCTTATTTTTTTGTTCCCCTCCATACCTCAATAATAACACCCTTCGAGTCAGCCGGATTTGTTTAAGCAAACCGTCTCGGAAACCGAGCGGGCACGGTTTCCGCTGAAAGCGGAAGAGCGAGGTTGAGAGCGAGCGCGCGTTTCACGCCGGGAAACGCGACGCATGTTTGTAAAAACAAATCCAGCTGGCCCTACCCGTGCCGGATCACCATCACATCCCCATCTTCCACAACATAATCTTTCCCCTCGAGGCGAAGCCACCCTTTTTGCTTCGCTTGACTCCATCCGCCCGCTTGCAACAATTTTTCCCAGTTCACCACTTCTGCCCGGATGAATTTATTTTCGAAATCCGTATGAATCACGCCAGCCGCTTGCGGCGCTTTCATTCCCCGCTCGATCGTCCACGCCCGCGTTTCATCCTCTCCGGTCGTGAAAAAGCTTATCAAGCTCAGCGTGAAGTACGCGGCTTTCACGAGATTCGGGAGCGATTCTTCGTCGCTTAAGTCAGCAATGAGGAATTCAAACCTCATACCGCGGATCTTTTCCTTCACGTCCTCCCGTACGTCTTCCGCTTTTCCGTTCAAAAGGAATATTTGCTGCTTCGAAGTCAGGAGCTGGAGTTCCTTCACGATCTTTTCGTCCGCGATCGTCGTGAGGAGTTCTCCCTTGCCGAGTATCTCCTTCGCTTTTTTCAAGATCTCCAGATCGATCTTCGCTTGCTTGTCCCCGCTCCGCGCATCGGCTTCAAGTTTGCCGAGCCTCTTTTCGATGGTATCCAAATCCTTGAAGATGAGCTCGGATTCGATGGTATCGATGTCACGAATCGGATTCACGTTCCCCTCCACATGGACGATGTCGTTATTCTCGAAACACCGGACGATGTGGACGATCACTTGCACGTTCCGAATGTGCGACAAGAATTGATTACCGAGTCCTTCTCCTTTGTATGCGCCTCTCACGAGCCCCGCGATGTCGTAGAATTCAACGACGGCCGGAACGCGCTTTTTCGATTTGCTCATATCCGCAAGCTTGTCGACGCGCTCATCGGGAACGGGAACGACCCCGACGTTCGGGTCGATCGTCGCGAAGGGATAGTTCGCGATGTGCACCTCCTGGCTCGTGATGATCTTGAAGAGCGTGGACTTCCCCACATTCGGCAGCCCCACGATTCCTATTTCGAGTTTCATATGCTCTTACTATCCCGCTTTCGGAACCGAAATTCAAGCCAATACTGGCGAGACAATTACCTTATTCCTTTAAGTCATAATCCTGATCTTTTTAAAATTCTTCCCGTCCAAGCCGTCAATAGCTATCGGCTCCCAATGGAAATTTACCGAAACAAGCTGGCTTGGGGTCGGTACTGTTTCAATGAAAGCGCCGTCCTGTATTTTGAGCGCTCCTACACCGGCCCAGAACTTCGCAATGGACGTTTTCGTCGTTCCCACCGCTATCGTATTGTCGGCTTGCTTTGTAATGGCGACGATCTTGTCGGGGGTCCGATAATACGGCCGCCGCTTCGTAACAAGCATATAGGAATCGTGCATGAGCTGAATCTTTTCGCGCCACTCCGGGTCCTTGTCTTGACCGGGATCAAGCCGGACGTTCAAATCCAGCGTCGCTTTTTGTTCCGGGGTGAGCGGCGGAAATTTACCGTTGTACTTCTCGAGCAGTTTCTTCTTCTGCGCTTCCACATCAGCCAAAAAATCTTCTTCGGACGCATATTGATCCCCCACCCGGTTCAGCGTGAACTTCATGTTGTTCGGTAAGTATTGTTTTATGAAATTCAGAAGTTGCTTAAATATTTCGCGATACTTCTCCGTATCCGCCCGGGGAATATTGTCGATATATTTCACAATCACATCATCGGAGTAGAAATCGAACCACACGCCAGGTTTATAATTCTCTGCAATCGGCTTCAGCCAAGAGGCGTAGTAAATCATGCTAAAAAGCTCGGCCCAGTCAGGTTCGGGAGATTCTTCGAGGCGCCACAATTTATAGCAGCCGAAAATAATAGCGACTTTTATCGGCTCATTACCTTTCACGTTCATTGCTATCGCCGAGCGGATATGCTGTTGATATTCGGTCGTGGCGCTGTATTTCCTGAACTTCTTCGACATGACCGCCTTGAAAAGGAAATCAACCAGTGCAGCTTGGTTTTCGAATTTCTGACTGCCGCCGCTCGACCGCAAGCTATTCAATTGGCTGAGTATATATTCCTTCGCATCCATAATGTAATCCGTTATTCAATGACAGAAAAATTATCGTCCGTTCCCTCCAGCGCTTGATTGTCCGTTATCGGCACGATAGGATACGGCAGTTTCTTCCTAAATTCTTCGACAATATCTTTTTCTTTCTCGGTATAGTGCGGTGTCACTACCTTGTCGGTCAATCCCCATCCCGCCATATCACTCAACCCGGATTCATTCTCATCGAACGGCCCGGCTATCGAAATATCCGGCCCCGCGATCACGCTCCCCGCACTCACACCGACGTATACTTTTCCCTGACGCACCAGGTCGATAATCTTCTTGTCCATGCCGGTTTCCTTCAATTTCTCCGAGAGGAAAAACGTATTCCCGCCGCAAACATAGACAACGTCGAAGTCATCGACATTACCCACCGCGGCAGGATTCCGATAATCGAACCAGACGATATTTTCTCTCGGGATCCCCGATTGAACGAGCTCTGTTTCCGATTCCCGCACGTACTTCATTTCATGTTCCGTTCTTGAAGCAGTCGGAATGAAAAGCACGCGGGTCGCGGACGGGTCCTTTGCGAGCAATCGCAAAAACCGCTCCCCCAACTTCGGATTCGTAAAACCGGTAGACGTCAAGAGAAGTCTCTTCATATGTCCTCAGTTTAACACAATTTAACGAACGAAAAACCGCAGAAAGGCATGGTAACCTTTCCGCGGTTCGCTTGTCGAGCGATCGCTCCCCATCATTGCGGGGTGGCAATCCACTCGACGAATTCTTCGAAGAGCCGCTGCGATTCCTCGCCAAGCGGAGTTTCCTCGGGGAGGCTCGTGATAAGCTTCGGCGGCACGTTGTTTTCGTCGGAAACCGCTTGAACAATTTTATCAAGCCGGCGACGATACCCTTCGTTGAATTTCTCGGGATCTTCGATCCCAAAGAGATTTCTCTCCATGGCGATCGAAGCGACTTTCTTAGTAAAGTCTCCTACTGTAGACATTTTTATCTCCTTTCAATGAACAATAGTTTTGAGCCCTAACTATCACACACAATACAAAATATGTCAACTTCTCCCTTCACTTCGGTTCCCACGGGAAATGGATCCACTCGCCCATCCCCGCCAGGGCGTAAAAATCCGGAATGATGACCGACTTGCCTTTATTCACGGCAAGCGTTGCGATCTTCAGCTCTTTTACTTGATAACGGTCCATGAATATCTCGCGGAGTTTTTCGAGTGTTGCACCCGAGTCGGCAATCTCGTCGATGAGAAGGATTTTCTTCCCCTTCAAATCGACTTCCGGGAGATACGTCACCTTTAGTTCCTTTTGGTTATGCCCGTCATCATAGGAGGTCGTCGAGACGGTAAGGATGCTCTCGAAATCGAGGCGCTTTGCAAGGAGCCCGAGCGGAACAAGACCGCCGGTCGTGATGCCGACGAGATAGTCGGGCTTGAAGCCGCTGTTCTTTATTCTCTCGGCCAAGTCGTCGGCCATCTTTTCAATTTCTTCCCACGAAAGATCTACCATTGAAACCTACAAAATCCGTATCTGAGAAAGAGCGAGGTAGTTGTTGACGACGATCATCGCACCGAGGAAGACGATGAGGAGGAGGCCGTTGAATATCAGGTAGCCGTGCTGGATTTCGAACTTTATGAAAATGTTGAGCACCAGGGCAAGAATGATGAGCGCGCCCAGGGCATAGTAAAGGTAATTGATCGTCTGGTGCGGCGATGCCCACGCATCTGCCACGCTGTTCGATTGCTGCGTCGAAACGGACGTCGAGCCGGCAACAACGGTCGAACTCACCGATGAGGCAACCGGCGAAGCGATAGAGCTTGTCTCAGCACCTTTTACGGCGACAAACGTGTTCTCGCCTGCCGCGGTAACGCTCGAAGATTGACTGATAACAACCGGCTCTGCGGAAGCAACTGCCGCAGAAGATGCGCTTGCCGCAATCGGAGCAGGGGTACCGAAGAGCTGCACCACAAATATAGCCGGTCGGCCTTCATAGGTACCCTCAGCTGTTGCGATGCCGATTTGCGTGAAGTGGCTGTCCAGGATATTGGCCCGGTGCTCCGGGGAGTTCATCCACGCATTCATGACGTCTTGGGAATCGATGAAGTTGATCGCAAGATTTTCACCGGCGTACTCGAAGTTGTACCCGACTTTCTGGAACCAATACCACGGGGTAACGCCGGTAGGGCTCGTGTGGGCGAAGTAACCGTTTTTCGCCATGTCATTTGCTTTATCCCGGGCGGCAGCCCCAAGGAGCGCGCTTGGTTTTAAAGACGACAAATCATCGGAGGCGCGGGCGGCATTGGTTTCATCAACCAAGGAGTTCGGCAAGATGAGTGCCGTCAACTTATCCATGGAAATGATGCCAAAAGAACGAAAAACGAAAAGTACCTCAATTGCGAGCACCATGACGCCGATAAAAAGGATGGTTTCCCGCCTCAACATATGAGGCTGATGATTATTCCCCTCATGGGGAATGAAATACTTTTTGAATAAACGGATAAGATTCATTGCTAATTTTTATTATACACTAAATATTATACAACAAAATCGAAGAAAAGGAAAGCCCCCCGTTTCCGGGGGACTTTCGTGCATATTTCGCGGCTATTGTCCGAGAAACGCAAGGACCATTTGAAGGACGGAAATGATCTTTTCCTGGCCTCCCTCCGCTTGAAGTTGCTGAATGATCCCCTGAATGCGCGCGATCGTCTCAGCCGTTCCCGTCGTCTGGGCTCCAAGAACTTGGCCTTGACTCGCGGCGGACGTGAGAGCTGCATTCAGCTCTGCTCTCGTCATCGGTCCCACGAATCCCGTTGTCGGAAGATTATGTTTCGCCTGATATTCCTTCACGCCGGCGAGCGTTAGAGGTCCAAAGTAGCCGGTCGCGGGACCGGAGTATACCCCTTCGCTCGTCAAACGGTTCTGGAGTTCGGTCACGTTATCATTCTGCATCCCCTCCGAAAGGTCTTCGGTAAAGCGGAATGCCTGCGCACCCAACACTTGGCCTACCGCCGGTGCGGCGAGCGTCGTTGCCGGTTGCGTTACCGTCGTCGCGGGGGCGGTCGCTGCGGGGAGCGGCGCAACATATCCGCCGCCGCCACCTCCGCCGCCGGTTGCATACGTTGTCACGCTCGTCACGTACTGCGTGTACGTTACGAAACTCGTGAAATGTTTTGTCCAAACAACGAGATCGGCCCCGTTATTCACGTCTGTCTTACAATCCCCTCCTGCCGACAAGCTATTGCCGGCCGATTGCGTATCCGCCGAGCAAGCGGTTGTAATCGGCGTGAATGTACCGTTTCGGTAATAACCGACGTACTTCCCTCCTTGTCCCGCCATCAGTATTCTGACCGCTTGGTCGAAGGTAAGCGGTGTGCTATTCGATCCAATCTCGATAACGGATGAGATCGACGCGCCATGATTGACATCGGGCGTCACAGAAACCGTATTATTCGCCTTCACCTGCGGAACATTGATGATGCCGGTCCAGCCGGACGTGCCGGTTATCTTGATGCCGGCGGGGATTTGAACATTCACGTTCCCGATGCTCGTCGTCGCATTCACGGTGATCGCGCCCGGCAAGGTTACGCTGTCATCGGTTGTATTCAAGAGCGCCGAAGCGTTGAGCGTCGTGCTCGTCGCATCCTCCGGAACATTCACGGTCGACGTCGAGGAGGTTGCGTTGCTGCCAATGATGACTTCCGGCGCATCGGCTTCCACATTCGTTTCCGAACCTAAACCGTTGCTCCACGGTGTGTAGTTAACACCGCCATATGTCATCGACGCTATCGTCGTCGAGCTCACCGTTCCCCAGTAGTTGTTGGTGGCATCGACGGTCGTCGTCGATACAGCATTTACTACGCCCCAAGCAACCGCGTTACCAAAACTATTACCATTAACCTTAACGGTGCTGGCACTTGCATTATCCTCAACCTGAACGCCAACGGCATCACTTGGAGTTTTATGGCTCACCAAACCTTCTACCGTGTTGCCAGTTACAACTGCGTTGGGCGTGTTGCCCTCCAAACCAATTGCATGCGCCCAAAGGCCCTCCAAATCACTGATTGTGTTGTTCGTTACCGTAACACCAGTCGTACCACCGGTCGGACTCGTTGCATGGTTGACGAGTATACCATAGGCTCCGCGACCGGTATTCCATGCAGCAGTTGATGCTTGTATGTGCGATATGGTGTTATTGTTGATCACCACGCCTGATATGGTATTCACACCCGTGGAATCACCAATATAAATACCCTTGGCGCTCGTCCCAGAAACAGATGTACTGTAAGCTAGACTAAGATTACCAACATTCGAGATAGTATTATCATCGATGGTTATATCCGACATTGACGTACTCGTACCGCCGTTTATATCAATCGCTTGCGCCGAGCCTGCCGTCAGCGTCGTACCAACCGAATCGAACTTGTTGCTCGTGATAGAAATATGACTCGCGCCACTTACGAGAAGGGCGGTACTCCCATCTGGATTTGTAAATGTCATACCCTTCACGCTTACATTATTACCAGTAATCGTCATCGTGCCGTCAAGTGTGCTTGTCGTTGATAATCCACTGCCAACTATAGCAACAGACTTATTTACGCTCACATTTTCGGTGTATGTCCCCGCAGCCACATTGACTATGCCGCCGGGGGTGACGTTGTCTATACCGTACTGAATCGTCCGGTATGGATTAGCCACCGTTCCATATGTAGGACCATCGGTGCCCGTCGTGGACACATAGACAGGCCTTTTCATCGGCGAAGTATCGGCGAATGCGGACGAGGTCGTCGAAACGGTTGTACCATCATCGGTACCCGTTATCACGTAGCTCCCCGTTCCCGACCAATCGCTGTAGTAATTCCCCGAGAACGAATAACCCGTTGTTATGGTATTCAGTACAAGCGTGTTTGTTCCCCCCGGTGATTCGAGGTAGTTGTCGGAAACGGTGGTACCAGTACTCGTCGACACCGCATAGAAGTTATAGCCATTGCTGTAAACCGTGTTCCCAGAGATCGTCATTCCGGACGCATTCGCTCGAGCCGGGTTTTGATTCTTGAATCCGATACCCACACCAGCAGAATACCCGGAAACTGTGTTGTTCGTTATTGATGTGTTATAGAACTCGCCACCGATACCGGCACCATCGGCTTGTGTAGACGAACCGACTACCACATTGCCAGAGATAGTGCTGCTGCCCATGTAACCAGTAATGCCATACTCCGCATCTTCTACCTTGTTATTTGTAATCGACGCCTGGGTAATGATGGGCGTTGCCAGATCGCTGTTTCCCATCGTGATGCCGCTCGTTGCCGCGCCCAAAACCAAGTTCTGATTGACGGTTCCCTGAACCGCGCTGTAGAGATTGATGCCATCGTACGTGGAGGGCTCAATGATGTTATTTTCAACGACAACATCATCCGTTTTCTGCATCACATGGATCGCCTTGTAGGGCGAGGTGGTGCTGTTGCCGATCGTAAATCCGTTGATGGTCACCGTGCCAGCGACCGGCCCACCCGAACCGATCTGGATGGATCCGTTGGTATCGCTGGAAGCAATAATGGTCTCACCGGTGCCCCGTGACGTGCTTGTTCCGCTCACGTTCGCCTGAGCGCCGAGAAGCGTTAAGGGCTTGTTAATTTGGACTGTTTCGGGGAATGTTCCTGCATCCACCAGAACAGTACCATCAGGATTTACCGCGTTAATGCCATCTTGGATGCTCCCCTGATATACTGGATCGGAATTGCCAGAAACCTCGACGTCAACTCCACTCCCTACCGTACTGACGGTATTGGTGGCAAACGTCGTATTAAACGAAGCAAGCCCGAATCCGCAATGATTCGCTGCTGTTATGGTATTTCCGGTAACGGTGTTACCGTCGTTCTGCACACTTATCCCAACCGCTACGTCAGAGATCGTATTATTCAGAATTTGATCTGGAGTAGTGGGATTCACGTTCGTTGTTTGTATTCCCGTCAACACATCTCTTACGGTGTTGTTTTCAACCGTTATACCGTATCCATCAATGCGGATACCCAGATAACTTCCGTTGTAGTTCGTGAGGTCGGTTTTGCCATTTCCGACCACCTGAAATCCCTCAAAGGTAATGCCATTTCCACTCAAATTAACCAGTCTCTTTATGCCGGTAAAATCTCCACTCGGCGCTTGAATTATTGGAGACTGCCCTTCTGCAGCGGTAATCGTTAAATTGTTTTTATTTACATTTAATTGCTCTGTATATGTCCCCGCCGCGACATCAATCATATCACCATCAGTGGAAGAAGCGATTGCCTCAGTAATGGTCTTAAATGCCGTTGAAGTAGATAAACCATCACCGGAAGATGTGGCATTGGCATCTACATAAAGCGTCGTTGTCGCCGCGGCATGCGCGATATTGCCGGCGACAAAAAAACCGCACACCACAAAAGCTGCGGCTCCAAAAAGAACTACCTTCATCACTTCGTGACTACTCGATAATTTTGTTTTCATTTTTTCATTAGGAAAACGACACGCTGTCGATCGACGAAATCGAATTTTTTATGCGTGAAGTTTGATCTCTTTTTTAATTTGTATGTCCCCCTTATTTTCCCGGCCTTTTCTTACGTATTCGATGTTTCGAAACATCGAAAGTATGAAAGCATCATAGTCCCGTTCCAAGGGGAACGTCAAGACCGATTTTTTCCACCGGTTATACCCAAAAGAAAAAGACGGCATACCACGATATACCGCCCCGTCTCCCCTTTTTATTACGATCTAATGATACTTCCTGGCAAAATTTCCGATGATCCGGCAACCCGCCAGAACTTTCGGATCAGTCACTTTGTAGTAAACCTTCGTGCCGTCCTTCCTCATTTTCACGAGGCGCGCGTACCTCAAGATCGCGAGGTGTTGAGAAATATTCGATTTCCTCACGCCGAGTTTTTTCGTGAGCTCATCGACCGACATTTCTTTCCCGTCCAGCGCGTGGAGTATCGCGAGACGTTTGGCACTGGCTAACACTTTGAAAATTCTTTCTCCCTCCTCGTGCTTCGATCGTTCAGTCATATGGTTCATATTCTACTTTTTCCTTCGACTAAAAATCAATACGTTCTTGTACGGGAAAACGTTTCACTCCCCTGCAGATAAACACAAAGGGTCGTCTCATCGCTATGGATGGACGACCCAATAAATTCTCATAATGAGCCAGACAACGACCGATACGAGGATCAGTCCGCGACCGGCATAGATTTTGCCCAGCTTGTCTCTTTCTGCTGAAGCGGAAATGAATGCAAAGACGGCTCCGAACCACGACAGCACCCAAACCGGCAATGACTCCGTGTTCCTGGTCGCTTGCCACAGCTTCACGAACGTCGGCATATATGCCGTTGCCATCACAATCTGGAGCATCATGTTCGAAAACTCGTGGCGCCGGGTCATTCTCCAAAAAACGAGCACAACACCGGAAGCGACGAGGCAATACACGTCGAACGCATTGCCTATCAAATGGCTGCCCTCGACGGAGAGTATGCCGAGCGTGATCACGCCGCAGACGAACATATCCATAAAGTTCGCTATGTTACCCCGCACGCTGTGTTTTTTGGACGACCAATACGTCCAAAAGCTCAGCGACGACGCGACGAAGAATAACAGCCATGTCGTGAACACGGGACGCACGCCGAGGTACTTTATGGAGACCACGCAAACGGCTCCTTCGAGCAGAGCGATTCCCGCAGCGATCCTGGTGGCTACATCTCCAACTCTTTTTCTATCCAATTCTTACTCCTTTCTTTGTTATTGAAATGAACTGAACGATGAACTCAATTTATAACACTTATTTTATTATTTGACAAGAGTACGTGAAATTGGTTATCATGGAATCAGCTTAATTCACATTTTTATTCACTGTTAAGGATAGGAGTTCTTTTATGGACGTCTTCATTTTTATTTTGGCGGGTCTCGTTTATTTATTGGTTGGATATGTCATCGCAAGCGGCTGGTACGCGGATAATTGTTATAAGTACAAGAATTGGGTGGTACCAACGCTCGTCGCACTGAGCATAGAACTTTTCTGGGGCATAATCACGATACTCGGCTTACCCATTACGGTTCTCCGGCCCATTATCGAAGGGCTGGTATTTTCCGCAAAAGAAAAATTTTTCCACCGGGAAAAGATCAAGGAGGAGTGAATATGTTAGAGGAACTGATCAAGGAATGGAGAACGCTCGTCTTCATGGCGAGCTTGGTAGAACTGGTCTTCGGATTTCTGTTCTGGTTCAACTTTCAGATCAGGTATCAACAGATCATGACCAGCTTAAGCAATGGAAAAAGGCGCAGCAGCATGTGGTGGCTTTGGTGGGGTATTTTCCTTCTTTGGCCCATGGAACTTTTCAAGTTTTGGACCAAGCGCTTCGACAATTACACAATACGGCTGGCGAAACGCGGAATATCAAGAAGTCCCAGACACAAGCTAAAAGGACTACTCCTGCTTCGGCACACTCACTGACAGCCTTAAGTTATATTTCTTGCCCGCCCATACGGGCCCCGCGTATTGTACACCTATGCGCGGGTTTTTTGTTATCTGCGTTTTTTTGATCCTTACTCCCCTGTCTTCGATCCAGAGGCCGGTTTGCCGGGAAGCAGCCTTGCCGTTGAATCGCTTGTCTATTTTGAAAAATTTCGTCGTGCGGGCGGGACCCAGTACGCCATCTACGGCGCGGATCAAAACGGCGGCAGGATATTCTTCTGGGCCCGTTACGACATTCACGAGCCAGTGTATGCCGTACGTGAAATAGACGTACCACCGCCCCGGCGGACCGAACATGATCTTCGTCCGCTCCGTTTTGCCGTGCGACGCGTGAGACGCCAAATCATGCGGCCCGTCGTATGCCTCAACCTCGGTTATCATCGCCGCGGCCTCCTTGCCCCGATATTCCCGCACGAGATATTTGCCGAGCAAGTTTTCAGCCACCCTTAACGTTGGCCTATTGAAAAAATCTTGAGTTAAAATCTTTTTCATATCAATACAGTTCCCCGAGCGACCTTCGATGCTCGGGAATAAACAATCAAAGCAAGCTTTTAATTTCTTCCAATACCTCCCGCGGGATCGGATCGCGCTTCGGGCTCACCCCGGGATATCTCCATACAGTTATTATTTTCAGTTTTTGCTGTTTTGTCATTTGAAATTTGGATTTTGTCATTGCTTGTCGATGGTTATCAACAAGCTTGTACATCGCCCAAATCTCCGAATATTTCTTTGTCCCCGCCGGCTGCATCACCGCCACGGTATTCGGCACGATCCCTTCTTCGTATCGCGTCGGGAACCGGATGATGCGCTTCACGCGGGAATCCGCGATACCGTAGTACTTCATTTTGAACCGGGAGTGCATCGTCCAGATGTATTTGTCGGCAAAGGATGGAATTGGGTTACCTCCCGTAGAGCCCCATGAGGGTCGTTTTCTCGATAACATGGCTTTGCATCACCTGCTCCAAATCCGCCTTCGTCGATGATGCCGGAAGATCGAGCACGGTGTCAAGCGCAGAGAGCGTGAAGATATATCGGTGCGGCTTCGCGCCGTGCGGCGGGCAGGGACCGCCATACTTCATCTTGCCCCAACTGTTCAATCCTTCCACTGCTTCCCCGGGAATATTGTCTTCCATAATGTACTGCGTTTTCGGATCAATGTTCCACATAACCCAGTGATCCCACGTCTTGCCGTTCGTTGCGTCCGGATCATCCACGACAAGCGCGAAGCTCTTCGTGTTCGCCGGTGCGTTCTTGATCTCGAGAAACGGATTGATATTCTCCCCGTCGCACGTGAACCGGCGCGGGATCATATCCCCGTTCTTGAATGCCGAACTCTTGAGTGTCAATTGATTTTCCATAGACGTGTTGGATGCAAGAAAGACGTAAGCAATCACTCCCGCCAAAAGCGCGATTCCCGCGATGAGAATTGCTCTTTTAGTCCACATAGGGATTATATCACGCCCTTCCCCGGTCGTCTCTATGATATATCTATTTGTATCTCAATATATCCGTCGTATCTCTATCCGTTACTATACCCTATTCCCTATACCCTATCCCCTTGTATATAATGGAGGCATATGCCGCATCTCGCCATCTACCGCAAATACCGACCGGCAACGTTTGAAGACCTCCTTGGGCAGGAGACCATCGTAAAGATCCTGAAAGAAGAAGCGAAACAAGATCGCTTGTCCCATGCTTATATTTTCTCCGGCCCCCGCGGCACCGGAAAAACCACGTCCGCCCGTCTCATCGCAAAGATCGCAAACTGCGAAAAGCGCGCAAGCGACCAAAAGTTCCGCGAAAAGGGCGAGCCGTGCAACGATTGCGCTACGTGCCGGGCGATCGACGAAGGCAAGGCGCTCGACGTCATCGAGATCGACGGCGCATCGAACCGCGGCGTCGATGAGATCCGGAATCTCAAGGAATCCATCCGCACATCCCCCAGCGCTTCCCGCTTCAAGGTGTACATCATCGACGAAGCGCACATGCTGACAAAAGACGCTTGGAATGCGCTCTTGAAGACACTCGAGGAACCGCCCGCGTACGTTGTAATCGTTCTCGCAACGACGGAGATCGAAAAGGTTCCCGCAACCATTTCTTCGCGCGCCCAAAAGTTCTATTTCAAACTCGTTCCCCGCGAGAAGATCGTCCAAAAATTGGCGAGGATAGCAAAAGAAGAAGACATCAAAATTTCGCCCGAAGCGCTCGACCTCATCGCTGACTACGCCGAAGGGAGTTTTCGCGATTCCGAATCCCTATTGGACCAAATGGTCTCATTCGACGACAAGACAGTTGACGTCGAAGAGATCGAAAAAGCGGTCGGCAAGATCAGTTTCGACAAGATTGACGCTTTCGCCGAAATGCTCGTGAAGGGAGATGTCTCGGGAGCACTCGCCTTCGTTGCGGAAGTTGCGGACGGCGGGTTCAACTTGAGCCAGTTCCTTCGGGACGTCATCCAGCATCTCCGACGCATCCTCGTTCTCCGCGTAAGCCCGCAAATGGAAGAGGTTTTTAAAAAGGAAATGATGGCGGAACACCTGGCAAAACTCATCGCTCAATCGAAAAATCTCAAACCGGCGCACATCGCGCTCTTGAAGACGCTTATCAATGCATACGGCGAAATGCGGTACAGCCAGTTTCCACGGATCCCCCTCGAGGTTGCCATCGTGGAAGGATTGGAGAAAATAAAAAGCTAGGGTTTGGGGAATAGGGTCTAGGGTATAGAACTTTTTTGTTTCACCAAGCTGTCCCTTGAAAGAGAGAGCTAAGCTTTCAGGATGGAGAGACTGAGGACGTTCACGAACCAGAAGCCGAACGCTGCGGTAATGAATGCCGCAGCAAAAAGCGGATCGGTCACCGGCGTGTATTCTTCCTTCAAAATGAATTGACGATAAAGTCCAAGCGTCAGGAAAAACAAAAGGAAGAGCACAAAGAAAACAACAAATCCGGGCCACCCGGCAGCGATTCCGCCGAGAAGTCCAAGTCGGGCATCGGCCACGGTCAAAAACCGCGGATTTCTTTTCTTGAGGGAGAGGAGAATGAAATAAAACGCGAAGGAGAGAACAAGCGTGATTAAAACCTCCAGCCAAAAATGGTTGAATGAATAGAACGAAAAGTAGCCCCCCTTCACGTTGAAGAGCCACGGCATGGAGTTTGCAAAATCGGCAGGGATCTTCCGAAGCGGCTCCGTAAGCAAAACAGACGAAAGCCCTCCGGCTTTCCAAAGGAGATACTGCCCCCACGTCAAAAATGCCGCGTACAAGACCTTGAAGCCGATCGCAAGAACGACAAGTTTCCCAAAAAACTTCGCGGTTTTCGTTCCTTCCAAGTCCCCTCTCCGAAAATGCAAATAATATTTCAGCGCTCCTAATATAAAGAGCGCGCCAAAAAATATTTCCGGAACGTAGGTTAAAATCGGACTCAAAAAAATGTGAAGTAGAATCTGATTCATTTGATATTTGATCAAGTCCATTATACCATTATGTGGACTTGAGTATTGGGGAGTCGTCTAACGGTAGGACACATCCCTTTGGAGGATGGTATTGGGGTTCGAATCCCTGCTCCCCAGCAAATCAAATTCGGCGTACCCTTGTGGTGCGCTGGATTTGTATTTTGTCGGATCA
>JAMCYI010000005.1 GCA_023474215.1 Patescibacteria group bacterium
TTCTCCCGTCGAGTCGTTTACGACGACGACCGCAACGACCTTTGCTTGGCGCGTCCCGGCGATGCCTAAGGATGTCACCGTGTAAGTATAGTACCCATTTGCAAGCGTACTCCCGAACGTCACGGTAGCGGTATCGCCGTTGACGTTCACTCCGTAGGAAGGGTTCGTCGCCCCAAAATCCTTGTTCTTGGCCACTTGAACGAGCGCATCGTTGATCCCGGAATATGCCGCGGAAGAAGCTCGCACTTGAAGCCGTTCGCTGAAACCGGAGCCGCTTGCAAAATAAGAAGTCAAAGACCCCGCCACGACGATTTCGATAATTATACCACTTATGAGCAGTATGAACGGCAGCGCTATCTGGGCATTTTTTCGGGAACCCATACCATCTTCATCATAACAAATCCCGCGCCTTTTTTCTCATGGTGGCGCGGGATTTTGCGAATTCTTTCTTCTTATTATTTGCCGGACTGCGGCGATGTCGTTCCCGGAGTCGATGTGCCGGCGGTCGGCGTCTGCGTTGTATCGGTGCTCGGCGTAAGCGACGGGTTTGATTGAACAAGCTGTGCGAGCTTGCTATCCGACGCAAGGCGGGTGTACCACACTACCTCGTTCCGATTGATGCTGATCGAATCTTCCGGCCCCCAGAAAACATTGGTAAATTTTTGGATGCTTACCGGATTCTGTTGGTTTTGAGAATTGACCTGCAGCATATAGACATGACTCAACGAAAACGAAGGGAAAGTGGAAAGTTCTCCGAAGTATAAATCCCCCGTTCGAAGATACACGGCATAGTAGGAAGGACCTCCGGCAATGTATTTCCATCCGACGATAACGACGAGTACCACGAGGAGTACGATAACGACCGCTAAGAGTATCTTATTTAAACCGTTTTTCATAGTTCTTATTATAGCACATCGTCCTCTGTAATTCCTCATATTCTGGTATAATTGAAACAATGAGATGGGTTAAAGCGGCGTTTTGGACTCTCGTTATTGCGATCGTACTCCTTACTATTGTGGTCATTGTAACGGGCGCTGGAAAAGCCAGCGCGGCCACGAACATCAGTTCGACCACCCCGAACTATTATGCATGGGATTCAAGCGACGGCTGGTGGAATTTCAACGGCAGCCAAACGGTGACCGTGTACGGCACGAGGGTGACCGGCTATGCGACGTCGACGTCGAACGGCGTTCTGTCGCTTGATTGCGCAACAACCCCCAACGGCAACATGTGCGGCGTATCGAACTACGGGATTTGCAACGGTTTGAGCTATACCCACAACACGGACGGCAGCTGCTCCGGCGGATCCGACGGTGCGAGCGGAGTTTTGACCGGCTATGCGTGGAACGATCTTATCGGATGGGTCAGCTTTTGCGGAGGCGAGGGAACGCCGCAGTGTCCCGGCAGCGTGAAATACGGCGTGACGATCGACGCAAATGGCAACTTCAACGGCTACGCATGGAACGACCTTGTAGGGTGGCTGAGCTTCAACTGCGCGAATGACAGCTCGTGCGGAACATCGAACTATCTCGTTACGACCTCGTGGCGGGCTACGAGTACCGTCGGCTATCTCACTTCATATATAATAGATGCAGGAGCTCCGGCAACCCTTCAAAGCATCGTGTGGCAAGGATCGTGTGGTCTTGCCGGGACAAACGTTGGATTCCAAATTGCCGCTTCAGAGAGCACAAGCGGACCGTGGAACTACATCGGGCCTTCCGGCACGAATGCCGACTGGTACGGCGCCCCTTGTTTCCAAAGCCAAACGGGAGGAGTTTCGGCATCGTGTCCGGCGCCGGGAACCCCGATCTGCATAAACCCGACATACTATACCAATTTCCGCTACTTCAGGTACGAAGTCATGCTCCAAAGCAACCTCCTTCAAAATTCCAGTCCGCAAATCGAAAACGTCATCTTAAACTTCAGCAAATAAGGGCTTTCTCCAAAATTCCGAGTCAATGATGAAAGAATTTTGGCAAGAAAACCTTACCCGCCAAAATTTCCAAGAACAAAAACTAATCATGAAAACAAAAAAATTAATACAAGAAGGTCGATGCCTGCCTCCCGGGGAAATTTAGGCGGGTGTTCATTATTGTGGATAAACGTTCATCGCCACAATAATAGCTCAAACATTTAAACAATAATGGCAAAAAAATACGACGAAAAAATCGGGAAAGTACGGTGGATCCATTTTCAAAACCCGAACGGCGACGACATCCGTGAAACGGCATCGTTCATCAAGGCCCACCCCTTGATCCTCAAGGAACTCCAAGGAGTTTCCGATCGCAGCAAGATAGAAAATTACGGCAGCTATCTCTTTGCTGTTTATCATCTCCATATTTACGACATCAAAGAAAAGAAACCTCGCCGGACGGAGGTTGACATTCTTGCATCGAAAGAAACCATCCTTACGTACACCTACGAAACCATCGAGCCGGTCGACCAGTTCAAGTCCGACCTTGCCCAAAAACTCGACGGGAAGATACAAAACGCTTCCCAGATCATTTACTACCTCCTCCAGGAGATCAACGTTTATTCCTTGCGCCAGCTCCGTCACGTCGAAGAAAAAGTGAATGCCGTCGGCAACCGGCTTTTCGATCACGGCAATCGTTATCTTTTGGAAGACATATCATACATCAAGCGGGACCTCCTCGAATTCGAAATAACCGCTGCTTCCCAAAAAAGCACCCTTGAGTCGCTCTTAACGGTCGGCGAAGAGTTCTATGGCTCACAATCGAAGATCTACTTTTCGGATCTCATGGGAAGTCTCTCCCGCGTCCATTATCTTTTAGAAACGCTCCGGGTAACCGTCATTTCTTACAGCGAGACCGTTTCGCAGGTATTTCAGTCGGAAACCTCCGAAGTCATGAGGAGATTTTCGATCCTCGGCTTTCTTACGTTCCCCCTTTTGCTCTTCACGACGATCGCCCTCCAACCGACCGTGGAGCCCACACTTTTCAGAACCCCGGCAGACTTTTGGAACGATCTTCTCGTCGTCGTGGGCATCGTCGCCATTCTCGCCTTCATATTCAGGAAGAAACGATGGCTGTAGAGTAGATAGTATCTGGTATTTAGTGTTTGGTATTGGTAGAAAAAGGATACTAACTACTATATACTAACTACTAACTACCTACTCTATGTTTCTCTACAATACCCTTTCCGGCAAAAAAGAAGAGTTGGCGAAACCGACGGGCAGACCGCTCAAAATGTTCGTCTGCGGCTTGACCGTTTACGACTATCCGCATATCGGCAACGGCCGGACGTTCGTCGTTTTCGACGCTTTCGTCAAGTATCTCCGGTCGAAAGGCTGGGATGTCTTTTATCTCCAAAACGTAACCGACATAGATGACAAGATCATCGCGAGGGCTGCCGAGGAAAAAACAACATGGCGGAAAATATCCAAAAAGTTCGAGCACATTTATCACAAGAATGAACGGCAGCTCGGCATCGACTCGGTCACTGCATACGCTCGGGCAACGGATCACGTAAGGGAGATACTTCGTCAAACGGGGGTGCTCATGGAAAAAGGATTTGCTTACCGCATCGAAGGGGATGGTATTTATTTCGATGTTTCGAAGTTCCCCGATTACGGGAAACTTTCCCGGAGGACCTATCTCGATGCCGAAGATTCGGTTTCACGCATTGACGAAAGCGTCATGAAAAAACACAAAGGCGATTTCGCTTTGTGGAAATTTTCAAAGCCGGGAGAACCGACATGGAGAGCGAAGCTCGGCGACGGAAGGCCCGGTTGGCACATCGAGGACACCGCGATCAGTGAAAAATACCTCGGAAACCAATATGATCTGCACGGCGGCGGCGTGGACCTCAAGTTTCCGCATCATGAAGCAGAGATCGCCCAAGCGGAAGCTGCTTCGGGGAAAAAGCCCTTCGTGAAAATTTGGATGCACTCCGGGCATCTCATGGTCAATGACAAAAAGATGTCCAAAAGTCTCGGCAATTTCGTAACCTTGGACGATTTTTTGAAGGACCATTCGGGGAACGCTTTCAGATTTTTGGTGCTTTCCCATCACTACCGCTCCCCCATGAACTACACCGAAGCGCTGGTAAAAAATTCCGAAGACACGTTGAAGTCGCTCGAAACTTTCATGAATAAGCTCGCTTTTATCGCAAAGAAAACGAAGGGTCGGTCGGCCGAAGGCAATTTTGAAGCGGAAATCAAGAAGGCCGACGAACGAATGGGAGAATTCTTGGATGATGATTTCAATACTCCGGGAATGTTTGGTATACTCTTCAGCTTTGTGAGCTCGCTCGAAAACTCCGTCTGGCAACTCGGCCGGACCGAAACGCAACTGCTTTTGAAGACCATCCAAGCCCGCATGGCTTCTTTGGGGTTTCATTTCCCAACTACAAAAGTACCGCTCAAAATCAAGCGTCTTGCCGCCAAGCGCGAGTTATTCAGGATGAATAAACAGTTTGTCCAGTCCGACGACTTGAGAAAAAGGATAAAAGATTTAGGATACTCTATAGACGATACGCCTCTCGGGCCCTTCGTTTATAAATCCTAAATATAAAATCTTAAATTCTAAATAATTTCCAATGACCAAAATTCAAAAACTTGTGTTTGGCCATTCTAGTTTTGGATTTCGATTATTGTTTAGGATTTAGTGCTTAGAATTTAGGATTTAAAAAACCATGCCCAAAAAAGAAACCAACCAGTTAAAATTGCCTCCGCAAGATATCGAGGCGGAACGTTCCATCCTCGGCGCTTTGATGCTCGACAAAAACGCGATCGTGAATGTCGCTGATTTTTTGGCGCCGAGCGATTTTTATGAAAATAAACATCGGAAGATCTACGAGAGCATTATTGAACTGTGGAGCAAAGGCGAGCCGGTCGATCTTTTGACCGTTTCTCACGCCTTGAAGGCGGGAAAACAATTGCAAGATGTCGGCGGGATCGATTATCTCACGGAACTCGCCGAAAGCGTGCCGACGTCGGCACACGTCGTCCACTACGCCGAGATCGTCAAAGAACAGCGGGTGCGGCGTGACTTGATCGCGGCTGCTTCAGAAATCAGCGAAAAGGCGTTCGGCTTTCAAAATTTCGAAGAACTCCTTGAAATCGTCGAACAAAAGATCTTCGGCATTTCGCAGAAATCGAGGCCGCAAAAGTTCGTCGCCATCAAAGACGAACTTCCCGCTGCATATGAACGGCTCGAAAAACTGCACCGCGGCGAAAAGGACAGCTTGCGGGGAGTGCCGACGTTTTTCTACGATCTTGATAAATTCCTTTCCGGTTTCCAACCATCCGACCTCATCATCGTCGGAGCCAGACCCTCGTACGGGAAGACATCCCTTGTCCTCGACATTGCGCGGCAAGCTGCCGTCCTGGGCAAAAAATCGATCGGTCTTTTTTCCATTGAAATGTCCAAAGAACAGATCATTGACCGCTTGATCTCGGGCCAAGCCCAAATACCCCTCTGGCGGCTCAGGACCGGTAAGCTTGTCGACGATATGGAGTTTTCTTTGGTTCAAGAGGCCTTAAATGAACTTTCCAACGCCAAAATATTCATCGATGACACCCCTTCCCCCACCATCCTCCAGATGAGATCCATGGCGCGGCGTCTGCAACTTGAACACGGCATCGATATGATCATTGTCGATTATCTTCAGCTTATCCAACCCCGGACCGGCAACGACAATATCGTTCAACAGGTGACCGAAATATCGCGCGGCTTGAAATCGCTCGCCCGAGAATTGAACGTGCCGGTCGTTGCCGTCTCGCAACTTTCAAGGGACGTTGATAAGCGCGACGTCAAAATCCCCCGCCTTTCCGACCTTCGCGAATCGGGCAGCTTGGAGCAAGACGCGGACGTCGTTCTCTTTATTTACCGCAAGGACAAGGCCGTCTCGCCGATGGAAGACGAAATCGCAGAAGACAATACCGTCGAGATCATCGTCGCAAAACACCGAAACGGACCGACGGGCACCGTGAAACTCATCTTCGATAAGGAAAAGGTGAGCTTCAAGAATTTGGACACCGCGCACGCTCCGCAGCCGGAAGCATTTTAAGGGCTTTCTCCAAAATTCCTTCATCATTACTTGGAATTTTGGCAAGAAAACCTTACCCGCTAAAATTTCCAAGAATCAAGCAACCATCATGAAAAGAAAGAAAATCAATAAATATAAGTCGTTCCCGACCGCCAAGGGGAATTTAGGCGGGTGCTCATTATTGTGGATAAACGTTCATCGCCACAATAATAGCTCAAACATTTAAACAATAATGGCATGATCCCGGATGAAATAAAAAAATTCATCGATTACTTTTCGCGGCTTCCCCTTTTCGGTCCGCGGCAAGCGACCCGCCTCGCGTTTTACCTGTTGTCGCTCGACAAAAACGAGGTGAAGAATCTTTCTTCCGCTCTCGGGAACCTTGCAAACCTCGACATCTGCGAGCGTTGCTTCTTTGTGAAGGTCGGAGGGCAAAGGATATGCGGCATTTGTTCCGATCCGGCGCGGAATATGAAGAACATCGCCATCGTTGAGAAAGAAACCGATCTTCTGACATTTGAAAAGATGAACAAATGGAACGGTCACTACTTGATCCTTGGCCGCCTCGCCGAGCGAGGAACCTTGGGGCACAGCGAGCGGCAAAGACTCGAAAAACTGAAGGAGCGGATCAAGAACGAACTCGGCGGGACAGCGGACGAAATCGTCATCGCTCTTGCTGCCACTGCGATCGGCGACTTCACCGCTGACCTTATCCGGGAAGAGTTCAAAAACTTATCGAAAAAAATAACCCGCCTGGGTCGCGGGTTACCGACAGGAGGCGAAGTCGAATTTGCCGACGAAACGACACTCCTCCACTCCTTCGAGAAAAGGAGCTGATAACGGATAAGGACGGATATGTAATAGAGATAAATTGAGATACGTTATTTCTCTATCTATCTCGTTCCGCGAAGCGGAACTTATCTCCGCTTTTATCTCCTTATATCTTAATGCTCCCAACGGTAACTTCGGTATAATGCTGCCGATGTCCCTTGAGCTTCCGATATCTCGTCTTTGAATGGTAGCGGAAAATGATTTTCTTTTCGGACCGGCCGACGGACGAGATGACCGCTTCCACCGTTGCTCCCTTAAGGTACGGATGCCCGATTTCGGTCTTTTCGCCGGCAACGAGAAGAACCTTATCGAAAGAAATCGATTTTCCCGTTTCGCCGTCCAGCTTTTCCACCTTAATCTTTTCCCCTTCTTTCACCTTGTACTGCTTTCCGCCGGTTTCAATGACTGCAAATTTCGCCATAACCTTGATAGCGTATCATGAAAACCCTTTAAAACGCAACCCCGCCAGTCTCTGGACTGGCGGGGTATCTAAAGTCATTACTCTGTCCTTTCTACCGTTCCGTGTGTTCCCGAAGTTTCCCGATCAAATGCGCAGCATAATCTTTCCCGCCCAAGCCGAATGCTAAGCCAAAAGCGATGGCAAGCATGGCGATAAATCCGGTCACGAGTGCATTAATGATTGCAACCGCAATACCGAGCTGGGAAAGAGATGCTAAAAAGCCGAAGACGACGATCGCCCACCACGTGAGAGACCCGAGAAATCCGGCGCCATGGAGCTTGGAAGCTCTGACAGAACCGGAAACGAGGTTCCTCAAGAAATGAGCGATGACGAACGCAGCAAGCATGATGAGAACGGCAACAATGACGTTCGGCACGTACAGCAACACGCTCTGAAGGAATGAGGACAGCGAGTAGAAACCGAGAATATCCGAGGCCGCGAGCAAAAAGACCACGACCAAGAACCAATACACCAGCTTCTTGAAGAACTTGCCGCTCTTCAAGGTCATGCCGGCCCTCTCGAAATACTCACCCACTCCCAAATTGGCGAGGAGCTTATCGAGCTGGATCATATCGATGATCCGCTCAACGAGCGTTCCCAAGAGGGACGCAACGATAAGCCCGATGATGAAAACGATGAGCGCGCCGATGATCGAAGCAATCGTACTTATAAAACCGACCCAAATGTTCTGAAGCGACGCTGCAACGACCGACGTCCAATCTTGAATAAACATCTCTTATCATCTATCATTTTTTAACGACCTTTAGGGTTGATTCCATTATACCATACGCTTGCACCCTCAAAAAGCATATGAAAATAAAAGTAAATCTTCACTTTCACACGAAAGACGACATCGAAGACAAAGAAAAAGCGGCCATGGTGGCCGATTATGATCTTTTCCAAGGGCTCGATGAAGCAAAAAAACTTGGATTCGATGCCATTGCCGTTACCTGCCACGACTTTGTGACAGATGACCCGAAATATTATAAATATGCCGAGCGACTCGGCATCAATTTGATCCGGGGTGTGGAAAAAACGATTGAGGAAAAACACGTCGTTATCCTGAACGCCGACAAATCAGCCGAAAAAATCAAAACCTTCAATGATTTATGCGCATACCGGAAGGAACATGCCGAATCGTTCCTCCTTGCGCCCCACCCGTTCTTCAACGGAGGGGTTTCCCTGGGCTCGAAGCTCAAGGAACATGCCGATCTTTTCGATGCCATCGAGTATTCGTGGTTTCACTTCAAGTTCTTGAACCTGAACGGCGAAGCGTGCTTATTCGCCGGAAAACGGGGCTTTCCTCTCCTTGCAACGTCCGATACCCATTACCTTGAACAACTGAATGCCAGTTATTTGATCGTCGAGGCGCATGATAATTCGTTTGCATCGATCAGGGGCGCAATTCGGGCAGGAAAATTCCAGAATATCTCGCCTGATGTAAAATTCTGGAGCGCGGGAACATGGAGGATTATACTAAAGACACTGAAAGGTTTTTTGAAAGGTCGCGGGAAAAAATCATTATCATGAAGAAAAACGTAGGCACATGGGACAGGATTATCCGAATTGTCGCCGGTCTGCTGTTTGTTTATTTGGGTGGTGCAGCGACGGGCGCTCTCTCGGTCATTCTTTACATCGTTGCGGTCATTTTACTCTTGACCGGCCTTGTGGGGACATGCCCCCTTTATTCGATGCTCAAAAAAAGCACGAAGAAAAATTCTGCTTCCGGCCAAATGCCGCCGGCAGGAAATTAGAGAAAAGGGTCTAGGAGATAATGAATCCCGCCAGTCCATGGACTGGCGGGATTTTTTGTGGACCTAGGGAGAATCGAACGTCGCAGCCCGCTTTCCAGCAGGCCGCTCCCTAAAACCCCTCGGTTTTAGTATTTCCGCCAAGGGAGACCAGCGTGTTCTCCCTACCCCACTCCGGTTCGCTTCTCCATCAAAATTCACGAAACAAAGCACCCCACCGCAAGGGTGGGGCGTTTTGTTTGTGGACCTAGGGAGAATCGAACTCCCGTCCCGGCAATGCGAATGCCGTGTTCTACCACTAAACCATAGGCCCTTCAGTCTTTTTGTTGCTGGTTGGTATTCTACCCTATTTTTCCGATTTTGCCACCCCCTGCTTTTTGAAGTAATCCTCGATGATCTCGATGTCCTTCAAGTCCTTTTCCCGCTTTAAAAGCTTCTTCCATCTCAACACCTCCGCAAGCCGAACGAACGGAAGGTTTTCGATGATGTCCGCGTCTTCGATGAGCTGCTCGACATCCCACTCCCCCGGTCCCCAGTCGGCGGCCATTTCGATCCCGTCCTTCGCGAGCATTTCCTTCCCCCCGGCATCCTTCAATTCCCATCCCGATGCGCTTTTATATTCCTCGAAAAGCTCGTCGGTCACGACGAGATCGATGTCGCGGCACTCGCGGAGGCCTCGGACCGCCATCGGGCCGCTTCCGAAAATGGCATATGAACCCGACGGAAGCCCTAGTTCCTTCACCTTTTCAAAGAGTTCCCATGACATTGCTTTTATTTTACCACAAAAATATGGGTATAATGAATCTGCACATGCCCGAAATAAAAACCAAGACATTCGAGGAGGCCTACCGCCGTCTCAATAAAGAACAGCGGGAAGCGGTGGATACCGTGGATGGCCCCGTGATGGTGATCGCCGGACCCGGCACCGGCAAAACCGAAGTTTTGACCGTCCGAATCGCGAACATCATTTTAAAGACGGGGACGCCGCCGGAAGCGATCCTTGCTCTTACCTTTACCGAATCGGGCGTCCACTCCATGAAGCTCCGACTCCGGGAACTCATCGGTCCGGATGCATACCGGGTCACCGTTGCAACGTTCCACGGCTTCGCGAATTCGATCATTCAGGACTATCCCGAATATTTCCCCGATATCGTCGGCTCCTCCCCCATCGATGAGGCAGAACAAATCAAAGTCCTTCGGAAGATCCTCGACGAAACGCCGTTCGAACATTTGAAAACCAAAAACAATCCATATTACTACCTCGAGAAAATCAAACGCGCCATTGAGGATTTGAAACGCGAAGGGGTTTTGCCCGGCGATTTCCGCCGCATCGCGGAACAAGAAGAAAAGAAATTCGCTTCCCAGGACGATATCCGAAACGCGGCAGGGAAAGTGAAGACCAAATATTTGGATAATGAACGGCACATCGAGAAGAACAAGGAGCTTGCCGCAATCTACGAGGCATATGAACGCGAACTCCGAAGCGGCAGCCATTATGATTACAACGACATGATCATGGAGGTCGCCGAAGCGCTCGAAAAACGGGAAAATCTCCGCGCAACGCTCCAGGAAAAATATCATTACTTCCTCATCGACGAGCACCAAGACACCAACAAGGCTCAAAACAAGATCCTCGAACTCCTTGCAAGTTTTTATAACAACCCGAACCTTTTCATTGTGGGCGACGCAAAGCAGGCCATCTTCCGGTTTCAGGGTGCATCCATCGAGAATTTCTTCCATTTTCGGAAGCTTTACCGCGACGTAAAGCTTGTGAATCTCAAAGATAACTATCGATCGACCCAAATCATTCTCGATGCCGCATACGCCCTCGCAAGGCGCGATGAACCCCTGAAGGCGCGGGCGGGGCACGTTGAATCGCCCATCAAGATTTGCGCCTTCGACACGCGAGATGAGGAAAATTATTTCATCGCCCGGAAAGCCAATGAGCTCATCGCAAACGGCGAAAGACCCGAAGAAATTGCCGTCATTTTCCGGGAAAACAAGGATGCGGAATCCGTCGCGCGAATGCTGGAAAACCTTGGCATCCTCTCGAACATCGAGTCCGAGGATGACGTCATGAGCGATCCCGACTTCGAGCGGTTCGAGGTGATCCTCGAGGCCGTCCAACACTTCGGCGACGATGCCCTATTCTTGAAAGCCCTTTCGGTCGGCTTTTTTGACATTCCTCCGCTCGACATCTATAAGCTTTCGGTTGCCGCGGCAGCTATGCGCCGGAAGACCGAAAAAGGCCACGCTGTTCTCGACATCGCGCGATCAAAAGCGCTCCTCGAAAAAGCCGGCATCGAGCGAAGCGATCTCTTCCTCGATTTCGAACGGAAGCTTTCCTTCTGGAAAAGCGCATCCGAAAAGGAGGGTGTTTTGAACGTTTTTTCCGACATCGTCCGCGAATCCGGCTTTCTCGCGAAGATCCTCCGTGATCGTGAAGGCGCCATAAAACTCGAAAGGCTCCATGCGCTTTTCAACCATCTTCGAACGCTCACGGAAGCGCATCGCGAGTATCGCCTTGCCGACTTTATGGAATACCTGCGGCTTCTCAAAGAACATAACGTGAGGATCAAGAGTCCGTCGGCGGGCCCCATCCCCGGAAGGGTGCGTCTTATGACCGCTCACCGGTCGAAAGGTCTTGAATTCAATGAGGTTTTCATTGTGAATGCCATCGAGGGCAAATGGGGATCGCAACGGAAGCGTCCGGAGCACATCAAACTCCCCGCGCGCGTCTTTTCGTTCGACCAAGCCGGGGAAAATGGGGAGTCGGAGAAAACCGACGAAGAACTCAATATCTTCTACGTGGCACTCACGAGGGCGAAGAAGGAGGTATATCTCACCCACGCTTCGCTCAAAGATTCCGGCGAGCCCACGGAACCGACCCGCTTCATTGACGAGATCGCACCGGAACTCGCGGAACGGATCAACACGAAACGGTATAAAGAAGAATTTGCATCGCATCTCGAGATCGAATTCGCAAAGCGGCCGCATGCGACTCCACCGCTCATGGAAAAGGAGTATTTGAATCGCCTCTTCCGCGAACAAAGTTTTTCGGTCACGGCGCTCAACAACTTCCTTGCTTGCCCATGGCAGTATTTTTACCGCAACCTCGTCCGCATCCCCGAGTCGCCGACGCCGAGCTTAGCATTCGGGAATGCCGTGCATTATGCCATGAAAAATTTCTTCGAGGCCTTGAAAGGCGGCAAAAAACCAAACAAGGAATATCTTTTGAAAATGTTCCGCTTCGGTCTGGCCCACGAGCCGCTCATGAAAACCGATGAAGAGCACCTTCTTCTGCGCGGTGAACGGTCGCTCGGCGGCTACTACGATGAATACGAAGACACATGGGACTCAAACGTTCTCGTTGAAAAGAGTATCAACGATGTCGAACAGGACGGCGTGAAGCTCACCGGGAAACTCGACAAAATGGAACTCCTGGATATCGGGGGCCACGTGAACGTCATCGACTATAAGACTGGTAAGCCAAAGTCGGAGAACGAGGTCAAAGGCCTCACGAAATCGAGCGACGGCAACTATTTCCGCCAACTTTCTTTCTATAAACTCCTCCTCGACAACCACAAGAGCGAGCGATTTACCATGGCTTCCGGCATCATCGATTTCGTGGAACCGACCGAGAGCGGTGCATACCGGCGGTATGCATTTGAGCTATCGGACGGCGACGTCAAAAAAGTTTCGGAGGAAATCAAGGACGCCGCGCAAAAGATACTCGATCTTTCCTTTTGGAACGAGTTTTGCGGCGACAAGGATTGCCCGTATTGCAAATTGAGAAAAATGTCCTTATCCTAATAGGGCGTCGCGGGGAGGAGTATGCCGGTAGTACGCACGCTTCGGGTGCGTGTAGACCGGGTTCAATTCCCGGCTCCCCGACAAAGCTTTTAAAAATTACTTTACGGAGTATTTCCGTTTCATTTCGGCTTCGGCGCCGCCTTCGAACTCCTCCTTCGTCTCGCGGGCCTTCTCCGACATCTTCTTCAATTCCTTGTCGGAGAGCATGCCGAGATATCCCACCCGGCCATCCAAGTATTTTTCTTCGTTCTTTTTCGGATCGTCCAAAACCTCCTCAAGAAGGATCGTGAGGATCCAGCCGATCTTCGGCCCCGGCGCGACATTCAAGATCTTCATGACATCCGTCCCGTTCACTTTGAGCATTTTCGGCGATATTGGGTCGCGTTTCACTTTTTCGATCATAAAAAGGAGATGTCGCAGTTTATACGGGAATGCTTTCGGAACGCCGGAACCGATCCGGTCCGCTTCTCGAACCTTCAAAAGGTCATCGACGTTCTCCGGACCCACCCGCGCGAGGAACCGCCGAACACCGGCTTCCGTCACTTCGCCGACGTTGTAATAAAAGAGATGATACCGAACGAGATGACCGACCTCTTCGACGAGCTCTTTCGGGAATTTCAGCCGATCCATGATCTTCAAGGCCATCCGAGCGCCTACCACCTCGTGGTTATAGAACGTCGAATCCGGCCCGTCCCCCCGTTTCACGCGCGGCTTCCCGACGTCGTGCAGGAGCGACGCAAGGCGTACCTTGAATGAGTAGCCCTTCTCGGCCGTGTAATTCAGCGCCCGTACATTGTGCTCGAAGACGGTGTAAATATGGTGCTTGTTTTGCCCGCACCCGATCCCCTCCCGGAGCTCCGGAACGATGTATTTCAAAAGCCCGGCATCCTCGAGGAGGATGATTCCTTCGGCCGCGCGATCGGACATGATAATTTTCGTAAACTCATCGCGGATCCGCTCCTTTGCGATTTCCTCGATGAGGCCGGCGTTCTTCGCGACTTCTTCCTGCGTCGGCGGGTCTATTTTGAAATCGAGCTCTACCGCGAACCGCACGGCGCGCATGAGACGAAGTGCGTCTTCCTGAAACCGTTCACGGGGATTCCCGACCGCCCGTACGATTTTCTTCTTCAAATCCTTTTGCCCGCCGAAGGGATCAACTAACAACAAATCACTTCCAACTGATAACTTATAACTGTTATTAGTTTTAAGTTTTTTGTTACCAGTTAAGGCCAACGCCATAGCGTTCACCGTGAAATCGCGACGTGAAAGATCTTCTTCGATGGTCGAAACGAATTTGACCTCTTTCGGATGCCGGCGATCTTCATACACGCTTTCCGACCGGAACGTCGTAATCTCCAATATTTTTAACGTTTCGTCGTTCGATCCGGTTTTCACGCCGACCGTGCCAAAATTGTTCTCATAGACGCTCTCGGGAAAGACCTTTTGGATCTCCTCCGGTGTCGCGTTCGTTGCAATATCCCAATCCTTCGGCTTCTTCCCAACCACGAGGTCGCGTACGCAGCCGCCGACGAGATAGGCAGCATAGCCCGCATTTTCAAGTTGCTTCGCCGCATCTTTCGCTTCTTTTGGGATCTTCAAGGTCATCGCTATAATTTTAGAATAGGCAGAAATAAAAGGGAACTTCCCAAGCATCAACAAACGGTATAAGATAATGGAGCAATGGGGGCACGCCCCCACACCTTTAAGCCCTTGTAGCGCAATTGGATAGAGCATCTGCCTTCGAAGCAGAAGGTTGCAGGTTCAAATCCTGCCAAGGGCACAAAGGTGTGGGGGTGAAATTCCTCAGGGCGCACCGGGTTGAAATTTCCGTTTTTTCATTTACAATACCAATAAAACGCCCCTATAGCTCAGTTGGTAGAGCTGCTCCCTCTTAAGGAGATGGTCCCAGGTTCGAGTCCTGGTGGGGGCAC
>JAMCYI010000006.1 GCA_023474215.1 Patescibacteria group bacterium
GATATATCCAAAAAAGATTCGAGCAGAGCCATGGATGTCTTGAGTTTTTATCTCGGTCTAAACGACTGTATGAGACAAGCTCATAATGTTCTAAAACCTAAAAAGTATTTCTGCCTCGTTATTGGCAATCGACTTGTTAAACAAACTCGCATTCCAACCGATTTTATAATCGCGGAGCTTGGTGAAAAAATAGGTTTCACATGTGAAAATATCATTGTCAGGAATATTCCCGATAAGAGAATGCCAATAAGAAATTCACCAACTAATGTTGTGGGCGCTTTAGAAGAAACGATGAGTAAGGAAAGTATTGTTATTCTGAGGAAGAATTAGAGAATTCTCTTCCTGAGGCTGAACAGCTTTGAAATCGATCTCTCCTCTATCCTAAATGCGGAGCCATGATCATGAAACCTTCCCTTATTTTTACCGCTATGATATACACCCAGACGTATATCATACTTTGAGTAAGATAGAAGCTTGCTAAGGTCTAAGTTTCTCAATAGGTAAGCCTCCTCATAATGGAAGTATTCTTTGCCATCCTCCTCTTTAGATTCAGCTAAAACTAGAATTAGGCCGTTTCCAATTTTTTCAATCGCTTTCTGTTTTAAAAAATCTAGATCGTAAAAACCCAGTACTTCATCCTTTTTCATAATGAAAAGTTTATTTTGTTTCTCAGTAATTTTGCAATGAAATCCCATTGAATTCATCTTGCCATTATCAATTGTTTGATGAAGTATTTTAATTCTGGAGAACTCTGAGTCGGGGTATCCGAACCGCTTACGAATTTCGGCATTTGTTATACCTTCCGGACTTTTCGTGAACAATGTAATCATGGAGGGTGTACCAATTCTTTGGGATTTCAATTCCATTACTCCAAAATCTGGCAAAGCGATGTTGTTCTCTTTTATGCCCAAATGATCCTCTAATGTTTTTCCTATCCCAGTATCGTGCCTTCTATTGGATTCGATCCAACCTTTCATTGAAAGTTCTTTTAGACTCTTCTTTATTTTAGTCAGTGTCCACTTTTGCATGATTTCAAATTCTCTCCATCATAAACCAAAACAAGCCCAATATACAATTATTATTTCAGTTTACTAAAAAGCGCCGCATCGGCGGGGCGAAAAAGTGGGTAAGAACGGCCTAGCGGCCTTGGAGCGTACACTTTTTCGGCTTGCCGAGACGGCGCGTTACCTCCCCTTCTCCCTTTTCGAAAGCCACCACTTTTTGAAAAACGGCATCGTGAGCGTGGAGAGCACAAACGCGACAGCCGGAACGATGGCATTCAGCCACGGATTCAAAATCCCGATCGTCCACATATAGACGCCGAGGGCGAGATACGTGAAGGCCATAATGAGCCCGCGCCTTGCCCAACTCACTTCCCATGCCTTGTCTCCTTCGACGCGCCGGTTGCGGTCTTCGACGGCCTGGATCCTTCTTTCCAAATCTTCCGCCATATTCCCCAAATTCTATCACAAATTTCGGCCCCCCGCTCTCCTTCAAAAATTAAAGGCCCCCCGGAGGCCTTTAAGTCTGTGGATAATTGATTTTCCCCGAAAAGGAAAAGGGCAGCCATAAAGACATGCCCTGTTTGTTACCACCTCCTTTCATTGTTTACTGATTTGTTGTAGATATAGTTCCGGCGACACTAGCTTATCCAGTTCAGCTTGAAGTCTGCTTATTCTTCGGGAGGTATTCCCAAAAAGAAAAAGACCGAATAGGACAAGGCATAGGCATGCCACCAAACTTATTATCATCAAACCCAGGGTGGGTTTCATGATAATGTCGATGACGAAAAATATCGCCACCGCAAGAACAAACAGCAAGGTGGAAACATAATATAACTTGCTTATTTTGTTCATGCGGGCGGTCAACTGTTGCGGTGTATTCATAACACACTCCTTTTTTAATGAACAAAAAAACTCTCGGCTGACGCGATTTATTAAACTACGTTTGCATGTTGATGTCAATATCAGCCCCCGAATGTCAACTCCAAAAGGTTGCTACCAACTGCCGCCGCCTCCCCCGCCGAACCCGCCGCCGGAGAATCCGCCGGCACCAAAACCGCTCGATGCCGGCTGAGATGCAACATTGAACGTCCGATTGAACGAGCTATTAAACAGCATGATGTTCGCCATGAAGAGCGAACTATTGAACGCCGTTATGGTCGGATCCTCATACCACGTCGGCATTGCAGTCGTGATCCCTTCGAATTTTTTCGCCCATTCTTTTTCGACACCCAAAACCATCGCGTAGGGCAGGTATTTTTCAAACTGTTCCGGCCTCAAGCTCGGCGCATTCATCATTTTCAAGCGATCCGTCTCGGTATAGCGGAGAAATTCGCGGAATCCGAGGATCTTCTGGAGTGCCGTCATACCCTTCGGCGTGAGCTTCGGTATCGGCGGTTTGCCGATCTCTCCGATAAGGAGCGCCACGGCGAACATAACCATAATGATAACGAAGGAGGATCCTCCTCCCAGAGCCATACCGATAATGAAGAGGATAAGGAGGCCGAGCGCACTGAGGCCGAACAGAACCCTTTCTTTTTTGGTTTTCTCGCGGGATGCGGTATCGAAGTACCCTTCGGCATAAATGTTCTCGTCTGTTTTCTTCCCGACGCTCTTCAGGGTTTCGAAGAGAGCGGCACCTGAAGACTGGAGGTCACTCAAGGAAACGCTATCGCGGGCGGTGAAAAGCATGTTGAAAACGATCTGATATGCCGGGTGCCGGAGATCAGAACCGTCCTTCAGCTTCACAAGCTCAAAATCCTTCTTGTCCGGCCACAGCTTCATCTGCCGAACCGTGTAGCGGATCTTCAGGTACCCCTTGATCGCGAGATCCATGATGACCGACGAGACATCGGCCATATCGACCTTCCGGTCGACGATCGTACCGACCTCAATCGGCAAAAGCCCGTCCGGCGGGTCATATTCGGCAACAAGCGGTATCTTCTTCAGTTCCCGCGGGATGATCGGGCGCGATCTCGTCCGCAAACTGATGCCCGAAAAGCCGCCGCGGCTTCTCAAAACGATGATCCGAAAGGCGGTCACTGCAAGGATCAAGAAGAGAATGAACATAAGCGGAATGACTGACGGGATGCCGCCGGAGGATGAGAAGCCCGCCGGAGCGGATGCCGTGGGGGCGGCAGCAGCTGCCGGGAGCGCCAAGTGGCCGAACGGAATGCCGAGGACGACGGACAATCCCTCGCCGGAGCCCAAGGGGCGCGTTGTCGCATACGTCATTCCACTCCCCGACTCTGCAGAGGAACAATCTTTCGCGGTGCTTCCCGCGGCGCCTGTGTAACATGTCGCCGTGAGACCGGCGATCTGCCCCGGAAGAACAATTGATGCCGTGACATTATTCAGGGGAACGCCCCAGCTGTTCCCCGTCACATTCCAATACACCTCGTCATGATCGCTGAATTCTCGAACGGCGTTTTTGACGATATAATCCACGACATAGGTTTTGACGCCGCTGACCAAAACGTTTGGGTCGCCGATTCGTATGTCGAGGGTATTGTCCGATACGGACGCCGTATACGGATATGTCCCCCCTGCCCCATTCCCGACGCCCGTCACTGTGACTTGCAGCCCCGGGCCGTTCGGCGACGAAAGCGGGATATCGCGGAAGATGCCGTGTCTCTGGTCCGATCCGAAGTCGTAGACAATGGTCTCCGCAACGGAAAGCGTGCCATTCTGTGCGACCGCGATCTGCGAATTGAAACTCTGAACCGCTTCGGCGGAGGCGCGGGCCACATGCCCGAAGCCGAAAGTCGCGACCGCAAAGGCGGCGAAAACGGTGAATCCCCAAGCGTATTTTTTCAATAACATGTTCCCTTCAATTTTAACACAAATCGCTGGCCTCCGGGGCGCCTTCAGGGCCCCGGAGGAATCAGCCAGTTGCCAAGAAACCCAAAAGGGAAAAAGGGCAGTCGCAAAGACATGCCCCGTTTTTTATCGTCTCCTTTTACCCTTCCTTTGATTCATTAAAGAATTCTTTATCTTCCCGATTTGCCGAAACCCGGGCGATCACACCAAACACCAGGAACCAGAATGCGATCATAAGACCGAGGGTCCTGACATCGAACGTCAAGGATCCGCCGACGATCATCATGAAGATGATCACCGCTCCGATCGCGAAGAGGACGACGGATACCTTCTGCAGCCGGTTCGCCTTCTCGATGTGCCCAAGGATTTTCTCAAGTTTTTTACCTTTCATGCTTCCTCCGAAATTGAGTAAAAATTATTTGAAAATAGACTTGCTGTCGCCTATTTTGACATATTTTTCATATTTACGTCAATGGCCTCCGGGGCGCCTTCAGGGCCCCGGAGGACTAATACGGGGACTCCCGGGGGCTTCGCATCAGGAGTCCACTCAAAAAAGAAAAAAGACGGCCGCAAGGATTATGCTTCCGGCGCATCTTTTACGGCATGCTCGATGATTTCGAGGTTGCAGCTTTTATGTTCCGCGCACCACGCTTGGCATTTTCCCGCCGTTTTTCGGTCCGTGTACCATAAACCGCACTCCTCGCATTGGTAGTACTTTTTGTCTCCCTTCACGAGTTCTTTCGGCATACTTTCATTTTACCAAAATCCCGTTAAAGAATCGCGTTAAACAAGTACCCTATGAATATAATGCCGATCCCGACGATACCCGCGAAGATCAGGATGAGTTTCGGCTTCATCACTTTTTTCAGGATCATGAATTCCGGAAGCGAAAGCGCCGTGACTGACATCATGAAGGCCAAGGTCGTGCCCATCGCGACTCCCTTCTCCGTCAAAGCCGACACAAGCGGGATCACGCCGGCGGCATTCGAATAGAGCGGGATGCCGATCAAAACCGCCAAGGGCACCGCGTACCACTTGCCGGGGCCGGCATAGCGGGCGAGAAAGTCCATCGGCACATAGCCGTGGATCCAGGCGCCGACGCCGACGCCGATCAAAACGTACAGCCACACTTTCTTCAAGATATCGGCGGTGTACCGTAACGCGTATTGTCTTCTGTCACGCCATGTCATCGTCACGCCCTCATACGAGGCTGAAAGCGTATGTTCAAAGACAAACGGCTCCACGAGTTTCTCCGGTTTCAGTTTGCCGATCGCGATGCCGGATACGACAGCGATCACGAGCCCGCTCCCGATGTAAATGAGCGCGATGCTCCAGCCGAAAAGCCCCAAAAGCATCACGAGCGCGACCTCGTTTATCATCGGCGAAGCGACAAGGAACGAGAAGGTTACGCCCAAGGGGACCCCGGCTTCCACGAACCCGAGAAAGAGCGGGATCGCCGAACAGGAACAAAAGGGCGTCACGATGCCGAGGAGCGAGGCGAGGATGTTCCCCACATATACCCGCTTGCGCGCAAGAATCTTCCGCACCTTCTCGGCAGGCAGGAAGGAACGGATGAGTGAAACCGCGAAAATGATGACGGCCAAAAGAACGAAGATCTTCGTTGTATCGAAGATAAAAAAGTTGACCGCGCTTGCAAGGAGCGTCTGGGGCGCGATGCGAAAGACGCCATAGGTCAACCAGTCGGCCAATGCCTGGAGGGGGGCGAACATATTACGGGATATTCTTAATAATCGTCTCTTTCACCTTTTTGACGTCGGGAACGAAACCTACGAGTGCGGGCTTCCCGTCGATCGCAAGGACGGGGCTCTGCATGAGGCCCATTGCGACGATCTTCCGGACATCCGTCACGTATTCCACCTCCGTGTCGAGTTTCAATTCCTCGACCGCCTGTTTCGTCAGTTTGAAAAGTTTTTCGCACGTCGGACATCCCGACCCCAAAACTTGAATGATCATGGTTATAATAGTTGCTTGGCGCTTTCCACAAGTTTCCGGCCTTTGTCAGTTAAACGGTATTCGATGAATGTCCCCCGCCGCTCGGCTGCCACGAGCTTCTGGTTTGAAAAAGAGGTCAAGTGGTGAGAAATGAGCGTCTGGGAAAGGCCGGTGTGCTTTTCGAGATCGCACACGCAGTGGGGCGCTTTCCGGAGCGTGAAGAGAATGGCGAGCTTCGAGGGCACCGAGATGGCCTTCAGTTTCCTGAAATAATCGGAGGTTGGAGAAAAATCCTTCTGATTCAGCTCCGGCACTTTGCAAGAGCAGCCGATCGTCTTGTTGTTATATGAACGCATGTTCATATAATACCCCGCCGGCGCGGAAAGTCAAATGTCGGCTTTTGGGGAATAACCAAAAAACAAGCAAGGGAGACATAAATGCCTCCCTTGAATCATTTCTCACTGCTGGAACATCACCGGGTGGTGATGCTCGCTGTGATTGCCGTCTTTCATCTGTTCGATCCTCTGCCGCCGATATTCCTTGGGATTCTCCTCTAACCAATCCTCCGGAATGTGGCGAATGTACCACAACCCAGAGCAGGGATCGTCCATTTCGACGATAACGACGAGCATGAGCGTCAAAACAAAAACAACCACGTATACGATTATCACGCCGGCAACGACACTCGGGTACTCAATAATGAGGAACCCGAAGAGCACCGTGAGTGACAGGACAACGATCAGAACATAGACCAAGGGCGAGAGATCCTCGTCGCGCAGGTCCATAAAAAGATCTTTATCGTACCTTTTTACCGCCGCCCGGAGCTGTTTGTATTCGCTCCAAACCGTGTTCATGGCAACCGTTGCCAGCAAACTGTACCAGATGCCGAACATTGAGAGCCATGCGGTCGTCACGACGCCTTCTGCTTCTGCGGCAAAGTGTATCTCATTCCGGTAGAAGATCGCGTACCAGCCGTACGTTACGACGATGCCGACAACAACCGGCCAGATGAGCATGAGAAAAATCTTTATTCCCAGCTCAACCCTTTTTCTGAACCGCTCCGCCGGCTTTTCGTGCCTGATCTTCTTTCTGAATATTTTCGCCCTACCTTCCTTTTCATTCGTGCTTTTCATCCATACCTCCAGTTTTCAAAGATGTGAATAATATAACATCTTTTTATCTATCAGTCAATTACCCTCAAAAAGCTGGACAAGAAAACGGAAAAAGTGATACAACTATCCCTACAGCACATAAATAAATATAGGAGTACATATGGGCATAGGGTTATCCCCCAGTCACTACCAAGGCATGGCCATTGGTATGAAATATATCCTCGACGGAGAGGGTAAAATGAGGTCAAACGTTCTTGCCGAAGCGAAATATTTCTTCATTGCAGTTCGCCGCGGGAACAAGAGCGAACGACAAACAGCAGCGTTCATTCTCGCCGGCAAGACCCACCTTTCCCGGGAAACACGGGCAAAGATCGAAACATACATCGCTTTCATGGATGTCTTGGGCAAGCGCCGAGAGCTTCAAGAAGAAGAACTCACCGTCATCCGAGATCTCCGAACCTTTTTTGCCAAGCTTCAAGAGATCGGACATGAAATAAAAACGAGGGAGGTCCGGGAGTACGGATACTGGGATAAACGCCAGAACCGGAAGGAGTTCTGGCGAGAAAAAACGAGGTCGCGCTTTACGAAAGCGTGACTTAAAAAATACGAGGTCGCGCTTTACGAAAGCGCGACTTACTCGTTTAGGACTTCTTTTTCATTTCTTCGATCTTCGCGATCATTTCCTCGAAAACGATGCCGTTGCCGTTCGCGAAGAACGCGGCGAGCCAGTAGACGTCATTGATGTTGTCCTCGAGGTCATCTTTCAAAATCTCCATATCTTCTTCCAGCTTCACGGCATTCTTGAGCTCGCCGATCTCCCCCACGATGCTGCGGAGAATGTCCTTGGAATTGCGCGGCTGTTCTTCCTTGGAAAATGTATTCATAAGGTCAAAGCTCCGTGTATTTTTTATGGCTCCCCTTCGATTTTTTCACCGGGTACTTCTTGTCGTTCTTCCTCATTTTCGCCATAAACGCCTTTGTAACGTCGATGCCGAGATCGTAGCTTAAGAGAAGCGTCCAATAGAGAACGTCCATCAGCTCTTCGCCGATGTGCTCCTTGTTCGCCTTTGAATAGTTTTCCATCTCTTCCCCGTTCTTCCACTGAAAGTGCTCCAAAACCTCCGACGCCTCAAGGGACAATGAAATGGCTAGATCCTTCGGGTTGTGGAATTGCTTCCAATTCCTCCGTTCCCTGAATTTCAGGATCTCGTCCGTCAGTTTCTTGATGTCCGACATAATACTTGAATTTTAGCACAAACAGCTCGCCTCCGGGGCGCTTTTGCACCGGGAGGTTAAAAACAGAAACCTCCCGAGCGACAGAAACAAACCCGGGAGGCATCTTTTACGCGAAAAAGCCGGCGTAGCAAAGAAAAAGGCCGATAACGACCATAACAATGCCGCCGATCGTCGAACATTTCGCCTTGAACTCGCGGTAGAGCGAGACGGTGGATTCGGGGAAAACGAGAATGAAGAACCCCTTCAAAAGCGACAGCCAGCCGATGACCGAAATGACGATCCGCCAGTCCGAAAACCAAAAGCCGCCGAGCGACACGATGACCGCGCCGAAGACCGCAGCAATGAGGCCGCCGAGCCACGAGAACCCTCTCTGCCGTTCCATTTCATCGAGAAGAACCGCAACGGTCTTCCGATTGAAAAGGGAGATACCGAGAATGAGGAACAAGATGCCTAAAATTCTCGCAAGCACGAGAGAAACATCCATATGTGCAATGAGATACGATTTGCGACCTTTCCTTTATTATACAAATCTCAGAGAAAAAATGATCCATTTGACAAAATTTTTAAAACGTTATATTATGATAATCCTTAACGGGGCTGAAAGCAGTAATTTTTACAACCACATAAAGGAGAAACACTCTTGAAAACAAAAATCATATTTTTTTCATTGATCATGGTAGGCCTCCTTATTCTCTCTCTTCCGGTCAACACCGAAGAGTGCGGGAGCCGCCTTCCCCTACCGACCAAAAGCGTCGAACTTCAAAAGATCAGCAAAATCGGAAGCAACCAAAACGTCGAGATCATCGAAAACGTAGCGGTAACTGCCTATACGGACTCGGGACTCACGGCGAGCGGTATTCCCGCCAGCGACGGTATCGTTGCCTGTAACTTCAGGAAACTGGGAACGGTCATCCAAATACCGCATCTCTTTGGAACCAGAAAGTTCGTCATCCTCGACCGGATGAACAAGGATTACCGCACCTATCCGCGAAACCGAAGGGGTATCGACATTTGGATGCGCGACCACGATTCAGCGATCGCGCTCGGGGTAAGGAGAACGACCATTCTTGTGATAAAATAAAAAGATGGAGGAGCGCACTGCGCTCCTTTTCCCTTTTTTGGATACGGCCTACAAGAGGCCCAAGGATCCGGCAAGGATCACGCCCGTGACGCTCCCCCCGAACCCAAACGTCAAATCACCCATCGTGTCGGCATTGGTCGGCTGCAGGAGCATATTTTCCTGCACCAAGTTCTCGTGAAAAACGTCCACCCTCACGTGATCATAGGTAAACTCCCACGCTTCCCACGACACGCTCACGAAAACGCAAATGGCGACGATGACGAAGGCTTTTTTCCAAAATCCGTCGGGCAACACGTGAAAACGCGGGTGCGCTTCCATAAACCATAGGAGCGCCGAAGCGAACATAATGCCGGCGAAGAAATGGACGACGGCATCATAGCCGAAAAAGCCGGCATTGCACCCCAAGTATTTGAAGCACTGGTAGTTCTTCGAGAGATCAAAAAGATCCCCTCCCACGAATTGCAGAAGAGAAAAGACGATAAAGGCAACAATGAAGAATGTAAGACGTTTTTTTGGCAGCATTTACAATAGTCCCCTTTCGGTATTAGAATCAGGCTAAGTTCAGCAGGACATTTATAATTATACATCAACTAAACCAGAAAGGAGTACGAGACAGAATGAATTATGATCATCGAGAGATGATGAACGAGCGAACGCTCGTTCTCATCAAACCGGAGACCGTCCAGCGCGGCTATATCGGGGAGATCATCACCATCTTCGAGAAAGCCGGACTGAAGATCGTTGCAGCAAAGTTCCTGGTAGCTACAAAAAAACAACTCGACGGCCATTTTCATGGCGGCGATGAGTGGCTCCGCGGCATTGGAAGGAAAACAACCGAAGGGTGCCGCGAAGACGGCTTGAGGGTCGAAGATGTCATGGGGACATCGGATCCCTTGGAGATCGGCAGAAAGATCAAGGAGCAGCTGTATCACTATCTTTCTTCCGGACCCATGATGGCTCTTGTCCTTGAGGGCATCCATGCCGTCAAGGTCGTTCGAAAGCTCACTGGACACACCATTCCGGCAAAAGCGGAAACGGGGACCATACGCGCAATGTATTCCATCGCTTCCGCCGATCTCGCAAGCGTCGTGGGAAGCCCCGCGAGAAACGTCATCCACGCATCATCGAGCGTGGACGAAGCGAAAATCGAAATTCGCCATTGGTTCAAGGACAGTGAAGTCATCGAATGGAAAAAGATCGACGAAGACGTCCTGTTCACCGATGGAGATTATACCAAAATCTCAGACAAGACAGACAAGAAAGGAAACCAGTCATGAAAAAGACAAACACGGAAATTCTCGAAAAACAATTCCGGTCGCTGAAGCTCTCCAACCGACACGACGACCGCCGCAATGCAGCGGAACATGCTTACGCCTTGGCCGTTATCTTCAAAAACCAAGGCAAGATGCAGAAAGCCCGCCAGTTTGCAAAAGCGTCGATCGATCTCTTCGACGAAAATCAGGGGAAAAATCCGAACGACTACGCTCCCCAAAATGTCACAATCGGTGACGTTCCCATGCCGAGCTCGTACATTCACAGCGGTGTCGTCAAAGACCGCCTGAAAGCCCTCTTCTAAACGATATAAAGGCCCCCGTGGCCGGCCACTTCTTCGGAAGTGGCTTTCTCTTTTTCAGCTCCCTCTTTACTTTGGCCCCCCGTTCTCCTCGAATTTTCGAAGGAGAGCGGGGGGCCTGCAATTTTTGAAGGAGAGCGGGGGGCGGAAACTTTGGGGATAAATGAAAACGCCGGGCATAAAGCCCGACGTTATAAGAAAAAGAGGGGGTGTGGCCCTTTTAGGACCCCTAGGACCCGGCCACGGGGTTTCTTTTCCCAGGGGACATTACAGTATACGTTAAATCCGCCCAAAATGTAACAGGCTAGTTATCCCCACCTCCGCTATTGTCGCCTCCCCTGTTATTCATCATGTTTTGGAGCTGCGGCAAGATGCCGTTCAGCGAGGATGTTGCCGGCATCATGGGAGCATTATCGCCTCCCGGCCGAACCGGCATGCCTGCCGGCCCTTGCCCCTGCCCTTCTCCTTCACCCGATTGCGTGCTCGTCCCGAATGCCTGCACACAACTTGCAATGATCTGGCCGAGATTCGTGCTCGACGGATTTGCAAGAAGGTACGGCTGGACGCAGCTCTTCACCCGGTCCGGCAAATTCATGCCGTCAAGCTGGTTTTGTATCGATTCCCGGTTCCGCTCTTGATTCTGAGTATCCCCTTGGTTTTGCTCTTGATTCTGATTTTGCTCTTGAGTGCTCGTCTGACTTTGTTCCCCTTCCGGAGCTTGGCTTTCCGGACCCTTCAAGCATTCCTTGATCCGCTCCCCCATATCGGGGGCAATCGCGCCGAAATTCCCTTCTTGTAGGTCGGGGATCGTCGACGTTCCGATATTTTGAAGACAGCCCTGCACCGTCGTCGAAGCGTTTTGGATCAAATTCTGGAATCTGTTTTGGATCTGGTTCTTGTAAGCATTGAAGCACGAGGCGACGGCGGCGCTCGTCGAAGCGTTCGGCGTGATGTTCCCGCTTTCAAGTTCGCCGACCGCATTGTCGCCGAGTTCGCCCTTCAAGCAGGAGACCACCTGCCCCGGGAATGCGGTAAGGCCGATTTTCAAGCCCGTCGCGCTTTGCTGGATGTTTTTCGCCTGCACTTCAGAGATCAAGCCGTTCTGCTTTGCGAAGTTCAAACATACGCTTTGATTCTGCGGATTATTGCAGAATGCGGTGCACGATTGTTCCGAATCGCAGCCGCCGGGCCCTTTGCCTGCATTTTGCTGGATCGCCTGCACTTGCGCTTGACTTACGAATCCCTCCCGTTCGGCAAAGGCCAAACATTCGCTCGCATGGCTTGAATCCGAACAGTATGTGCGGCATTCGCCCGCCGAAGAACAATTTCCCGGCGTTCCCCCGCTTTGGATCAAGGAAAGGAACGACTGCGCCCGACGGACCTGCTCTTGCGTCATCAAATGATTTTGTTCGGCAAAAGCAAGGCAAGCATTTTCATTCGCCGGATTATTGCAATAGGTCCGGCAATCGTTGACGCTCCCGCAATTCCCGAGCGCTGCGATCGGATATTGCAAAGACGACGGCGAAACGATCGTACTCGACGCCGACGTCGTGACCGTCGTCGTTTGAGCGTTTGTCACGAGAACGTGCGACACAAAAAGCCCCATCCCGAGAATGACCACCGACAAAGCGATGGAAAAAGTTTTGTTTTTCATGTTATTGGCCGAATGGATTGGTTTGCGGCAAGCTCTGCGGTACCGCAGCTTGGGGAGCGACGTTCGAGTAGATCTGAGCTCCCAAGCTCTGCGTGCTGCTGGTGGTGGCAGGAGCAGCCGGCGCCGAGTTCGCGTTCGAGGCAGGAGTTTGAGGCTTCGCTCCCACGAAAACGAAGAACACGACGAGGGCGACCACTAAAACCACTATAGCTACAACGAGCCAGGTTATTTGAGGTTTCATACTTTTATTATACCAAAAAGCGCTACGCAATTCTCACGAGCTCGTTGAATTTGAAAATCCGCTCCCGGGCGGGGGCGCCGATCTTCACGCCGTATGCGCCTGCAGCCTTCGCTACATGGATGATAAATGCGTCGTCGGTCTCTCCCGATCGGTGGGAAACGATGGTCCGTATCCCCCTCTCGTGGGCGCCTTGTACGGCCTCGATCGCTTCGGTCACCGTCCCCGCCTGGTTCGGCTTTATGATAACGCCCCCGATCAACCCCTTTTCCGCACATTCTTCGATGAGTCGGCGGTTGGTCACCGTAAGATCGTCGCCCACCACTATCCTCCCTTCGAGTTTCTTTGAAAGCAAAGCAAAGCCCGCCGTGTCGCGTTCCGAAAATGGATCTTCGATGGAATACAAAGCCGGGACTTTCTTGCAATACCCTTCGTAAATCCCGGCAAGCTTCGGAGCGGTCACTTTTTTGCCGCCGAAGGAATACGCACCGCCGGAGAAGAATCCATTCGCCGCGGCATCCATTCCCAAGCGGAAGGTTCCGGACAAACCCTTCTTCCGTACGAGGTCCGAGAGGATGGCCAACGGCTCAAAGTTATTTTTGAAATCCAAAGAATACCCGCCCTCGTCGCCGATCGGAATGTTCGAAACGCGTTTCATCGTGCCGAGTTTTTCGCCGAGGTCGCGGTAAAACGAAATGAGCCTTTTGACCGCGCTCTTCACGTCGCCCTGCGTCTTGACGAGCACCATATACTCCTGGATATCGAGATCGTTCCGGGCGTGCTCGCCGCCGTTTATGAGATTCGAAAATATCACGGGCTTCCACGTCCTCTGTGCCGCCTTTCCAAAGAATTCCTTTTGCAAGGATTCCCACAGTTCCATTTTTCGGTTTGCCGACAGGGCGCGCGCAAAGGCCATGGAAAGCCCCAGCATCACGTTGCCGCCGATCATGCGCTTGTCCTCCGTTCCGTCGAGTTTGATCAAAAATTCGTCGAACGATCGCTGATTCGGAAAATCCTTCCCTTTCAGCGCAGCAAGTCTTCTTAAATTCTTCGCACTCGATGCTTCGGTAAAGCCTACGACCGCGGCTTCGCGCGATCCCCGGCTCTTGCCGGCCGGAACCGATGCGTAAAAGGCAAAGCCGTTACCGACCGCAATGCCCGCTTCGATCGTGGAATTTCCCCGCGAGTCGAAGATCTCGTCGATTGCAAAATCTTTTACCCTCATTCTCTTACTCTTTCACCACGTTCGTCGGCGTGCCGGATGCGAACGCTTTGATATTTCCGATTGTCGTTGCAAGGATCCGCTGGAGCGCCTCTTTGGTGTTGAATGCATTGTGCGGAGTGATGAGAACTTTCGGATGCTTCATCAACATATCATTCTCGAGCACGGTCTTCAAACCTCCCCCCGCTGCCGCCGAACCCGACAAAAACTCGAACTCGTTCTTCGTGCCGCCTTCTTCCTCCAAAACATCCAACGCGACACCGCCGAAAATATCCTCTTTGAGCCCCTGGATCACCGCATCGGTCTCAACCACCGCACCGCGGGACGTGTTCACGAGATATACCCCCTTCTTGAGAAGCGATACGTTCTTCGTATTGATCAAATGTTCCGTTTGGGGCGTCAGCGGGCAATGCAGCGAGATCGCATCCGCGCTCTTCAAAAGCTCCTCGAGCGTGACATACTTGACGTCGAACGCTTTTGCAAAATCATAGTCGGGATAAAGATCGTACGCATAGACCGTCATGCCGAATCCTTTTGCGATCCGAATCGCTTCCTTTCCAATGCGGCCGGTCCCCACGATGCCCATGATCTTTCCCTTCAAATCGATCCCTTCAAGGCCCTCCAGCGAGAACGATTCCGTTTCTTTGACTTGATCGATCGCCCAATAAATCCGGCGCGTGAGGTTCAACAGGAGGCCGAACGCATACTCGGCGACGGTATTGTCGCCGTACCCCGGCACAGAGCTCACCGTGATCCCTTTCGCCCGGCACGCCGCAAGGTCGATGTGGTCGAAACCGGTCGAGCGCGTCGTGATGAGCTTGACGTTCGGGAAATTCCCCACGATCGAGGCGTCGATCTTTGTACCGATGAAAGTCGAAATGACGTCGAAATCCTTCTCTGGAGGCAGATTTTCCGCCGTAAGCTTTTCCTTCGAATAATAGACCTCATCCGTCGGGAAGGATTGTTTGATCGTTTCGTTTTCCCACCCCTCTAATTCAAAGAATGCAATTTTCATAATTTGATTATAGCACGGGCGACCCGTATTGAGCACCCGGCATTCGGCGAATTATAATAGAACATATGAATACTTACCAATCAAAATTATTGAAGAAAGAGGAGGTCGCACGAGGCACGACGGCCTTCCACTTCGAAAAACCGAAAGGGTTCACGTTCGTGGCCGGTCAGTACGCCGACCTCACCATCCTCGATCCCGCAGAAACCGACCAAGAAGGCAACATCCGGACATTCTCGATCGCGAGCGCTCCCTTCGACCCCGATCTCGTCTTCGCGACCCGCATGCGCGATACCGCATTCAAGCGGCAACTCGGAAAGATGCCCGAAGGCACGGCGCTTCAGATCGACGGGCCGTACGGATCGTTCACGCTCCACGCGAAAAAGGAACGCCCAGCCGTCTTCATCGCCGGCGGCATCGGCATCACACCCTTCATGAGCATCCTTAGAACCGCGGGGAAGGAAAAACCCGACCGGAAATTCTATCTTTTTTATTCCAATCATGCCAAAAATGACGCCGCATTTCTCGACGAGCTTTCGCGCTTGACCGAAGAAATACCGGATTTCACGTTCGTCCCCGTCATGTCGGATACGGAAGGGCATATCACCGACCAAACCGTCAGGAAGCACATTCAGCGCATCGACGGCCCCGTTTATTATCTTGCAGGACCCCCGGCGATGGTCGCCGCCATGCGGGAAATGCTTGCTGGTATGGGCATTTCCGAAGATGACATTCGATTCGAGGAATTCAGCGGCTACTAGAGTTAACAAAATTTTAATTTCAAAATCTTAAATTCTAAATAAATTCCAATGTTCCAAATTCAAAATACTAAACCCGCGCGTTTCGGTCATTATGATTTTTGATTTCGGTATTGTTTAGGATTTAGTGCTTAGGATTTAGAGTTTCGACTAAATTTATGACTTCAGAGCAACTAAAAATAAGAAAAGCTCGCGCGAGGAAAATTGTTGCTACTTTGAAAAAGCTTTTCCCGAAAGCCTCGATCGCCCTCACATACCGCACCAACTGGGAACTTTTGGTTGCCGTCGAACTCTCGGCCCAGTGCACGGACAAGAAAGTAAACGAAGTGACAAAGGAGCTTTTCAAGAAATACTGGAAATTGGATGACTACGTGCATGCCAAGCAAAGCGAATTCGAACAAGATATTCGGGCGACCGGCTTTTACCGCAATAAAGCGAGGAACATCCTCGCGGCGGCGAAGATCGTGAAAGAAAAATTCCACGGGAAGATCCCGCGGACCATGGAAGAAATCCTCACCATTCCCGGCGTCGCGCGGAAGACGGCGAACGTCGTCCTCGGGAACGCGTACGGCGTCGTGGAAGGGATCGCCGTCGACACCCACGTGCGGCGGCTCGCCTTGAAGCTCGGCCTCACCGACCACGACGATCCCGTGAAGATCGAACGGGATCTCATGGAGATCTTCCCGAAGAAAGACTGGTTCAAGCTCACGTACTGGCTCATTGAATACGGACGGCACGTGTGCCCCGCGCGCCCGCACGATTGCATAAATCATCCATTGACGAAAATTTATCCGCCGGCCGCAAACATCTGGCCGAAGCACTAGGGGCCCACTGATTACCTCTTTCTCAGGCTGTCTCCGGGGCGACGCCCAAGTCTTAGCCTTCGTAAGAGGTAATCAGCTCGCTTTTGAGAGATTGAAGATAGGGTTTAGGGATCAGGAGCTTTTTACTATACCCCATACCCTATTCCCTGTACCCTCGCTAATAGGCTTTTTGGGTGACGTTCTCGCATCCCGGAGGGATGATGCACCGCGTTCCGACGTCCGGCCCCGGCATGCAGTTCACCCACTCCGGGCAGCTCGAAAGCGCCTTCGTGCTCGATTCATCGATGGGTGCAGCGGCGGTCGACGTCGCTGCAGGTGCCGCGGACTCGCCGCATTCCGATACCGGCATCGGCGCCGATGGATGTCCGTGCTCAACCCACTGACCATTGACGCAAAGCCATGCGTCTTCGCCACTCCCAATGAGCCTTCCGACGGCCGCCACGACGGCAATGAGAAACAAAATGCTCCCGAAAAGCAAGACCCCCTTTTTCTTTTGCATATTTCAACTATACCACAGTCGCCTTGAGCTTCGTCTTCAAAAAATAGATCTGAAAAACGTTCACGACGGGGAAAAAGTCCGTCACGAAGTTGTAGGCAGCGGCGCCCGTCGGACCCAAGACGCCGCCGAAAACCAAGACCAAGCCGAGCGCGTTCGTGACCCCCCAAATCCAGAAATTGTTGTTGATGATCCGCATCGATTTTTTGCTCAAAAACATGAGCTCGGGGATCTTTTTCACGCTGTCGTGCATCAAGGCGATGTCGGCCGCTTCGATCGCCGCATCCGACCCGATCGCGCCCATCGCGATCGACACATCCGCAAGCGCGAGCGATGCTGCGTCGTTCACGCCATCCCCCATCATGGCGAGATCGCCGGGATATTTTTTCTTGATCTCTTTCAGGATCCGAAGCTTATCTTCCGGCTTCAAATTGGCGTGGTACTCGTCGAGGCCGACCTCGTCGGAAACTTTCTTCGCCACCCGCTCATTGTCACCGGTAAGCATAATCCAATGTTCGGCACCAAGCTTTCTTGTTTCGGCAACGCTCGACTTCGCGAGTGGCCGCAGTTCATCCTCCATAACCATGAGACCGACGAGGCGCCCGTCGGATCCGAAAGCGGTCAAACTGTATCCCTTCTCCTCCAGTTCGGCTATTTTTTTCTTTTCCTCTTCGGTGAATTTTATTCCGTTTGATTCCAAAAACGATATCTTCCCGGCATAGTAGCTTTTCTTTTCCTTGGTAACGGCAATACCGTCTCCCGGCGTTTCGTGGAACTCGTCCGGCGACGGGAACGATATGCCTTTTTCTTTCAAGAACTTCAGCATCGCGAGGCTCACCGGATGGCGGGAATTCACCTGGCAGGTCCCCACGAGTTTCAGAAAATCGTTTTCGGCGATGTCGCCGAACCGGACGATGTCGACGACATGCGCCATCCCTTTCGTGAGTGTGCCGGTCTTGTCGGTCACGAACGTCTTAAGCTTCCGGATCCTCTCGAAGATGGCCGCACCTTTCACGATGACACCTTCTTTGCCCGCCTTTGCGATCGCGATCGTGAACCCGAGAGGCACCGCAACCGCAATATCGTCGGCACACGTCACGAGAAGAACGGAAAGAACGAGATTCAAGTCGCCGGAAGCAACATACAAAATGAATGAACCTACAAGGGAAAGGATGATGTAATACGTACTGAACCGGTCGGCGATCCGCTCGATCGACGTCTTCGCGCGCGAGGCCTCATCGACGAGCGCGATCATCTTCGCGAGCGTCGTGTCGGCGCCGACCTTCTCCGCCCGCACGAGAAGCGAGCCGGAATCGTTCAAGGTGGAACTCCAAACTTTGTCTCCCTCTTTCTTCGTCACATGCTCGCTCTCACCCGTCAAGGATGACTCATCGATGCTTGCTTGACCCTGAACAATCGCCCCGTCGACCGGGACCCGTTCGCCCGATTCAACGACGACGAGGTCGCCGATTTTCACTCGGTCAATTGGGATCTCTTCCAATTTGTCACCCACTTTGATTTTCACCCGGTCCGGTCGGAGTTTCATGAGGTGCTCAATCACATGCTTCGTCCGGACTTCCGTGAAATTGTCGAAAAGGCGGGCGGAAGCGAGCATCAAGTTGATAAAGGCGGCCGAAAGCCACTCGCCTTTGATGAACGTGAAGGCGAGCGCGATCGAAGCCAAAAGATCTATCGTGATCTTCCGGCGCCAGATCGCTTTTGCTGCGCTCCATGCGACCGGCAGAACGCCCGCGATGGAAACGATGACCAAGATGTTGTTTTCAAGGGCCGGAGAAAAGAATTTCAGCCATGCCGAAAGAAGCGCTACAACCAAAACGGCGATGAGCGCTTCGTTGAAGGCGATGTTCCAGCGAAGATCCCCTTTTTCCTGTTCCTTATTTTTTTCTTTATCTTTTCTTTCCTGCAACAATCAAATTCTACCATACCAAAAGGAAAACGGCTGTCATCGCGCGTATGACAGCCGCAGGTTTTGGGGGAAATCCTATCCCCCGAGGTTTCCGAGATTCCAGAGCTCGTCCGAATCCATCGATCCGATTGGAATGCCAACCGGGTAACAATCTCCGACGCCGGCCGTTACAGGGATGGTAACTCCCTTAAAAATGAGAATTTCTCCCTTCTGGAGCGAGCCATGGTACTTGCTCATGCACACACCGCAAAGAACTCCGATCTTTTCATTGTTCTTCTGAAGAACATACACCGTTTCCCCATTCTTAACGAGACCACGGTGTGCAACGCAATGCACGAGCGTTTCCATCTCAACTTGATCCATATTGATGCCTCTCTTTTTTGAGTGATCAGATAATGGAAGATAGCAAAAAGAACAAACTCTATGGTTTTCAATATACCAGAAAATTGACAAAATGTCAATCCTCCAGCTTATTTGCTGAGCTTCAAGATTGTTTTCACCACCGTGTCAGGATTCAACGAAATACTCTCGATCCCCTCCTTCATGAGGAACGCGGCGAACTCCGGATAGTCGGACGGCGCTTGGCCGCAAATGCCGATGTACTTTCCGCGTTTTTTGCACGTCCGGATGACGCTTCGGATCAAGGTTTTCACCGATTCATCGTTCTCGTTCGTGATGCTCCGGATCCGATCGTTCCCGTCGCGGTCGATGCCGACCGTGAGCTGCGTCAAATCGTTCGATCCGATCGACATGCCGTCGAAAACGTCGAGGAATTTGTCCGCGAGGACCACGTTCGACGGGATCTCGCACATGACGTAGATCCGCAAGGCCTTGTCCTTTTTCCTCGAGAGGCCGTTCTTTTCCATGACCTCCACCACCTTCTTCCCTTCGTCGGCGGTCCGGCAGAACGGGATCATCGGCACGACGTTCGTGAGCCCCATTTCTTCGCGCACTTTTTTCATCGCCTTCACTTCGAGCGCAAAGGCGGGCGCGAACGCCGGATGATAGTACCGCGAAGCGCCGCGCCATCCGATCATCGGATTTTCTTCCTTCGGTTCATACGCATCGCCCCCGAGAAGCGCCCGATATTCGTTCGTTTTGAAATCGGAAAAGCGGACGATCACGTCCAGCGGATGGAATGCCGCGGCAATCTTTGCAATGCCGTAAGCCAATTTATCAACGTAAAATTGCTCTTTATTACTCCAACCGCGCGTCTTTTCGTCGATCGCCCGGGCAAGTTTTTTGTCCTTCTTCGCGATCTTCCCGTATTCGATCAAGGCCATCGGATGGACGCCGACGTCACCCGCAATGATGAATTCTTCGCGCGCAAGGCCGACGCCCTTCGTCGGCAGGAACGATTTTTCGAACGCCGAATCGGGCGTTGCAATGTTCACCATGATCTTCACCTTCGGCTTTGGCAATCTCCGAACGTCCCGCTCTTCCACCTTGAATTTCAACTGGCCCGCAAGAACCAAACCTTCCGTGCCCGTCGTGTCGACGGTTATCACATCTCCCGTTTTCAAAACGCGCGTCGCGTTTTCCGTCCCCACGACGCACGGGATGCCGAGTTCGCGCGAAACGATCGCGGCATGGCTCGTTCGTCCGCCTTTATTCGTCACGATCGCCGAGGCGATCTTCATGATCGGCTCCCAATCCGGATCGGTCATATCGGTCACGAGAACCTCGCCCGCTTTGAAACTTCCGATGTTTTTCGCGTTCAAAATGATCCGCGCAGTGCCCGTCGCGATCTTCGAGCCGACCGAATACCCTTTCGCGAGCACTTTGCCGTTTCCGATCCGTTCGTATTCCTTGAGCTTTGAAAAATCACGGCTTGCCTGCACGGTCTCGGGGCGCGATTGGACAATAAAGAGCTCACCGCTCCGGCCGTCTTTGGCCCATTCCATATCCATCGGCGTCCATTTGCGGTCCTTCTTCGAATAATGCTCCTCGATCAAAACGCCCCAGCGGGCGAGTTCCAATACCTCCTTTTCCGAAAGGACGAAGGTTTCTTTTTCTTTTTCGCTCGTCGGAACGATCTTCGTCGTCTTGATGCCCCGGCCGACCGAATAGATCATCTTCCGGTTTTTCACGCCGAGCTTCCGGTCGATGATCGCCTTTTTTCCCGTCCGAAGGGACGGTTTGAAAACCAAAAATTCGTCCGGCGTCACCTCCCCTTGCACGATCATTTCCCCAAGCCCCCACGAGCCGTTGATCAAAACGACATTCTTGAACCCCGACTCGGTATCGATGCTGAACATGACGCCCGAGCAGCCGAGGTCCGACCGCACCATTTTTTGAACGCCCGCCGAGAGCGCCACTTTCATGTGATCGAATCCCTTGTCCGCCCGGTACGAGATCGCCCGGTCGGTGAAGAGCGATGCAAAATCCGCTTGGACCGCTTCCAAGAGTTCATCGACGCCCCGGATATTCAAATATGTTTCATGTTCGCCGGCAAAGCTCGCCCCCGGCAAGTCCTCCGCCGTCGCCGATGACCGAACTGCAACATCCGCATTCCGGCCGTATATCTTTTCAAGCTGGATATAATTTTTCACGATCGCCTGCTTCAAGTCGGAAGGCATTTTCGCCGCCCGGATCACTTTCCGAATTTCCTCGCCGCGCTTCGCGAGATCTTTCAGGTTTTTCGTATCGAGGCCTTTCAGGGCCTTCTTGATGAACTTGTCGAGGCCGGTCTTCTTCATGAAGTGGCGGTAGGCCTCCGCTGTAACAACGAAACCATTCGGTACCCGGACCCCCTGCGGTTCGAGATACTTGATCATTTCGCCCAAAGAGGCGTTCTTGCCGCCGACGAGCGGTACATCTTTGATGGTGATGTCCTTGTACCAGAGGACGAGTTTTTTATTTTTATTCATAACGCAATGCAATGACGAGGTCCGATACATTCGAACCCGTATCTCCCGTCTCGATGTAATCCCCCACTTTCTCAAAAAACGCCGCCGAGTCGTTGTTCTCCAAAAATTCACCCGCTTCCAAACCGAGCCCTTCGGTTTTTTCCTTCGTCATTATATCACAGAACGCACCTGCGTATCTCCCTTGGTTGTCGTGCCCGTCCGAATCGAATGAAAGGACAAGTGTTTTTTCCGAAATTCCGCCAAGAGCCCCGAGGACCAACTCCTGATTTCTGCCGCCTCTTCCCGATTTCCTGACGGTCACCGTCGTTTCGCCGCCGTAGAGGCGCGCCGTTTTGGGGGGTAACCCCGCGGTATCGCCTGCTATTTTCCGTCCGACATCACGCGCTTCACCGGAGAGTGTCGCCGTTACAACCTCCGCCTTGAAACCGAGAGTATCCGCCTTTTCTTTCATCGCCCCGAGGGCGGTTGCATTGGAGATAAAAAGGATGTTTTTCACTTTCTCGAAATATTTGTCTTCCTTCGGAGTTTTCAACGGCTCTATTTTCAAACCGGTGCTCTTCTCGAGATCGTACTTCGCGACGATCGTCTTCGCCTCATCGACCGTCGTCGCGTCTTTCACCGTCGGGCCCGAAGCGATGAACCCGAGATTGTCCCCCGGCACATCCGAAAAAATCAGGGCGACGGACGATGCCGGATATGCGTATTCCGCCAAACGGCCGCCGCGCGCCAATGACAAATGCTTCCGGAGCGTATTGATCTCCTCGATCGTCGCCCCTTTCTCGAAGAGAACCTTCAATATCTCAGCCTCCTCGGCACATACCATGTTCTGCGGCTGACACAGGAGCGTCGAACCGCCGCCGGAAATAACGAAAGTAACGAAATCCTTCTCGGTAAGGGATGACAAGAGCCGGATGATGTCGCTTGTCGCATCGACATTCGCTTCCGTCGGGAAAGGATGCGTGCCGGAATACGCCTTGATCTTCTTCAAAACCCCCCGGTGCACGTCCAAAACAATGCCGCCGGAGAGCCGATCGCCGAGGACGTTTTCAAGCGCCCTTCCGGCCTCAAGCGAACATTTGCCAACGCCCACGACGAAAATCCGATCGAAATTCCCGACATCGAACGAACGATCGTCGATTTTCAACGTATCGTCTTTCAGCGACACCCGCGACTGGATCGCTTGCTCGGTATCGATTGCGAACAATCCCGCCTCGACAATTTCCAAGGCGGCTTTCCTCGCCGGCGTCACGGCAATCGCATCAAAATTTTTTATCTTGCCCCTCATCGTTCACCATTATAAGACTCGCCGGGCAGAGTGTTAAATCGACCGGTGGATAACCCTCGCTCGCCCAAGCACCCCGCTCAGGCTGTCTCCGGGGCGACGCCCAAGTCTTAGCCTTCGCCGGGGTGCTTGGCTCGCTTTTTTTATTTTTCATTCCGGAAGCCTGCAGCCGCTCGCCGTACTCAAAGTTTCGAGCGTTTGCGTCCCCACAAGACGAGCACCGCTCGGTTCGATCCACGTCGGCACCGCATCAACGCCGTCGGCCGTACATTTCTGCGCATTTTCCGAACATTCAATATAGTCCACATATTTGAAGGAGTCGCCGAAAAGCTGTTTTTCTGCCTGACAGTGCGGGCAGGAATACAATCCGTACATCGTAAAACCCTTACTCGCAAGGCATTTTGCGAACGAATCGAGCGAATGCACCGATGAATTACCCGCATTCGGCTTGAGCGCGAAGTATCCCGCGACGCCTACGACGACAACAAGTACAACAAAGACAAGTGCATATGATTTTGATTTGTTGAGTTTCATATTTTTTCCTTTTACATCAATTTTGGGCCCTCGGGAGCCCTCTGGCTTCCCGAGGGCCAGTAACGACGCAGGTGTCCAAGGACACCCTCGTCGTTACTCTTCGCAACAGTTGATAAGCTCCGTCATAATGCTCTCGAAATCGAGCGGCTTTCCCTCTTCTTTCGCTTTCTTGATGTTCGAAGCATCGACAAGTTTCAAGCGGAGCGCCCAAAAGAGCGAGTAGAGCTTGAAGGCCGAATCGTATGCTTGCTTCGCTTCTTCCCGGCGATCAGAAGCATCGAGTTTGGTTCCCACTTCGATCAAGCGCATCGTGGAAGCCAAAAGGTGCTTTGAAATGCACCACGTTTCGCCTTCGTTCACAGGCATCAGTTTCGCGAGCAAGTCCTTCCGGACGCTTCGTACTTCCTCCAAAAGATCGAGATAGCCGTCTTCCTTGGTCTTTTCGGCCGTGAAGAAGAAGTGCTCTTCCAAACTCACCAGATTCATGACGCCGATCGAAAGATCTTCGTCCGTCGAAAGATCAAGCTTGTGCTCGAGGTGAGCTTTTTTGATCTTCTCCAAAAGCTCTTCCCATTTTTTCCTTTTTGATTCATCCATAGTAATAACAACCTATCTTAAATTTGTACCATTCGCATAACCTCATCCGCAATTTTCGCATTATATTGGGGAACTTGAGCAGAATGCGAAACAACGAATACTCTATACGAATGCCACGAATGATAATTTCAAGAAAGGCTCTAAAAGAAGATGACAACGGCAGCGAGCGCGATCATGATCGTTCCCACGACGATCCGCGTCGCGCGGCCGTTTTCCCTTCTTGCTTTATCGACCTTTTCCAAAACTTCTTTCTTGCTCGCAACGGCCAAAACCACCGCGAGCGGCACAATAAAGATCAGGTTATAAAGGATCAAGTATCCAAGGCCCGCAAACTCTGTCGCCCGATCGTGCAAGAGCCCCAGAACGAAAAGATACGGGCCTCCGACACATGGGAACTCAAAAAGGCCGACCAGAATGCCAAGTACAAAGGATGCGACAAGCGATCCCCTTTCGATGAAACGGGCAAGCGTCCGATGCGTCGACTCCGGCATCTTGAGGCGGATGGGGAACTTCGGGAACATGCCGTCTGCGATCTCGATCGCACCGAACGCGACGAGGATAACGGCAACGATCTTCGACAAGAAATCCGGAATGCCAAAGAGCGTCAAGGCGCCGAGGACGCCGAGTCCTATCAATACATACGTCAAGAATATTCCGAATATGTAAAGACCGCCTGCCGCAAGAACATCAACGCGCTCGCGTCCCAAACCGAAGAGAAAAGTGATCGTAAGAAAGAGAACCGAGAAGGCGCACGGATTCAAACTGTCGACGAACGCGGAACCCACGAGAAGCGGCACAAAACTGCCCGTCCAAAAGAAAGACCCCACGAGGAGCGCGCACGCAACGACTAAAAACACCAATAACCCTTTTTTCATTGAATCCACAAAAAATAAACCGACCTTGAACTACAAGAATCCGATCTATTTTGTGGGGCTCGCTTCGTGAAGCGAAAACCAGAACGTTATTTTTTTGAAGACGAGATTGGAAAGTTCCTCGATTTCAGCAGCCGTGGAAACCGCCGCCGATCTGTCCCCAACCGGCAATCCGATAATAAGCGCTATCCCGAACGCAAGGAGAAGGATGACAATGACCGCAAATGCGGAACCGGCAAGCGTTCCATTCCCCGAAGACGCGGACGATGCAAAAACGCCGTTCGTCAAAGGACAAGCGAAACCGCAGGAAGAGCTCTCGCCGAGCATCTTGAAATTCAAAAATCCAAAGACCGCCGATCCGAGGAACAGCACCGAAAGGATTATGGCGGCTGTTTTGAACATAGTTTCAAACAAAAATCCCGTTCTTGGAATTATTCCCGGTTCATACCAGGTGGGTCTTCTAAGTTCGACCCTTAAGAAAATTTTGAAAATTCTCTGTCGAGCCGAATCAAGTTGAAGTCCCAATGTAATTGAATAATCCGGAATTCACATTGAACGGGACATTCATATTATACCACGATCTAGAGATCGAGCACCTTGACTACTTGATGTAAGAATGACACAACGACGGGGGCCGGAAGCAAGCTCACGGAAGGCTTGCCGTTATCGTCCGGAACCACCCATGGCTCCTCGATAACATTCACTTCTTTCTTCGCGGGATCCCATTCGTAGCGGTAGCCGGGCGTTACCTCGTAATCATCGACATATCCCTTTGCAACGTCCGCCGGGATCGAATTCCGGAGGTAAATCTTCGGCACGCCTTCAAGCTTCAAAAGCGTCCGCATAACGGCATCGTCCACCTCGATACGGTCTCGGATCGCTTCGATGCCGAGCTCATCCCCTTCTTTCGGGACCATGCGCTTCCCGCCGCACGCCGGGTTATCGCAAATGAGATAAAACTTCTTTTCAGCTTCGTCATATTCCACCTTCTTTGTTCTTAAGAGCCGCAGGTTCCTCGGCGTATGGCACACGGGACAAACGACGCGGTACTTCATCCGCTCGTCGATGATCGGCTCCGGCAGATCGATGAACGCCAAAAAGTCCGGATCGTCGCGGTATCCCATCAGTTCGCGGAAGTATAGGGAGTACGAAACTTGATCCAAGCTCCGGGGAAAACCATCCACGAAGATCGCTTTGTGTTCGCTCTTTGCAATCTCCCGCTCCACAAGAGCAAGGATGAATTCGGTCGGTAAAAGCGAGGAAGTCGATCGTCCCGACAAAGCGTTGAACGCTTCATCGAGCGACATCGTTCCCCGATACTTTTCTTTCAAATAATCCGCCAATTCCTCTTTTTTCGCCGGGTCTTCAATATCCTCGTGTGCGGCACGCACGATGTCGCCGACCGACACGTGGCGCAAATGCTCGGAACCAACGGCTTCCATAAAAAGCTTCGAGTAGGTCCCCTTTCCCGAGTTTTTCTTCCCGAGAAGAATGCCGAGGAATGAATTTCCCCCGTCCAAGTATTCCTTGATCTTTTCGATTTGCGGACCTGCCTTCAGCGCGAAATATTTTTTCCGTTCGACCGGATCATCCAGCGCGAACGTTTGGCTTGCTCCTTCGACTTTCGTCTTGAACAATGGGAACTCGAAATCTTTCATGGTTTTGTTTTTTTATTTCTTTTTATTTTTTTCTTCGACGCTTATGTGCAGTTCTTTCAATTGCTCTTTTGAAACTTCCGACGGCGCATCCATCATAAGGTCTTTGCCGTCGCCGGTCTTCGGGAACGCGATGACCTCGCGGATGTTCGGCTCATTTTCCAAGATCATCATGAACCGGTCAATACCCGGCGCGATCCCCCCGTGAGGGGGAACGCCGTATGCGAAAGCTTCGAGCATGTGCCCGAATTTCTCCTGGATATCCTTTGGATCGTTGCCCATTGCTTCGAAAACGGCTGCCAAGAGTTTCGGATCGTGGATCCTGATGGATCCGCCGCCGATCTCATAGCCGTTCAAAACGAAATCGTATTGGAAGGCCGGGATGGAAGCGGGATCTTTCTTGAATTTTGCCCAGAAATCATCGGTATCCTTGACCTGGGGCATGGTGAACGGGTGATGAACCGCATCCCATCGCTTCTCCGTCTCCTTCCACTCGAACATCGGGAAATTGACGACAAAAGCGAAGGCTAATTCGTTCGGATCGTTCTTGTCGTCCCTCAAGTCCGGCTTATCGGAATGATATTTCGCCATCACATCCGCATAGTTCAGGCGCGGAAACGGAGACCATTTTATCTTCTTTTCGGGATACAGCTCTTTCACCATCTTCGCGTAAAGCTCCTCGATGAGCGCCAAAACTTCATCCTGGGATGTGAAGCTCATTTCGATGTCGAGCTGCGTGAATTCCGGCTGGCGGTCGCCCCGCGTGTCCTCGTCGCGGAAGCACCGCACGATTTGGAAATATCTCTCCATCCCCGCAACCATCAAAAGCTGCTTGTATTGCTGGGGCGACTGCGGGAGTGCGTAGAATTTCCCGGGATAAAGCCGGCTCGGTATCAAATAGTCGCGCGCGCCTTCGGGCGTGGATTTCCCGATATCCGGCGTTTCAATTTCAACAAAATCCCTTTCCGTCAAAAAGTCGCGGATGAATTTATTCACCTTCGCGCGCATGCGGAGGTTTTTCTGCATCCGGGGGCGCCGCAAATCCAAGTAGCGGTACTTCATTCTGATTTCTTCCCCGATCTCCCGCCCGTCGCCCGTAACGTCGATTGGCGGGGTTTTGGCTTCCGTGATGATTTCCAAACCGGTTGCCTGCAGTTCGTGATAGCCGCTCGGTATTTTGGGGTTTTCCATCCCGGCCGGACGCTTGCCGATGGTTCCCTTGATTTTTATCACCCATTCCGGTCTCAGTTTCTCGGCGAGAGCGTGCAATTCCTTGTTTTTCGGAATAAAAACAACCTGTGTGACGCCGGTGCGGTCCCGGAGGTCGATGAAAATCAACTTCCCGTGGTCACGCCGTGTATCAACCCAGCCGACGAGCTCGGCTTCCTTTCCCTCATGGTCTTTGATATCTCTCGATAAAACCCTATCCATTGAGAGAAATTGTACCCGAAAATCTACTGCACCGCAAACACGCCGATGTTTCCGGCCGCTGTTTTTTCCACTTTAACAATCCCCTCTTCGTCGGTCCGAAAAACCCGTACACCGACCGCACCGAGTGCGGATACCGTCTCCGCCGACGGATGTCCGTAGGAATTTTTTCCGACTTCGATCACTGCAATGCTCGGAGAAACTATACTGAAGAATCTTTTCGACAACGACCCCTTCGAGCCGTGATGAGCAACCTTCAAAACATCTACACGACCGATGCGGACGGCAAGCGTTTCTTCGATCTTCAAACTCGCATCGCTCATAAAGGCCGATTTTATATCTTCCGCATCGACCTTAATAACGATCGCCGAATCGTTCAAATCGTCTCCGGCAAGAAGCGTCTCATTGGGCGAAAGAATGCGAATTTCCGTTTTACCGATCATTATCCGGTCGCCTTCCGCAACGACGAGCGAAGCGACATTCTCTTCGTTTAAAATTTTTTTGAAAGCTTCGAACGTTTCCGTCCCGCCGCCGATGCCGTTCCATAGAAATAAACCGACGTGATAGTTCTTTACGACATCCATAAGCCCGCCGAAGTGGTCGATCTGAGCATGCGTCATAATGACGATGTCGATGGAACGATCAAAAGGGGGAAGGATCGCATCCAGCGATTCCAAAACCGCGGAGTTCGCCGGACCGCCGTCGATCAAAATCTTCGCTCCGCTCGCCGTCACAATAAGCTCGCTGTCCCCTTCGCCGACCGGCAGGAAATATTCGGCAAACGAATTTTTCCCGCCGGCTGCACCGAGAGAAAGGACGCTGATCACAACGACAACCAAAAGAAACGGCAAGAATTCTTTGAAATGTCTTTCAACGAAGTCAACGACAATCTTTAATTCCTTTGTGCAACCCTTTTCTTCCTCCATACGATAAGCGCAATAAGGCAACCGTAATACGCCGCCGTAAGCCACGAGCTGAACGGCAGTTGAACCGTGGCATGCAGTCCCCCGAAAAATTCGATGGTTGCCGTTTCGAATTTAAGGAACGGGAATGCGAGAAATGCTGCACCGAGAGCCGCTGTCCGCGACACGAATCCGAGGAGCGCTTCCGCAAATCCAAATGCCATGGTTGCAGGTATGAAGATCAAAACAAGAACGTTCGAAACAAGGGACACCGGTGAAATCGACCCGAAATGTGCCGCAATAATCGGAAGGACCGCCGCTTGGGCGGCGAACGTCGACGACAAATTGTCTTTCCAATTCATGAAACTCTCGTTGAAGGACGGCTTCAAATACACGATGCCGAGGAAAGCCGCGAACGACAATTCAAAGCCGACGTCGAAAACGAGGAGTTTCGGATTCGCGATCAACATAAAAAATGCGGCAAGCACAATGACGTTCCGCGAATCAAAGAAGCGGCCGCTCTCGGTTGCAAAGAGAACGAGGAATCCCATAATGGCTGCACGAACGACCGATGCTTCGGCGCCGGTCATGACAACGAAGAGGAAAATGGCGAATGAGGTAATGCCGAACGCCCATACCCGCGGCAAAAAGAGCGAAAAGGCGGCCATCGCTCCGATCACGACGAGTGATATGTTATAACCCGAGAGCGCCACGAGGTGCGTCGTGCCGCTCGACTGCATGGCGGCAGCGAAATCTTCCGAAAAACCTCCACGGTAGCCGAGGAGGAGGCCGGACATAAACGCACCTTCTTTTTCCGGCAGCGTTCTTTTAAAAGTATCGACCACCTCCTCTCTTACCCCAAACAAGAAATGCCGCAATCCGCCGCCGGCAGATACCGAAACGATCTCCGGAAAATTCGACGTCCCAATAATTTTTTCTTTCGCGAGATAATCGGCGTACCCGCCCGACGGCGGACGCTCCACCGTCCCTTTCAGCGTCAAAACGTCGCCGACGGAGACCGATACATATCTCCGGAGCGTTATGAGTATTTTTCCGCCGCAGTCGAGATCGATCACGGCTTTCGTTGATGAATAATCCGATGTTTCCACGTCGACAACCTTTCCTCCAAAGGTGCTACCCGCGCCGCATGCAACGGCCGCTGTCGTTCTCAGATTCATGTCGAACGCTTCCGCATAAAACGCCCCGCCGAAGACAACGGGAGAAAGAAAAAGAAAAACCAGGTATTTCTTTTCTCGTCTCCAAAAGAAAAGTGCAGCGGATGTGATGGCTGAAAAAATGATGACGGCCAAAATAACCCAGCCGGCATGGATACTTGCAAGGAAAATGCCGAAAATAAAAAACGCGATCCCGAAGAAAAGGACGTTGTATGCCGGCATTTCCCTCATTATAGAGTTAAAAAGCCCTTTTCCTTTCCGTACTTATCCCCCAAAATCTTGCCCCCCGTTCTCCTCGAATTTTTGAAGGAGAGCGGGGGGCCTTCAATTTTTGAAGGAGAGCGGGGGGCGGAAGTCGGGGACAGAAAACTCAGGCGATCACGCCGCCGCCGAGGAGTTCACCCTTTTTCGAATAGAAGACGGCCGATTGGCCCGGCGCGACAAACTTTTGTGGATCATTGAACAAAAGTTTGTAGTATCCGGTATCTGGTATTTTGTATACAGTAGCTGACGACAAAGGCTGTCGGTAACGGACACGGGCAAAAACCGGTAGTTGATATTTTGTATTGAGTATTTGGCGAACCTCCGGCGACATGAAATTCACCTGGCGGAGATTCATCTCTTTTTTGAAAAGTGCCGGATTGTCGTCCCCTTCCGCGACGATGAGCGTGTTCGTTTTCAAATCCTTTCCCGCAACGTAGTACGGTTTATGATCGGGATTTTTTACCTTCAAATCGACGCCAAGGTGCCGCTGGCCGATGGTATAAAAATAAATCCCTTCGTGCTGACCCACGACATCACCTTCAGTCGTTATGATATCGCCCGGCTTTTCCGGTAAATACTGTTTTAAAAAATCCTCCAAGTCCACCTGACCCAAGAAACAAATTCCCTGCGAGTCTTTTTTCTCCGCCGTCGGGAGCCCCGCCTTCCGCGCAATTTCACGCACCTCGGGTTTTGTATGCCCGCCGATCGGAAACAAACAATATTTGAGCTGCTCCGGCGTCAGTGTCCACAAAAAATATGACTGATCCTTGTTTTTATCCTTCGCTTCCATCAGAGAATAATTTACGAGCTTCCCCCCGCGTTCCGAGCGGAACGTCTCGGAGGCGCGGGCGGCTTGGTCTCCGGAGGAGCGAACGCGCCGAGAGTCGAGGCTGCTTTTTTCCGCCGGAGAAAAAAGACGGCCGGTTCCTCGAGAAATGCGGCGGGAAGCGAGTCGTACGTAGTGTCCGGTTGCGATGTAATCCGCCCCCGCCGCGAGCGCTTTCTCGAGGAACAAGCCGAATTTGATGTCCTTGTTGCACATGACGTCAGGGTTCGGCGTAATGCCGTCGCGATAGGCGGAAATCATGTAATCCACGACGTTTTCTTTGTATTCCCGCTCCATGTCGAACACATAGAACGGGATACCGAGATGTTCGGCAGCCCGCCGGGCGTCTTCCGCATCGCGTTCCGCGCAACCATCCACGTTGTACCCGCGGATATAGACACCTGTCACTTCGCAGCCTTGCCTTTTCAGCAAATACGCGGCAACCGACGAATCCACTCCGCCGGACATTCCAACAAATACTTTATTCTTTGACTTGGCCATGAAATTGGTCTAAAATGTGTTTCTGTTATGGCACGGTTATCCTACAACGAACTCAAAGTCGGCACAATCTTCGTGAAAGATGGGGCTCCGTACAAGGTCCTCGATTCGGCATTCGTCCGCATGCAACAGCGGAAACCCGTCATGCAACTCAAGATCGAAAACCTCGTGAGCGGCAAGGTGCAGGAATATGCAGCTCACCAAAACGAGGAATTCGAAGAAGCGGAGATCGAAGTGATGCCGGTCGTTTTTATTTATCAAAACCGTGGCGAATACTGGTTCAATGAAAAGGGTAATCCGAAAAACCGATTTCAACTGAAGGACGACATTTTGGGACGGGCGGCCCAATTCTTGAAAGCAAATACGGAACTCACCGCTTATAAATTCGACGGAAAGATCATCAACATCGAACTGCCGATCAAAATGGATCTCAAAGTGACCGAAGCGCCACCCGCCATCAAGGGCAATACCGCGCAAGGCGGCACCAAAACGGTAACCCTTGAAACCGGCGCAAAAGTGAACGTTCCCCTCTTCGTGGAGGAAGACGACACCGTGAAGGTCAACACGCAAACCGGCGAGTATATCGAACGGCTTTAAGAACCGAGGTTCTTTAAGGACTCTTTAAGCGACTCGCGGAGCGATTCGATGTCGTGATTCCCCTCTTTGGGTCCTTTTGCCGATTTTGTCTCTTCTTTTAAATCCGCAAGTGAAATGGTTCCGGTATCCGGAGGTGTTTCCGGTGCCTCATCCCCGCCCACAATGGTTTGTTTTCTGGTATTCACGGGTTTTTGCACCGGCGATTGTCGCCTAAAATTATTCAAAAAAGGACGCCTTCGCTCGTAGTGACCATTATGACTCGCGTGACTCGGCGCAGAAGTCCGTCCGGCAGGATGCATTCCCGACGCTCCTCCTCCCTGATTTTCCTGAAATTCTATGCCGAGCTTCGCGAGGTCGGAAAATCTCGAGGCGGTCTCCTTTTCTTCGTGCCGATGCTCGAACCTCCGTTCCGTCATCCCTTCCTCCTTGGGAGCCATAACACCACTCCATCGGTTTATTTCTTCCTCCACGGCCCACCGCGGACGGGCGTAGATTCTCCGCGACGTTTCGATGATTTTCTCCGCGATTGCCGGGGATGATTCCAAATTGAACGGCGGCAAGGTTGTCGCCGAGAAAGGACGTGACGTGACGCCATCCACCAAAAGTTTCAAATAGACATGGTAGTTGGGTAGGTTGACGAGATCTTGCGCCATGAACTCGGGCTCGAATTCTTTTTCCAAAAATTCCGCATCGGCCGCTCCAACCCGAAACGAGACCATGGTGCCGACGTTGCCGAACACGGCATCGCGCACCTTCGTCGAAACGTCCGTCACAAGCTGCCCGACGTACTGGTGAGCAAGAATCAAGTCGAGGCGATATTTTCGCGCCTCGGACAAGATGTTCGCAAACGAGTCGGTGGCAAAATTTTGGAACTCGTCGACATAAAGATAGAAGTCGACGCGTTCGTCTTCCGGGATCCTCACCCGCTCCATGGCCGCAAGCTGCATCTTCGTGATGAGCATGGATCCCAAGAGTGCCGAGTTGTCTTCCCCAATCCTCCCTTTCGATACGTTCACGAGGAAAATCTTCCCCGTGTTCATAATGTCGAAGATATCGACGGTACTCTTCGATTGGCCAACGATGTTCCGTACGAGCGCAGTCGAAAGGAATTGGCCGACCTTGTTTTGAATCGGCGCGATGGCTTCATTCCGGAACTGGTCGCGCCATTCTTCGAACTCGTTCACCCAAAACGCCTTGACGACCGGATCTTTGATGTTGTCCACGATCTTTTGCCGATATTCCTTGTCGACTAAAATACGCGTGATGCCGAGCAAGGTCGTCCCGGGCGTATCGAGGAGCGCGAGGATGGCGTTGTTCAAAATGTATTCCATTCTCGCCGACCAAACGTTCGACCAAATCTTCGTGAAAATGCCCATGAGGCCTGACGCGACCAAGTGCTTGTATTTCGGATCGGGCAGTTCCAAAACATTGAAGCCGATGTGAAAATCGGTATCGGCCGGATTGAAGTAAATGACGTCCTGCAACCGTTCCTCGGGAATTTTCTCGAGAAGTCCTTCGACGAGTTCGCCGTGAGGGTCGACGACGCACAATCCTTCACCGTTCGCGATGTCCTGCACAATCAAGTTATTGAGCATCGCCGTCTTTCCGGTGCCCGTTTTTCCGATGACGTACATGTGCTGACGCCGGTCGCGGCGCTTGATGCCGAAAAGCTTGTTCGAGTTCCGGAAATCAACTCTCCCGAAGTATGCTACGTCTTTGTCGTTCTCGGCCATGATGATTACATTTTACAGCAAATTTTTGTACCGTTCCACCAGTTCTTCCGTCACGCCGTTTCGGAGACAAATGTCGCGGTAGAGGTGCGCCGACGGTCGCATCTTACGCTCGAGCGTTCGGTAATCAATTTCGATAAGGCCGAATCGCGGCCAAAAACCTTCCCCCCACTCGAAATTATCCAAAAGAGACCAGTGAAGGTACCCTCTCACATCCACCCCGTTTTCGATCGCCCGATGAACCTGTTTCAAAGTTTCCACGATGAACCACGGCCGTTTTATGTCGCCCGCGTCCGCCAAGCCGTTTTCGGTGATATAAATCGGTTTGCCGAAACGCCGCAGATCCATGAGGACGTGGTACATCGATTCAGGATGAAGTCGCCACCCCATATCCGAAAAAATTTCTTTTTCTTTCTTGCTCCACCAATGATCCATTTTTTTATGAAAATAGTGATTGAGACCGATAAAATCCTGGTAATCGCTAATCCTCCCCAAAAAATAGAAATTCCACCACCAATCGGCAGCCGCCTTAAAAATGTGTCCCGTTAAACTCCTCCGGGAAGCATCAAAGTGCATATTATGCGAAGCTATGCCGATTTGCGCCGCCGGATGCTTTTTCTTGATGATCTTATATGCTGCGATATGCGCTTTTATGAGATTATGAAAGACTTTTAAATAAGAAAAAGGATTAATTTTTTGCGGTGGCCACTCACCGAGTAAAAACGATTCGGCGGTATAAACCTGCGGCTCATTTAACGTTATCCAAAATTTCACATCACCCCCCAACACCCCAATAACGCGCTCTGCGTATCGTGCAAAGTACTTTGGCGCATCTTTCGAATTCCATCCTCCCTTGTCACGGAGCCAGAGCGGGATCGGCCAGTGCCAGATCGTGACGAACGGTTCGAGACCGTTCCGGCGAGCAGAACGAATGACGTCGTGGTAATGTTCCAGTTCTTTCTCATTGAATTTTCCTTCTTCGGGCTCGATACGGGACCATTCAAGTGAAAACCGCGTGGCGTTGTGGCCCATTTCTTTCGCCATCTTGAAATCACCGTCAAACCTCGTGTAATGGCCCGTTCCCATGCCGGAGATGAAATTGTCCTCACCGTATTGTTCTATCAGCTTCAGTTTCTTCAAATGCTTGAGTCGCTTCTCCGATTTTTCCCACTCACTCCAATCGTTCGTCGTGCCGCCTTCAACCTGATGCGCAGCGGTCGATGCGCCCCAGAAAAATCTCCTCGGAAAAATGAATTCCTTTCGATTGTTCATTGACTTAACAACTCCTTCCCCACATTCCAGAAACTCGGGTCGCCGTGGATCTTCCTCCAATACCACCATTCGGACCCCCACAAATAGATGGGCGAGAGGCCGGTCTGTTCGGCAAACTGGAAATTATCGCGGAGCGTCGTCGTCGAGAAATCCGACGTTTGCGCATTCATGCTCTCATAGGCCAAAGGTGCGCCGTTCAAGGACCATGGTTCGGCTTGCAGTTCCGAAATGAAGACGTTCGAAACGCCCGTCAATTCCTTCACCAAAGCTGCCTTCAGAGCGTAAAAAGCCGGCGGAATGAAGAAGTAGTGGAACGCGCCGATCGTCGGCGCTGAAACGACGCGGTACAGCGTCGTCCCGAAGACGTTCACGTGCGATGCCGGGGCGAACCACCACCCCAATTCCCCGCTGTCGGTCGTTAAAACCGGCCGCGTCGGATCGAGCTTATGAACGAGTGCAATTTCCTCGTTAAAAAGATTTTGACTGAACGGCGGACAGTTGCCGAACACTCCAAGATACGGTTCGTTCTCGATCTGCCATGCTTTGATCGCCGAATACGACTTGTAATGTTCAATCACGTGCGTGAGGTACGAAAGAAGCGCTTGATCATAGCCGTTCGAACCGGGTGCCGGGGCCCAATTCGGAATGTGGCACTCTGGCCATCGCGGCACGCGCTCCCCAACCGCAAGGATAACGTTTTTCCCTTTCGCTTCCGCAAGATTCATTTCCCAATCCAAATCGGAAAAGTCATACGAGCCCTCGCGCGGTTCGAGGTACTGCCAATATGCCATAAGAAGAAGGTTTTGCGGATTCAAATCATTCACGATCGATTCATAGGCGGCTTTCCAATCGAGCCCCAGCCCTTCTTTTGCGTAGAGCTCACTGAACGAAAGGCCCGTTTCGGGATGACCGTTCCCAAAGCTCAAGAGAAAACTCCCGAGATACAGGGAAAAAAGAACGGCAACGATCGCCCCGGCGACTCTCAAAAACTTCTTCATACTACACAAAAAGCACGGCAACGCCAGCCGTTATCAGGACGATCGAAATGACCTTTTGACGCACGATTCCCGGCCTTAAGGGCTCCTTGAGAAGTTTTGGATATTTTTTCGAAAGGAAAACAATGAATCCGAAAAGGAACGCATACTGGATCCCCGAGAGCGCGTTCACCAGGGACACCGGCCCCAGGGAAAACGCATAGTTCACCAAAATGAACGAAAGAAGCGCTGCGATTTGGCCGACAATGAAAATGGAGTCGGTCTTCACGTTCGATTTTTTGAACGATTTGAAAATATTCCGTCGCGGGACTTTCGGGAAAAGTAAGAATGCCGCACCGAGGACGGCACCGAACCCCCGCCACATGAAACCGTTGATAAAGGTGTCGTTATTGAAAACGAATTTCATCAAAACCTGCGACGCGCCGAAGAGGACCGCCGCAAGGATCGAACCCAAAAAGAGCCTTGCGCCCATGTGCGCCAAGCGTTCTTTCAAGGACTCTTCGTGGGACACGATGAATCCGCCGATGACGATGAGAGCGAAGCCGATCAATTGATCCGTGTTCAGAAATTCGCCGAGCGCGAAGAAAGCCATCAAAAAGACGAAGATCGGCGTCATGCCCCCCGTCAAAGGAACCACTTGAGACGCTTCTTCGCGCGCAAGCAGCTTATAGAGAATGAGGAGCGCATAGACATATGTCACGCCCGATGCGAGAGCTGCGAGGACAACGGCGACCGACGGCGCGAAAAAACTGAACGGTAAAAGAACGACGGTTAAGGCGCCGAGGACGTTCACAAAAAATGTGTAAACCCACGGATCAGGGATGAGATCTTTCAGCATCACCTTCGAAACCACGAACGATATGGCATTCAAAAAATACGCGACGAGACCGATGTAAAGCCAGTTCATCCTTTTTTCTTTTCGATCAACTTTTCGATGTTATACGCTCCCATTTTTTCCGCTTCCAAAAATCCATGCATGGCAGCTTCCGCGAACCATCCGTCCTTCAAGTAATCAAAGAGCCACTCGTGGGTATATTCCGGATCGTATTGGTCCATGCCGGCGCCGACTTTAAAAAGCCATTCCCGATTGAAATCTTCCTGCGAACCGATGGGCGGCGCAATGATGATCGGCAATCCCAAGCCGCAATAAAACGAAAGTTCCGACGGCTTCGTCCAAAGAATATCCGTTACGCGGAGCATTTTATTGAATTTCTCGAAGTAATCGGGAATGCCGATGGCCCACAGGATCTCAGCCCCGTCGTCGAACGGCTCCCTGAATCCGAGTTTTTTGAGCTCGTCCGCAAAATAATTCATCGCCGTTCGGTGAGTGCCGGCAGAAAGGACGACCTTCACTTTCTTTGCCCTGATATCATCCTGCAAACTTTTTACGATCGCGATACCGATCTCTTTTTGTGCCCCCGCTCCACCGATCGAAAACATGAGTGTGAGCGGGCGTCCAGCTTCCTTCGGCAGTGCACCGAAGTTTTCCTTGATAACGGGGCCGTATTCACTTGCATACCGCCCCCTCGGGTCGAGATTCACGAGCCGCGGGCCCATATCTTTCCGCAACGTTTTCATTCCCGGTCCGCCGATGTTTTCTTTTGGAAGCGGATACCCGGTCAAATGGATGTTTTCTTCTTTGATACCGTAGAGTTTCAACCGCTCAAAGACCCGATCGGTCGAAGCACAGTAATGGATCCTTGTCTTTTCAGGATTCAAAGGAGCCCAACTCCGAGCGACGTCAGCATCGGCTGTCACACAGTAAATGTCGCCGGGATAATGCCATTCTTCGGCCATGAACGCCGTCGTAAAGAATGTGGTGATGAGTGGGATCTTCCCCTTGGATAACCGCTCAACGATGTCTCTCCCCCATCCGCGCCGAATGAGGCGGTATTCTTGCCGCAAAGTCCCGGTCGGGCGCGAAAGATCGCGTTTCGGGTAAAAGTTCAAAATGCGCTGAAAGCGATCGTATAAATAGAAAACGGCAGATCCTACGAGCGGCACCCGCTTGAAGCGGGAAATAAATTCATAAAAATGCGACGTACTGGACCAAATCTCCCGGTCGTCCGTCGGGATCCCTTCATAATCGTTTGCATTGATCACTTTCCCGTCGGGAGAGAGATCCTTCAACGGGAAGGCCGTCCGCTGATGGCCGTATCCCATGGAAACCGCGATGACCCATGCCTTCCCCTTCGGAGCATCTTTCGCCATATGAAGTTATTATAAATCACTGACGCAAAAACTGAAGGAGAAGCGGAACCGGAGATCCGGTTGCGCCTTTTGATAGATAGTCGCCGTCGATGGATGTCATCCGCGGCGCCATGTCGATATGCACCCACGAGACTCCTTTGGCGAATTGCCACAGGAAGGCGGCGGCAGTGATCGCCCCGCCGTAACGGGTTTTTGCATCGTTCGCCACATCGCCGAACGTTCCCTTGATATCGTCTTCATATTCTTCCCAGAGCGGGAACGGCCATACATAATCGCCTGACAATTCTCCACTCTCGATGATCTGTTCTTGCGTTTTCTCGTCCGTCGCAAAAATCGCCGATGCACGCTGGCCGAGTGCAACCATCGCGGCGCCGGTCAAGGTTGCAATATCAACGACGAGTTCGGGATCATACCGCTTTGCATAATGGAGCGCGTCCGAAAGGATCACCCGGCCCTCCGCATCGGTATTCAAAACTTCGATGGTCTTCCCCGACATCGTTTTCAAAAGATCGCCCGGCCGATAGCTCGAACCGGACGGCATGTTTTCCACGGACGGCACGAGGCCTACGATATTCTTTTTAAGCTTCAACCGCGCCGCCGCCGCGATCGTATGGATCACTGCCGCACCGCCCGACATATCCATGTGCATCTCATAAATGCCGCTCGAAGGCTTCAGGTTCAATCCACCGCTGTCGAACGTCACGCCTTTTCCGATCAAAACGATCGGCTTCCCTTTCCCGCCTTTCAAATACTCCATGATGATGAATTTCGGTTTCTCGGACGAACCGCGCGCGACACCGAGAACGCCGCCCATCTTCAATCTCTTGATCTCGCTCTCCTGGAGCACTTTTACCTTGAAACCGGATCTCCTTCCTGCAGCGATCGCGGCTTGGGCTAAGACCGTCGGCGTCATATCGCCGCCCGGTGTGTTTGAGAGCTCCCTCGTTCCGTTCGTCTCTTCCCCGATGATCGTTCCTTCCTTCAACTGCTTCTCAATATCCGCTACGATCCGCCCCTTATCCGCGTATATCAGTATCTCACGAACGAAGTTCCATCCGCCCTTCGGCTGCGTTTTGTATTTTACGAATTCGAAATTCGCCATCTCAAATTCCATGGCGGCAACCCGCGGTATGACGGCATCGAATTCCTTTTCACCCGTCCGGAAATCATCGATATTTATGACTATGCTCTTCAACCTATTCGCTTTGGCGATCGCAACAATCTTCCGCATAAGAAGCATCGATTTCCGGTGGTTGAATTTTTCCGGAACCTTGGCGAAGAGCATCTTTCTGCCCCCCGGCAGCGGGACAACGCGTTCCCCCTCTTTCAAGTTCTTTTCAATGTTCCTCACATACTCTTTTTCCTTAGCGCTCAACATGCCGAAAAACGGATGTTTTTCGACGTCTTGGCGTATCGCAAAAACCACATCGACGTTCTGCGGAATTTTTCCAGTTTGTTTGATAAGCATACATCAATTCTATCACTCTTTTTGATTAGAGTAATTAGATTAATTAGAAATTAGAATAATTTTTACTAAGATACTTCCTTCTGGTAGCATTCCTCGCAGTATACGATCTCGGGGCGGTCGGGGGCGTAGGTCGATTCGAACTCGTTCGGACAATGGCCGTCGCCATGCGCGTGGGACACGGTATTTTGATACACGCCGTTCTCAGATCTCGTTCCGGCGCATTGGCACTTCCGATGCCAAAGATCCAACGGATTCCTCTTCCGCAGCCGGTCGAAATGCCGGCAGTTGGGGCAGAGGCGCGGCAAGGCGACGCCCATTTTTTGATAGAGCGACAGCTCTTCGGCCGTCATACGGAAAGCCGTCGTGCACTGCTCCGTGCACTTGCCGGCATGAGCGCACTCAATGATATTTTTCAGGATGTTTTCATCCGCCGCTTTTATGTCGTCCGGGATATCGGCGTTCTTCATCGTTACCTGATAGTTCCTCCCTTCGGGGTCCTTCCATGCGTATCCTTTCGCGAGCGCTTCTTCTTTCGCGAGCGGGAAATATTCGATCGCAACCGTTTCGTTGTACGCGAAGGGCGAGAGGTCCGGCGGGAAGAACTCGCCATAGCCGTATGTTCTCCCCTTCTGGTCCACATACGGCATATCCTTCATATGCTGAATAAGCTTCGGAACCAGAGCTTCGTACTCTTCCTTGGCATATTGCTTGTTCAAAATGCAGTAGTGTTTATCCTTCATACCGACGCATCCGAAGAGATTCGAAGAACGTTCGCAATTAATGGAATGGTAAATATCATTTCCATTAATGACGATCCATGATCCCACAATGCGGCTTCCGGGATAAATGCTCATCGAATTGTAGACCAGCTCGCTCTTCAGACCCATGTGGCTCGACGAATGGCTGTCCTTCGCGCCCGCCGCAACGAGGAACATGTCGCGGCAATCCTCCGTGCCGTCGAAGACCTCGAACGACCGGTGCACGTTCTTCGAATTGAAGATGTTGTCGCCGGTGCAATTGAGCGAATTGATGATGCGGTACGGCCGCACGATGTTTTTCAGGCGCTCTTTCGCGAACCGCTCTTTCGTTTCCGTAAGCGTCCGGTAGCTTCCGAGATTCATTTCGCCGACGAGCTTCTTGTATTCTTCCGGCGTCTTCCGCTCGCCGAAATAGTAATATTTCTGATTCCGCAGGTTCACCGATCCGAAGCAATCCGTGCAGCCGTTCAAATCGAATCCGAATTTCACGTCGACACAGTTGTTGAGGAATCCGCCGAACGCCGATCGGGAACAATTCTCCGAATCGGTCAGCTCGTAGGAGAGCTCGGCCCGCGTCACCCAGTAGAGCTCCATCGCATTCTTGCAGTGGAAATTGAACGTCGCATGGAGGCAATCCTCGTTGAAATCGCCGCCGAAAACCATATAGCAATTCTTGTTGCTCTCGGTGAAATTGCAATATTCACTGTTGACGCCGTTCCAGTTGTTGAGCGAAGCGAATGGCACGTCGTGCATTAGTTCCTTGATCTGCTGGAACAAGGGCCGCGAAAAATCAACGTCGCGTCCGTATTCGGTCGGGTCCCACGAATCGCCGTGCCAGACGCTCTGTTCGTATACCTTGAAATCCTTTTCCGGAGAATAAATGGAAAGGATGTCCTTGCCGGTCTTGGAATCCTTCCGCCGGTAGAGGTTCCGCTCGTTGCGGAACGCCAAGCGCTGCTGAAGCCGGCAGTCGGGACAAAGCGTCTCTGCCGGCACCTTCATCATCTCGAAAAAGCTGAAATCGTCCGCTTCGAGCGTGAAATCTTGCTTGCAGTTTTGGCATTGCCGAATTTCCGAAGTCATACGTTTATTTTACACTAAATCACCACTCCGGCCTAAAAGGAGCGAGCCAGATGCCTCCGCGAAGGCTAAGACTTGGGCGTCGCCCCGGAGACAGCCTGAGCGGAGGTATCCGGCGAGCGACAAAGTTACACTACCTCCGCGTTATAGCACTCTTCGCAGTAGACCGTTTCTGGCCGGTCGGGAGCGAACGCCGTCTCAAATTCGTTCGGACACTTTCCCGAATGGCCGTGATTGGACTTATCGCACATGCAAGAGCGACGCCAGAGCTTGAGGGGCGTTCCCTGCTTCAGGCGCTCGTAGTGCCGGCAGTTCGGACAGAGATGCGGAAGCGGCAAATCCATCCTCCTCAAGAACTGCAACTCCGGAGCGATGATCCTGAACGCGCCCGTGCATTGCTCGCCGCATTTTCCTCCGTGAGGGCATTCAATGATCTGATCCAGAATATCGTCTTCTACACCCTTAATATCGTCAGGCAATTCGCTCGCTTTCATTGAAACCGCATAATCTTTCGCCGCCGCGTTTTCCCACTGATATTTCTCTTCCGCCGCTCCTTCCGCCGTCAGCGGGAAATACTCCTCAGCGATCGTCTCGTTGTACGCGAAGGGCGAGATCTCGATCGGGAAGAACTCTCCGTATTTATATATTCTCCCCTTCTCGTCTGCATACGGCATCTCGTCCATGTGTTTTTTGATCTTCGGGATCAGGGCCTCGTATTCCTCCTTGGAGTACTGCTTGTTCAGGATGCAAAAATCCTTTTTCCGCACGCCGACGCACCCGAAAAGATTGGACCCTCCCCGGCAGTAATCCGAATACTCCACGTTCACGATATTCTCGTAGGTATTCGAGGAGAAGAAATTGCGGGAATCGTGATAAGCGACATTGACCCCCTCGTAACTCAGTTCCCCGCCGTCCCCCGCGCCGTGGAGGTCCATGCAGTCCTTGATCTTGAGTGCCTGCGTGCAATACCGCAGGTTTTCGCATTCATCGATGTTGAACGATTTGAAAATGTTTTTGGAATTGATGATATGGTTGCCGCTCACGTTCACAACCTTATTCGTGAACGCAAACCTCTGGATGGAATTCTTCTTCAGTTCGGCATACTCGCCCTTGAGCGACTCGATGGTTTTCGCACTCCCCAATCCTATCCTTTTCAGCCTTTCTTCGTAATCCTCTTTGGTAAGCTGTTCGCCCCGGAATACATATGATTTGTTTCTCAAATTGGACCCCATGAAACAGCTCTTGCAGCCCGCGCAGTTGTACAGAAAATAAGAATCCATGCAGTCGCGGCAATTCTGGAGGTAGGCGGAATGGACCGCATGGTTGGTATCCATAGATTCATAGCAAAATTCCGAATCGGTAACGACATTCGAGTCAAAGACGTCGCGATCGTGGAATGCTTTATGGCTGTAAGCGATATTTTCGGAATAAAAAGTCGAAGGCGCCATATAGACATCTTTCGAAAGCCACGTGAAATTGGAGTAGGGCGCATTCTGATTTTGAAGGCTTTCCAAGGCCAGACGGGGAACCTCCGCTAAAAGCTCCCGGAATTGCTCGAAGAACGGCTTCGAGAAATCGTAGTCGCGGCCGTACGACATGACGTCCCATTTATCGGAAAACCAGCAGTCGTAGCAGTGAACTTTAAACGGCCGGTCTCCGGAGTACATCGAGATGATGGATTTGCCGCAAAGATCGCACGTATCCTTGTACAAACTGCGTTCGTTCCGGAACGCCATTCGCCGCTGCCGCCGGCATTCCGGGCACCAGGTTGGCGGAGGAACTTCGATCTTCTCGTAGAATGCGAAATCCTCCGGCTCAACCGTGAACTCTTTTTTGCAATTCTGGCAGGTTCTGGTTTCGGCTTTGGTCATTTGATCATTCGTATATTGAAAATTAAAAATTGTAAATTGAAAATTTTAACTACACGACTTCGGCGTTGAAGCATTGTTCGCAATAGATGACCTCCTTCCTCTCGGGCGCGTAGCTCGTCTCGAACTCGTTCGGGCACGGTTTGCCTCCGTGGAAATGAGTTTTCAAATCACACATGCACGTACGGTGCCACAATTTCATGGGATTCCGCTGTTTCAAGCGTTCGTAGTGCCGGCAGTTCGGGCATAACCGAGGCAGGGACAGATTCATCCGCTTATAGAATTGAAGTTCCTGGGGAGCAATCTTAAAGGCGCCGACACACTGATGGAGACATTTCCCCTCGTGCGCACACCCGATAACCTCGTTCACGATGGAGTCGGTGACGTCTTTGATATTGTCCGGAAGATCCCGAGAAAGAATGGTTGTTTTGTATTCCTTTATGTCTAGATCTTTCCACCGATATCCTCGGCTTATCGCTTCTTCCTTCATAAGGGGGAAATATTCCTGCGCGATGGTTTCGTTATAGGCGAAAGGAGAAATTTCCGGCGGAAAGAATTCACCGTAGCGGTATACTCTCCCCTTCTTGTCGATGTAAGGAACATCATTCATCTGTTTTATGATTTCCGGGATCAACTCCTCGTATTCTTCCTTCGCGTACTGCTTATTCAGGATGCAGTATTGCTTGCTTCGGAGACCGATACAGCCGAAACAATCATTACATCCGTGGCAGTTGTAACTGTAGAGAATATTCTTTCCGCCCCAAACGACAATGTCATTCACCAAACGATGAGCCTTCAGCCCAGAATCGATGATCTCGTAGCCCAATTCGAGGTCGCCCGGGCCATAACTGTCATAAATGTCACTCATGACGACGCCGCCGTTCATGGTATATTTGCAATCTTTTGCGTTATCGAAAAGGTCGAAGCAAGACTTGCAGTTTTTTACGTTCGTCAAATTGTCGCCCGTCGAATCCGGCGCGTTTACCAAAAAAGCGAATTTGCGGATCGCTTTCAACTTAAGGGCATCAAAATCGCGCTTGAGCCGTTCGAGTTCTTGGTAACTCCCCAGATTGAATTTTTTCAGTTCCCTTGCGTACCCCTCCGAAGAGTACTGCTTATTGAACATGCAATAACTCTTATTCCTCAAATTCGAACACCCGAAGCAGTTCGAGCATCCTTTGCAGTTATAGAGAAAATACGAATTGTTGCATGAATCGCAATTATCGGAAAAAAAAGTGCGGTACAATTTCATACCCGTGATGGTCTCGTAGCAAAGTTCGAGATAGGAGGACGACAAAACATCAAGGGAGTCCTTCGACATCCACGCTTTATTCGCATACATCACCCGCTCGTTCATCCACGAGCCGAACACCAGGTAGCAATCCTTGGAACGCCCGCTATGATTGGTGTATTCGCAGTTCTCGGACTGGGCATTGAAGATCGCCGGCATTGGCGCGCGTTCGAGAAGCAACCGGAATTGATCAAAGAACGTCTCCTTGAAATCATAGGGGCGGCCGGAACCAAGCGGGTCCCACTGATCGCTCCACCAAACATCACGATCATACACCGTCACCTTGGCATCCGGCGAAAAGATAGAAATGACCCGTTTCCCCGTCAGGTCACAATTCCTCTGATAGAGCGAACGTTCATTCCGCCACGTCATCTTGCGCATCAGGCGGCAATCCGGGCAGAAGGTCGGCGGCGGAACCTTGATCTTTTCATAGAAAGAAAGGTCCTCGGCTTCGATCGTGAACTCCCGGTGGCAATTCTGGCACGTCTTTTTCCTCGATTCCATATTTTGTCTTAGGGTAATTAGGTTAATCAGAAATTAGAATAATTCGCCTTTATACTTTCTCCTTCTGGTAGCATTCGGCGCAATAAACAATATCGGGCCTCTCCGGTGCGAAGCTCGTCTCGAACTCATTCGAACAATGCCCATCGCCGTGTGCATGCTTCGAGAGATTTGTATAGACGTAACTTGTTTCCTGCCCTGAGCCTGTCGAAGGGTCGCTTGCTGCTCCCCCACACTGGCATTTCCGATGCCACAGCTTGAACGGATTCCTTAATGCCAGGCGCTCGTAGTGCCGGCAGTTCGGACAGAGGCGCGGGAGGGGCAGGTTGAATTTGCGGTAGAAATCCAATTCTCCGGGAATGATTTTGAAGGCCTCGGTGCACTGATGGGTGCACTCACCCTTATGCGCACAGCCGATCACTTCTTTCAGAATATCGTCCGACACATCTTTGATGTGGTCGGGAAGATCTTCCGCTTCCACCGTGACGGCGTATTCCTTTTTTCCGAGATTCTTCCATACATACTTCTTCGAGAGTGCCTCTTCCTTTTTTAACGGGAAATATTCCTGCGCGAGGGTCTCGTTGTACGCGAAGGGTGATATTTCATGCGGGAAAAATTCGCCGTACGCGTATTTCCTTCCGGCTGCGTCCACGTACAGCGTTGCGTTCATCTGTGCGATAATCTTCGGGACCAATGCTTCATATTCATTCTTGGAGTACTGTTTGTTCAAAATGCAGTATTCTCTGCTTCGCAAACCAACGCAGCCGAAGAGATGCGAGGAGGTGTGACAGCAATAGACGTATTGGACGTCATGGCAGCCGTGCGTATAAACGGTGAATTTGTAGTTCGACCCATTGATGCCTGAGTCGACGCCTTCATACAGCAGTTCGCCGTTCGCCCCGAATCCGTACCCGTCGTATGAATCCTTGAGATCGATGGCGTGGATGGCGTATTTGGAATCCTCCGTTCCGCCGTAGCCGTCAAAACACTCTTTGCAGTTCTTGGCATCGCCGACATGGTCCCCCGTCGTACCAGCGCATCGGAGGAACGCCGCAAATTCCCGCGGAAATTTGCGGTGGAATTCCTCGAACTCTTTCTTGAACGCTTCGAGATTCTGATAGCTTCCGAAATCGTATTTGGCCCGTTCTTTTTGGTATTCTTCTTTTGAGTATTGCTCGTTGAAGATGCAGTATTGCTTGTTCCTCAAGTTGACGCATCCGAGCGAATTGTTCGTGTTGGTGCAATGCCGGAGGAACATCGAATCCATACTTTGTCCCGCATCGTACGAGAAAAACACCCGATTCAAGTTGTCAGAGAGCGTATCCTCATAGCAAAGCTCGGCCTTCAAATCATTGTAGAGATCCATCGAGTCCTTCCCTTCCACGATGCCACTCGAGAACGAAACGTTATCGCACTCATAGGAGGCATAGAGAAGATAGCAATCCTTCGAATCGGCATTGTGGTTCCCGTAATCGCTCCGTGTGACGTTGGTATTCGCGAGATTGGGAAGCGGCGCTTGGTGCAGGAGTTCTCTATACTGCTCAAAAAACGGACGCGAGAAATCATAGTCGCGGCCCGACTGGAGATTATCCCATTTGTCGCTCCACCAATAATCCCGATCGTAGACGACCATGTTGCTCTCAGGTGAGAACATCGTGAGAAATTCCTTTCCCGTCGCTGCACACTTCCCCTTGTAGAGCGTCCGCTCATTTCGCCACGTGAACCTCCTTTGCATCCGGCAATCCGGACAAAACGTGGGTGGTGGTACTTGAATCCTTTCATAGAAACTGAAATCCTCGGGTTCGATAACGAACTCTTTCTTGCAGTTTTGGCAGGTTTTCGATTCGGCAGCCATACTAAATACTATATACCAAATACCTTATACTATCTCTTTCTGGTAGCACTCCTCACAGTAAACCCTCAAGTGCAATTCAGGGTCATAAGCCGTCTTGATATCTTTCCCGCAGTTGGAGCAATGAGATCCAAAAAGATCATACGGGCTTCTTTTTCTGAAGCGGTTCAGCAATCTGGTTCGGGGATGCAAGAGCGGCACCGGGATTGAATGTTTCCGGTAGAAGTCGAATTCCTGCTTGGTTATCTTGAAAGGTTTTCTCGAGACCTCACAAATAATGGTTGAATCCAGTATCGAATCAGCGACATTCTTTATGTTATCCGGTATGTTATTAGCGGCCGGAGACGCTTCAGGCGCTTTCTCGTTCTTGAGGCGGGGTTTCATTGTGCTGTACCTATTTTCATCAAGAGGACACAGGGCTCCGGCATAACTGTCTTCATAAAAGAAGAACGCGTTACCAAGCGGCAAGAATTCGCCGTAACCACCTCCCTGAACCATGCTTGTTTTTATTTCATCAACCAGTTTCCAATATTCGTCTTCGGAGTACTGTTTATTCAAAATACAGTATTTCTTTTTGCTGAGTCCGCTGCAACCAAAACAATACTGGCAATCGGAACACTCGAATGAGTACTCGGTCTCCAGGCAGTTTTCCACGAAGTAAGAAGCTATTACCCTGTTGACGGATAAGGCCTCAATGACGTTATAGCATTCTTGCCCCGGCCCGAAGATCGTGACATCCATGCAATCCGTAGCGCCGATGAAGTCCTGCCCATAGCGGATGTTTTCGTTTTTATAAAAAGTTAAAAGGAATTTGGCGCTGGTACCCCAGAAGGACTGAACACAATTCTTGCAGTCTCTCAAGTGGTCACCCAAAGAGCCGGGGGAATTCTTTGCCCAGAGGGCCTTAAAAATGCCGTTGGTACGCAGGAATTCATCGAACTTCTTCTTGTACTCTTCGCGTATTTTTCTGCTCCCCAAATCAATCTCCGCCATCCTCTTTTCATAGTCCTCTTTCGAAAGCTGCTCGTTGAAGAAGCAGAATTTTTTATTCCTTAAGTTACTGCACCCGAAGCAGTTCTGGCAGTTATGGCAGTCAAAGAGGAAATACGAATTGATGCAGTCGCTGGAATTTTGAATATGCTGGGAATTGTGGATGCGGTCCGAGTCGATGATTTCGTAAGAATCCTGGACGTGGTCTGCAGACGACAAATCAAGCGAATTCTGTGAATAAATCACCCAAAAGCCGTACGAAACGTCTTGAGCCATGCCGATGATCGAGGAAAGATAACAGTTTTTGACATCGAAACTCTGAACGGTGTATTCGCTGTTCACAATATCTTTGTTGTACCTTGCGAGAGCCCGGTGAGGCACCGCTCTTAAGAGATCAATGAACTGGCTCGAAAAATCGCGGTTCGCATCATAATTTTGCCCGAAGGTGAGCGGATCCCACGCGTCCGACCACCAAAATTTATTGTCGTAGATCCGGTATTCGTTCTCCTCGGACATTTGAGACAATGCTTTTTCTTCCGGATGGGCAAAACAGGTCTTCTTGTAGAACTGGAAAATGCTTCCCGACATCGCGGTCCTTTTTATCATCCTGCACTTCGGACATTCTCTCGGCGGTAAAACGTTCAACTTGCGGCAGAAATCGATGTCCTCCGAAAAAATCTCAAAGCCTGAACCGCACATCGTGCATATGCGCGAGCCCGGTTTCGCTTCATTCAAAACCTTCCCAATCACCGCATCAAATTTTGGTGTTTTATCCTTCATCCAAAAGTTCCCTCGCTATCCGTTTCTCAAGTCGGTCCATCGCTTTTGGAAAAGAAGTCTCCATATTAACGTCGAACTTCTTCGAGAGAACGAGGATTGACCACAAGCAATCCATGAGTTCGTGTTCCAGTTTTTCGTTTAGTGCTTCTGCGGTTCGTACTCCTTCTCTCGCCATGACGAGTTTCATGAGATCCCCCACATCACCCACGAATCCTTCCATGATCTGGGCTTCTGTCCACTCCTTCCCGTATTTCTTCTTTTCGAGCTCCGCGTACTTTTCCCGTACCTCCACAGCACGGGAGATTAAGTCTTTAATTTCCATAGATTCATTATAAGCGAACTATCCAACCTCCGCATTATAACAGCTTTCACAATACACAATCTCCGGACGTTCGGGGGCGTACGAGGTTTCAAATCCATTTTGACACGAGCTGGAATGATTGTGATTTTGCTTATCACACATACAACTCCTGTGCCAAAGCTTCACGGGGTTTTTGAGCTTCAACCGATCCTTGAGCCGGCAGAAAAAGCACCTTCGCGGCACCGGGATGCCATTCTTTTTGTAGAACGCCAGCTCTTCGGCGATGACTTTGTAATTTCTCCCGCATTCCATACAAGCGAGAATTTCATCCACGATTGAATCGGGTACGTCACTGATCGCGTCGGGGATTTCTCGCATTGTCTCTTTTCCCGTCGTGAATTGGAGCTTGTCTTGCCATCGATACCCTTTCGCGAGCGCTTCGTCTTTCGTAAGCGGATAGCTGTCCTGCGCGAGAGTTTCGTTGTATCCGAAAGTGGAAAGCGGCACCGGGAAAAACTCGCCCCATTCCCCTCTTTTTTTCATATTCTCTATGATTTCCGCCTTGAGCTTCTCATACGATCCTTTGTCGTACTGTTTGTTCAAGATGCAGTACTTGGCGCTCTTCAAGCCCACACATCCAAAAAGTTCTTCCGACGATTGGCAACTGTCTGCATAGAGAACGTTCCGATCCTTATGGCAGTACGACGTGAAATGCGTACCGTACGAATTATCCGGATTGATTCCTTCGTAGCAAAGCTCCTGCTCGCCCCCGCTTGCGCAGTCGTAACTGTCTTTGATCGTGTCGCCATTCTCGAAGAATTTCGAATCCTCGACGCGGACAGCATTCCAGCAATTCAGAGCATTTTTCGAATTCACAAGATAATTTCCCGTGCAATTTACGCAATTCATGAAATTCGCCGGTCTTCGCGGGAATTTCAGTATGAAACCGAAAAACTCCTTTTTAGCCCGTTCCGATCCGCTCCACGTGTCGAGCCGGTAACCGGCCACTATTTTTCCATACTCCTCTTTCGAGTACTGCTCGTTCTTCACACAGTACTTTTTGTGGCGGAGGCCGATCGACATAAAGCAGTCGGTGCAATCCTTGCAGTCGTAGCAGAAAGCGCAATCGATGAGCGATTCCGAATTGAAGATGAATCGGCACGAATTACTCTCTCCCACGTAAATCGACTCGTAGATATTCCGGGCATTCGAGAAAACCGTCATCACGTCCACCATATCCTTCGCGTTCACCATATGGTAGCAATACATGCAATTCTCCACTTTCCATGAGTTCATCGTGAGGTAACAGTTTTTGCCGAGGGCGAAGTAGTTCGTGTATTCGCACCCGACGCTCGCGATGTTGTTGTCGTTCAGAATCGCGAGAGCCGGCACGGTATCAAGAAGTTCCCGATACTGTTCGAAGAACGGCCGCGAGGGATCGTAATCCCGCCCGTACTGTCCAGGATCCCAGCCATCGCTCCACCAGCACTTATTGCAGTAGATCGGAACGAGCTTCTCCGGCGAGTAGATAGAAATGATTTTTCGGCCGCAGAGCCCGCACTCGCGATTATAGAAATTGTAGTCGTTCCGCCAGGCAAGCCGCCGCTGCCTCCGGCAGTCGGGGCATTGGGTCGCCGCCGGTACGCCGATGCGGTTATAAAAAGAAAAGTCATCAGGTTCGATGACGAACTCCTGACGGCAGTTTTGGCAGCTTTTTGTTTCCGGACTCATGCGACTTCACTGTTATAACATTGCTCGCAGTAGATGATTTCCTTCCCCTCGGGAGCATATGGCGTCTCGAACTCGTTCGGACACCGGCCGGAATGATCATGGTCAGGTTTCTCACACATACATTGCCGATGCCAGAGCTTCATGGGCGTGCGCCCCTTGAGGCGTCCGTAATGCCGGCAATTCGGGCAAAGTGTCGGGAGCGGAATGTTCATCTTTTTATAGAACGCGAGTTCTTCCGGCGTGATGCGGAATGCTTCCGTGCATTGCTCGTCGCATTTCCCCTCATGTGCGCATCCGATAACCTCTTTCACCATATCGTCCGAAACGATGCGAATGGCGTCGGGCAAGTCGGCCGGCTTCAGGGTTATTTCGTAATTTCTCGCCTCCGGATCACGCCACTGGTATCCCATTGCCGTCGCTTTTTCTTTCGTCGAAGGGAAATACTCCTCGGCCACCGTCTCGTTGTATGAAAAAAGGGCGATTTCCGGCGGGAAAAACTCGCCGAAACCGTACCGCACTCCCCTTTTATCGACATACGGCATCTCGTCCATGTGTTTTTTAATTTTCGGGAGAAGTTCTTCATATTCCTCCTTCGAGTATTGCTTGTTCAAAATGCAATACTCCTTGTTCCGCATGCCGTAACATCCGAACATATGGTGCGACCCGTGCGTGTGGACACTCCACCACACGTCGCTCGAATCATAGACTACGACACCGCCCACGATCCTCGATGAGCTGTTGATATCGACGCCTTCGTAGAGGAGTTCCGACTTCCAGCCGGCCCCCGGCCCGCAATCGTATATTCCCTTGCTTCCGAATCCGCTCCAGTTTACATACCGGCAATCTTCCGTGTCGTCGCCCACGAAATCGAAGCAATCCCGGCAGTTCTTCGTATTCTGCAAATGATCGCCCGTCGAACCGACCGAATTCACGATGTCCGCATATTTATGGATCGCTTTCACATACACCTCGTCCTGGAATTTCCGTCGGACTTCTTCGAGGACCTTCCGGCTTCCGAGGTTCAGTTCCTTGACCCTCTTTTCGTATTCGTCCTTCGATATCTGCTCGTTGAAAATACAATATTGCTTATTTCTCAAATTCGCACATCCAATGCAGTCCCGGCAGTTCTTGCAGTTGTAAAGGAACCAGGAATCGCTGCAACCCTCGCAGTTCGAGGAATACAAGAGCCGGTACGAACCGCTGACGTACGAACCATCGTAGCAAAGCTCGCTGCCGTCGACGATATAGAGATCGAGCGAATCCTTATCCTTCACCATCCGGTTCGCGTACATCACGTTCTCGTTCCATCCGCCGGCGGAAACGAGGTGACAGTTCTTGTTCCACGCGGCGGAGCTGCAATATTCGCTATTCACCGAATTCGTGTTCGAAAGCGTGATTAAGGGCACGCGGCTGAGAAGCTCCGCGTACTGTTCAAAGAACGGCCTCGAGAAATCATAGTCCTTCCCGTACTGCATCGGATCCCACGCGTCACTCCACCAGTATTTCTGATCGTAGACGGTGTACGGCGCGTTCGCCGGATGGAGGCTGATAATGTCTTCCGAATGTCCCGGTACACCGCACTTCCGCTTATAGTAGGTACGTTCGTTCCGCCACACCATTCGCCGCGCGGCGCGGCATGCCGGGCACCACGTCGGGACCGGCACGCCGATCTGTTGGTAAAAATCAAAATCTGCAGAATCGATAACGAACTCTTCTTTGCAATTTTGGCAAGTTCTGGTTTCAGTTTTGGTCATTTGATCATTCATTGGAAATTGATTGAAAATTAAAAATTGGAAATTGAAAATTCCACCTTGAATTCATTATAAAACAAATGCTCCACGGTTAGCCGCAGAGCATTAAAACAGTCAACAAGGGGGGTTATATCGTGGGGCTGACGACGATGATCCCGCCGAGGATCGGATCTTCTTTTTCCTCGGACTTGAAAGAAACGATCTTCCAGTCCGGTCGCAAGCTCAAGTCGTCATATTCGACATCGCCGAGTTCGGCGTGCACCGACGACCAGAACACCTTGCGAAGGATGTCCGCCTTGTCCATGAGGTTGCGGTAATCGCGGAAAACTTTTTCGCACTCTTTTTCCATGCCGTCGCCGCCGAAGAGGAACCGAGCGTGCTTTTGCTCGTGATCTTTCTTCATCTTACTTGCTTCTTTGGCAAGTTTGGCATGGAGAGAATAGATCCGCTTCAAGTTATCATTGACCTCGATTACCACACGACCTTCCGGATAGGGACCTTCCGCTACCGGCTTCACGATCGTAGTACTGTCGATCTCCTTTTGGAGATCTTCGAGAAATGTGGCCATAAACCACCTCCTGTATTAGTGAGAAATATGTTTAGTTACAGGACTATACTATAAACTATTTTCATATTATTTGTCAATCTCTGTTCGCCTCTTGCCGAAAAAGCGGACATAGAGATACATATTTGCGGCCATAACGGCGCCATACGCAAAAAACGGGACATCGAGGAGCGCTGCATCCATGAGGTATCCGGCGAGCCCCGTGCCGGCCGAGGAAGCCGCAAGACGCGCGACTTGGTTCACGCCGAGCGCGCGGCCCATTTCATCGCCATCCACCCGGCGCGTAAGTTCCGCCTGCTGGATCGGAAGCGCCATGATGCGGAGCGCCGGTCCAAAAACGTACACGAAAACGGCAAAAGGCAGGAAACGAATGATCGGGAAAGCGACGAAGAGAGCCGTTCCGATCCCCCTGCTCCACACCATGCTTTTTACGAATCCGAGATGTTTTTCGAGGAGCGGCGCTGCGAGAATGGCAACGGACCCTACAACACCCGAAAGAAAAGCGTATTCCGCCATTTGTGATTTTGGAATGTTATAAACCAAAAGAAAGAATGGGATGAGGAACGGAACGATGAGGCCTTGCGAAAATCCGTTCAAAATGCCGGTCAAGGTGAATTTTCCGATGGTCGTTTTCGTCTTCAAAACGCGGAGCTTGCCCTTGGATTCCGTAACTTCGATGAATGGCAATGCAACGACACCCAATGCCGCGACAACGGTCGCAATGAGAAAAATATCTTGGACCGAGAAAACTTTCGCAAAGAGCGCGCCGATGGCCGCCACGATGCCCGAGAGGAAGGTAAAGAAGGAAAAGTATTTCGTCCGTTTTTCGCTCGGCGTGAGTTCCGTGATGACGGTGTTTTGGATCGGTTGGACTGCACCGCCAATGCCGCCGCCGGCCAAGGATCCGGTTGCGGAGTACCCCCCCACCATCGCTGCAAGGAATACCACCCACAAACTCGACGAAAAATATACCAAAGCGGAACTCACCGGCAGGAGCGCGCTTGCAATGAAAAGCGTCCCCCGCTTCCCCCACACGTCGGTCGTGATGCCGGCAAAGAAACTCAAGACCGCCGTCGCAATCGTCGCTGCGACGTAAATAAGGCCGATCATCCCGGCGCTTTGATGAAGGTCGACCAACACGTAGTACGGAAATGCGATATTGATCATCCCGGCCGCAATGCTCCGGGTGATCCTTGAAACCATAATGAGGTAAATGCCTTTTTTCTTGGGCCTTAGTTCAATTTCCACAGTAAGAACGATTATATCACACTGAATGAAACCAGGTGGTATAATAAGAGTGATGAAAAGCCGCGAGAATGCCATGTACGACACCACGAAACTCGCCAAATTCTTCGGCGTGACCGAACGAACCGTTCTCGAATGGTGCCGGAAGGGCAAATTGCCGGCTTTCAAAATCGGCAGAAAGTGGAAAATCAGGGTCGTCGACCTCCAGAAAATGATCGACCGCAAAATACACACTTCCAAGGGAAATACTCCCCCACACTTACTGTAATGATTTAATTACCGAAGGTCGGCGGCGGGACTTTAATCCGTTCGTAGAAACTAAAATCCTCCGGCTCGATAGCGAACTCCCGGTGGCAATTCTGGCATTGCCTCGTTTCAGAGTTCATGTCAGTTGAAGATATCCCTCAAGTAGCATTCCGTGCAGTAGACGACGGGGGCTTCATCCTCGCGGTAGTGCGTCCGGAGCTCTTTCCCGCACTTCGTGCATGTCCGTTCGATGAGAGACATCTGCTTGGCCCATTGCCGCACTTTTTCCTCAATACGACAGAAGGGACATCGCCGCGGGAGGGGGAAGTTGTACTGCCGCAGGAACTGCAACTCATAGGGCGTGATTTTGTATCCCCGCGGGCACGCCGTGCACTTGATCACTTCTTTCAAAATATCATCCTTCGCATCCCGGATATGATCGGGGAGATCGGCGGCATCCATAGTCGATGCGTGTTCGGAGGGCGAGATCTCTACCCATGAAAGCCCTTCTCGCTGCGCTTCACCCTCTTCCAAGGGATGGAAGAGGTAGGCAAACGTGTCATTATAATCATGCGGCGAAAGCGTCGCCGGGAAGAACTCTCCGTAGCGGTACGTCCGCCCGGCGGGATCCACATACGGCGTCGAATTCATCTGCCCGATGATCTTTTCCCGCATCGCGTGGTATTCTTCCTTCGTATACGGCTTATTGAAGATGTAATACTGTTTGTTCCGAAGACCCGAGCATCCAAAAAGATAGGAACATCCCATGCAGCTTTTCGAATATTCCACGTGGTGGCTCGCGTGAATGTCCTGGCTGAATTTGACGTCGGCGACCTGGTTTCCCACCGTGATGCTGTCGTAGATGCGCTCCGCGCCCTCCCCCCAGTCGGTATAATCATAGCTGTCTTTCACGGTCGGCGCCTTGATGAGCATCATATACTTCGAATCTTCGCAGTAGCCGGAGTCGTAGCATTCCTTGCAGTTCTTGGAATAGAAAACGTAGCTCCCCGTGCAGTTGTCGTTGAACATATAGTCGTAGCAGGGATTCGGGATCGAATTTTTCCACACTTCCGCCGAACGCTTTTTCATTTCCTGGTACGTTTTGTAGGAACCGAGGTCGATCCCGTCCATCTTTTTCTCATACTCTTCCTTGGTCAACTGCTCGTTGAGGAACACGTACTTCTTATTGTGGACGTTCGCGGATCCGAAGCAATGCTCCGCATTCCGGGCATCCCGCAGGAAATAGGAGTCGAGCGAGCTGTGGACGTTCCCCCGCGAACCGTGGACGCGGTTGTTCCGGAAACCGTTCATGCCGTCGTAGCATTCGGTACACTCCCAATAGACGCTGCAGTCGAGGAGCGCTTTGTCTTTCGTCAGATAAAAGCCGTACTCGCAGTCGTCGCTGTTGTCGGAATAAAAGATGAGATAGGAATTCTTCGAGCTCGCGCAATGGTTGGTGTAGGGAGAAAGTTCCTGCACGTCCTTCGTCACGGCGAGTCCCCGAATCGGAACTCGGTGGAAATGCTCGTTCAGTTGTTCGAAAAACGGCCGCGAGAAATCATAATCACGTGCATAGTCCTCGGTATTCCATCCATCACCCCACCAGCAGTCGGGGCAGTAAACCCGATAGGGCGAATTCGGCCGGTACATCGATATTTTCTCTTTCCCGCAAAGATCGCACTTCCGCTTATACAAACGGAAGCCCTTGAGCCACATGAGCCGCCTTTCGAGCCGGCATGCAGGACAGAAGGTCGGCGGCGGGACCTGGATCTTCTCGTAAAAGATGAAATCATCGGGTTCGATAATGAATCCTTGATGACAATTCTGGCAAATTCTTGATTCGGAACTCATATGATTTCTTTCTGATAACATTCTTCACAATAAATGATTTCCTTGCTTTCCGGAGAAAAACTCGTCTCGAACTCGTTCGGGCACCGGCCGGAATGATCATGATCCGGTTTCTCGCACATGCAATTGCGGTGCCACGTTTTGTTCGGCCCGCGCGCCGCGAACCGCCGTTCGTGTCGGCAATCCGGGCACTCGCGCGGGAGCGAAATCTCCAGGTGTTTGTAAAACTCGAATTCGCTCGGGATGATGCGGAAATTTTTCTTGCATTTCACGCAAACGAAGATCTCCTTCGGCACGTCGATACTCCCGACGTCGCGAATCGAATCGGGTATTTTGTCCCATGGTATCGTTTCCTTGCCGTAGGTCCCCCGCGGATGGTCCTCCCACTTGAACCCCTGCCGCAACGCTTCTTCTTTCGTGAGAGGAAACTGGCCCTCTGCGGCCGTCTCGTTGTATCCGAAGGCACTGACGGATGCCGGGAAGAATTCTCCGTAGATCCCCTCCTCCCTCATTTTCGCGATGATCTCCTTCCGCAATGTTCTGTACTCTTCGGGCGAATATTGCTTATTCAGGATGCAGTAATTCTGCTTTCGGAGGCCCGTGCATCCGAAGCAGTTCGTGCAGTTGAAGCAGTAGGAAGAATAGTCCATGAAACTCGATGACCAGCAGACGGCGGTGGCAACATAATGCGAGACGTCGATGCCGGCATTGATCGAATTGTAGACCAGCTCCGCGCTTCTGCCCGCCGTGTCGGCATCGACGCAATCTTTCGCGTTCCGCCAGATATGGACGCCGTATTTACTGTCCTCGGAATCGTAGCAGTGGAAGCATGACTTGCAATTCTTCGCGTCTTCGATGTAGTTCCCCGAAGAGCCGGGCGAGTTGTAGACCTGAGCGAACCGGCGCGGCTCCGTCATCGCGAAATCCTCGAATTTCTTTTTAAATTCCTCGAGACCGGTCCACGTATCGAACCGCGCTTCTTCGAGGAACTTTTCGTAATCTTCTTTCGAGACCGGTTTGTTGAAAATGTGGTACTGCTTATTGAACAGATTGACGCAACCCACGCAATTCGAGCAGCCGCGGCAATCAAGGAGAAAATACCCGTCGTGCGAATCGTGGCATCCCTTGCTCCAAAACAAACGGTACGAGTTATAGCAGTCGTCGCTCTCGTACGAAAGTTCCGTCTTGCTCGCGAAGGACGTATCGACGCAATCCTTGCACTCTTGGATCCAGTAGCAGTGGGTACATCCCTCGTTGTTCGACGACTCCACGAGCATATAACAATTCTTGTTGTCGGCCGATATGTTCACATACTCGGAGTTGACGCTCCGCTCGTGCATCAGACCGACCTTCGGCACTTTGTTCCAAAGTTCGGCGAACTGATCTAAGAACGGCTTTGCGAGGTCGTACTCAATACCGAGATCGCGACCATCCCAGCCGTCGGAAAACCAGCAATCGTGGCACCACACCGCGTACGGTTTATTCGGACTGTACATCGAGATGCCATCCTTGCCGCATTTGTCGCACTTCCGGGAATAGAATGAGCGTTCATTTCTGAACGCCAATCTTCTTTGTGCGCGGCACGCCGGGCACAGCCTAGGCGAAAGAACGTCCATCTTTTCGTAAAAACCAAAATCCTCCGGTTCGATGGCAAATTCCTCATGGCAATTCTGACAAATTTTCTTCTCGGGAGACATGTAGAAATTTTACATCAAATATAGGGCTCTCGGCAGTCCTCCGGATTCCCGAGGACCAAAAAAAGCGAGCGGGGCGCCCATGGTGCCCCGCCCGCGATACCCCCGAGCTGCCTTCGGTGTTCGGGGGGGTTAGGCCGTCAGTTCACTGTAGCATTTCTTGCAAAGGATGTTTTGGGCATCGTGATTACTGATCGATGTCATAAATTCGGCCCCACACTTCGAACACGCTCTCTTTTCCATCTTCAAGTTATCGACCCACTGGTCGATCTTCTCATCGATCCTGCAGAAAGGACATTCACGGGGCAAGGGGTAGTTCATCTTCCGCAGGAACTCCAATTCGTCTCGTATCAACCGGAACCCCCTGCCACACTTGGCACAGCCGATAATTTCATTCAAAAGATCATCCGGCGCGTCTTTAATGTGATCCGGCAGATCGGCTGCTTTTTTCGTTACCTCGTATTCCTTTTTTTCGATATTTCGCCATCCGTATCCTTCGGCGCGAGCGGCATCTTCGGTCAGTGGAAAAAAATTCTGGGCCAGAGTTTCATTGTAGGAAAACGTGCTCATTTCGACGGGGAAGAACTCCCCGTATGTATACACCCTCCCCTTCTGGTCCGTATAGGGCATCTCGTCCATATGGCTCTTGATTTTCGGGATCAGAACTTCATATTCCTCTTTGGTGTATTGTTTGTTCAGAATACAATATTCTTTCTTCTTCAGGGAAACACATCCGAAAACGTGCGCTCCACCGTAAATCAGGAACGAATATTCGGAATCCATCAAATTCAAACCCGAGCCGTAGTTGAACTTCACCTCGCTCGCGTTTTCGCCCACGTTCGGCGAATCGTAGGAAAGCGTGAGATTGTTCCCCCAGCTCGTGATGTCGTAGGAATCTCTCGTCCCTGGAAGATACAGCATCGAAAGATATTTTGAATTCTCGGCGCCTAAAACTTCGTAGCATTCCTTGCAGTTCCGCGATTGGAAAACGTTGTTCCCCGTGCAATTCTCCGTGAATTCGTCGAAAACCGGTTTCGGCGGGAATTTTTTCCAGTGCTCTTCGGCGAGTTTTTGGATTTCCCGATACTCACGGTATGACCCCAAATCCCACTTTTTAATTTCTTTGAAATAATCTTCTTTCGCATACGGCTTATTGAAGATGTAATACTTCTTGTTCCTCAAATTGATCGAGGCGAAGCAGTTCTGGCATCCCCAGCAATATTTGAGGAAATACGAATCAATCGACTCCGTCACCTGCCCCCGGAGACCGGCACACCGGTTGCATCGGTAGGCGTGCATCGAGTCGTAGCAAAGCTCGGAATTCATGATGAGTGATGAGTCAAAGACCGATTTACTGTTCGTTGCATAAAAACCGTAGGCGGAGTCTTCGTCGAAATCGGCATGGAAGAGCATATACACGTTTTTGTTATTACCGCTCAGGTGCGTGTAGGGTGACGTTTTGAGGGTCATGAAATCAGTCGAGAGCGCCGGAAGCGGCGCCTCGCTCAGAAACTCACGGAATTGTTCGAAAAACGGACGGGAGAAATCGTAATCGCGGCCGTATGCGAGCGGATCCCACCGGTCGCTGAACCAGCACGGAACACAGAAGACCCGATACGGAGCATCGGGGGCATAAACCGAAATGGTTTCTTTCCCGCAAAGGTCGCACTTCCGCTTATAGAGATTCACGACGTTCATAAACGACAAGCGCCGCCTGAAGCGGCACTCGGGACAAAACGTCGGCGGAGGGACTTTTATCCTTTCATAAAAAGCGAGATCCTCAGGCTCAATGATAAATTCGCGGCGGCAGTTCTGGCAAACTTCTTTCCGGGAACTCATAACTACTCCGCGTCATCGCCTTCCTCTTCCACATTAATATGATTCTCGGTAAGGAACCCGGCTTCCTTCAGTTTTTTCTGCTGCATTTTGAAAATCCTCTTGCATCGAGCGGTTAAAATCAAACCCCTCACGATCTTGTACGCGAGAAAAAGAATGACTAATCCTATTACGATGTACCAAAAAACATTCATCGTAAGAGTATTATATCACAAATATGATGAAAAATCAAGATTTCTTTTTCTATCCCACAACCGTCGTCATCCATTCCTTGTATGCCCTATTGACGCGTCGAACATCCACGACCGCAACAAGCGGCGTTGAATAGGAATGGTTTTGGTGAATGAGATCTTCGACATCCTGCACTTTCGATTCATTGGTCTTAATGAGAAGCGCATACTCGTTCTCACACTTCATTTTCCCCTCCCAGGTATAGCACGATTCAATCGGCCATGTGTTGACGCACGCGGCGATCTTCCGCTCGACGATGAGCTTTGCAAGCTTTCTGGCTTCCTCAACGCCTTCACAGGTTGAATAAATAAAAACCATACTTCAATTTATTTACTTTTTACTCGACCTTTGGAGAAAAAATGAAGAAATCCAAATTCCAAATGTCAAATCAATGCTCAAAATCCTAATTTCAAAATCCTAAATCCTAAATAAACCCCCCAATACTCTAAATTCAAAATTCTAAACGCATGTTTTGGTCATTAAAATTTGTATTTCGATATTGTTCAGGATTTGGTGCTTAGGATTTAGAATTTTAAACCAGGGGCTCCGGTGTTTGATCGTTCGCGTCGGCGGGCTTCCCCGTGATAGCTGCCTTTTCTTGAGCGCTCCGCCAAATGCCGGCTTCTTCCTCGGCGATAAGTTTTTTCGCGGCATCCGCCGAAATGGAATATTTTTCGCGCGAACGTTTGATAATCTCGTCCTTGAACGAGGGATGGGTCGGCGGCAAAACGCGCAACGTTTCCGCCGAGAATGGATCGTAGGTTTCGCCGTCAATCGTCATTTTGATGTAAATTTGGCCCATGCCGAGATTGATCATATCCTTCACGTCAAAAACCGGCGCCATTTCCGGCTTCAGCTTTACCGCATCTTCACCGCCGACACGGAAAATAATGATAGTTCCGGTATTCCCCAAAACGGCGGCTTGCACCTTCGGCAGCAGCTGTCCGACGTACTGGTGGGCAACGGTAAGGCAAAGGCCGTACTTCCTGGCTTCCGACAAAAGGTTTTCGAACGTATCGGTCACGAGATTCTGAAACTCATCGACATACAGATAAAAGTCGTTCCGCTCGGCTTGCGGCAAGGTTGCCCGCGCCATACCCGCTTGCTTAATCTTCGTAATGAACATCGATCCGAAGAAGCTTGAATTTTCTTCGCCGATCTTCCCCTTCGAGAGATTGATAAGGATGATCTTTTTGTCGTTCATTAATTTCTCGAGGTCGATTTTGTTCTCCTTTTGGCCGAAGATGTTCCGGAGCATCGGATTCGAAAGGAATTGGCCGAGTTTGTTCACCAAAGGAATGATGGCTTCCGTATCGAATTTCTCCGACCAGTCGGCGAACTCGATAGCCCAAAAGCGTTTCACCATGTCGTCTTCGATGTACTCCACAACCTTTTGGCGGTAGTTTCGGTCGGAAAGCATCGAAATCATGCCGCGCATCGTAGCATGTGGATAATCGAGGAGTGCAAGGCATGTGAACCGGAATACGTGCTCCAAGCGGGGCGTCCAGTTCGCGCCGAATTGTTTTTCCATAACCTCGATCAAACCTTGCGTCAGCTGATGTTTGAACGAAGGATCGATGTTTGCAAGCGGGTTGAATGATGCCGGATATTCGATATCAGAGGGGTCGATGATGCACACATCGTCGATACGGTTTTCGGGAATGGACGGGAGGATGTCGTCGATGGTATCGCCGTGCGGATCGATCAAGCAAAGACCGTACCCGTATTCAATATCCTGCCTGACCAAAAGTTCCATCAGCTTCGATTTGCCGACGCCGCTTTTGCCGATGATATAGGTATGCCGGCGGCGATCGACCCGCTTCAGGCCGAAAATGAATTTTTTTTCCTCGAGCGAAGCGACATAGTTCGTCCGGCCGATGTACGATATCTCGGACGGTGAGATGTTGCCGTAAACCGGGAGTTGCGGCGGCGGCGGCGCATACTTGATGATCTGTAACCTGGTTTGTCTTTGTTGCGGTTGTTGTGCCATGTTCTACTTTAAGGCCCGTAGGGTCCTTAGAAACGATTCATACACGCGAAGCATTTCCTCCGCCTCCTCCTTTTTTAACTCAAAGCCAGGCGTATGAACTAATTCGTTCCGGAGCTTGTGCGCCCGCCAGAGATCTTCGATCTGATTGAAGTCGTCGTAGGTGAAGTGTTGCAACCGATCGGCCATATGTTCTCCCGGGAGTCCCATTTGTTTCAATGCGGAATCGACGAGATTGTCGGCCGATATGACGGCGAGCATGAGCGATTGCGCTTTTCCTTCCCGCGCCTTTTCTTCGATGCCCGACCAATGCGCCGCAAAGTTCGCCGTATTGAAGGAAAAAGGTTTTGCTTCCATCCCTGACCCTTCCTTCTTGCCTTCAACCCCTTCTTCTTCGAACTCCCCTTCAATGGGCGGGCGGATCTCCCACCCCTTTGCAAAATAAATTATCGTCGCCACGAAAAGGATCACATCCAAAACGATGAACGCGATGCGGAAACCGCCATAGAGTCCTTCCCAATTGATCGCTTCAAAAAAATGGATCATTTGATTACTTATACCGCTCTATTTCTTCGTCGGCGCCGAAGATGGCGAGCCCTGCCGACGGGCCTGTCTTTCTGCTTTCGAGATGTCTCAAATGCGGTTCCGTGAGAACGATGGACGTTGGGATATGAAAGAGCGTCGCGATGCACTTTGTGTTCATAAGGAAATTTCTCGATGCGTTCCAGTTGAAGAAATATGAGGTCATGACGCGACCCACCAGGCTTTCGGGAGGAATTTCCCGCTCTTTATAATCAAAGAGGATGCGGGCTTTACGGTATTCGCCGCGCGTCTTGGGGAAAACGTACGGGCTGCTCCAAAGCTTCGTACGCGTCGAGACATTGTAGTTTTGCGTAAAACCGTTCATATCGAGCGCCGCATATTGACTGAAGGCGCCGATCAAACCTCGCCGCGGATAGCTGTCCGTAAAGGTGGCGCGCGGTGAAATGTACACGAAACGCGTCAACGTCTCGAAGGCCGGCTTCGAGAGATTTTCCTCGACGGCTTTCAAAATTTCCGTTTGTCGAGGGCTCCGCATCGTAAACATGCTGAATTCCCCTTCGCCGGGGTTTATTTCCGTTTTCGTTCTTTTCGACTGCTGCCGCAATTCCTCCAATTCCACCTTCGAACCATCAAGCCACTTGTCGTAATCGGTCATCGGGTCCTTTCCGGTCGGCGCAATCAAAAGCTGGATCCCCACAAACTCGTCCTTCATAAGCTTTCCCATAACCTCGAGGAAAGATGAAATGGGATCGAATCTTTTTTCTTCGTCGGGGCTCGCTTCGAAATCGGCATACGTTTTAATTGGATACAATTCTTCCTTTTGGAGAAGCATTTCCGTCCCCCACAAATCGAATCCTTCTTCGTACATCGACGTAACGCTCTTCGGAAGCCTGTCGATATAGTCGGGTACTTCGATAATATCGATATCCGGATAATACGAAAAGAACGACGCTTCAACCAGATTTTTCAAGCCAGCGTAAATGCGGATATAAAAATGGATTTCTCCTCCGAAACTCGCCATTTCGAGCGAAAACCACCGCGTCACTTCTCCTTCGATATATTTTTCTTTGAAATCGGACGGTGCGTTTCTGAGCGCATGGATCGCCGTCAAGACCTGCTCCATCGCTTGAGGGCTTTTTTGAATGTTCCGGGGAACCCGAAGCTCCAAAAGGACCCACTTCAAAGATTTTTTATACATCTCCCGCTTGTAATGGAGCCACAATTCCTTGAATAAATTGAAGAGAATGATGAAAACCCACAGCCACCACGTATATTCGAGGAAATACAAAAAAGCCCTCCAAATGGACGCGGGGCCGGTGAAGGGCACCAAAAAAGATCCGATGAGTCCGGCAACAAAAATAGCAAGCCAGATCTCCCACGTCGAGAAGAGATCCTTCAGGATATCGCCAAAACCACCAACAATATCTTTCAGCATTCCCTTACGGGAATTATACTACGTTCCGAGCCGGCTTTCTACGCCTCTCGAACGGAGAACCTGCCGTCATCGAGCTTCTTAAAATGATTCTTATTTTGCAGATTCAAGATGACGGTGTTTTCCTTCACCAACCGCTGAGCCTTCACAAGTTCAATGATCTTGTCCACCTTTTGAGGCCCATTCTTCTTCAAAAGATCCACCAGAACGTCTTTCACCGTTCCCGGCTCGAAGCCGTGCTCACGAAGCGCGTACATTCCCCTTCCAACCAAAACAAATCGATGATCTTTAATGAGTTCGTTGTGCACCGTTTGAACATGCGGAACTTTTTTGTCCAATCCGTATTTATACGAGTACTTGGCAATGTCCGTGAAGTGGAGCGGCGCTCCGTGCTTCCTTAATACCAAGTAGACTCTGTCGCGGATCGTTTTCGGTTCTATTTCCGGCCAGCTTTTAAGGCCGAAATCTCCGAAAATGTTCGTCCCGAAGTGCTTCGGGATCGAGAGGAAATGGCACGATGCAAGATCCTTGCACTGGCCGAGGTATGACTTACTCGTCAAGATCGCCGTTTTTTCTTTCGTGGTCAAAAACTTCGTCATACCGTTCACGAACTCGAGGAATTTCTTCCGCGCATCGTTCGTTGCATACCAGTAAGCGTTCATTTTGTCATCTTCCTTGGCATACATCGGTTCGTTGGAGACCAACAAAACGAAGCGCACTTTTTCTTTCGCGTTCTTCGTCTTTGCGTCGATCTTCAGACCGTAAAGGACGTCGTTTAAAAAATCTTCGTCCAGCTTCACGCCACCCGCCGACAGGAGGTGTTTTTTCGCAAAATCGACGATTTCCTTTCCATCCGCCTTCGTCTTTTCCCGGATCTTCTTCAATGCTTGTTCTTCGATTTGCCGTACCCGTTCCCGCGTAATGCCTATCTCGTCGCCGATCTCTTGGAGCGTTTCCGTTTTTCCGTTCTTCAAACCGAACCGGCCGACAACAATCCGCCGCTGTTTGGGTGGTAGAGTCAAAAGAATATCGTCAATGATGGCATTCACGCTTTTCATGAATTTATCGTAAAATCATTCTACCACAAGGTTAAAAAGTAGTCAACTAGTCCTTCTTCTGCCACAGATACAGGAGCGGGCTCGCAACAAATATGGAAGAGTAAGTACCGAAAATAGTGCCGATCAGTATCGTAAGGATGAAATAAAAGAGGGATTGCGGGCCGAATACGAGGAGTGCGATCAAGACCAGCATGAGCGTGAAGGACGTATTCACAGATCTCGCAAATGTTTCGCGGACACTGTAGTCGATGACCTCCGCAAGCGACGTCTTCTTTCCCCGGGCAACCAAGAGATTTTCCCGAATTCGGTCGAAGACGACGATGGTATCGTGAACGGAAAAGCCCATAATGACCAAAAGCGCCACGATGAAATTGGTATCTATTTCAATGCCCCTGAAAAATCCGAGAAGCGCCAAAAAACCCGCCGGGATCGAAACGTCGTGAACGAGCGTCGCAAGCGTTATCAGTCCATATTTCCACGACTTGACCGGCTCCGAAACTTTCCGGAAGGCGTACGCGATGTAGAGGGAAATGCCGATCAAAACGAGGATGATGGCGGTCATTGATTTGTGCGCCAGCTCGCTCCCCACCGTGGGGCCGATACTCGAAAAGTTTTCGTCGTTGAAGCTTCCGATCTTCGTCTTTAGAGCGTCGGCGTACTGCTGATGGCTTGCTTCGCTCATCTCCGGCGTTTCGATGTCGAACTGATTCGGACCGAGGCTCCTCACCGTCAACTCCGAAAGCCCCGCGGACGAAAGCACCGATTGCACCTCGGAAACCGAAACGTTTCCGCTTGTGAATGCAACTTGCCATTCGGTCCCCCCTGAAAGATCGATTCCCGGCTTCAAGCCGAGGAAAATGACGCACAGCCAACTCGCAAGGACAATGACCGCCGCGAACGACAAATAGTATTTTCTGTTTTCTACGACGTTCAAAAATTTCATTTTGGTGTTCATGCCAGTTGCTTCTTTTCGCGGCTTTCAAAAACCCTGAGGAGCGTTCGCGTGGTGGTTATGGCAGAGAACAAGCTCACGAGGACCCCGATAAAAAGAGACAAAGCGAAGCCCTGCACGAAACTCGACGTAAAATAGTAAAGGACTGCCGACGTAATGAGAGTCGACACATTCGAATCCCGAATGGACGTCCATGCCCGCTTGAATCCTTCTTCGACCGCGGAAGCATGGCTCAAACCGCGCTGGAGCTCCTCCTTCGTCCGTTCAAAAACCAAAACATTCGCATCGACAGCCATGCCGATGGACAAAATAAATCCAGCGATCCCCGACAATGTCATCGTAACCGGCACGATCTTGAAAATGGCGAGCGTGACGCTCACGTAAATAAGAAGCGCTACCGAAGCAAAGATGCCGAGTTTCTTGTAATAAATAAGCATGAAGACCATGACCGCCAAGGTTCCCACGATGCCTGCCAAGATAGCCGTGTCGAGTGCATTTTTACCGAAATTGGAACTTATCGTTTGCTGATTCACGAGCGTGATCGGAGCCGGAAGAGCACCGGCATTGAACCGCTCAACGAGCGTTTGAGCGGTTTGGACCGTGAAGTTTCCCGTTATTTCGGCTTTTCCGCCGGTTATCGTCTCCTGGACCACCGGCATTTCGATCAACTGATCGTCCAAAAATATCGCAATGGGCTTTCCGACATTCTTTGAGGTCAAATCCTGGAACAGCGTTGCGCCTTGCGAATTGAATTCGATGTCCACTTGGGGCTGATTGGTCACCGAATTGAAAGACATTTGAGCTCCGACGACATACCTGCCATTCAAGCCAGTCGGAATGAATGCGAGATTTTGGCCGGCAAGAGTCGACGTCGAAGAAGTCGAGAGTGCGGCAGTCGATGTAGCCGGAATCTCTTGGACCTCCCGAAAATCCAAAAACGGCGTTGCGCCGATTTCTTTGATGGCTTGATTGACGTCCTTCACGCCCGCAAGTTCCACAACCAACCGTTCGCTGCTCCCTACGGTCTCGATGTAAACCTTTGGTTCGGAAACGCCGAAGAGGTTCACCCTCTTTTCAATGACATCGCGAAGGCCGTTCACAACGGACTGTTCGTCCGCCGCCGGAACTTTCGAGAGATCGATGTTGTACGTCAAAACGCTTCCTCCTGCCAAATCCAGACCGAGGTTCCAGGGCCGGAAGTTCGAGATCGTCCCCCAGAGCGGCTGATAATCGAAAATGCCGGCAACGACTGCGATGACCACAATGATGAAAAGCAGCGTTTTTGGTTTCAGTTTCTGAAACATCGGATATAGTTTATAATGAAAGCGAATGAAAAATCAACTGGTGACCCTCGTACTTTCCGAGGTTCCCAAGGCGGTGAGGGGGAAGGTTTTTAAATCCGAGACGCAAAAAAGCTCTCCGCACTATTTCCCCTCGTCCGTTCCCCATTTGGTGACCGTCGGCGAAGAAAAGAAGAAGATCGACGGGAGCGAAGTAACCTTTTCGATCCTCGGCTATATTCCCTACATTCTCGTCATTCAAGCATCGATTGAGCTCAAAAACATCTTCGATCGCGAGCAAACGAGCGATTGGGAAAAGAGGTTGTACGAGGAAAGCTACACGATCGTTAAAAAGTGGGGCGGCAGCGAAGACATGAGCGAAATGTATTCGATCTTCGAGATCTCGGGATACGTCGGCGATCCGGAACAATTCCTCGTCCATGCCTCGACGATGGCCTCGCTCCTCAAATCGGAAACCATCAGCCTCGACCCAAAAGAGGTGGAATACACTCTTTCCGCGCAAATCAAATACGCCAAACACGACCTCTCGATCATCGACTGGGACGGCGCGTTCCTTTTTGACGTCGAAGGCGACTTCGGCTTGGCCGTGGAACTTTTAATGCTCGCCAATCTCCAGCTCCTCCGCCATCGCATTCTCGACAAACGGTTGGACAACCAGCTTTTGAATATCCAAGACATCATGAAAAAACTCGGCGAAAAGAAATGGTTCTCCTCAACGAAGGCCGTTTCCGACGCAGCAAAGGATATCCTCGATCGGCGACTGACATGGATTTCGGCATTCGAGTCGCTCGAACGGGACATCAAGCTCATCGGCGAGTGGTACTCGGCGCGATTTTACGACCTTGCAAGCCGCAAGCTTAAGTTGAGCGATTGGCGAACGGACGTCAAGGAAAAACTGGACTCGCTCGAGGATATTTATTCCTCCCTTGTGGAAAATTTCTCGGTTTCAGCAAAAGATCGAGCCGAATGGGTGGAACTCATCGCATGGTTCGTGCTCCAGGTCGGCTGGTTCATCCTCATCATTCTCGAGTTCCTCTACTTTACGAAGTAAGCAGATATACTTAGAGATAAATAGAAATAGGTAGATATATAGTAGTTACAATCTATCTCTACCGCATATCTACGTATATCCGCTCTATCTAAAAAACCTTCACGAAGCGGAGCGGGTCGACGGAGACGCCGTTCACCTTGATCGAAATATGGAGATGATCGCCGGTCGAAAGTCCCGTGTCACCCACAAGGCCGATGACCGTCCCCTTCTTCACTTCTTGCCCCACGCTCGCCACGATCTTCGAAAGGTGCAGATACATCGAATAGATCCCCTCGCCGTGATCGACGACAACCATATTGCCATACGAGACCGTCGATGTCGCAAACCGTACAATGCCTGCTTGCATCGCGCCGACGGCGCTCCCGGCGGGCGATGCAAAGTCGGTACCAAGATGCCAAAATTCTTGGCTTCCCATCTTCCGCAAAATTCCGTACCAGTCGGTGATGTGCGTGTTATTCAAAAGAGGCAATCCGAACGCGCCGGTGATATATGACTGCGGCGTCACGGCATTCAAGATCTTGTCGAGCGTCGCATTTTCGTCATTCAAGCTTTGAACGAGTTCGGTCGGCGTCATGCCGATTTGCGGCGGAACGGCGAAGGTTTCCACCGTTATTTTTTTCTTTAAAACATCGATCCACTTTACCCTTGTTGCGCCGTCAGCGAACGTAAGCGTTATTTTTTGCCAACCGGTTTGCGCCGTGACCTTCAGCCCGATTGCCGCAATGTACCTTCCTCCGTACGGAAAGAAGTTCGCCGTTTCGCCCCCGAGCGTAGCGGTTTGCGGCGCGCTTGCGCTTCCCGAAACCGTGATCCGTACCGTATCGCCTTGGACAGGATATGCATTGGAAACGGAGATCGAAAGGACCGCAGCAGAAGAAAAAGAGGCAATAGAAAGGCCAAAAAGAAATGTCAAAGCGATGGTTATCCTCTTCATTACTTTCATTATAAAAAACGAATACGGATATGAATAGATAGGACGGATACTGACGGACATTCACGGATATGAATAGATATAGTAGAGATACATCGGGAGTATCCGGAGATATCCGTATCTATCCGTAAGTATCCGCTTTATCCTTTCATTTCCTCAAGATATTCTTCCTTCAATTCTTTCAATGTCCCCTCCATGATCGCTTTTCTGATTTTTGCCATAAGGTCGTTAAAAAACCAAACGTTGTGGATCGTTGCTAGCCTCCCTGCTTCTTGATCCTTTGCCTTGAAAAGATCATGCAACTCCTTGCGGGAAATCCCCCGCAAGCAGACGGGGCACAAACAATCGTTTTCGATCTTTCCTTTATCTTCCGCATACTTTCCTTTTCGAACATCGAAACGACCCCCCTTCGTCCAGAGAGACCCGTGGCGCGCTTCTCTCGTCGGTATCACGCAATCGAACGTGTCGATCCCCCGTTCGACACCCGCAAAGATATCCTCGATGCGCCCGATGCCCAAGAGATGGCGCGGACGTCCTTCGGGGAGAAGCGGCGTCACCCAGTCGAGAACATCGAGCATTTCTTCCTTGCCGAACGATCCGCCGATGCCGAAACCATCGAATGCCATCGATCCCACGACCCGCGCACTTTCTTTCCGCAGGTCCTCGAACTCACCTCCTTGGACGATACCGTAGAGCGCTTGATCTTCTCGCTTTTTCGCCGCAAGCGATCGCAGGGCCCACCGATGCGTCCGCACCATGCTTCCTTTCGTATACTCGTAATCGTTCAAAGGCGACGTACATTCGTCGAACGCGAAGATGATATCGGCACCGAGCTTCTCCTGGATGTGCATCGAGATCTCCGGATTCAGGAACCGCTCTTCTCCATCGTAAAAATAGACACCTTCTTCGGTTATCTTTACCAAGTTCCTATCGCTTCTTCCCGAATGTACGTTATCTCTCGTCGCCGGTTGTTCTTCGGCTCCAGCGACCGAAGCCAACCTGCGCTCTCGCACCGTCGAATCCGCTTCGCGAATACCAAGCTCGACGGTGCTCCGAGAGCTGCCTCGAGACAACATGCTTTCGGGAAACCTCTGCGCTATCTTTCCGATTTTGTGTTCCCGGCCGAAACCAAAACTGAAAACCTGGAAACCGCCGCTGTCGGTCATGAGCGGCCCTTGCCACTTCATTTTCGCATGGAGCCCTTCGAATACCTCGAGTTTGTCACCCAAACCTTTCCACATATGGTAGGTGTTCACGATGACGATCTGCGTCTTTGTTTCCGCGACGTCTTCGGAAGAGAGAGTTCGGACGGCAGCATTCGTGCCGACCATGGTATAGGCGGGCGTTTCGACGATACCGTGCGGCGTTTCAATGACGCCAACCCTCGCGCGGGAATCCTTGTCTTTTTTTACAATCTTGAAGCCGAACATAAAAAGAGAGGGTAAAAATCCTAATATCTAAATCCTAAATAAATCCCCATGACCAAATTTCCAAATTCAAAACGCGCGTTTTGGTCATTATGATTTTTGATTTTGATATTGTTTAGGATTTGGTGCTTAGGACTTAGGATTTCATATGACGCGCCGCGTATTGGAGCGTATCCCCCACTTTCTTCCCCGGATTGAAGATGCCGTCCGGATCAAAAATCTTCTTCGCCTCCATAAAAAGCGAAACGATTTTTTCACCGTACATTTCTTTGAGGTACGGCGTCCGGATGATCCCGTCGTTATGCTCGGCGGTGATGGAACCGCCGTATTTGAAGATCAGTTGGTAAACCTGTTCCGTCACCTCCGGGATGATCTTCCGCGTTTCCGGATCGTCCATATGCACGAGCGGAATGATGTGGAAATTCCCGTTCCCCGGGTGGCCGGCGATGGTATAGACCAGTTTGTCCTTGTATTTGTCGAGGATCGCGTTCACTTGCGGCAATATTTCAGGCATATATTTCGGCTCGACAATGATGTCGTCGATGAAGGCGGCGGCATCCATTCCCTTCACGTGGCTGTGGATTAAGGCGAAGCTTTGCCGGCGAATGGTCCAGTACTCTTCTGATTCGGCGTCGCTCTTCACATTCCGGACCAAGAGCTTGTATTTTGTGGCTGCCGCGACGATCTCCTGGGCTTTCCGCTCCAATTCTTTTTCGTCGTCGGCCGTGACGGAAACAAGAAGGATCATTTTCGGCATTCCTCCGGAGCGAAGGAGCATCCCGATCTCGGGAATGAACTCAAATATAAGCTTGAAGAGGCTGCCTTTCATGAGCCTCATTAAGGTCGGGAAAAAGCGAATCGCAAGACCCATCGTTTTGTCGTCGTACGATTCGATGCTTTCGGGTTTCAAGGCTAAAAGGTCGTTCACGAGATCCGGCACGGGATCGAGCGTTTTCGAAAAGATGACGACAAGCCGGGTGTATTTCGGCGCAGGGACCAAGCGGAGGCGGGCCGCCGTCAAAAGCCCGAAGGTCCCCTGCGACCCCACGATCACTTTCGTGATATCGAAGGTTTTTTTGTCCCACACGTTCCACAAATAGTAGCCGGCGGAGTTTTTACTGACCTTCGGCTTCGCAGCTATGATCGTTTCATAGTTGTCGTTGATCAACTGATAAAGTTTTCGGTAAACATCGCCTTCGAAGCCTTGTTCCTTGAGCTTTGCTTCGAGTTTTTCCCCTGACAAGGGCTCGAGATAATGTTCTTTGCCGTCGGCGAGGACGATATGGAGTCCCTCGACGAAATTTTCCGTCTTGCCGTATTGTAAAGTCAGTTCGCCGCCGGAATTGTTATTGACCATGCCCCCGAGGGCGCACAAATCCTTGGATGCCGGATATGCGGGATAAAGCAGATGCTTCGCCTGAAGTTGTTTCTCGAGGTCGCGGAAATAAACCCCCGGTTCCACGATGACATATTTCTCTTTTTCATTGATTTCCCGAATATGATTGAAGTACTTTGTGAACTCCACAATCACCGATTCGTTCAGCGGTCCACCGGACATATCGGTCCCTGCGGAACGGCCGGTCACGGATATTTTTTCGCCTGCCTTCTTTTTCACCTCCGCGAATTGAACGAGCTTCTCGACATCTTCCTTGTCCTTCGGAAAGACGACGGTTTCCGGCCGTACATTGAAAATGGAATAATCATGGCTGTAATCGGACAAGGTTTTCTCGTCCGCTATCACGTCGCCTTGTATGAGTTTTTTCAATTCTTCAGACAGGTTCATATAAATAAAATTCTAAATCTTAAACAATGACCGAAATATACGTTTTGAATTTTGAGTTTGGACATTGGAATTTATTTAGAATTTAGGATTTCGAAATTAGGATTTCAAGACCTTCAGGTCCTTGATGACTTCCTCGGCGTGGATTTCCGGCTTCACATCCTCGTAGATCTTCGCGATCTTCCCCTGCGGATCGATCAAAAACGACGTACGAAGCGTTCCTTCATACTCGCGCCCCATAAATTTCTTCTTTCCCCATACGCCGTACTTTCTCACCACTTCTTTCTTTTCATCCGCGAGGAGCGTGAAGGGCAACTGGTATTTTTCAGCAAACTTTCCGTGGCTCCTCACCGAATCGACGCTCACGCCGAGCACGTTCGCCTTGAGTTTTTTGAAGTCCGGAAAATAATCGCGGATTATGCATGCTTCTTTTGTGCATCCCGGCGTATCGTCCTTCGGATAAAAGTACAAAAGAACCCATCCTCCGGCGTATGCGGAAAGCGAATGGAGCTTCCCTTTTTGATCCAAGAGCTCGAAATCGGGGGCTTGTTCCCCTACCTGCGGTTTATTGTTCTTTTTCTTCATGGTTGTAAAATATCTTCGCTCCGACCGTTGATCGACAGAACGACGTTCTGAACCGTCGGGAACTGCCGCAAGGTTTCGACGATTTGCCACCTCGTCATGGCAACCCGGCATGAACCGCCGATGCCCGCTTCGAGAGATTCATCGAAATCGGCATACGCCGTCCCGCTTGCGATCCGGAGGCTTTTGAGCGCAACGCCCGAATTGATGTTCGTAAAGTATCCCGCTGCCCGCTCTTCATCAGTGGGCCCCTGAAGCAGTTCGTTCACCGCCGCTTGTCCCACGGCTTGAGTTTTCGGGACCGTGCGCACAACCGGGAATACCTCTTTGCAGGATACGTTCGGATCGAGATTACTGTTACCGAAAAACACTTTTACGACGGAGGTTTCCTTCATTGAGTCGGCGTCATCGGAAACGATATCGGCTGGCAAATTTGAAACCGCGACCGCGAGGGCAACTGCCGCAAGTCCTGCCGCTCCGTACCAAACTTCCCTACGCATCCGCCTTCTTTTCTTCGGTTTTGAGGAGTCCCTGCCGTTTCATGGCCGGCCGGGAGAAGATGAAGATATAGAGAATTTCGAGGATGCCGATCGTATTCAAAACGAGGAGCACGATAAACCACCACTTTTGGGAAAGTTTTGCCGCGCGCCACAGCGCAACGCCTTTCCACGGAAGCACCCAAATAATAAGAGCGAGAACGATCCATCCGTTCGTCAAGCCTGCCGTGATATTTACCATGCTTCCATTATACCACAAACCCCTTATGGTATATGATAAAGGTATGGAACACGGGCCCTGGAACCTCAACTGGGAAAAAGAAAGAGAAAACGAAGAAAGAAGGGAGAAGAAAAAGGAAAAGATCAATGAAGCATCGGAAGCCGAGTACGAGAAGCACAAGAACGAAGGAGAACAAAAAGACAAGGATCGATTCGACGAGATGATCGATGTTTGGGGCGCAAAGGCTGCCGGCGCGAAGGTACGAGGAGAAAAACTAGAAGTTCCAAAAGATACAGTGATCCCAAGAAGGATCACCGAGCGCGCCGAAGCGGCACTCTTCCTCGGGAACATCAGGAAACGCCTGAAGGCAGATCCGGAATGGGACAAGATACCCCGAAAGGAAGCTGCCTTCAATCTTTCAACATTCGGAAATATCATCGACTCCTTCAAAAATGCCGATATACCCCCTTATACAACAGAGAAGGCGCGGCAGGAATTCAGAGACCATTACGGTTTTTTCTATTTTTCCGGCAACGTCGGGTATTCCGAAAGGCATCATCGGTACGAGATTAGAAAACCGTCGGGACTCGGCTATGAAATCCAGCAGATCATGATAAAAGACGCGGGCTTTTCGATCGATCCGGAAAACATCGGCTTCTTCGAACCGGGGAAGGAAGATGAAATTGCCGTCCCCAATTTGCGGAACGCGCTCGAAGTTTATTTCAACGAGCGGGATCACTCTTCCATCGGTACGACGTGGTTCCTCTTCAAGAAACTGTGGGAAGGAGGGTTTTTCGAACGCTTTAACCCGAAGGAAAAAGCCGAAATGATGGGACTCGCCGTTTTTGCCGATCTCATCGAGAAGGGTAAGTGGCTCGACTTCGCGAAGATCGGCTTCTTCGACGACCGGGAAATCAATCTTTTCAAGATCAACCGGAAGTTGTCCAAAGAACAACTCAGAAACATCATGAACGATTTTTTGACCGGCGAGATGGACGACATGCCGCAGGATTTCGGAGCAATGAACCGAAGGGTCCAGGACATCATCGTCAAAAAGGCTTCGGCCCCCTTGAGCAAAGAATTCATCGAAAAGCGCGGGCTCCAAGAATTCGTCAACGGGCACATGAGGGAATCGCGGGAAGCCGAAGCATACCTCAAGTCCGGCAAAAATTCGTTCGGCAGCCGATTCGGAAAGGTGATCTTCGTCGAAGGGATGGGTGAAAAATTGCCCGCTCCCCTTCTCGCCATTGCAGAAGACGCTCCGCAAGACGAGCGGACCCGCCGGCCGTTGTGGAAAAAGATCAACGGATACTTCGAGGCCAACGAAGACCATCTCCTCGCTTACCTTCCCGTGAGGCATGCAAAAGGAGTTTTTGGGACCATCGCGGATCAAGCGAGAAAAAACGGCCTGAATCCGCAAACGAGCGAGATTTCAGGCTGGATAAAGCTTTTTATACCATTCCGCGGAAAAGAAGACGATCAGCTGATAAACCTCCTCAGGGAACAATTGCTCGGCATCGAACCGCGAGGACCAAGAAGAGGACAAGAAGAACGAAAACCTCCCCGAACAGGGAAGAAAAAAGAGAAGACTCTCGTCGAGCGATAAAAGTCTCGAGGATTTACCCCAACACGCGGGTATACCCGTAGTAAACGAGGGCGAACCCGACGATGGTAAAGACCCAAAATTCCATCCGTGACCACATGATGGGTTCTAGTATACGGATTTTTATTCATAATGCAATGCCTCGATCGGACTTTTCTTGGCGGCTTGGCGCGCAGGATAGAAACCGAAGACCAATCCGACCAAAATCGAGACACCGGCGCCGAGCATGACGGCGCCGAGGGGCAAGGCGAACGTCCATGCGACATTCAAAAGCCGGGCGATCACGAGGTATGCCCCGAACGTCACAAGTCCGCCGAGAATGATCCCCATGATGCCCCCGAGAAGCGTTAAGAGCGTTGCTTCGATTAAAAATTGCCGTAAAATGTCCGCGGTCGTCGCGCCGACGGCTTTCCGGAGGCCGATCTCCCGCGTTCGTTCGACGACCGATACGAGCATGATATTCATGATCCCGATCCCCCCCACAATGAGGGAAATGGAAGCAATTGCCGTGAGAAAAATGGTCATGACGGATGTGATGTTTCCTAAAATGGAAAGGATATCGGCTTGCGTCTCGACCGTGAAATCGTCCTTCACCGGATCCGTGATGTGGTGAGTTTGCCTCAAGACCGTCTTCACCCGCGATGTCACAAAACTGATGTCGTAAGAACTGTTCGCTTGTACGAGGATGTAATTGTAGTAGTTGATGCCCAAGAGCTGGTTTTGTGCGACGGTCACAGGAACCAAAACCATGTTGTTTTGATCGATCCCTCCCGGTCCCACCCCTTCGTCCGTCAAAACGCCCACCACTTGGAGCGGGATGTTTTGCACGCGAACGAACTTTCCGACCGGGGTGACGCCGCTGAAGAGCGTCTTTGCAACGGTCGAACCGAGGATCACGACCCGATTCGAAGAATCGATGTCCGATTGATTGAACATCCTTCCCGATGAAACACCGAAATTCCGCATGGGGAAGAATTCGGATGTCACTCCTTCATACGGGACCGACGTGTCATTGTTGCCGTACGCGACGGTCGCTTGCCCATTCACGATCGGCGCAACGGCCGTAATGGTCGGCTCCCGTTCGAGCGCCGTGACATCGCCCGCGACGAGGGTTTTAATCACGATCCCCCGTTCCGATGCCGGAGCTGAAAACTTCGATCCGCCCGTACCGCCCGGTATGATGAAGATCAAATTGGAACCGACACCCTTCACCTGGTTCAAGATGTAATCCTGCGCCGATTGGCCGACGGACATCAAAATGATGACCGATGCAACGCCGATGACGATCCCCAAGATCGTAAGGAAGGAGCGCATTTTCGAATGCTCCACATTCCGAAGCGCCGTTTTGAATGCGTCATTAAATCTCATTTGAAGAAATCGTCTATCTTCCGACGGTTGTGGACCGGCACATCGCTTTCGATCTCGCCGTCCTTGAGGCGGATCAGCCGCTCGGCGAATTCCGCCGTGTATGTTTCGTGGGTCACGAGGATCACCGTGTGCCCCCCGTCGTTCAAGCGCCGCAAAATCTCCATAACTTGGCCGCCCGATCTCGAATCAAGATTGCCGGTCGGCTCATCCGCAAAAATGACGTTCGGGTTATTAACGAGAGCTCGCGCGATCGCGACCCGCTGTTTTTGCCCTCCGGAAAGATTTCCTGCCACGACGCCGATCTTTTCCGAAAGGCCGACGGATTCGACTGCTTTCTCGACCTCTCTTTTTCTTTCATGCGGCGATATGTTGTCATTATACAGAAGCGGCAATTCGACGTTTTCATAAACCGAAAGCTTCCCCAAAAGATTGAAATCTTGAAAGATAAACCCCATCTCATCGTTCCGTATTTCCGCGAGTTCGAGATCGTTCAATTCTTCCATCACCTTCCCCATAAACGAATAAGAACCGGATGTCGGCCGGTCCAAAAATCCCAAGATATGGAGGAGTGTCGACTTCCCGGAACCCGATGGTCCCATGATCGCGACAAATTCTCCTTTTTGGATCTCGAACGAAACGCCGCGAAGCGCTTGCGTTTCTGATCCGTCATCTTGATATACCTTTTTGAGATTTTTTACGGAGATCATCAAAAACTAACTTTAGGGATTCAAGCCAACATTGAGAACCTGATCCCCTTCCGAAAGGCCGCTGGTAACCTCCGCATTCCCGTTTTGGTCCTGGATCCCGAGCGTGATCGGCACCTGCTCCTGCTTCCCGTTCACCATCTTCACGGCAAAGGTCCCTTGATCGTTCTGAATGATCGCGAACTGGGGAACGATAAGTACATTGTCTTTCCTTTGCGTCTCAATGGTGAGGTTTGCCGTAAGGCCGCTCTTGAACCGCGGGTCAACGGCGTCGAAGTTAACCTTTACTTTATAGTTGGCAACGCCGTTCACGATGGTCTCGGCGGGGTCGATGGAGAGAAGATGTCCCGTGAACGTCTCCCCAGGAAGAGCGTCGAGCGTGATGCTTACCGGATCGCCGACTTTGAGCTTTGCGACATCCGATTCCGCGACGTATGCTTCGACTTCCAAGCTGTTGTTTCCGATGATCGAGATGACGGTCTCTCCGGCGGTGGCAACTTCACCTTTCTTCGGCACGACGTTCGTCACCGTGCCGGCAACGGGCGACCGGAGAACGGTTTGACTGATTTGCGCTTGAATAAGCGACACTTGAGCTTTTGCTTGGGAAACGGCTGCTTCATCGGCCGCTATTTGGTCCGGCGTTGCGGGAGCTTGTTTCAAGGCCAGTTGCTTTTCGGCGACCGCAACCGCTGTTTGATCCGAATCCAGCGCACTTTCCGACGTGACGACGTCCCCGATCGCCGTCACAACTTCCGCCCTTCCCGATGCAACATCTGTTTTCCACGTATCGAGGCTGGATGCCGAAACGCTTCCCGAAGGACTCACGAGATTCAGGGCCGACGCAACGTCCGCCAAGAAGTTTTGAATGTCGCCCAAATACCCCTTCGTCTCCTTGAGGATGGCAGGGAGATCGCTTGTCGCTGTGAGGCTGGAAAGCGAACTGTTCCACGCGCTGAAATCAGACTCGATGCTCAATCGCTCCGACTGAATGTCCACTGCAAGCTGTTGGTTGGGTATCGAAAAGACGAGCTGCGGATTTGTCCGAGGATTCGTGAAAATTTGATCGGCTTGGTTGTAAACCGCGTCATCGGCCTTCGTGGAAGCGTCTTGAACGGTCGAAACGACGTTCTTTTCCGCTCCAAGAAGGGCACTTTCGGCGTTCGAAACTTCGGCGAAAGAAACCGCGATATCCTGCGGCGTTGCGCCGTTTTGAAGGACGCCGAGATTCGCTTCGGCTTGTGCCACGCTTGCTTCGGCTTGCTGAAGCTCCGCTTGAAGTACGCTCGAATCCTCGGTCAAAAGGATGTCTCCCGCATTCACCGTATCCCCCGTCGCAACGTTGACCTTGGCGACGGTACCCGCTCCTTGAAACGACAAATCGACGTTTTCCGACGACGTGATGTCGCCGGTCACGACGACATCTTGCGTGATCGTCCCCGACTTCACCGTAATGAGATCGGCTGTTTGCTGTTTTTTGCCGCCGAAAACGAAAAAGGCAGCGACCGCAAGAACAACAACCGCGAGGATGATGTTCCGCGGTCGCTTGAAGAACCGGAAAAACCCCTTGATCTTATTTTTCATACGAAGTCCCCTCTATAGTACCATGTCACACAATTCCGTAAAAGAGATTGGTCCAAATTGGCAAGAGATTGAATATGAGCAGAATTCCGATGAAGATCAAAAATAGGCCGGCAATGAAATAGATCGCATTCAAGTAGCGTTCGATCTTCGCCAAATAATCGGAAACATACGCAATGGTCAAGGCGACCAGAAAGAACGGCAAGCCGAGACCCAGAGAAAATACGCCGAGGAGCGCCGCGCTTCTCACGGCTTCGCCGGTTATTGCGGCCATCGTCATGATCGCCCCCAAAACGGGGCCGATGCACGGGGTCCACCCGAGGCCGAAGGTCGCGCCGAAGATAAAGGAACTTAAGGCATTCCCCGGTCTCAGCAATCGGCCAATGTTCAAGCGCCGTTCTTTATAGAGAAACGAAAGAAATTTGAATCGGCCCTCCGTCACCATAAAAAGACCGAAGAGCACGATCAAAATCCCGCCGATCCGGAGGAGGAGAAGCCGGTATCTCAAAAGCGGGATGCCGAGGAGCCCGAGGACCGATCCAAAAAGAACGAACACGAACGAAAATCCGAGGATTGCAAACACCGCGTTCCAAACGATTTTCAACTTCATCTTTTCCATCTTTTCCTTGTCGGCGAGATCCGCCATCGGCACGCCGCTTATGAACGCCAAAAAGGCCGGCACAAGCGGCAAGGTGCAAGGAGCGAGGAAGGTTACGACGCCGCCCGCAAATGCCGGTATGAGGAGCGGATCCATAGAGAACTATTTTATGTTCAAAAGCTTCGCAAGCGTTGCTTGATCGAAGCCGACGACGATCTGTCCGCCGACGTCGATCACCGGAACGCCGAGCTGGCCGGATTTTGTGACCATATCCTGGCGCGCTTGGAGATCCTTTGCGACGTCCTTTTCAACATACTCCACGTTGTGCGAGCGGAAGAATGCTTTTGCCATCCGGCAGAACACGCACGTGGGGGTCGTATAAATGGTGACGTTCGGGTTTTCCATACTCTACTATTTTACCAATATCCTTTTTCCTGTCAAAGGGCTTTCTGATTCTTGCTCGTTCATAGGTTCTCGGCCGCTAAAAGCCCCCCAGATTCCACTCTCGAGGTGTAAGAATTAGCGTGGGTACTGATAATACCAACGCGGTGGATTTCCTTTATTCTGCTCTACTTGGTTCTGATAGAAATTAATACCTGCAAAAAGAATTAATGAAACAATACCAAGTATCAGCAATGTTTTAGCGGCATTCCGCCTTTTGTTAGTTTCCCTATCATGCACTTGCACTTGAGGATCTTTGCTGGTATCCATTTTTTCGTCGATAACCATTTCATCCGTCCTTATGCTATTGCCACCGTTTACCCTCCACTGGTTTATCAAAACTTGGTTTCGGAGAGATGTTTTTACATTTGCCTCATGAGCAAGGAAGGTGCAAATAATTGCCGCAAGCAAAAACATCCAAGATAAAAGCAATATCCACCAATCTATGGGTTTTTCTTTTAAAAAAGAAACAAAGGCTATAGATACTCCAAATGCACCTGTTCCCAACAGAAGAATTATGTTGTCCATCTGCCTCAGGGAATCTATCTTGAGCTGGTGATGCATCTGCCAATTTGAAACTGCAATCTCGTCCTTTCTCTTCCTCTCCTTCTCCTTTTCATCAGCGGTATCCATCGCCCTCCATTATACATCAAAACCAAGGAAGATCCGCTTTCTTTTGAGCGGGTTTTTGAGGCGAGGTTATAAATTCCCAAGCGAAGACACAGGAAATAGGAATTTATCGCTGTGTGAATCCCGACGGTTTCATTTATGAAACCAAGGTTGAGTTCGAAAATTCCGTTCATTTCCCAGGATAAGCGAGGAGAATTTACCCGAGCCGAAACTCACGCCCGCGAGAGAGAAGGCGGATCTACCACTCCACGTCGATCCCCTCGTCCTCGTCGCTGTACCGTACCTCATCTTTCAAACCGTACCCCGACAGATCCTCATGAGAGAGCGTCCCAAAGACGTTCGCCGGCTCTAAAAACCGCGAGATCCGGTTCCCGAGGTAGGCGCTCCGTCCGTCATCCAAGTGGAAGAAGAGATAGAGGCGCTCCTTGGCCCGCGTGACCGCCACGTAGAGCAACCTCCCCTCTTCTTCGATATCCTCGTCGAAATCCATCGATCGTTTCGAAGGCAGCGTCCCCTCGGAAACACCCAAGAGATATACCGTATTCCACTCGAGGCCCTTTGCCGAATGAATGGTCGAGAGCGTCAAAAACTCTTCCTCGTTTTCATCCCGGCCTTCCGGTATGTCGATCGAAAGATCGGCAAGGAACGCATCGAGCTCATGATACTCTTCCGCGAGATCCTTGATCGTCTCAAGGTCCTGGAGGCGCGCCGGCCAATCGTCGAATTTTTCGCGGAAGATCGGCAAATAAAAATCCATGACCCGACCCAAAAGATCGAAGGGGTCGTTCTTCAAGCGGGATGCATCGGCAACCGCTTCTTTCAATCTCAAAACCTCCCCTGCATTCCTGCCGGCAAGCCCCGCTTGTTCGAGCATGGGGAGCGCTTCGTCGAGATTGCCCGCCTTTTCCATCTCCCCCCACAGCGTTTCGGCCGTCTTCTTGCCGACGCCCGGCAGAAGATTCAAGATCCTCCCCCAACTTATTTCGTCCTTGTGGTTCGCGATCACTTTCGCGAAGGCGAGAAAATCCTTTACATGCGCCGTCTCGTAAAACCGGAGGCCGCCGAATACCTTGTATGGGATCCTCATTTTTGAAAGCTCCGCTTGGAGCATGATCGAGACGTACGTCGACCGGAAAAGGACGGCTTGTTCCCGGAGCGGCACGCCTTGCGATGCGAGCGCGATGACCTTTTCGGCGATCCACTCCGTTTCATCGGCGACAGTGCCGAAATAAAGAAACTTCGGCCGTTCTCCGGTCTTCCCTTTCGCGGACACGAGCTCTTTTTTGAACTTGTCCGCCATGTTCCGGAGAAGCTCATTCGATAGATTAAGGATCGCTTGCGTCGAGCGGTAATTTTCCTCGAGTTTGATGAGTTTCGTCCCCGGGAAGTATTCCGGGAAATCCATGATGTTCTTGTGCGAAGCGCCGCGGAAACCGTAAATGCTCTGCGCATCGTCCCCGACCGCGAGGACGTTCCCCGTCCGCTTCCCCAAGAGGTGCGTCAGGTCTCCCTGCACGGGGTTCGTGTCCTGAAATTCGTCGACCATGACGTATTCGTACCGCGAAGCGATCTCCCCGCCGGTCTTTTGAAGCACCAAAAGATCCCGCGCATAAAGCAACAGGTCGTCGAAATCGACATATCCGCTTTCCTTCTTCCGCAGCTGGTACCGCTCAAAAACGGCTTCGATTTCCGGCACGAAATCGGCAAGGTGGGAAAAGTACCGGCCGACGACATCCTCGAGATCTAATCCCTTGTTCGCCGAAAGGCTGAACATGCTTCTCAAGGTGTCTTTTTTGGGAAACGCTTCCTTTTTTTCCTTCACATTGAACGCGTTCAAGATCTTCCCGATGAGCTCTTCCGCATCGCCCTCGTCGAGAACGGAAAGCGTTTTCCGCAATCCAAGTTCGCTGCCATAGATCCGAAGAAGTTTGTACGCGAACGAATGGAACGTGCCGCCGTCGACCGCTTCGCATCGCTTGTCGTGGGAAGCGGCCCGCGCAAGCATTTCCCTGGCGGCTCGCTTCGTAAACGTCAAAAGGAGGATCTTCCGCGGATCGACACCGGAGCGGATGAGATTCAAAACGCGATATTCAATGACGCGGGTTTTCCCCGAACCCGGCCCCGCGATCACGAGGACCGGCCCGTCTTTCGTTTCGACCGCTTCGCGCTGTTCGCGGTTCAAGTTCTTCAATATCTCGTTTTCCACAGCTTCACTATATATTTGTTGCAAAAGGAATACAATGAAAATCATATGAGTACCGATATCACCGCAGGGGGTCTGACATCCGAAGAGATCAAGAAAAGGCTTGAACAATATGGTCCGAACGAAATACCGGAGAAGAAGGTGAGTTTCTTCATGAAGATCGTGAAGTGGCTCGTGTCGCCGATCGCCTTGATGCTTCTCGCTGCGGCGCTGCTTTCCCTCGTGAGCGGGAAAACGTTCGATTTTTACTTCATCCTCTTCCTCATGATCCTGAATTTCACCATCGGGTTCTGGCAGGAAAATAAAGCCGACAACGCCATCAAAAAACTCCGGGAAAGCCTGGCCATTCAGGTGAAAGTGCTCCGCGACGGAGCGTGGAGCTGGATCGATTCCCGGATGCTCGTTCCGGGAGATTCCGTCCAGCTCATGGTCGGCGATATCATTCCCGCGGACGGCGACCTCACCGAAGCGAAAAACCTCACGGTAAATGAAGCGGTTTTGACCGGCGAATCACTGCCGAAAGACAAGAGCATCAAGGACAAGGTTTATTCGGGGTCTTTCGTCGCGACCGGGTCGGCGACCATGACGGTGACCGCGACCGGCATCAAAACGAATTTCGGGAAGACCATAACCCTCGTCGAGCGGGTGACGCGGCGGAGTATTCTCGAAAAAGATATTTTGACCATCTCCAAATTCCTCACTGTGATCGCACTCGTCGGCGTCGCCATCGTAACCATCGTCTTTCTCCTCCAGCACGCCACGTGGAGCGACATTATCGTTCTCGACCTAAGCCTCGTGATCGCCGGCATCCCGATCAGCCTGCCGACCGTCATGACCCTCATCATCAGTTTGGGAGCCCTGGAGCTCGCGAAAAAGCACGCGATCGTGCGAAGATTGTCGGCTCTCGAAGATCTCGCGAACGTCAACATGCTCCTCACGGACAAGACCGGAACTTTGACCAACAACCAGATCACCGTCGCAAGCATTATAGGATACAACGGACGTGAAAAGGACAACGTGGTCTACTATGCTTCCGCGGCAGCGCCGGAAGACACCAGAAGTTCCATCGACAACGCCGTTAACAAGAAGGCTGAAGTCATGGGAATGAAGAGAGATTTTTCAATCCTTGAACTCACGCCCGCCGATTCTGAACGGAAACGTTCCACCGCTATCGCTTCTTTCCACGGCGTCAAAACCGTCGTTTCCGTCGGTGCTCCCCAAGTGATCGGGGCTCTCTGTGCGATGGACGATAAACTAAAGTCCCACTATGAAGCGGACGTGAACAGGGCGGCCGATGACGGGTACCGCGTTTTGGGCGTCGCCATCCGCGAAAACGGCACGGAAGAAAAAGACATGACGATGATCGGCATTCTCATGCTTGCCGATCCCCTGACCGACGATGCGGCGGATGTCATCGGATTCTTAAGGGAGAATGGCATCGGCGTAAAAATGTTGACGGGTGATAACCTGGCTATCAGCCGTCGCACGGCCGCGGAACTTTCCCTGCAAGGCCAGGTTTTGACGCGCGACGAGGTGAATTGGAAATCGACCGATCCGGCGTACTTCGACGGCATCGGGGCCTTTTCACAAATCCTGCCGGAAGACAAATTCAACCTCGCGAAACTCGCGGAGAAGAACGGCTACGTCATCGCCATGACCGGCGACGGCGTGAACGATCTCGGAGCGATCAAGGAAGCGAATGTTGGCATCGCGGTCAAAAACGCTGTCGATGCCCTGAAAAGCGCCGCCGACATTGTTCTCCTCTCGCCCGGCATCTCAGTCATCAGGGATGCGCTGGTAGAAGCGCGGAAGATTTTTTCCCGTCTCTACAGTTACTCCATCTACCGCATTTCCGAAAGTTTTCGTCTCATCATCACGATCGTCATCCTCGGCATCATTTATAAAACCTATCCCCTGACTCCCATTCAATTGATTTTGATCGCGATCATGAACGATTTCCCGATTATTTCCCTCGCCTTCAACCGGGTTAAAAATTTCAGCCGCCCGGCGAAGATAAAAGTTGCCGAGCGGTTCACGCTCGGAGCGCTTTACGGCATCACGGGGATATTCAACAGCTTAATCCTCTTCTTCGTCATGGACTACGTTCTCCATCTCGACTGGGCGGTTATCCAAACCGTCTTCTTCCTCAAGCTCATGATATCGGGACACATGCTGATCTACGTGGCCCACACCAAGGAACGCTGGTACAAATTCCTGCCGAGTTCGCAGGTTATCTGGGCAACGAGTTTAACGCAAATAGCCGCAAGCTTGATGGCCTGGATCGGTATCTTCATGAACGGAATTCCCCTCCTTTACGTGGCGGGTGTCTGGATCTGGTGTTTCGCCTGGATGCAGGTAACCGAACTCGTGAAGATTGCCGACCAAAAACTCATCATCCCCCACTTCGAGGGTCGCTCCTAATCTCTCTTCACTAAATACCTCTCTTTCGATTCCGGAAGAGCAAGCCGGGCATTCCTGCGAAGGCTAAGACTTGGGCGTCGCCCCGGAGACAGCCTGAGCAGGAATGCCCGGCGAGCTATTGCTCTCTATCTTTTTCTAACTTATTCACTGCTTTCCTTTTCTCGTCCGGATTCCAGTGGGTTCGGGCGACGGCGCGTTTCAAGATCGCGATTGTTTCATCGTACGTCTTGGTATCCACCGGAAACGGCGTGCCATCCTTCCCGCCGTGCGCGAAGCTGTACCGCGCTGGATCTTCATAGGAGGGCTTCGCGCCGTAAATGATTTCACTGACGAGCGCCAAGGCACGGACCGTCTTCGGCCCGACGCCTTTCAGGGCAACCATCTTTTCGTAGTTTTCCGGGTTCACGTAGGCAACTTCCCTGAGAACTTTATCCAAATACTTATTCATCACGAAATCTTCTTTGACCATCGGATGATCGTAGAATTCTCCCCGGTCGAGATCGAGGAGCGTCAGCTGCTCCTTGCCGGACCGGACCGAGATCATGTTGGAATACCGGGAGAAATGTCTCCGGACAATGTTCACATCCTTCATGAGGGCGTTGTATCCGCCGCCCACGAGATCCACGGACATCCCGCGACTCCCGGAGCTGTTCTTTGAAACCATATTCAACACGTTCTTCCCGATGAATTTCGATGAGATGCCCGAATGCGGCTCGCATACGAGGTCATGGACGTTTTCCGAAAACCAGTGGTATCGCCGCGCCGTCTGATTCGCCGTATTCATTCCCTGCTGGACGACCGTCCACGCTCCGTTCCGTGAAAATATGAAACTATGGTGATAGATCTGGAATCCGTCCTGAACGAGCGCACTATCAACCTTTGCGCTCATCTTCGAGTTGTAAACCAAAGCGTTGGTCTTTTTGTCGCTCATGCCGAGCTTCTCGCCCCATTCCAAAATCTCGTCCGGCGTCCGCCGCGAGGTTTTGCCCTTCCCGCCGCAGATGAATATCCCCAGTTCCCACTCTTCGCGGCGGATTGCTTCCTTCAAAGCGGCAGTCAGAATCGTCGTCAAACCCGACGCATTCCAGTCAAATGCCAAAACGGTTCCGAGTGATTGGAACCACACAGGGTCGGCCATGCGCTTCACAAATTCGTCCGGCCCGTATTCATAGATCAAGATCCGCACGATGTCCCGTCCGAGCGCCACCATGCGCCGGAAAAGCCACGGAGGACATTTCCCTTCGTCGAGTGTGAATGTGGCGATGCCGCGTTTCATCCCTCCATTATACCCCCTCCTCAAAAACTTTGGCCCCCCGCTCTCCTCGAATTTTTGAAGGAGAGCGGGGGGCCTTCAAATCTGTGGATAATCTAGAAAAGCGAGGTTTGTTCTTCCTTATCTCCTGAAACTTCGGCGGATGACTTTCCCCTTCTTTGCCGCACAAGTTCGTCGTACTTTATAACGACCGCTTTCAAAGTTTTAAAACTTTTCTCCAAATCCCCCAAAACGGACGTCGATCGAAGCGCCGCCGCCGGATGATAAAGCGGGAGGAGGATCTTTTCACCCCACCAAAAGACCTTCCCTTGGTCCCGGGATATCTTTCCGTCCGGCAGAAAATAGTTCATGGAAAATCTTCCGAGGGTCGCGATGATCTTGGGATCGACGGCGTCAATCTCTCTCGCCAAATACGGACGGTATGCTGAAAGCTCCTCGGGGAGCGGGTCGCGGTTTTCGGGGGGGCGTCGTTTCACGATATTCGTTATATAAACGTCCTCGCGCCGCATTCCGATATCGCCGATCAGCCGATCGAGAAGTTTTCCGGCTCGGCCGACGAAGGGCCTCCGTTCCCGATCTTCATAAAATCCGGGCGCTTCGCCGATGAACATGATCGCGGCATCCGGACTCCCTTCGCCAAAAACCAGATTCGATTCCCGGAGAGGCACCGATTTATTCTCCTCGAGCTCTTTTTTTATTTCGGCCAGCGTTTTTTCTTTCTCCATACGGCTTACCGTCCTCCCAAAATCTTTTTCACCGACGAGGCAACATGTTCGATGGCAACTTCGGTTTGCTTGTACGATTTGAGGTCTTTGATCGTTGCGGTTCCCGCCGAAGCTTCGCGTTCGCCGATCAAGACGGCGGCAGCATAGTTGTTTTTTACCGCAAACGCGAGCTGGCCCTTCAATGTCTTTTCTTTCCCGAGATATATTTCCGAAGGAATTCCGTTCTTGCGAAGCTCGTAAACCGCCCGCTCTGCAGCAGCAAGCGACCCTTCATCGAAATGCAACACGACCGCCCGCATATTTTTTCCGCTGCTGAAAGAAACCTCGAGCTTTTCCATTGCATATAACATCCGATCGACACCGACCGAGGCGCCAACCGCCGGGAGTCTTCCGCCGCCGAAATGCTCGACGAGATTGTCGTACCGCCCGCCCGAAAAGACGCTTCCAATCTCCGGCAAATCGGTTAAAATCGTTTCAAAAACGAAACCGGTGTAATAAGCCAAACCCCTGACCGTCGCGAAATCGAACGCCCATTTGTCATCCGGTACTCCCAAAGAAGCGAGATGATCGATCAACGCTTCCATTTCCGCGAATCCTGCTTCCGCATCGTCGGTCGAAATGAGCGCGCGCGCCGACCGCAAAAGTTCGCGATTATTCGACGCTTTGATGCCGAAGAAATCCACGACACGGCGCGCTTCATTTTTCGAGAGAGCAGCGGCATTCTTCGAAGAAAGCTCCTTCAAGACGCCCTCTATGCCGATCTTGTCCCATTTATCCACGGTTCGAAGAACGGCATCGAGTTTTCCCTTCGAAAACCCGACATAGTTCGGCAGTCCGCCAAGGATCTTCCGGTTGTTGATCTTGATCAAAAAGTTCTGGAATCCGAGCGATATCATGACTTGATTCATGAGAGCCACGATTTCCGCGTCGGCCAAAAGACTCCCCGATCCCACGACATCGGCGTCGAACTGCAAAAATTCCCGAAATCGCCCCGCTTGTGCGCGTTCTCCTCGCCATACCTTGCCGATCTGATACCGCTTGAAAGGGAACGTTATTTCGTTCGGATACATCGAAACCACCCGCGCCAAAGGAACCGTGAGGTCAAATCTAAGCGCAAGGCTTTCGCTCTCGTCGCTCTTCTTGATCTTGAATATTTGCTTCTTGAACTCTGGATCTCCACCCGTCAGCGTTTGCTCTTCTTCCACTCCCGGCGTATCGAGCGGAACAAACCCAAAAAGCTCAAAATTCCTTTTTATTGCATCGAGCATTTCGCTTCTTTTTCTTTCCTCTTCAGGAAGATAATCCTTGAAGCCGGAAGGCAATTTTACTTTCTTTCGTTCCGCCATCATGGTTGTCTTTATACTACATTGTAACATTAAATACGGGCAAGCGTATTCCCTTACAGACGGTGCACGGCATCGTCGAAGGTCGAAAAAAAAAATACGGAGAAAAACATGCCCGCAACGAAAAAACTTTTAGTCCTAGGGACCGGCACCTTGATCACAGGATTGGTATTCAGTTCTTCTCTTGCATTTGCCGGAACATCGGCACCGAAACGTTCACGAATCGGCTTCACGTTCAACTCGACATCATCGGGCGTAACGCTCACGGCTGCAAGCAATACGAAAGCGTACCTCGTGACGACGACTCCCGACACGAGGATCCCCGCAAACCGCGGACCTCACACGCTCGCAAGCCTCAAGGATGCTCTCGGAGTTCGAACGTACCACAAAGAAAATCGCGAAGCAATCGCCGCTTCATCGACTCGGGCCGTGGTTTATCTGCCAAGGAGCAAACTATAGAGACCTATGACCATTCTGTCGCTCGCCTCCTGACCCCTTCCGCCAATCGGAAGGGGTTTTTAGATCCAACCGAACACGCTCGCAAGATAGGCAACGGCGACCGCCAAAGCAAATACGAAGGTAAGTCCTCCAAAGACATTCGCGATGATCCCGTTCGTCTTTTCATGCATGATCGAACGATTGTTCGCAATCCGGAGAATGATGAAGACGATCGGCGGCGTGATGATCGTGTAAAACACCGCCGTATAGATCAAGGCGGCAATGGGATCGATCCGCAATACCGTCATGCAAACGCCTGCAAGCGTCGAGAGAGCGATCACGAGATAGAAACTTTTTGCTTCCCGCCAGGTCTTGTTCATTCCTTCCCGCCAGTTGAATATTTCGGCAAGCATGTAGCCGATACTTCCCGCAAGGACCGGAACGGCCAGGAGGCCCGTGCCGACGATCCCGATGCTGAAAATAATGAACGCATAGGGACCGAGGAGCGGCCGCAGGACGCTCGAAGCCTCTTGGAACGTCGCGATGACCGCGGAGCCCTTCGCGACCGCCAATCCCCCCGCCGAAACGAGGATGAACCACGTAATGATCTCTGAAAAAACCATGCCGAGCGCCGTGTCGCGCCGCATGTGCTTCAATTCGTTCTTCGTGACGAGGAACCGCTTCAATTTCCTTTTTTCCTTTTCTTCATCCCGGTCTTCCACTTCCTCATCCGCCTGCCAGAAGAACAAATACGGCGAAATGGTCGTACCGAAGAAGGCGGCAACGAGCATGATAAAGTCCTTATCCGGCAGGAAAACGGGAACGAATGTCGCCCGAAAGACGCTTCCCCAATCGATATGGATGAAAAACGCCGTCGCAACGTAAAAGAAGAGCGACAACGTGAGCCATTTTAAAACGCTTGCAAATCGGGGATATGAAAGGAAGACCGTAAAAAAGAGGATCGCAAGCGCAGCGATGAGGACCCACAAGACGACGCCCAAAGGCACGAGTGTTTCAAGGACCGCTCCTAGGGCAAGGAGATCCGCACCGATGTTCATGGTTATGACGACGACGGAAATGACCGCGATGAAATAAAGGAGGGTCTTCGAATAGTGATCCTTGATGATGCGGACAAGACCGTGATCCGTGACATATCCGATGCGGCCCGCCATTTCCTGAACGGAAATCATGAACGGCAGCGCAAGAAACGCAAGCCATAGTATCTTGAAGCCGTACAAAAACCCCGACTGGAGATACGTCAAAATCCCCGACGGATCATCGTCGGCTGCGCCGGTTATGATCCCCGGCCCCACCTTGCTGCCGATGCTCTTTACCTTTTTGAAAAGAGAGAGCTTCATGGAAGGAGCGATCGCTCCGCTATCCTTGGGGTTGTACCGAGAGAAGTTCCACCTCGAACGTCAACGTCGCATTGGGAGGAATGACGCCCGAGACGCCGTTCGGTCCGTATGCCAAGCTGGGCGGGATGACCAATTTCCTTTTTCCTCCAACCTTCATGCCGAGGACCCCCTCATCCCATCCCTTGATGACATGGCCGGCGCCCAAGAGAAAGGTGAAACCTTGATTCCCGTGGTTCGCCGATGCATCAAAGATCGTCCCGTCCGTAAGGCGGCCCACGTAGTTCACCGTCACCGTGTCCCCCGCGACCGCTTCCGTCCCCGTACCGACGACTTCGTCGGTGACCTGAAGGCCATCCGGCAAGTTTTGTGTTTCCATAGTAGTTGTTTGATCTTGACTCGTTTGATTCCCCGCAACCGACTGGTTTATTGTTACGGCACCCGGCGCATTTCCCTTCTTCCCGGCAAGAACGATGACAACGATCGCGATGACAATAATTCCGATCGCGCCGAGAGCGATGTTCTTCTTTTTATTAGTTTCCATATTACTTGATATTCAAAATTTGGGCGAGTTGCGGCTTGTCGAACCCGATGATGTAATCCGGTTCGGAATCTTCATATTGGATCTCTGTAACCGGCACCCCCATCTGGCCGGTCTTTTTGACCATATCTTCCCCCGCCGCGCGGTCGACATCAACCATGACGTTCTCGTAAGAAATCTTGTTTTCGTCGAGCCACGCCTTTTCCATCTTGCAGTACGGGCAGGTGGTCGTTGAATAGACCTTGATCTTTGTCGGCTTCAAGTCGCCGGCACCGGCGCTAACGTTCACGATCTCTTTCATCTTCTTTTCGACATCCTCGGCGACGCGCGCTATTTCCATGTTTTGCGTGACGCCTCCGAGAAGCGATCCGCGGCCGGCGCCGACCATAACGTTCCCATCCTTTTCAAAAACGACGATGACCGACGGCAAAAAGCCCACGACATTGTGGTCGGCGGCGATAACTGCACTGGTCCAATTTGCCTCGGAAACGTGGACTGCATATCCCTTCGGATCCTTCAATTCGACTTCGCCCAGAACCTTGAGCCCCGCCTTTTCGGCTGCTTTTTTGACGTTTTGAAGCGTCTCGGAGAGCCCGAATGTGCTCTTCCTGAAATAAGAAAAGGTCATAGTGAAGCTATTTTACACCGGAGTCCTCTCCGAGCGCAACTGGTACTCTTTTAAAAAAGAAAGAGTTGCACGATTGTGTTGTGCAACTCCCCTTCTGATGCCTCCGCCGGATGTTTTCCGGCACAGAGAAACTTTTTTTCGTCACTTTGCCGCAGAAATCAGTGCGCCGTTCTGCATAGCCCTCCACCCTCTCCACGTTTTCAACCGATTCCGATGCCTTTTCCGATGACATTGACCGATGACATACTGGCCAATGAGATAGTTGGCGACCTCCGCGATCTTCGCCGGCGACAAGCGTTCTCCCACTCGAAGCACGCCCTCAGAAGCCCGATAGGAAAACCGCGATCCTTTTATTTCTTCGATAAAAAGACCTTCCCTTACCCCGAGCTTGAGCGTAAACCCGAGCGTATCGCCGTCCCTCGTCACGACGGAACATTTTTGAATTCCGTTGTGATACGACACCTCAAGCGTTCTCCTGTTGTTGGGCTTTTTGGTTGGAAACGCGATTTCCCGGAGGATCCGTTCGCCTATTCCACCGGGCATGGCGGAAACGGTCTTTGTTGATCCCGATGCATTCAGCATTGCTAACTCCTTTCTGATATATGAAATTATTTGAGTGCTTACCCAGGGTTCCGATTTTCGGGCCTGGGATATATCCACTTCTCATATGGACAGGTCCCGGACTCTAAAATGAAGAACCCCCGGCTTTCAGTCGGGGGCTTTGGATTTTCGATGTGGTCTCTTCTTACTTCATCGCAAAACGCAAAGTCCCCTTCCGAAGGAGGAGGCTCATGAAGACGAACGAAATCGAATTTTGCCTTCCGTTTTGCATTGTTTTTATGGTACGCCCCGAGAGAGGTATCGTCAAGGAGTTCTGTGGAAAACAAAACTTTCAATTCTTCCTTCCTTCATAGGCCTCCGCATGTCAAAATAATCCTCCGCTCGCACGCTCCTCGCCACCCAACTCGCCTGTACGGGCGGGGGGGCCTGGCTCGGCACGCGGCTCGCTTCGGTTATTTTAGAGGACATACTCCGGCAATATTCACTCAGGAAGAATTGAAATTTCCCTTGGGAGTAAGAACTAAAGTGACTTCGGGAATTTCTAATTTTATTAAACAAACCGTCTCGCAGGACGAGCGGGCATGGTTTCCGCGAAGCGGAAGAGCGAGTCCGAGAGCGAGCGGCCAAACCTCGCTGGGGTTTGGCATAGCGTGTTTGCGTATAAAATTAGGAATTCCTGAGGAAAATGATGTAGGCCTTGCCGTCCGTGAAGAAAGGTTCCGCTGCAAAATTTTCCCCCATCATAGGGTGGACGAATTGCACCTTCGATTCGCTCGTAACGAGGCCCGATTGCAAAAGGTCGCTTGCTATATAATCGCGCTCCGTATCGATGTCCGGGCTGATCTGGTGGTAAACCAAATAGCTGGTAAGTCCGCTGTCGAAACTCGCCGATGCGACCCACACCGGCTGACCGGCATAAAGAAACCTCGTTTGCCAAAACCTCGTGTGGTGCCGGACGATGAAGGTGCCGCCGACGTTCTTTTCGAAGGTTATGAGCTGAGGTTCGGCGTTCAAAAACGACGGTGAAGCTGGTGCCGCAGGGTACGGCTTTCCCTCGATCGCCGCAAGGCCGAGCTTTATGAAATTCGCCGTCGTCGGCGGGTCGGCAACGACCCATCCTTCGTTGAAGAAGGCTTGCTTCAAGCTCGCCTCGGATCCCACAACAATGAGGCTCATGGGTTCCATGGGGTCGCCGGCGATTGACTCCGAAAACTTCGGAAAACTGCTCTCAGCGACGAGACCTTCGATGCTCGACGTTGCGGAGACCACGACCGGGCTCGCAGGCAAAGGAGGAATTTTGTATTCGAGCGGATTGTTATTGTAAAAATACACGATGAAGACGATTGCAAGCGCCAAAAGCCCCGCCGTTATCTGATAGATGGATCGTTTTTGAAAAACTGGGACCTTATCCATCGGCCTCTTACCCTCCAATTCTTTCATGAGGAAGGCGGAAAGGACTGCGATCGCAAGACCGAGCGTCCAGCCGCCCAAAACGTCTGACGTCCAATGGACGCCCAAATAAATCCGCGAAAGGCCGACGTTCAAGGGAATGAATATCGCAAGGAACCACCAAAACGCTTTTGCGGACTTTTTTTCCACCATTCTCGAAATGAGATAGCAGCCGAATCCGTAAAAGACGACCGAACCGACCGAATGTCCGCTCGGGAACGAGAAGCCGCTGCGGGGCACGAGCGCATACCAAAGGCTCGGGCGCGGACGCGCGATGATAAGTTTCATGACGGCGTACGAGACCTCGCCGAAAAGGAGAGTGAAGGCGGAAAAAAGCGCTTCCCTTTTCTTCCCCAGCATGAGAAAGAGGAGGACGAGAACCACCGCAAGGACAAGGACGCCCTGAACGTCGCCGAGGTCGGTGAAGAGCAAAAAATACTTGGCGAATGACAGGTTCCTGAAGGTATACAAGAAGTTGGTAATGCTCTGGTCAAGCGCCGCAGATTCGCGGGAAACGACATCGAAGGCTATTTCAAGAAAAACAAAGAAGAGGACTAAGCTTGAGAGCAACCCGCCCGTAAACCGCCGGCCGTAAGGTTTGCTTTTCGAAAAGCGCTTTCCGAGGAACGCCGCGAGCGCGGGATGCTTCTTTTCAAATCTCTTCAAGGTCGGGTTTTCTTCCAACCACTCTTTCATATCCTCTTTCATGGCGTTCTGATATTATAAAAGAACCCATGGAAACTGAAAACCGGAACCGAAGGACGATCTTGGTTTTTGCGGCAGCATCGTTCTTGAATGACATCGGCCATTACCTCATTACCGTCATTTGGCCGATATTCTTGACGAGCGTTCTCGGCGCTTCGACCACCTTTTTGGGTCTCGTCGACGGCTTGGGTGACGCCTTGGCCTCGATTTCCCAAGCTTTATCGGGAATGGCTTCCGACCGGATCAAAAAACGGAAGGTTTTCATTTGGGCCGGCTACCTTGCCGCATCGCTCGGCCGAGTCATTTACTTCATGTCCCAAACAACATGGCAGCTCATACCGGGAAAGATTTTGGACCGCGGCGGCAAGATGAGGGATGCGCCGCGCGATGCAGCCGTGGCGGATATCAAAAAACACGGCTCCCGCGCCACCGCTTTCGGCATGCTTCGGGCAGCCGACCGGGTCGGTGCGCTTCTCGGCCTCATGACATCGGCGATCCTCATCGGCTACTTCACCTATCGGCAGCTTTTCCTTTTGGCTGCCGTGCCTTCGCTTATTGGCTCCCTCCTCATTCTTTTTCTCATCAAGGATTCGCACGGCGCGGATGAGCAGCATCCTTTTTCGCTTTCCCTTCGTTCAGTGAACCGCGATTTAAAGCTCTTGATCCTTGCTTCGCTCATCTTCACGCTCGGCACGTTTTCTGATTCCTTTTACATCCTTGTCACGAAGACGAGTGGCTTTCCCGTCGAAACGGTGACCTTTCTCTATGCTGCATTCCTCGTTACGGCGGCTGCCTCCGCCGTGCCGTTCGGCAAACTCGCCGACCGCAGGAACCGCCGTTCGGTGATCATGATTTCTTATCTCTTCTTCATCATCACCAATCTTCTCTTCGCTGCTTCGCATTCCCTCATTGGATTTCTCGCCGCTTTCTTTTGCTACGGGCTTTTTTACGGAGCGTACCGAGGAAATATCAAGACCCTCGTCGCGGATCTTTCGCCGCAGGGCGTTCGGGCAAGCTCTTTGGGGACCTTCGGCATGCTCGTGGGTCTTGTGGGACTCCCCGCTTCGCTCATGGCCGGGTTTTTATGGCAAGCGGTTGATCCGAGAATACCGTTCGTCCTTTCAATATTCTTGAGCTTTATCTCCCTCGTTCTCCTTTCTTTCGTTCGGGAAAGGGCGGAAAAAGCGGATGCTTAAAAGGAAAACGATCGTCGTTATCGCAGCCGAGGTCATGCAGTAAAGGCAAATCGAGTCAAGGACGAAAAGTTGGATAGAAACCAAACCGAGGGAAATAAGGAAGCCGGCAGTCGATAAGACGGCGACGACCTTCATCGATCGTTCGTTTTTTCGATCGAGTGAAAAAACCGAAAGGAGAACCATCGCCAAATAGTACGCCGCCCCGAAAAGGGCGAGCGGAACGCCGAAGACGGTCGAGTAAACGCTTGTTGTCACTTTCTCGCAGCCGTTCACGATGGAACACGGGAGCGGGATTGCAAAGTAATGACTGACCGTAAGATAGGAAGCGTCGATAAATCCCAACGCCGCACAAACGAGGATTGCGACGACGATCTTATTGACCGCCGAGGGACTGCTGGATGATTTGTTTGAAAGCGTCATAGCTCGTCGGATTTTGTATGATTTTTCCGTTCACAATGAACGTCGGCGTATACGTCAACCCCATCTTCAAATCGTTTTCGTAATCCCCTTGGATTTTCGAGGTTGTCGTCGCCGAATTCATATCCGCACTGAATTGGCCGGCATTCAACCCCAATTGTGAAGCGTATGTTTCGAACGTTTTCTCCGCATCCGCGGGGCTTTCGCCGGACCACGTATTTTGATTTTGGAAGAGCAGGTCGTGCATCTGCCAGAACTTGCCTTGCGCTCCGGCTGCTTCCGCGGCGGCGGCGGACAGCGCCGCATTCGGATGGATCGTTTCAAGCGGGAAATAGCGGTATGCAAAATATATCTTTCCGTTGAAATCTTTCATCAACTGATTGAGAACCGGCGCATAAACTGCGCACACCGGGCACTCAAAGTCGCCGTACTCGATGAGCGTAGTCGTTGCGTTCGGATCCCCTTCCGTCCAATCCGACGACGCTATCGGCGGAATAAGGCCGATCCCCGCTTGGGCGCCTCCTTGATTCGTCGGCGAAGTCTTTGCAAGTTCGATAAGTCCGTATACGACGCCGACGACCGCTATGATGACGATCCCCCAGGTCAATACGCTTTTTGATTTCATGTTCATTTATCATACCTTCGTCGAAGGAAAAAGAAAAGCTAAAGACAAATCCCGCCGGCCTATGGACCGGCGGGACTCTCCTTCGCGTGCCGAATTACGCACCCTTCTTCCCGAGGGCGGCCCAAACCGAGAGCACCGCAACAATGATACCGCCTATCAGATAATAGGTTTCGGACATGGAAGACGTGAGGGCCATGATCACGATGATCACGCCGACAATGAAGTTAACCCACTGTTTCCACATATTTTTATTTGAGAGCCTACTTGCGTAGGATCCAGAATCGGCCTTTCTTTTATTATACATCATAGCGATATACAATGAGAGGAACCATGCTCGAAGAACTTATTGCAAGCTCCCGGCTTCCTTACACGGATAAAAGCGTGTGGATAGAATTCATACTTCCCCACTTGACCAGCGAACAGAAACTCATGTTCTTCGAGGAGTTGAATTTTTCGTCGTATGCCCTCGAAAATTACACTGAAAGCTTCAAACTCAAGAAGCGCCTCGCGAGCGACGATCCGAAGGCGTTCAAAAATTTGGTCAAAGAAGAACTCGAAGAAATCGCCGCAAAACAATGAAATTCGAAGTGATGCACTCTCACGAAAACCGGATGGAGTCGAGGGAAATGACCCCTCAAGAACTCAGCGCGTACGCCGAAGCGATGGAGAGCAACACAATCCGGACCATCCGGAAAGAAAAAAACGAAAAGACGAGAAATAAAATGTTCCGAAAGCTCGCTTTGTGGGGTACTCTCACCATGCTCGCTATCGCAGCTCCGGAAGTAAAAGCCCAAGACAAAACAGCTATTTCCGACTCGACGAAGATCGAGAGAATAGCCGATCAAAGGGAACGCCTTGAAAAGGCCCTCAAGCACAATGAATACCCGGTGGATCCGGCGATCTTGGAAGTTTTTTACCGGGCCATGACCACGAACCAGGCGGTGGCACGCGAGGAGCTGAGACAGGAAGGGATGGAGCCAGCCGGAGGATTTTTGAAAAAGAATTTTCTTGACGCGCCCGAACGGCTCAAAAATTTCAAAGGCGGCCTCGAAAAGCTGGGCCTCCCGGAAGGAACCGTGGATAGCCTCGCGAAGATCTTCGCGTCAAAGGATGTCATTGTTCTCAACAATGATCTTTTCAAGAATGAGCAAAAATTCAAGGAAGTTCTCCTTCACGAGCGGATTCACGAAGCCATGAACGACCTCAGAACAGAGGACCTCGACAGTTTGAAGGCGGGTTACGAAGACGTGATCAACCATGCGTCGATACCCGTGAATCCCGATTCCAATTTCGGATTATCCGAGGAATCATTCCTCCAAGATAAGATGGATACGGCGAATGTCGGATCGTACGGCTGGTACACCGTCCTCGCCACCATGAATTGGGATGAGTTCTATCCTTATCTCGCGAACGGCAAATTCGTCCCCCGCGTCGAAGAGGAGGTCGAGAAGGCCCATCCGAGTGCCTACCGCATATTCAAGAAAATGGAAGAAGGAGCAAAAGTCGAAATACCAAAATAATTTCATGAACACTTTATCTATTGAGAAGTCGAAAACGGCGCTCGTCGTCGTCGATCTCCAAAAAGGGATCGTCGGAGGGCAAACGGCGCCTTATGCTGCGGGCGACGTCGTAAAAAACGCCGCGGCTATCGCTGACGCGTTCCGCGCGAACGGCATGCCGGTTTTTCTCGTTCGCGTCACACCGTCTCCCGACGGCAAAGACGCGCTTCACCCGGCAGCCGACGCGCCCATGACGCCGCCTTCGTCGCGCGGGGCCGACTGGGCCGAGATCGTTCCCGAAGTGGGGCCAAAGGCCGGCGACTTCGTCATTACCAAGCATCAATGGGGAGCCTTTTACGGCACCGAGCTCGATCTTGAACTCCGGCGGCGCGGCATTTCGACCATCGTTCTCTGCGGCATCTCGACGAATATCGGCGTCGAATCGACGGCGCGGTTCGCCTATGAATACGGCTACGACCAAATCTTTGCCGAGGACGCTTCGGCTGCCAGATCACCCGAAGAACATACCGCAACGATGACAAAAATTTTTCCCCGCATCGGTCTCGTCCGAAAGACCGATGAAATCCTCGACGCACTCCGGTAGACACGAATCCATAAAAATCAAAGCCGTTCAAGTGACATTGAACGGCTTTTTGTTCTTTTACCCCCTAAGGTTTTCCGGTTTTTCCAACGAAGATATCCCCCATTGACGACCGCACCATTTTGAACGTACGGTCGGTCTTCTTCACAAACCAGCTTTCCGGCGGAACGGCGATCTTCAAGAAAAACACTTCTGCCGTCCCTTCGACGTCCGCCACGACAAGCGAGTCGTTCGTCGTCGGCACCGCAATCATTTGCGCCCGAACGATTTGATACTCCCTTTCGGGTACCAGAAAATCGCTGTTGTTCCGTAAATCATTCAACCTTCCGTTTTCTTGGTTTTCATCCAAGAGTAAGTTCCCAATGGGGAACATCACGAGGATGAAAATGAAGATGAAGATCGAACCGGCGACGAGCGATGGCAGCGGTCGAGAGGGTATTTCTTCGCCCATCTTCTTGGAATATTCGTCCGCTATCCCCTTTAAGGCCCACCCGAGCGTGACCCCTAAAAGAGAACAAGGAACAATAAGGGAAATGAGAACTTGATTCTCAAACATATGACACCTCCAGTTTTTTTGTACTGGAGTTCATGGTAATCGAATCCCCACTTTTTTAAAAGAGGTGAAGGAAAGGACTCACGGGACTCACGATGGAAGAAAGAGCGTCCCACGGGATCGTCGTTGTTGCCGATCCCGAAGCATACGGGCCCACTTGGTATTCTTGAAAATGCAGAATGAGCGCATGCGGCGTTATATTAAATACTTCGAAATTTGCAGGGTCCGCCGCCAATCCCCCGCTTTGGGTGATATATTCCGACGTTGAAAAGTACGTGCCGTTTTTGATCTGATCCGCGATATCGTTCGCGGCGTAATCAGCAATGACATTCAAATAATCGGCCCCGGGAATGAAAAGATCGCTCAAGGCAATGTTCTTTCCTCGGGAAAGATCGAAGTTGACGGATATCATGGCGTCCGACGGGTGCGCCATGCCGACCAGAAAGCTTTCGGTAGAAAAGAGGACGCTGACGAAATCCGTCGAGGTCGCAACAACCGCTCCCTGCATGGTAAGCGTGCTTGTTCCGCCGGCAACGGCAACTTCGCTCAAATTTTGTTTAAAACCGTTTTCTTCATTTTGAACGATCCCTGTTACGTATGCATTGAATGCGGCTGCATTCGTCCCTTTTTCGATTTCGGGATACGATCCGCTGATCGAGTATCCGGGCCCTTCTTCGTTGATCGATCTCGTAACGATCACGGGTCCCGCGACCGGTTCTTGTTTCACGGGTGCGGCAAAAAATCCGTCGTACGCGATCGCTCCAATCGCAACGACCGCTACGACGACACCGACGGTTGTTCGAAGTGTTTTCGGTTTCATCGTCCGGTGAGCCGCTGATACTCCGATAAAAACCTTTCAAAGGTGGCCGACCAAGACATGCCGTGCGCCGATCGCACTGCCGTATCTTTCATTTTTTGCCGTGCATCGGGATGATCGAGGAGGAAATTCACTTTTTCTGAAAAATCGCGGGCATCCTTCGGCCGAGCAAGAAAACCATCCTCGCCGTTCCGGACTACCGATTTCGACCCTCCTTCGTCGGCAACCACCGGGATCACCCCCGAAGCCATCGCTTCAAGTGTGACACTGCCGAACGTTTCGGTCGTCGACGGAAAGAGAAAAACATCCGAAGAAGCGTATGCACGCGAAAGCTCGGAACCTTCCAAACGACCCGTAAAAACCGCGCCGGGCATAAGAGCCTCAAGTCCCTTGCGCGCCGGTCCGTCCCCCACGACAACCATCCTGAAATCCCGTCGCTTTTCCTTGAGAAGCACATAGGCTGCCGAAAGCGTCCTTAAATCCTTCTCCCATGTGAGGCGACAAACGCAAAGGACCATCGAAGACGCTTCTCCGTGGAGGGTATCTTGGCGCCACAGATCGGAACGGAAGCGCGGATTGAATCGCTCGAGGTCGACCCCCCATCCTATAGTTACGATGTTCCGTATGCCATGCTTCTTGAGATCCAAGGCAACGACATCCGACTGCGTTGTGACGACGGCGACACGGTTATAGAGGCTCCTTAAAAGAAACCACACGAACTTGTCCAAAAAGCCGAGATGATAGTATGAAAGGTACTTGGGAAAATCGGTATGGTGGGTTGCAACGACCGGCAACGTGCGTTTCTTCGCATATTTGAGCGCCGACCATGCACCCGTATCCGGACTGTGGATATGGAGGATGTCCGGGTGAAAGGCATCCAACTCCTTTTCGAAACTCCGTTCCCCGCACACCGGAAAGCGGTACTCGGGATAGAGAGGGAACTTCATCGAAGGGACTACGATGGTCGGTACCGGCACGCTTTCAGGATCCGCCGTCCACCCCGTGACGATGACGCTTTCGATCCCGCGCCGCTTGGCTTCCCGAACAAGATCGAGGAGGACCCGGACGGCTCCGTCTTGTTTTTTGATCGTTGCTATAAAAAAGGCTATTCTCACCTCCCCATCTTATCATTTGACGCACCTTTCTCACAACTTATAATGAGGTTATGTTGAGGAAATTCGAAGAATTTGGGAAGCCGGAAGCGCCCAACGAAGGGGAGAAAGCCGAAAAAATCGAACGAAAGGAACAGCCGGAAGAAAAAAAGGAAACAACTCCGCGATCAGAGGAAAGACGCTCTGAAAGGGAAGCTTCTCCCGAAAGCAAAGAGAAAAATCTTGAATCGACGCTGGGACTTCTTCAAGCGACGAGGTTTCCCAAAGAAAGAATGGGCGGCATCATCCCCGTTTCACCGGAAGATCGGAAAATCCTCCGAACGGAGGTCGAACATTCCCTGAAAAATCTCGATGCGTGCTACCAAAGCAATTTCGGCATATTTCCGACCGGCGATCCGGATGACAATTTTTATAACACGTTGTGGCTGCGGGATCTTGCCCACGCCGGAGGTAACTTTTTTGCCGAAAACAACGACACAGCGGTCATCGACTCCCTGGAAACCGCTTTCTTGTATCAAAAGGAAGACGGCTCGCTCCCTTACCGCATCGAACGGAAACATTTTCTTGCTGAGCATGTCGTGCGGGCGCTTTCCGGCTTCAAGTTGAGCTGGCTTAAAAAAATCGGCATCGATCTCGTCACTCGAAAAAGGGAAAAACCGATCTACGAAGGCGAACAAGGGGGCAACGCCGACGACACCATACCGACCGTCACGATCACGACCGGCGAACTTTTCATACACTCCTCGAAGGGAAGGGACTTCATTAAAAGCCGCTTTGGATCGATAGAAAAAGCGATGCAACAGTTCTTGTCGAGGACCGATCCCGCGGACGGACTCGAGATTTCGCGCACGTCGAACCCCGACTGGGCCGACAGCCTCATCCGCGGAGGAAAAAAGATCAGTACCGTGAATATTTGGCAGGCGCGCGCGCTTCAAATGATGCGGTTCATGTCCACTAGTTTGGATCGTCCGGACCGTGCCGCCTTTTATGGGGAACGGTATCTCAAAGTGAAGAACGGCATCATGGAGAAGCTTTATGATGCGGAGCACCACTACTTCAGGAGCGCCGAAGGGGAATCTCGCATCGATGCCGCTGCATCGATTTTCGGTTCGCTCTACATCCTGCCGGTCCAAGAAGCGGTCAAGGTTGAGGAAACTATGGACGCTTATCTCCGCAGCAATTCCGGATTGAGGAATTTTTATCCTCCGTATCCCAAGAACAGGGTGTACCCCATTTTGAGACTGATCGGCATGGGCGGATATCACAACCAGGGCGTTTGGCCGTGGCTCACCGCCCAAAACATACAAGTGAAGATCAGAATAGCCCTCGAGCACGAGGATACCGCAATACGGGAGCAATATAAAAAGGAGGCGGTCGAGGATCTCGTCGATGTCGCCAAACTCTTCGAAGATGCCGGCGGAGCATATGAAGTGTTCGATCCGGATACCAGAAAGCCGGCAACGTGGCTCCGAACCTTGTTTCGCAGGTATGAAATGCCCAAGAATCTTATGGGTAACCTTGCGGCTTTCCAAAGCGCGTACCACCAATTGAAGAAGTTGGGGTGGCTGGAAGACGAAGCGTAGCCGCTATTGTCCTTCCACCTTCGTATCCTCCGCAATGCGGTGGGATATTTTTCGTGAAACCAAATAAACGACCACAATAAGGAGACCGACGGAAAACAACGCATCCCTGACGCCTAAGATGGTTCCGCTTACATACTGATACGCTTTGCCGGAAAAGAAGCCGAAGAGCGTAAAAAAAAGAACCTGGGGAAGGGATATGAGAAACGACATCTTTATGAAGCGACGCACGTCCACCCGCAAAGCGCCGACCAGTATCAACCCGGGAACGGGAATGACGGGAGAAAGCTTGAAGAAGAGGAGGGCTTTTCCCGTATGCCGGTGAATGACCGATTCGAATCTTTTCAGCCTTTCCTCCGTCAAACCGACGAAATGCCCGTAGCGCTCGGCGAGCGGGCGGCCTCCGAAATAGCCAACCGCATACGCTATCATATCGGCAACCAGATCCCCCGCGAGTGCTATAAGGAGGATGAGCGGCAGACTGAAATAGCCGAGTGCCGCTGCTACCCCCGCTGCGGCATTCACCAAAGGCCCCTCAAGCAAAGCAGCGAGGAAAAATAAAAAATAGCCGTGGGCGATCACCCAGGGCACCAAAGCGGTGAAAGATAAACCTTGCATGATGGTTCTATTGTAATATACTTGCGAGTAACACGCTATGCTCGATACTCACTCATTCGTTTTCGGCGTCAGCATTTCGGCGGTGCAAACGGAAGAAAATCCGCAAAACGACTGGAAAGGGCTCACGGCCCACGACGGATCCGTGATGAATAAAAACATAGAACACCTCGCGCGATGGAAAGACGATTATGCCTTGGTAAAAGATTTGGGCGTCGACGTTTTCAGGACGTCCGTCGATTGGGCAAGACTGCAACCCGCACCGTTTGCCCCCCTCGATCAAGCTGCCGCGGCTTCTTACCATCGGATGTTTTCTTTCTTAAAAGAAAACGGCATTGCATTGGTGCTCACCTTGCATCATTTTGCGAACCCGGTATGGTTCGACGATATGGGCGGCTGGGAAAAAAGGAAAAATATCGGCGCTTTCCTTGATTTCGCAGAAAAGGCAGTGGCGGAATTCGGCCGCTATGCATCCCACATTATCACGATCAATGAGATAACGACGTATGTTTCTTTGACCGAGATCGAAGCCTTCCTGTACCCGAAGAAAAAAAATTCCATCATCGGATCTTATCAAACCATTCGGGTGATGGCACAAGCACACCGTGAAGCATACCGGGCATTGAAAGAGCGGTACCCCGACCTCCAAATCGGATTTTCGGAAGTGGCGCGGCCGACCGCTTCAAAAAACGGCCGCGTGGACGAATTGATCGTCGCTGCCATCGGCGGCTTTGTCGCCAACACATACATTTGGAACCGGCTTATGCCGCAGGCGGATTTTATCGGCATAAACTACTACGGCACTTTGGCATTCGACTTTACAAAAAAGACCGATCCGGTCGGTTACCGAAAAGGCAAAGAACACGACGACCTCTTTGAAATGAACCCCGAACTTTTGGTGCCGCTCGCCGAGCGCCTTCATAAAAAATACGGCGGACTCCCCGTTTATATCATCGAAAATGGAACCTGCACGGACGATGATACGTTAAGGAGAAAAAATCTCATAGCCCATCTCGATGCCATCTTCGAAGCGAGAAAAAAAGGCGACGCATTCATCAAGGGGTATATCCATTGGAGCATCCTCGACAACTTCGAACTCAACCGGGGCACGAGCTATCATTACGGCCTTGTTGCCGTCAATCCCCTGACCATGGAACGGAAACCGAAGGAAAGCTATTATCTTTACCAAAACGAAATACAAAAAAGGAGGTCTTCCTCGCGGGAGTCAAATTTACAAAAAAACAACCCCGGCACAATCGAAGGTTGACGTGACGGGGTTTTAGAAAACCTCGCGAACGATTTGGAAGGAGTCCTCCTCGTTCAGTGTGAAACCGTTTTCCGGTTTCTTCATCCCCTCTTGGAGGGGAAATATTCTTCGGTTGTGCTGGTACTGATATTATTGTACGTCTTTCCGGAAATATCGCACAATGCGAGTTATCCACATCCTTGTCGGCAGGCCTTTTTCCTTTGCCGCCGCCACCGCGCAACAAAAGCAAGCAATGAGCATCGAGACGATCCATCCAGCAAACACCTCGGCAAAGAGCGCATCTTCACGCTTTTCCACCTCGCGAATCGATCGTCCCACCATGACGAATCCGCCGCTGTATTTTGTGACAACAACCGCATCCCGGACCCCCTTTTCCGGCTGCCACGTGAAGCGATCCTCGCCCTTCGACCGGACGTAATCAAGAACGCCGGGCGGCAAGGCAGGCATTCCGCCCCGTAAGTATCCCGATGAGCCGATCGGCTGGCCAGCATCGTCAAAAACAGTCGTAAAAACGGACAAGCTCGTTGCAATATCGATGCGCGTCGGAAGAATGACCGATTGAAACGCACCGCCGTTATCCAAACTTGCCGCGGCATCCTCGGCGATTTGAATCTGCGGATCGTTCGCCGACTGCCGATAATCCTGCTGAACCGCCGCATACATCGTCAAAAAAACAATGCTTACAAGAGCGAACACGCAAAGGCATATCACAAGGTTCTTGTATTTCACGAAAGGTCCCATTACGGGGTTCATTATCCTCCAAGAACCGTAAAAATGTAAACCCCTCCCAAGTTTCCCGCAGAAACTTGGGAGGGTAATCCACATTCTGTATCCTTAACTATTTTGCAGGGATCGAAACGTCGCGCACGATTTGGGCCGTAATGGTACTGCTCGAGGCAATACCCCACACCCGGACGTTATCGTTCACTTGAATGCTCGAGAGTGGCATAGCAACCCACGTTCGATTCACCACTTCGGCGCCGGAGGCGACGTTTACGGCATATGCCGTCCCATGGGCGGTGAACGTAAATGAACTTCCGCTCACATTCGAGGCAACGCCTACATAATCCCGCGGACGGGCGGCATTTCTGATCTGCCGCGCTTCCTGGACGTTCTGTTTCACCTCGGCATTTACGGCATTCCGATACGTCCAATCGCGGACGAGATCTGCATTGACCGTCCAAAGAGAACCTTCTGCAACCGTCCCTTCGACGCCTACGAAATCACCCGCTTTGAACTGTGTGATGTCGTTACCGGCGGACGAGGGAAGAACTTTCGCGGACGATCCGATATCGACCGTCCACGTCCCGCCCCAGCTTTGTACCGTCATAACGCCGCTTGAGACTGAGGCAATGGTCCCTCGAAGAAGGACTTTTCCGTTTTTGTTCACCTGGAGGATCATCGGCTGCGTTTCCGTCGAAGTCCCCATCGTTGGAGCAGTCGTCGTGGCCGTTTGGGCGCTTGCTACAATACCAGCGGCAAGGAGAGCGACTGCCACCCCGACACCGGCCCCTAGAGTTAGTTTTTTCATGAAAAAACGAAAATTACGACCTTTAATAAAACTCCTCTCGAATGTACTTTTGGGAGAGGTTCTAAAGAATACGCATCGACGTCTCCTTTGTTACAACGTGATACAATGCTAGAATCCATGCAATTGACCGATCGACAAATCAAGGCATTTCAAAGGAGAATTCTCGGTTTCTACCGCAAACGCGGGCGCGATCTTCCATGGCGGAAGAGGATTTCGCCGTATCGGATCGTCGTTTCGGAATTCATGCTTCAGCAGACGCAAGTAGGGCGGGTTATGGACCGTTATCCCCGCTTCCTCGCCCGTTTCCCCGACTGGCAGACGCTCGCCAAAGCTTCGCCGCGAGAGGTCCTTTCCGTATGGCAGGGTCTCGGCTACAACCGCCGCGCCCTTCATCTCCAAAGAACGGCGCGGAAGGTTGTCGGGAAATACGGCGGACGGCTCCCCCGGGACCCGGATGAACTCTCGGAACTTCCGGGGATCGGAAAGGCGACCGCGGGGGCAATTCTTGCGTATGCCTACAATCTTCCCATTCCCTTCATTGAAACTAACATCCGGCGAACGTTCATTGATGCTTTCTTTAAAAACAAAAAAACGGTGAGCGACCGCGACATTTTGCCGCTCGTGGATCTTACGCTCGACCGCAAAAGCCCACGTCAATGGTACTCCGCCCTCATGGATTATGGATCCATGCTCGGCGCAAACAAAGGGAATCCGAACCACAAGAGTACGCGCTACGCGAAGCAGACCCGCTTCGAGGGATCGCGGCGACAAATCCGCGGACGGATCATCAAAACGCTCCTCGCCGCCCCCCGAACAGCCGGCGAACTTTCACGGATAGTCGGCGAGCCGAAAATTGAGCTTGTACCGATCCTTAGCGAACTTATCCGCGAAGGATTCATACGGCAACGCGGAGAGCGCTACCGCATCTAGACCTAGTCGAACATCGCGACCTCGCCTTTTGCCTTCGTTTCGTGTGGCAACTTGATCAAGAGTGCCGTGAACGATCCGAGAAGGATGACGATGCCGGCGGCTATAAAAACCGCGGCATACCCTGCAACTTCCGCTTTCAAGGTAATGAGACCGATGAATTCTTGGAGGTTCTGCGGATTCACGATCCGAAGGAAACTGTTTTGAGCGATTGCAAAGACATTGGCGTTCGTCGCGTTGTCGAGTACCGTGCTGAAAACGGCGATGCCGAACGCGCCCGCAATATTCCGGACGAGTGCGAGGATAGCCGACGCTTCCCCCACTTCCCGCTCCGGCACCGAGCTTGCCACGATATTCGTCCGTTGAGCCATACCGAACCCCAAGCCGAAGGACATGACGCTCATAGGCACCATGATGGCAAGCGCTCCCCACCGCGGATCGATCCCGCCGAACATAAAAAACGCGATTGATGCAATGATCGTTCCCCAAAAAATGACATAGCGGGACTGCACTTTCCCGACGAGCTTGCCTCCTAAGGCAGCCGCCCCCATGAGAAAAACGGCCATGGGAATAAAAAGGTAGCCGGTTTTCGTCGCATCGTACCCGAGGAATGTTTCGGCAAAAATGGGGATCAAAAAGACGCTTCCCATCATAGCCATAAAAACAATGAACGTATTGAGAAGCGAAAAGACGAACGCCTTGATTTTGAAAAATTTCAAATCGACGATCGGTTCGGTTTCGTGGTGTTCGATCACAATGAAAAGTCCCATGAAAATAAGAAATGCGGCGTAGGATATGACGCTTCCCGCCGACAACCATCCCCACGTTTGCCCTCGATCGAGGACCAAGGTGAGCGCAAAAAGCGCAGCACCCAACGCCGACGCTCCCCACCAGTCAAAATGCGTCTGCCGTTTTTCTCCCACGGATTCTTTAATGAACGTGAGCGCGAGAAAGAGGCCGATGATTCCGAGCGGAATGTTCACAAAAAAGACCGCCCGCCAATTGAAATTATCGATCAAGGGTCCTCCCATGAGCGGGCCGAATACCGACGCAACGGCAAAAGCGGCCGACCAAAGCCCCAAAGCTTCGGCGCGCTCTTTTTGATTGGTGAAGGTAACGGCAAGGATCGCCATGGCCGTCGGATAATCGGCGGAGACGGCAAACCCTTGAATGATCCGGAAAACGACCATCGAGGTCAGATTCCAAGCGACCGCGCAAAGGCCGGACGCAATGATGAAGCCGATGAAACCGATGAGATAGATTTTCTTTCTGCCAGCGACATCGCCGAGCTTCCCCCAAATAGGGACGAAGATCGCATTCGCTAAGATATAAGCGGTCGATATCCAAGCGGCTGCCGAAACGGAAATGGAAAAATCGCCGATAATTTTCGGAAGCGCCAAATTGACCACCGTTTGATCCAAGCGCCCCAAAAAGGTGCCGAAAATGACCGTTCCCAGGACCCACCACCTGAACTTATCGTCCATTATTGTTTAAACACCCAAATCCTCGCTGACATGCCGTTCTTGAGCTCCGGATATTCTTCGGCATCGAATTTTATTTTGATATCGAATTCATTGGTCGGCCGCTGACTTGAAATGTCGAATACCACGTCGCTTTGCCGGGAGGTCGGCGAAACTTCGGAAACGACGCCTTTGAAAGTCTTCCCGCCGAACGCATCGACGGTGAAGGTTGCCGGGTCGCCCACTTGGACATTCACGAGCCCCTTATTCTCGTCGAGATGTCCCACAACCCTCAATTCGGCCGGATCGATCATGGAAGCCACCGTCCCCTGCCCCGTCAGAACGTTCACAAACGAGCCGATGTTCCGATCGACGGAAACGATTTCGCCGCTCACTTTCGCCTTCACAATCTCATCCCCAACGCGCGCGACCGGAGTACCGGCGGCGACTTCATCGCCGACGTTCACGAAGACTTGCTCAAGAATGCCCGAATTGACGGGGCTGAGATCGATCAAGGGCGCTTCGATGACCGACTGATCGATATAGACCGTCTTCGAAGCGACATACCAATATGTCAGGCTGCCCACAACCATAAGGGCGATGACGATCACTCCGATGATAAGGGTGGTTTTCCTCCCTTTCCGTTCAATGATATTTTTTTCTTCCATGAAATTAAAAATTGACGACTTGTTCGCCCGCCGACACGCCGGAAACGATTTCCGTCATGCCGTCATTGCCGGTCAAGCCGGTCACAACTTCCCGCTTTTCCGTTCCCGGTCCGCTTTTTACGAGAATGAAAGAATGATTATTGTCCGAAAGAATAAGCCGCGTGGGAACCTCAAGGACGTTCGCACGGCTCGCCGCCACGATGTGCGCGGTTCCCGTCATGCCGTCCTTGATCCGATCATCATTCCCCGTAAAGTGAAGTGTCACCTCATATGCCGGCGCGCCATTCACTTCCGTCTCCGCGGCGGCAAGGGCGGTCACCGTTGCCGGAAACGTGACGCCGGAACCGTATGCGTCGAGCGTCACCGCAGCTTGATCGCCGACGGCAAGCTTTGCCACGTCGTTCTCCGAGGCATAAGCTTCCATTTTCATACCGTTCGGATTGGTGATCGTTGCAACGGGAGTGCCGGCTGAAACGACTTCACCCACCGTCATGTTCAGGTTACTGATCGATCCCGCAAATGGCGCCCGAAGCACCGCATGATTCAAGGCGACTTCGGCGCTCGCCGCGGCCGCTTGTGCTTGAAGCACCACCGCTTTCTCCGCTGCAATGTCTTCCGGCGTTGAACCGGCCTTGGCAAGTGCAAGTGTATTTCCTGCAGCGGTGAATGCCGCATTTGCAGTCGAAAGAGCGGTATCTGCGCCCGTTATTTCCGATCGCGCTGCGATGATATCTGTTTTATACGACGCAAGCGTCGAGGCGGTCGCGGTACCGCTCGGGACGGCGCTCTCGACCGCAAGGGCGATGTTGTTCAAATACGATTCTATGCTTTGGAGCGACGCGGAAGCGATTTGATATTCTTCCGCTTCATTCGAGCTCGTGGCATTTTGAGCGATGTACCAATTACCAAGAATGGCCGTCATGTGCTGTCGTTCCGCTTCAATATCGACGACGAGCTGGGCATCGGGTGCAGTAACCAAAAAGACGGGGTTTGTGCTCATGGGATTGGAAAAAAGATTGTCCGTTTGATTCCGCACGGCGTCGTCCGCAGCGACGTACGCGCTTTCAAGGGCTGCCGCAAGGGACGATTCGGCGCTTGTGAGCGCTCCTTCGTCGAGTGTGATTTGTTCCGGCCTCGTTCCGTTTTCCATGCCGCTCAATTTCGCTTCGGCCGCAGCGAGTGCTGCATTCGCCTGCTCCACAGCCGCTTCAAGGGATGATTGGTCAAGCTCGGCCAGAACAGCGCCAGCCGCAACCGTCGCCCCTTCTTCGACGGGAACAGCCGCCACTCGGCCTGATTCCTGAAACGAAAGACTGGCATTGTGGTCGGCGCTCACGTTTCCTGTCACGTCGACCGATTCCGTAAGATCGCCCCGGGCGACCGTGTATGCGCGAAACGACGGCGCTCCGCTCGAAGCGACGTAAAAATAGATCACAGCCGCGATCACGAGGAGGGCGGCAACGATGAAAAAATTTCTCAACCTTCCAAAAAGTCCTTTCAAGCGTTGCATGATGGTCGAAGTCATTCCGTATACTACCGTCTTCCGTGTTTTCCGGTCAAGGGTTCATTATGGTAATATCAAAAAATGAAAAAGGAGCTCCCATTTGGCGAAAGGGTCTATCGAGCGACCCAAAAGATACCAAAAGGCAAGGTTGCGACCTACGGCGATCTCGCGCGGCTTGCGGGGAATCCCCGCGCTGCCCGCGCCGTGGGACACTTCATGAAAGTGAATCCCGGGGCACCGATCGTCCCCTGCCATCGCGTCGTCGCCTCGAACGGAGCTTTGACCGGCTATTCGGCCGAAGGAGGATTGAAGAAAAAAGAAAAGATGCTCCGCAAGGAAGGAGTGATATTCCGCGGCAACCGCGTGGATCTCCGTCGATCGCGCTGGAAAAAATAGCTTCCTATTTTTTCGGATACCGACGTTCGTTCGTTCGATACCCCGTATCGGACGACCAAAGAAGAAATAGCTTTTTCTTGAATCCTCCTTTCAAGTCGTACGCTTTCTTCCGTGCCGATTCGATTTTCGACCGCGAAATCCTCTTTACCTTTTTTACTTCTTCGATGACGTCGATGATATCGGCGAGTTCCGAAGCAAGCTCTTCCTTGGTCTTCGCATGCAAGAGGCCGGTTGCTTCTTCGCCGACCTTCTTCAAAAGTTCTCTTTCAAACTCCTTTTGGCCGAGTTTTTCGACCTCATACGCTCCGCCGTTCCTTGTGATCTTCTCGGGGATCCGATCGCGTATGAGTTTGTTGTAATAAATCTTCTTCATGGGAGCTTAGTATTCATTTACGGTATACGACCTTTCCGAAAACGTGTAGCGGCTTGCCGCAACAAGATCCAAAAGATCCGCAATATCGTAAAAGATATTCCCCTTCAGAACATCGCGCTCGCCGACCCATGCGTTCTTTCCCCCGGAAAATTCGGTCACGAGATCGCCCGCAGGATTCAAAGCCGCAAAGATAAAGAAGTTCTTGTCTTCTAAAAGACCGCCGTCTTTCGAAAAAATGCGTTCGTGATAAACCGCTTTTGGCTCGCATTCGGCCGAGAGACCCGTTTCCTCCTCGAGCTCCCGCCTTGCTGTTTCAGCAATCGATTCGCCGATCTTCACTTTGCCGGTAATAAAACCGCGGAAACCGAAGAACGGCTCTTTTCTCCGTTCTTGCATAAGATATTCTTTTTTACCGCCGTTTTCCCTCGTTGCAATGACAAGAACGCCGATCTTTGCCTGGTGTTCGAACTTGACCACCGGCCCGGAATCGATATCGAAGCGATTTGCGTATTCCTTCCCTCTTACCGTCAATTGGTAAAGCCCTTCGCCGGTCTTTTCCGCGATTCCTTGTTCCATAAGCTGCCGCAAGTGGAAAGTAAATTGGTCCGTCGATATGTTGGCGGTATTGAGCTCGGAAAAACGGGCTTTTTTCTTCAAAAGCAGTTCTTTGAGGATGGAAGCTTGAATTTCGTGGATGTCTTTCGTCATAGGATGAATTGTATGCATCGGAAATCCTTTGTCCAGTGAAGTCCCCTACACCTATCGGAGAGTGCAACGAAATACCCCCTTCAAACAATAGGGGAAATAGGGAGGGGGGGACAAACGACAATGGGAAATCAAAAGCATTGGGTAATGGGAATGCTCTCCGATAGGTGTGGGGATGAAGCCGGCTTCAGGAATGGTATAGTGAAAGTATAAGAAAAACACCGTCGTTCCGCGAAAAAGGGTGTGCGATTCCGCGGCAACCGCGTCGATTGTACTCGTCATGATTTGATTTGTTTCCCCAGAAATCCGACTGCATCTCCTAGTTCGTTCAGTATGCCACTTGAAAAAAACGATGTTAATTACACGCTTTGCTCCAACAATCGGTCGGCGGTTTTCTTCCACCTCGACAGCGGTTCGTGAGTAAAAACCGCGATTGCTTTCTGAGTGGAATATCCGGCTTTCTTTAATTTCCCGAAACTTTCGATCCCTTCCTTGAGAAGCTTATGATATTCGGTAACATACACCTCCCCTATATCCTTATCGAGCAGTTTTTTAAAATCCTCCGAGCTCTTTCCTAATTTACCCGGCAATTCATCGTACACCCATCGTTCCGTCGCAAGACGTACCTGGTCGTTAAAATATTCGTAAAGCCCTCCCATTGCTTCCGACTTCGTCAGCGACGAGTAAATCTTTTGAGGATCTACTCCCTCAGCGCAATAAGCTAAGATTTCATTCGACGCTTGATAATCAATATCCTGTCGACTGAATCTGAGAAAGTGCTTCAGGGCAAGTTCTTTCTCCTCGTCGGTTCTCGCATGCTCAAGCCTTCCATCAATCAGAACTCTTTCGATTTTTTTACTAAAGAATGCCCACAAAGCATGTTGTTCTTCATGTTTTTGAGTACCCTTTGAATTGATGTATTCCTTTACCGCAAATCCCCGCCAGCCTGATTTTTCGGCGATGATCGCCCCCTCTAAGTCGGGAATAAGTGAAGTGCTCACATGTGCGCCTCCGCTCCTGTCCGCGTTTTCCCGATCCGATGGTTGAATGTCTTCTTTCCCTTTCTTCAAAAATTTCTGGCTGCAAATGCGGGTGTAATCGTCCAGATTCTCGCACCGTACATAGAGTGTCACCGGCCCCTCGATAATTTCAACCTTCCCTTCGGGATCCCCGCCGAACAAGACCTTGAACAGCTCGCGGTCTTTGGGATATCGCTGCCGGATTTCCCTGACCTTTGCGTGCCTGAATTCGTAGAGATCCATAAGCAACTCCGACATTTCTTCCTGGTCTTGAGTCATGCCGTATCGCGATCCGAATTCCTTGATCGACCGCAGGAGATCGTCCTTCGGTATATCGGGGTTTTTCTCGATTACGGCGATGGCGGCGGCCTGAACCGCCGCAAGGCCCTCAATGCGCCTCTTCAGTTTTTCCTTGAATCTACCGACCAATAACTCCCGGTATTCCTTGGGAGCATCTTTGATGTTCTGCAGCTCGGCGGTTATCTTGACCGCTTCCTCGTCATACATCGGAAAGATTTCCTCAGTACTTTTTTCCCACGCGATCTCGCCCCGCATGGCCTTTTCAACCGCAGTCTCGAGCGGACCTTCAATTTTTGGTTGTTGAAAAGATATTTTCTCCGGATTCATGGGGATATTCTAACACCGAGGCAAAGTGGGTCAATCCGCATCGCGGAATCCACCCGCCTGGATGTTCCAAAGTTTCCGATAAAGACCTCCCCGCTTCAAGAGATCCTGGTGCGTTCCCTCGGCCGCCATTTTGCCGTTCTCAATGACGACGATCCGGTCCATTTTCATAATAGTCGAAAGGCGGTGCGCGATAACGATGACGGTCTTTCCTTCCATGAGCGTTCGGAGCGCGTCCTGAATGAGAGCTTCCGATTCGGAATCCAGGCTCGATGTCGCTTCGTCGAGCACGAGAATGGGCGCATCCTTCAAGATCGCGCGCGCGATTGCGACACGCTGGCGCTCTCCTCCCGAGAGTTTCACGCCCCGCTCGCCGACAAAGGTTTGATATCCTTCCGTGAGCGTTCCGATAAACTCGTCGCAGTGAGCTTTTCTCGATGCTTCAATGACTTCCTCATCGGTCGCCCCGCGCCTCCCGTAGCGGATATTCTCCATGAGCGTCCGGTGGAAGAGGATCGGTTCCTGCGGCACGAATGCGATCGCATTCCTTAAACTTTCCTGGCTAACCTCCGCGATGTTTTGGCCGTCTATCTCAATTGCCCCTTTCGAAACGTCATAGAGACGGAGGAGAATCTTCGTGATGGTGGTCTTCCCCGCGCCCGATGGCCCCACGAGCGCGAGCTTTTCACCACCCCTGACCGTGAGATTGAAGCGCCGGAGGATCGGCCGGTCTTCGGAGAAGTAGAAATCGACATCTTTGAACTGAATTTTACAATCCGCCGTCGCGAGCGGACGGGCGCCGGGACGATCCTGGATGTCATGCGGGGTCTTCAAAATTTCAACCATCTCCACAGCGTCCGCGAACGCGTCGTAGAACCTCCGAAGCTCCCGGTTCAAACCGTTCAACTGGCCGAAGAGACCGAGGAGATAGCTTTGGATGAGCACGAAGTCACCGATCGTGATGAGCCCCCGCTCCCAGAACATCACCGCGCCGTAGATGAGGCCGATGTTGATGCCTACCATGAGAATCCCCTGGATAGACCAGATGAGTTCATCGGCGCCCCACGAGCGCATGGTCGCCTTGCGCCAGAGATCGACGACGCCGTGGAAAAGCCCCCGTTCGTGGTCGTACCCCGAAAAGAGCGTGACGGTGTTTTGGTTCGATACGGCATCAGAAAGCGCCCCGACCATCTTGCTGTCCGCCTCCGCCCGCGATACGCGGAGCGGCTGCCTCAAACGCGCGACGAAGATCTGAAACGCGATGAAGCAGACGACCCAGATGCCGAGTGCAATCCCGAGGACATGGTTTCTGAGAAAGAGGATGCCGACCGCCCCGACCGTGAAGAACGTCGTCGGGAAAAACTGGCCCATGATGCTATCCATCATCGACTCGAAGGCGGCCGCGAACTTGCTCACGCGGCGCGTCAAAGTGCCGCTGAAGCGCGAAATGAAAAAATGATATGAGTGCCTGATGAGGTAATCGAATGCCGACACGTAGAGGTCGGCCATGACCCGCGATTCAAGATGGATAATGGCGTAGGTTTGCGTCCGGCGGAACGCCCAGCTCACAACGGAAATGACTGCGATCACAACGACCAACATCAAGAGCTGGTCGATCACCGCCGACGTTCTGACACCCGCGGCGAGAATATTGAAAAGCTGCCGCATGTAGAGCGGCGAAGTCAGATCGGCAACCTGAACGCCGATAGCGCCGAAAAATACGAGCGCAAAGAGCCAGAGATGGCGCCGCACGCCATCCTGATACGCCCGAAATATGTCCCCCGCCTTCACGGGTTTTTGCGCATCGACCCCCATGAGAATAAGAAGATAATATCAGATTTGTTAGAATTACTCCATGGACTCTATCCACATAACCGACCTGCTGTTCCATGGCAAGCACGGCGTCGGGGGCGACGAACGCAACGTCGAGCAGGAATTCTCGATCGAGGTGAGTCTGGGATTCGAAACCTCCCGAGCCGGCGCAAGCGATCGGCTCGCCGACACCGTTGACTACGGCGCTATCCGCGACACAATCCGCGAAGTGATCGAAGGACCCAGCCGGTATCTCATCGAAGCTCTGGCCGAAGACATCGCGAAGAGAATCCTCGAAGATAAACGGATACGATCGGCCGAGATCACCATTAAAAAAACCGCCGTTTGGAAGAACGGCGTCCCGAGCGTGACGATCACGAGGGGCAATTGAGTCCGACTGGCGGTTGTGGTATGACTAGAGGAGAACTTTTACTGATTTTGCAACGAACTAAAACCGGAGGTGTGTATGGCAATGCTTGCGGGACTTCTCTTGCTTTTCATCGTTCCCGGCAATCACGGAGCAACACATAAGTCCGACAGTACGGTCATTGAGGGGGTATATCAAGTCCAAATCACCGAACTTCCCGATGTTCCGAAATTCCTCTCGGGATTCTTCGGCAAAGTGGCTCAATTTCTCGATCTTGCCCCCGATAAGTTAGACTACCGCGAAACGGTGCTTGGCCAACCGGAAACAGATGATTTTCGGATCGAACTCAAAGACCAAACGGGCCGGCAGTGGATCCATTTTTCCTCGGACACTGCGCTGTCATCCTTCATTGACCCGCCGGAATTCCGTACCGGTACGCTCCCGAAGGCCAAGCTGAAACCCGACGCTATTCGCTTCATTGTTGGCATCCGCGATTTCTTCATACGAGATCGGGGCTCTTTCTTCCACGGCCGATTCGTGCTGTGGGGTGATACAGTCGATTTCTATTCGACCCGGGATTCGCTTCGGCCGCTCCTCTATCGGTTCTCAAGTTTCAATCGAAAAGGCAAGCTTGTCATGAAAGGAGTGGTCTTGCGTGGCAGTCGCGATGGATTTGTCATCTATCCCTGGACCAGCCTTTACTTGTACAAAGAAGAAACTGGGCTCATCTTGGAATTAAAGAGTCTCGAAATTAAGTAAAGAACGGGAACCTTCCCTCGAAGGTTCCCGCTTTGTTTTAACTTTGCTCTCCCACTGCTGCTCCCACGAAGGCTTAAAAGGTGGACGGTAAACAATCTATCAGAGGCGAAAACTATTTTATAAGAACCTTGCGGTCTCGGTACTTTTTGCTTTCGAGGTCCTTCACATATCGTGTGTATGCCTCCTCGATTCTTTTGGCTTCCACGGGCATTATTTTCGCCATTTCCTGGAGATTATGTCTCCCACTTTTCGCTTCGGAGAGAACCTTCAGGAGTTCGTTATAACAACCCGCTTTCGTCATGATACTCACGGTGGCTGGATAGGTTTTTATAAATTCTTCCACGGAAAGATTCTTGTCTTCAACGAAGTTTTTCCAGTCATTTCTTAGTCGATGAGTTTCGTCGGTATACTTTTCCAGCTCCCAGGCATCTTCTTTTTTCCATTCAGGGTTTATCTCTTTCAGTGTTATTTCTCCTTTCCTATCTGCAGGAAGATACTTACTTAAAAATTCTTCGATGGGTATGTAGCCAACGGCCACTTCATACGGCGGCTTCCCCGTTTTCATGAACTCGTCGAACCGGCTCTTGCTGATATTCCCATTTTGGTCAATGAATTGCGACCACAGACCGTTGCCGTTGAACTGATTTTCAAGCGTCTTCACTTTTTTGAACCCGAGCCGTTCCGCGGCGGGAAGGGAAAGAAGCCATGATTCGCCGATGATTCCCCGCGCTTCGGGATATTTTTGGGGAATCATTTCGGCAAGTTTGGTAAACGATGCACCGATCTCGGTGAGTAGCGATTTTTCCGGACCGCTTTCATAAAAAGCAGGGAAATGAATTGCTAAAAATTCCTCTTCTGGACCGAATCCTGCTTCCTCCATACGGCGGTTTTCATGCGTCCCCGACTCCGTTCTAATGACTCCGATCGTCGTATCATTTTCCGTCATCCTTTCGATTTCGGTTGGTTCCTCCTTTTTAAGATTGGCGTAGACGTCGAAGACATACTGGGTTATCAACTCCTCTCTCTTTTCTCGATCCGGCGTTTCCCGATATATCCTATTTATTTCGTTCTCAATGGAAGTGGCAAAAGCTAACTTTTTGTCCGCCTCTTCACCTTCATGAACGTTTCGATATCTGTCCCGGAGACGTCTCATGATGGGGGTATATTCGTAAAGGACGTGGCTGAAATTCCCCTCACCCCTATAGTACGAATCGGCAAAATGGACTTCGAGAGCGGTTAAACGCTTTGCAAGTTCTGCTTCGCGATCTGCCTGGTTTTCTGTTTCTATGGATTGGGTTATCCGCTCTGGATTCATGCCCTCATTCTCAACCATCCGGGGGCATTTTTCAACCTCAAGTTATAGAATCGCCAGTTCGATTTCCTAACGGGGCATCCCGCTCCACGTCCTAGCGGGGTGTATGAGCAAGGTAGCAAAAATCAGGCCTTCTCGGTCCGCACGATAAAAAATACCTCAGCTCCGCGGGCAGGACTCGAACCTGCAACCATCTCCTTACAGTTCTCCTTCTGTTACCAAAAGGTCTGGACTATCTCATGTCCCCGGGGGGGGACTCGGGTATATAGTCTCTACACATTTATCCCGCCGTTCCCAGCGAAAATTTAGCTCGGGATTGTCCGCCTGCCGGCGGAGTTCCCCGAATTAGCCCGATTTTCATTCATGCATTGCTGCATGAAGCTGCCTTACTTGACAGGGAGCCGCTCTACCATTGAGCTACCGCGGAGCTGAAGTATCTTTCACAAAACAACTGAAGTGCATTATAAGTTGCATTTCTCTTCTTTTCAAGTATAAAATAGGATGAGATAAGTTTCCGGAAAGCCCCTATAGCTCAGTTGGTAGAGCACCTGCCTTTTAAGCAGTGGGTCGCAGGTTCGAATCCTGCTGGGGGCACAAACGAGAATTTTTAATTTCCAATTTTTAATTTTTAAACATAGAATGGGGGTTGGGAAAAATGGAGAGCAAGAAATTTCAGCGCACCAGAGAAGATTTTACCTGCGAAAAGTGCGGGGTTGCTGTCCGAGGGAACGGATACACCAATCATTGCCCGCAGTGTCTCTGGAGCAAACATGTCGATATATTCCCCGGCGATCGCCGAGAAATGTGCCGGGGCCTTATGGAACCCATCGCCACTGAGAAAAAAGGTAAGGAATATATTGTTCTCCATCGCTGCATCGAATGCGGATTTGAGAGAAAAAACAAGATCGCGGATGGCGATAATTTCGATACCGCCAAAGAAATAACGGCAAAGGGTTACAATGTATAACATGCAAAAACAGTACCTCAATCGCGCACGGAATGAACTGACCGAACATTTGGTGTATGGCAAACTCGCGCTTCGCGAGAAAAAACCGGAAAACCGCGAACTTCTCCGAAAGCTTTCCATACAGGAAAAGGCGCACTATGAATTTTGGCAATCGCTCATCTCCGACATCGAAGTAAAGCCGTATTTTGCAAGTCTTCACTTGATCCCGCTCTTGCGATCGGTTTTGGGCGTCACGTTCACGACGAAATTCCTGGAAACACACGAGAAGAACTCCATTGCGATCTACGAGGGAATGCTCGCCACAATGCCCGCTGAACGCCAGGAACACTTGAAAGCGATCATCGAAGAAGAAAGAACGCACGAACAATCGCTCATCGGTGAATTGAAAGAGCAGCGGGTTTCGTATATCGGCTTCATTGCACTGGGGCTCGCCGATGCGATCGTCGAGATCACCGGTGTCCACGCCGGTTTCCTCGGCGTCACCCGCTCGACCTTGATCGCCGGTATTTCGGGGACCATCGTAGGCTTTTCAGCCGCAATATCGATGGGATCGGCGGCATATCTTCAAGCAAAACAAGATCCGGAGAAATCGGCGATCATTTCCGCCTTCGTCACGGCTTTCTCATATTTCGGGTCTGTCATCCTCCTTGCGCTCCCCTACTTCCTCATTCGTGACATGATCTCCGCATTCGCCATCTCAACGTCAGTCGGCATCGTACTCCTCGCAATGTTCACGTTTTACACTTCCGTCGTCTTCGACCGGAAATTCATCCGTGAATTCGGCGAAGCGGCAATTCTCATGCTTTCGACGGCAGTCGCTTCGTTCATCTTGGGTGACGTGATCGGCGGCGTCTTCCACATCGGCGCGTCGAGTTTCTAAGGAAGTTTTTTGCATATCAAAAACCCGGACAAACACGTCCGGGCTTTTCTCTCTCCATTTATCTCTATTCCTATCCGTTCTATACCGAAATCTCGCACGTACCTCCGACGCACGCAAGCTCTTTTGCACCTTGCGTTTCGTCTTCCCGTTCATAGAGAAGGATTTGGGAAAAATCGACTTGCGGGAATGCAGAAACCAACTCGTCGTACCGCCCCTTGGAAATTTCCTCATACGGCGCGAGCTGGTATACGAAGTCCTCCCGGGGCAAGAACGAAAGCCCTCCCAGCATGTCCCAATTCTTATAAAGCCAATCCGCCACTTCGACCCATTCGTTTTCACCGACGGAAATAGTGACCGACGGATTATGCTCGGTGTAATTTTCCTTAACCATCTTCCAATATTCGAGCTGCTCGATGGCGGAAAGGTCGTTCTTCACGATCGATTGGTCCGGCGCTTTCACCGGAAATTCAAGGACATATGTCGTCGCATTTTCACTCGACTGGCCAACTTCGGGATGAAACGGGATCTTTTGATCGCGGAGCATCTTGAACAAGCTGTCTGTCGCGGAAATGCGTATCCGTCGGATATAGTACTGTGCGTGCCGCGGATGGAGACCTGATGCGGCATCGACGAGTTGTGATACCGTCCCGGAGGGCTTTACGCACGTGACGGACGCCGACTGATTGATGCCGAATTTCTTTGCATAGACCTTGTTGGTCTCAACCGCCATTTCTTTCAGCCTCCGAAGCGTCGAGGCGTTCCGAACGGCCGGCGAGTCCCACTGACCGGTGATCGAGACGCCGAGAAGCCGTTCTTCATCGCAATTTTTCTTCCATTCGGGAGAAAGGTACTTAAAATTGGTCAACGTCGATTGATAGGTACCCAAAATGGCCGCGAGGCGCGCCTTTTTCAGCAACGTTTCCTCGGTATCCTCGAAACGAGCGACGATTTCCGATAAATTACAGAATTCCTTCGATCGAAGGACTATTTCGCCGCATGGATTGGTTCCCGACGTCGGATAATGGGCTTTGAAGTTCTTCCAGCGCCGCTCGGGCATTTGCCGCTCGAGGCCTCCCCTGTTGAAAATGCCCCGTTCGCCGCTGCCGCTCTTCGTAAGGGATAGCCATTCCTCGAGGAAGGTGGCAGCCGAAGGTTTTTCATTGTAAACGGCCGAATTGTTCGCCATTGCTCGCTGCGGTTCCGTAAGATAGAACTGCCCAAACTTCGCCGTCTGCATGTCCTTATCATCCAAATCGGAAAGCGATATAAGCGCTGTGCGCCGCACGCCGCCCATCACGACCACTTCCCCGATTTTGCAAACAATATCATGAACGTCCAAAGTCGACAGCCGTCGTCCTTGCTTTGCAAGTATTTTTCTCCGCGCGAATTCAAGGACGGAACGCAAGGGATCCGGGCCTGAACTTCGACCGCCCATGGTCTTTAAGCGAGCGCCCTGCGGTCGTATCTTTGAAAAATCAAAATCAATATCTTTGCCGTCAAACCATGTTTCAAGCCCCAAGACCAAAGCGTCGGACCAACCTTCCTTGCTGTCATCAATCACGTGCACCGGAATCTTTTCACCGCTCTGCCGTTTGATCAAAGGGAGCTCCTCCACATTTTGATGTTCGACGGAAAATCCGACGCCCGCTCCGCACATCGAAAGGTACATGATCTCGCCGAAGTCGCGCGGGCTGGACGGCGCGACGAACGAGCAGTTGTATGCCGTGACGTTCGTCACTTCCGCAGCATGTCCCGCGCCCCACAGGAGGCGCATCGACGGCATAACGTCCTGTCGGAGGATCGCTTGCTTCAATTCTTCATACTCCTCGTCGGTCAATTTATTTCCCAAATTCTTTTTCATGAAGCCCACATACCGCTCAACGGTTTCGATCCACGTTTCGCGGCGGCCTTCTTGATCGAGCCAGCGTGAGTAAGATCGATAATAAATGAATTCGCCCAAAGGATTTCGGAAATATTTTTTACTTTCGCGAGCGAGGTCATGCACATAGTCGGGAATCGCCTTTTTCGATTCCCTGAGCTTTGCCCGCTCTTCGCGGTACAAAATATATGCCTTCGCCGTCTGCAAAAAGTCGGCAGCCATCAATTCTTCTTCGACGGTGTCTTGTATTTCCTCGATGCCGAGGACATGATCGGAAGAAAACTTCTTTCCGAGCGAACGCACGACTTTTTCCGAGACGTTTGCGGCTTCTTTTTCGCTCCCTTCTCCGGTCGCCTTCATCGCTTTCGCGATTGCGCGCGCTATTCGTTCCTCATCAAAGGGAACAACTTGACCTTCTCGCTTCCGAACCGACGTGAATGACATGATGGTTGAAAAAAATAAAATTTGGACCGACTTTTTTAAAACTTTTTTCGAGGTACCAATAATTTTAAACCCGTTCCGGAACCCCCAGAAGTGGATAACTCGAAAAATTGAAAATCCGCCTCATCGGCGGATTTTTCAGCTCAAAATTTGACGAAGGAGCGAGTTTATTTCTTCTTTTTTCTGAGGAATGCGGGTATTTCCCACGGTTCCTGTTTTTCCATCTTATTTCCTTTCGCCGGACGTTCTGGTTCTTCCGCTTCCACTTCGATGATCGCTTCGACGCTCGCTTGTTTTTTCGATTCTTCTCCCTTCTTACCTTGATTTTCTCCGGTCTTCGGTTCGTTCACCATAAAGAGATTCGGTACGGCACGTTTTTCGGAAAACATCCCGTTGAAACCGGTTGCAATGACGGTCACCTTGATCGCCTTATCCTTCAATGTCCGATCGTGGTATGCCCCAAAAATAACCTTTGCTCCCGAATCAAGATTCGCGGATATCGCCTTTGCAATATCGTTGATCTCGGACATTTTCAAGTCTCTCGTACCAGCGATCGAAAAGAGCACTCCCTTTGCGCCGTCGAGGGTCACTTCGAGAAGCGGCGAGTTGATGGCGGATCCGACGGCTTTGATTCCGCGATCCGGCCCCGTCGCCGTCCCGATGCCGATCAGGGTCGTGCCGGCTTCCTTGAGAATCGATTTAATGTCCGCGAAGTCGACATTGATGATCCCCGGCATATTGATGAGTTCCGAGAGAGCTCTCACCGCTTGTTTCAAAACATCGTCGATGTATGAGAACGCTTTCGTGACCGGCGTATCTTTCTGAATGACGGTAAAAATGCGATCGTTCGGGATCACGACCAGCGAATCGACTTTTTCTCTCAGTCGATTGATACCGTCCTGCGCGATCGTCATCCGTTGCGTTCCTTCGAATGAGAATGGCTTCGTGACGACTGCCAAGGTCAATATTCCCTTTTCTCTCGCGATCTCCGCGATCACCGGCGTTGCACCGGTTCCCGTTCCGCCGCCCATCCCAGCCGCCAAAAAGACGATGTCGGCACCTTCGAGGACCTCACCGATCTCCGATCGGTTTTCTTCGGCGGCTTGTTTCCCTATTTCCGGATTCATGCCGGCCCCCAAACCCCGCGTCAAAGCTTTCCCGATGTAGAGCTTCTTATGCGCCAGCGTATAATCCAAATCCTGCTTGTCGGTGTTCACGGCAACGAACTCGACGCCGCGCGGGCGTTCTCCCATCATCATTCGCGTTACGACATTCCCGCCGCAACCGCCGACACCGACCACCTTGATCTTCGTAATGCCGTCCATTTTTTTAACCTTTGTTTCTCTCGGCACGCTCGTTTTTTTCTTCGCGGACCTCCTCCCCTTCCTTATTGCTTTAGCCATATTACGGAAGTAAATTCCTCAAGAAATCTTTGATTGACCTTATTTTTTGGATCGGCCTCGTGTTTTCTTCCGAGGATTTAAGCATTAAACCGACTGCAACCGCGAATTCCGGGTCGTCGATCATTTCTTTGTGGGCCGGGTTCAGAATTTCAAACCGTGAGAGGTTCGGAAACCCGACTTGAGCTGGCAACCTCATTTCCCCGCGGAGCATTTCATCCATCTTGTACAACTTGACTCCCCCGCCGGTCGCTACCACCCCTCCCGGAAGCTGCACGTTTCGGCCGATCGCCTTGATTTCATTATTTATTAAATCGAGCATTTCCGCAACTCTCACCTCGATGATCTCGGTCATGAATTTTCTCGACACTTCGCCTTCACTTTTGCCATCGACGTCGGCGAGCTTGATAACATCCCGTTTTCCGACCCCCGAAGCCGTTGCCGAACTGTAACTCACTTTCAACTTCTCAGCGAGATCGATGGGAATTTTGAGACCGATTGCAATATCGTTCGTGATATACGAAGATCCGATGGGAATCGTCTTTGCGTGGAGGATTTTTCCTTCCTCAAAAACGGCGATGTTCGTCGTTCCAAAACCGAAGTCGATGAGGAGCACGCCCAAATTTTTTTGTTTTTTTGAAAGGACGGCTTCCGCCGCGGCGAGCGGACTGAATACCAACCCGCCGATCGAAACATCGATCGAATCGAACAATTTCACCAACGGACTTATTTGAGATGAAACGCCTTCAATGATCAAGGTTTCCACTTCCAAGCGATTGCCCGGCATGCCCAAAGGATCCAAAATATCCCCAATGTCATCGACAAAATACTCTTTGATGATATTGTGAAGAACGAACGAATTGGGGCTTGCTTTGAAAGCGAGTGATAATTGATTTACCTTTTCGATGTCTTCGCTTCGTATCTCCCGCTGCACGTTCGAAATGGCGACCGCACCTCTCGAGGGACGCGGCTTGACGTGCTCGCTTTGGACGTTCACAAAAACATTTTCAGCCGCCCTCTTGTACATTTTTTGAACATCTTCGAAGAGTCTTCCCAATGCGTCGGCTGCTTCTTCAAAATCGACGAGCACTCCCTTCCGAAAACCCGCCGACGGCTGTTTAAAAACCGACACGACGGACAATAATCCGTCTTTTTTTTCTTCGGCGACGATGCCCTTAAACTCCGAGGACCCTACGTCGAGGCTGGTTAAGATTTTTGGCATAGTTGATTCCAGATTTTCCGCTCCAAGTTATTCATTATTATACTCTCTTTTGCACCTTCGTGGGTATACCCCAAAAGGTGGAGAATTCCATGAACCACCAAAAACCCAAGCTCGTCCCCTTTTTTCTCCGCCCAGTCGGGAGCCAGGAACAATTCCCCGATGAACCGGGTTCGACCAAGATCGGGCCGCGGTACCGAAAAAGGAACTTCAAAGCTCAAAACATTGGTCGGCTTCGGTTTTCCCCGATACTTCCGATTGATGGATTTCATCGTCGCGTCCGACACGAGGAAGATCTCGAGCGAAATTCCCCGCTTCCGAAGCTTCTGTAACGAACAAAGAGCCGTCCGCTGGAGAGCTCTTTCGAACTTTTTAAATTTCTTTTTCTCAGAAAAGACGGGGGCAATCGAGGCGGACATGAACATTCAGGAACTTAATTTTTCCTTGACCAACTGCCCTACCCGTGAAGCCTCTGCACCTCCTTTGGCGCGTTTCATTACTTCGCCCATCACCTTGCCGAAATCCTTCGGTCCGGCAGGTCGGACACTCACAATCGCTTCCTCGACGATTTTTTCCAGGTCAGCATCGGACATTTCGGGCGGCAAATACGATCGAATGCACTCCAACTCTTTCTTTTCTTTCTCCGCCAAATCACTTCTTCCACCCTTCTCGTAAACCTCAAACGATTCGCGCCTTTTCTTGGCTTCTTTTTTTAACACCTCCTCAACTTCTTCGTCGGTAAGCTTTTCTCCGAGGCCCTTTCCCCTCTTTTCAATCTCCCTCGTTTGAATGCTCGAAAGGAGAAACCGAAGCGTGCCAACTTTGAAGTCGTCCCTTGATCTCATTGCTTCCTTCAGGTCTCCGCTTATCCGTTCTTTGAGTTCCATGTTCCTATTTTGCGGAATATCCGAGTTTCCTCATTTTCTTCACTTGGCGGGCTTTTGCGCTCTTATAGACCGCCGATAATTTTCTCTTTCTCCGATTCACGGGGCGGCTCGAGCTCTTCCTTTTTCTTACCTCCTTCAAAACGCCGCTCTGCTGGACCCGCTTATTGAATCGATACAAGAACGAGCCCGTACTCTCATTTTTCCTTCTTTTAACTTCTATCATTTTTGTTTTTACTTTTTATATTGTTTTATTTTTACGACCCTTTACTTCACCGTCAAAATTTTCATCCTTATTTCTTCCAAGCCTTCGCGTGGCGGATTATTGACCACAGAATGAACCGATCCTCCGCCGTCATCGTTCCATCGCGGCATGATATGGATATGCAAATGATCGACGGTTTGCCCGGAAACGCGACCGTGATTCACGCCGATCGTAAAACCATCCGGCTGGAGCGCTTTTTGAAGAAGACTTGTGACTTTTTTCACCGCAGCAAAAACCGGTTCCACCGCCTCGGGCGGAAGATCCAAAATGTTCTCGGCGTGTACTTTCGGGATCACCATCGTGTGCCCCGGCGAACGGGGGTGAATGTCCAAAATGCCAAGTGTCGCGTCGTCCTCATAAATGATGGAGGCCGGAATTTCCTTGCTGGCTATCTTACAAAAAAGGCAATCCATACCCTATTCATTATTGAGCCTTTTCTTCACTTCTTCAACCAGCTTGTCGACGAGGATCGTTTCCTGGATGCCGGAGGTCATATCCCGCAGAATCACGGTACCGTCAAAAACTTCCTTTTGTCCCAAGAGGAGCGCCAGTTTGATGCCCATCCGTTCGGCGGTCTTTATTTGAGCTTTCAGCGTTTTCTTACCTACCATTTCGACGACAGCAACGCCGGAGAGCCGAAGTTTGTTCATAAGCTTCAAGGCACCCTTCTTTGCTTGATCGCCGATGACCAAAAAGAAAACCTTCGGCTTTGACTTGAAGCGCGGTTCCACATTTTGCCGCTTCATCGCTTCCATGACCCGCTCGACCCCAACATTCGCCCCGACGGCCGGAATTTGCCGTTTGAATACCGCTTCGGAAAGATAATCGTACCGGCAACCGAATGCCAAGGGGTACGGCATTTCAGGCGTACGGAATTCGAATGTCGTCCGATTATTGAGATCGCCCGTCGAAACCATGTTCGGATCCGGCTCGTAGGGTATGCCGTTGTCTTCTACGAGTTCGAGCACCGATTTCAAATGATTGTTACAGCTTTGACAAAGGTAATCGAAAATGATCGGCCCTTCCAACCGGATCGCCTTGCACTTTTCTTCATTGCACGAAAGCAGCAAAAAGGGATTGATCTCAAAATTCCTGGCGCAAGTTTTGCAAACATCTTTTAATCTTCCCCGATAATAATTCTGCAGTTTATGCTTGAAGATCCCGTGGCACGTATGACAGCCCGAACTTCCGATCTTCAGAACGACGTTCGCGAGCCTCAAACTCTTAAAAAAGTCGTAGAGAGCGATGATGATTTCCCCGTCGTATATCGGGTCCGCTTCGCCGATCACCTGAAATCCGAATTGATGGAACTGCCGCAGGAAATATTCATCCGTCTGAACGTCGCGAAAGACTGGACCGAAATAAAAGACTTTGAGCGGATATGCAAAGTACGCCAATTTATTATCGATGAAGCTCCGGAGAACGGACTCCCGAAAACTGAACCGAAGTGCAGCTTTCATCTTTCCCGCTTTCAACGGAAAGAGTTCACGCTCGAGGACGTCCCGATCGCTGCCGAATGCGTTCTCGAAAATTTCATATCGCTCCACGGCGGAAAGCCCCATAAAATTGAAGTCGTGGAGTTCGCTTACCGCCTTGCCGGTTTCAAGAAGCTGCCGCCAATACGCTTGATTCCTCGGCAGGATATCCGGCATTCCTGCGATTCCCCATACCGCTTCATGACTTTTTGGTTTTTGTTTCATGCGTGTCTCTTATCCGGCAGTCGTCGACGTACCGTATGCCGGCGCGCCGAATGCAGCGATATCTTGAAAAGGCCACAAGCGGAGCCGCACGACCCCCACGATATCGCTCGACGGCACCGGCCCCCAACTCCTCGAGTCGTAACTATAGTTCCGGTTGTCACCCATGACAAAATACTCGTTGGAGCCCAAGGTTTCGGTGAAGTTTTGGCTCACATTCATGGGTTGGTCGATGTACGGCTCGTTCAACACGAGATGCTCGCTTTGATCCGTTACCATGACACGCCCATCCTTGATGGTCACCGTCTCCCCCGGAAGCCCGATAACCCGCTTAATGAAATACTCAGCCGGGTCTTTGGGGTAGCGGAGAACGATCACTTCTCCCCGTTCGGGGGTCCGGAAATGATATGTCAGTTCGTCGACCAAGAGATAATCACCGTTCTGAAACGTGGGCACCATGCTTGATCCCGAAACGAGGAAGGGCTGGGCGACGAACGCCCTGACCAAAATCACAGCCGCGACGGCTATGGCTATGGTTTCGAGCATCTCGACGATTGACCAGAACACTTTTCGCATCGTTGATGTATAATTTTATGCAATGAACGACAAAATTGCAACTTTGAGAATCATCGTCGGTTTGGGAAACCCGGCTGCCGAATACCGAGGAACATACCACAATGCGGGGCACTTGTTGCTTGATTTCCTTGCCGGCAACGAGACCGAGTGGAAAAAGGCGGACCTCTTCCGGTATGTACGACAAGGCGACCTCATTCTCGCGAAGACTGACGTCTTCATGAACGAGTCGGGAAAAGCAACAAAGAAGATTCTCTCGTATTTCAAACTGAAACCAGATGCGATGACGATTGCACATGATGATTCGGACCTCGTGATCGGGGAATACAAAATTCAATTCGGCCGAGGTCCCGCCGGACACCGCGGCGTAGCATCCATTCTTTCGGTCCTCAAAACGAAAGATTTCAGAAGAATCCGCATCGGAGTACGCCGACCGCAAGAACGATCAAGAAAAAAAGCCGGTGATTTCGTATTGAAAAAGATAGGAGCGAGCGAGCTCAAAATTCTCGACGGCGTTTTTCGAGCGATTACCCTAGAGATTGAACGAGAACGAAACCGAGAACGTGACTGAATTGTTGCTCTGGGTGATGATTTGCGTGAGCGGCACGTCGACATTCGAAAACATGCGGTCGGCAGCAAGCGCATTTTTGAACGCAAGGACTGCGTCGTAACTCGGCGCGGAAGCAGTGAACGAAACGGGCGACGTGAGTGAGGCAACGTTAATGGACGTTATTTTTACCTGATTTTGAATGGAAAGATCGAGCACGTGCCGTAAGGGGCTGTAGTAATCCTGGTTCGATCCTCGAATGTTCGCAAGTTCCGCGACGGTGGCATTGAAGGAATTCGCCTTGTTGATAAGATCGGCCAATTTTGCCTGGTCGAGCGGAGGCCTGAAGGCTTTCGTGTCCGCATTCACCGCATTGTATTGGTTGATGACAAAAATCGCACCCCCGGCATACGCAGCAAGAAGGACGGCAAGAGCTCCCGCAATGATGCCCCGCCACAGCGAAAGGAAATTAAGGACCTGTTCTTCATAAATCGCTCTCGACAGGTCTTCGCCTCCTAAATTGATCGCCTTGAAAGTGCTGTTTTCCCGGTCGTCCCGCCACCGCATTGCTGCACCTGCCGTTGCATAAAAGATCGGGGAAATTTTCATTTGTGCGGAAACGATCGGCGCCGATTTCACATTGAAGACGTTGGCCACAATGGCTGCTATTTCCTGTTCGAAACCCGGCGCTAAAAACATCACCGAAGCGGGAGAAATACCGAACTTTCCCGAAGAAAAATTGAGGACTTTCCGTATTTCTTCGATCACGACCGACTCCAAAACTTCTTTTGAAATGGCCGGCGCATTTCCCTGGATCGATTGCCACGACCTGAAGTAGCTAAAATAAATATTCCCCTCTTTCACGAGAAAGAGATCAATCCCCTCCCCCGACAATTCGAAAACGAGGACGAGATCTTTCGCTACAACGGATGTTTTTCGCATGAATCGAGCAAGGGAAAGTGCTTGGAATTCGAATGAAACGGGAGCGAAACCAGTCTCCGAAAGCGCGGATTGATAGGAGTCGATTTCCTTCTTCGATGCAAAGGCCCCCAAGAATTCGTAATTGAAATCGTGCTCCGAAACGATTTGCGCGCTCATATTCGCTTCTTCCTTGGGAATCGGCGATATCATTTGAAGATTCAAATTCACAGACTCTTCAAGCTCCTGAGGGCCGACATTGGGGACCAAAAAACTTTGGGTAAAAACGAGCGAGGTCGGTAGAACGACATTGACGCGGAATATACCCCCTTTTCGGGGCGGCATCACAAGGCCCTTCAGTCGCTCGAGACCCGCAATGAGTTGTCCCCGATCCGCAACCTTTCCAGCAACAATCGTGCCGGGCGGAAGCTTTACGGCGGCGGTTTTTACCTCCTCACCCTCAAAAAACGCGTATTTCACGGCGGTTGCGGTTATTTCCATTCCGTCTATTCTCGGCTTAGAACTCAGCTTTTCAAAAAAAGCTAAGGCCCTCTGAAAAATTCTATTTTGCTTCATAAGATTACTGAACGGAAACTTCGTTCAAGGACTGCAACTGGACTTCTCCCGTCGAGTCGTTTACGACGACGACCGCAACGACCTTTGCTTGGCGCGTCCCGGCGATGCCTAAGGATGTCACCGTGTAAGTATAGTACCCATTTGCAAGCGTACTCCCGAACGTCACGGTA
>JAMCYI010000008.1 GCA_023474215.1 Patescibacteria group bacterium
TTCCGCCTCGTACTGCGCCTCGGCGGTCAAAGGCAAGTGGATAGCCATTTGATCTCCATCGAAGTCGGCATTGAAAGCGGTGCAGACCAAAGGCGGGATCCGAATCGCAAGGTCCTCGATCAGAACTGGTTTGAATGCTTGAATGCCGAGGCGGTGGAGAGTCGGAGCGCGATTCAAAAGCACCCTCCTCGATTGAATGACTTCTTCCAAGATCGCCCACACTTCCGGCGGTCCCTGCTCGATCAAGCGGTTTGCTTGCTTGATATTGAACGCAAATCCGCGCTCTATTATTTTATTGATGACGAACGGCCGGAAGAGCTCGATCGCCATGTTCTTCGGAAGACCGCATTCATTGAGCTTCAATTCGGGTCCGACAACGATGACCGAGCGGCCGGAATAGTCGACGCGTTTTCCGAGGAGATTTTGACGGAACCGCCCTTGCTTCCCCTTCAACATGTCGGCAAGCGACTTCAAGGGCCGTCGCTTGGATGACAAAAGCTGGCTTCCCAAGCGAGCTGTGTTGTCGATAAGCGCATCGACCGCCTCCTGGAGCATCCGCTTTTCGTTCACGATGATGACTTCAGGTGATTTAAGTTCGATAAGTTTTTTCAATCGGTTGTTCCGATTGATGACCCGAGCATAAAGATCGTTCAAATCGGCCGTCGCATAAAACCCGCCGTCCAAGACCACCATCGGGCGGAGTTCCGGAGGAAGGACCGGCAACGTCGTTAAAACCATCCATTCGGGACGGACGCCGGACTTCAACATCGAGCGGACAAGCTTCAAGCGGAGGAGGATTTTCTTTTGCTTCAGAGCGTCGTTCACTTCTCCCAATTCTTTTTCGAGCTGCTTCAAAAGAGCCTTCAAGTCGACGCTTTCCATGATCTTCCGTATCGCTTCCGCTCCTTGGCCGGCCTCGAAAACATCGCCGAACCGTTCGACTAAGCTGTAATATTCATCTTGGCTCAAGATCAACCCCGGCTTCAAAAGCGAAAGGATTTCCTTGACTTCGGTTTGTTTCTTTTTAAGCTCTTCCGATTTAAAGCCTTCTTCTTTCAACGATTTGAACTCTTTGCTGATATTCTCAAGAGCCCTCTTTTTGTTCTCCTCGTTGACCTTGGTGACGATGTACGCCGCGTAGTAGATCACCTTCTCGAGTTTCGGTTCGGAGATATTCAAAATAAGACTGAGCCGCGAAGGGACCGTCTTCAGAAACCAAATGTGAGCGACCGGCGCGGCAAGCTTGATGTGCCCCATCCGTTCCCGGCGGACCGACGAATGGGTGACTTCGACGCCGCATTTTTCGCACACAATACCCTTGAACTTCACCTTTTTGTACTTTCCGCAGTAGCACTCGTAATCCCTCGTGGGTCCGAAGATCCGTTCGGAAAACAAGCCGTCCTTTTCCGGCCGCTGCGTCCGATAGTTCAACGTTTCCGGCTTCGTCACTTCGCCATAGATCTTTTCGCCGTCCGGCCCCTTATGGGCGGACCATTCCATGATCTCGTCCGGCGAAGCCAACTTGATACCGATTTTTTTGATGTCGTCTCTGGTCATGGTCGTAATATTGATTATTCGTTTTCTTCGTTTTGACCTTCCTCCTCGCGACTATGCTCGTATTCGTAATTCACGTCGAGCCCCAAGGATTTCATTTCGGAAACCAATACATTGAACGAAGCGGGAACATTCGGCTTGCGTATTTCCTGTCCCCTGATGATCGATTCGAACGCCGCCGAGCGGCCCATGACGTCGTCCGACTTGATGGTCAGCATTTCTTGAAGGGTGTGCGCCGCTCCGTATCCTTCGAGCGCCCACACTTCCATTTCTCCGAAACGCTGGCCGCCGAGATTCGCTTTTCCGCCCAAAGGTTGCTGAGTGATCAAAGAGTACGGCCCAGTGGATCTGACGTGCATTTTGTCTTCCACCAAGTGATTCAATTTCATGATATACATATAGCCCACGGTGATCGGCTCGGCGAAAGGCTGGCCCGTAAGGCCGTTCATGACCGTCATCTTTCCGCTCGATTCATACCCCGCAGCCACAAGTTCGTCCTTGATATCATCGTCGGACGCACCGACGAAGTTCTTCACGACGGCTCGATAGCCGAGTTTTTTTGCAGCGAGGCCCAAGCTCACCTCCATGATTTGGCCCAAATTCATGCGGGAGACGACGCCCAGAGGATTCAAAACAATGTCGACAGGCGTCCCGTCGGCAAGATACGGCATATCTTCCACTTTCCGTATCTGGGAAATGACGCCTTTGTTGCCGTAGCGTCCCGCAAGCTTGTCGCCCGCTTTGATCTTTCGGAGCTGTGCAACTTCTACCTGGATCTTTTTGATGATGCCGGGATCGAGTTTGTCGCCTTTGTCGCGCGAGAATATTTTGATACCGATCACTCTTCCTTCCTTGCCGTGTGGCAGCGTAAGCGACGTATCCTTGATGTCTCTCGCCTTCTCGCCGAAAATGGCGCGGAGGAGCCGCTCTTCGGAAGTAAGTTCCGATTCGCCCTTCGGAGAGATCTTTCCGACCAAGATATCGTTCGCACGTACCTCGGCGCCGATCCGGATGATCCCTTCGGCATCCAAATTCCTCAATTTTTCCTCGGAGACATTCGGAATGTCGGGTGTCGTTATTTCAGGGCCCAGCTTCGTATCTTTCACGAGGCAGGTATGCGTATCGATGTAGACGGAAGTAAAGAGGTCCTCGCGGGCAACCCGCTCGGAAACGACGATGGCATCTTCGAAGTTTGCTCCGTAGAACGGAACGAAGGCTACGAGAAGATTTTTACCGAGCGCCAAGACGCCGTTCTCGGTCGCCGGACCATCTGCCAAAACCGTTCCGGGTTTCACTTTCTCGCCGACGGAAACGACGGGGCGCTGGGACATACACGTCGAATTGTTCGATCGTTTGAATTTATAAAGATTGTAAACTTTGTTTCCTTTCTCCGATTTCACCGTTATGGAACGGCCGTCAACCTCGGAAACGACTCCGTGGACGTCCGCTACGATGACTTGCCCCGAGTCAACGGCAGCTTTTTCTTCTTCGCCGGTGCAAACGAGCGGCGCTTCGGCCATAAGCGGAGGCACTGCCTGTCGTTGCATGTTCGAGCCCATAAGCACGCGGTTGGCATCGTTATGTTCCAAAAACGGTATAAGGGCCGTCGAAACGCTGATCATTTCATTCGTCGAAACATCCATAAAATCGACTTCGGTCGCTTGGCACGTCGAAGGATCTCCCTTCACGCGGGCGGGGACGATTTTTTCCAGGATTTTCCCTTCGTCGTCGGTTCTCACATCCGCTTGCGTGATGTTGTACTTTTCCTCGTCAAAGGCATTCAACCATACAAGCTCGTCGGTGACTTTTCCGTTCTTCACGCGGTAATACGGCGCTTCCAAAAACCCATACTCATTGATCCTTGCACACGTTGCAAAGTAGTTCACAATACCGATATTCGCACCTTCCGGTGTTTGGATCGGACAAATCCTCCCATAATAGGAAAGGTGCACATCCCGGACCTCGAAACCGGCCCGTTCCCGCGTGAGTCCGCCGGGGCCCATGGAAGAAACCCGGCGCTTATGTTCAAGTTCAGCCAATGGATTCACTTGATCCATGAACTGCGACAAGGTCGACGAAGCAAAGAAATCCCGCACCACCGAAGTCAAAAGCTTGTAGTTCACGAGCTGTGCAGGTTGAAGGGTCGAACGATCGAGCGTGGACATTTTGTCTTGAATCCCCCGTTTCAACCGCGCAAAACCGATCCTCAACCGAAGCTGCACCAATTCCCCGACGGACCTGATGCGTCGGTTGCCCAAATGGTCGATATCGTCCGGTTCGGACGATTGGTCGTTGTTGAGCCGAACGATCTCCGAAATGACCGCGACCAAATCATCCACGTCAAGGACGCGGCTATCTTTCTTCGTGATGTTCAAACGCTGATTGAATTTATACCTCCCGACCGGACTTAAGTCATACCGATCAAAACGCGAAAACATGGGCTCGATGAGGAATTTTGCATTCTCAAGCGTTGCGAGCTCGCCCGGCCGCAATCGCTTATAGATCTCAAGGAACGATTCATCGCGGGTTTTTGATTCATCTTTGGCAAGCGTGACGTCGATGTATTTCAAGGTCCCTGTATCGACTTTCGCGAAGGCTTTTTTGATTTCCTCGTTCGTCTCGAAACCAAAGATCCGAAGGAGCTGCGTCACCGGAGCTTTCCTCCGGCGATCGATCTTCACGCTCACGACGCCGTCTGCTTCGGTCTCGAATTCGAGCCAAGCTCCCCGATTGGGAATCAACTTCGCGCCAAAAAGCTTCTTTCCTCTCCATATGTTCGCCGTAAAGTACGCTCCGGGCGATCGAATGATCTGCGAAATAACTACCCGTTCCACGCCGTTCACGATGAACGTCCCCCGCGCGGTCATAACCGGAAAGTCCCCCAAATACACCTCTTGCACCTTGACGTCCTTGGTAAGCTTGTTGGCGAGCTTGATATTCGCCCGAAGCGGTGCTTCGTACGTCAAATCCTTTTCCATCGACTGCGCTTCCGTGTACTTCGGCTCATCGAATTTATAATCCAAAAAACTCAACTCTAGTTCGTTCCCGCTGTGATCTTTGATGGGCGAAATCTCGTCGAAGAGCTCGCGGAGCCCTTTTTCGAGAAACCATCGATACGAATCGACCTGAATGCCGAGCCAATTGTCCGGTGCGAATGCCTGCTTTTTATGAGAAGAAAAAACTTTGACTTTTTGCATGGTTTTTTTGATTTAGACGACTTTGGAAATGGGGTTTATAAATATTTCAATTGTTTTTGGTTGTTTTCCTGAAGTGTCTTCGAAAAGAACGTCGTCCCGGAAGCATTTGAAAAATAATACAGGTAGCTTGTTTGCGCCGGATTCGCGGCAGCCTCGATCGCATTCCTGCCGGGATTCGAAATCGGCGTAGGAGTCCACCCGGTATGGAGATAGGTGTTATACGGTGAAGCAATCTTCGTGTCGGCGCCGGAAGGAATAAGGTTGGCACATGTGAGGAGCTCGCCATCGCACTTCGCGTATGAGAGGGTTGCGTCGACTTGAAGAGGCATGCCAAGGACGATCCGCCGCAGGAGTATCCCCGCCACGATTTCCCGATCGGTCGTCGTGGAAACTTCCCGCTCTAGAAATGAAGCCAAGATCAACCGATCATACCAATCCTTCTCGCCGGCAATGAGAGGCCATGCCTTCACCTCGAATGTATCAAGCATTTTTTTGATCACGTCATCGGGACTCGATGATAAAGCGAAATTATAGGTATCCGGGAACAAGAATCCTTCAAGCGAAGAAGCGTTGGCCAAAAACTGATACTGCGTCGAGAGGCTCTTGAAGTTGAAACTCGCAAGAGCGTTCGGCGCGATGACGCCCTTTGAGGAAAGTATCTGATCGATGTCCTTCACCGTTGCTCCTTCCGGTATTTGAACGGTTACGTCATTGACGCCTCCCGACCGGAGAAGCCCCACGATCTGCGGAACGCTCATGGTGCCGGCAAGTTCATAGATGCCGGGCTGAAAGCGGGTCGCGCTCCCCGTCAAAAAAGAATAAACCTTGAAGACGGTGATCGATCGGATAAGCGAGTTTCTCGAAAGCTCGGCTCCTATTTCCTTGAAACCCTCGCCCTTTTGAACGACGAACTTGACGGGTGTCGTCGTCGCAAAACTTGGTTGTAGACCGTAAAAAAAGTAAGCTGCCATAAGGATGAGAACCAAAAAAATTCCTAACACGAATAGGAGACGCGAGGCTATGAGGCCTCTTTTATCATCTTGAGGATTCAAGTTTAATATGTTGAATTATACTGAACAGTATTGCAATAGTCAAGATACTGGACCCTCCGTAACTCACGAATGGCAACGTTATCCCGGTTACCGGCACCAAGCCGAGATTTGAACCAACGTTGATCGCGATTTGAACTAAAAGAACCACCCCACAGCCGAAAACCAGGAACTTGAAACTATTGCTGCCGGATCGCAAACCGATATCGGTGAGTCTATAAAAAATAACGAGGAATGTCAATAACAGAACGATATCACCGAATACTCCCCACTCCTCGGAAAAGGCCGCAAAGATGAAATCGGTTTGCGCCTCCGGAAGAAAATGGAATTCGGTTTGCGTCCCTTGTCCGTATCCCTTGCCCCAAAAGCCGGCCGACCCGATTGCGATCTTCGCTTGAATGACATTGTAATTGATGCCGAGAGGATCCTTTTGTGGCGAAAGAAACGCAACCAAGCGCTCTCGCTGGTACTCCTTGAGAAAGAAACTCCAAATAAGGACGGCGATGAGCGCAAAGGCGACGAGCCCGATAAAAAACCTCTTCACATTGATGCCGCCCACGAGAACGAACCCGACCCAAATACTCATGATGACGATGGCCGATCCTAAATCGGGGTGGATTGCCGTCAAAAGCGTCGGAACAAGCGCAAGGCCCAGAGAAGAAAAAAGATACTTACTCCTCCACGCCGCGAGGTACCGCGACGTAAAAAAACTCGCAAGAAGGAAAATAAGCCCCAGTTTTGCAAATTCCGCCGGCTCGAACTGGAAAAAACCGAACGAAAGCCAGCTTTTGCTTCCCCGCACAATGTGCGACTGAAGATTGGAAACAAGGAGAAGAAAAATAGAAAACGCATAAAAACCATATTTGAAGATCGGCCATTTGAGTATCCAGCGCCAATTGAGCTGGCTCCCAAAAATGATGATGGCAAACCCTATTGCATACCAAATAATTTGCTTCTCGAAAAAAGAAGCATCATAAGGCGCAAGAACACCGAGGCTCATGGCCGCAAGCGCCCCTAAGGCCGCAATGAGCACCCAGTCTATTTTTTTTAAATCGCTCAAAAATCGCATAGAACCTCTGCCTTACTCCTCCGCGTAAAGGTACACCTCGGACTTAGCACCGGTCAAATCAACACCGGAAAAAACCTCCGACGGAAAGAAAATCGAAAATCCGGAGCTTCCGAAGCTTCCGACGTCGTTCACCACTGTGCTGCCCACAAAGAGAGGATCGCCATATTTATCAAGAACGAATCCGACGACCTTCACGGCGGAAATATTGACCGGGCTGCTGTTTGCAAGAGTTCCGGTAAGAGCAACTTGATTGGTGCTCGACGAAAGCGTCGGCCCCGCCGAAATCGAAAGCGACGGAACAATGAAATCGACGGCCTTCGCCCACGAGACCGTTCCCGTAACGCTCCATACGGCGCTCGTGATCCTTCCGACGTCGTACGAACTGCCGTCATATTCCGCGACAAGGTACTTCGATTGACCCGGGAAGATATTGTCATAGCCATCGACTGTCCCGACAAGATTCCGAGCATCGTCGAAGAACTGAACGTGATAAGAGAAACTATGCATGCCGAGATCCTGATTTTTATTCATGACATCGACGGCCGCAAAGACCTTCCCTAACGATGCATCCTTGAAAAGAGAAGGGCTTCCCGAAACTTCGAGCGGCTTTGCATCTTTCAGATAGCACGGCATGCACGGCCCCCCGCAATCGATTCCCGTTTCCCCTCCATTTTGAACGCCGTCCGAGCACGACGGTGCAGGTATCAACTTCGGCGCAAAAATCAAAAACAAGATGAAGCCGAGGACGACCACATACAGGAGACCGAAGACGAATTGTTTGGTGGTGCGGGACATACCTTGATAAATTCTAATACCTAATTTCTAAATCCTAAACAATGACCAAAATCCAAAACAATAACAAGAAACGATGTGTTTTGAATTTTTAATTTGAAGCATTTGGATTTATTTAGGATTTGGTGCTTAGGATTTTAACTAATTCTTTTTTTTGCAGACTGGCTCCGCCGATGAGGACACCGTCTATTTCCTTCGGTCTCAGGAAGGCGGCGATGTTCTTCGCATTAACCGATCCGCCGTACAAAACCTTAGGGTTTAGGGGATAGGGTTTAGGGGATAGGGTTTGCTTGATGAATTTCGCCATTTCAGCGCTGTCTTTCGGGGTATCGGAAGGATGATGGGCAGCGCCCTCACTGATGGCCCAAATCGGTTCGTAAGCGATCGCGAGATCCCGGCCCTTGAATTCCGAACTTCGAATGCCGGATAGATCGCTCACTAACTGCTTTCGGATGAACGCTCGGGCGGCGCGAATACCCCTTTCCCTCACCGACCTCGGTTCGCCGACGCAAAGGATCACGTTCAATCCAGCCGCAAAGGCAGCTTTTATTTTTTTATTCACCATCTCGTCGGTCTCTTCGAAATATCTTCTTCGCTCCGAGTGGCCCACCAATGCCCATCGTACGCCGAGACTTTTTGCCATGACCGGCGATAGCTCTCCCGTGAAAGCGCCTTCCGCCTCCCAAAACAAATTTTGAACGCCGACTTCGGCTCTTTTTGTCCGTTGAACGATGGCATCCAAAAAAACCGCGGGGGGGAAGAGTATGACATCCTTTCGATCCGATAAACTTGAAAGCGACAGCGCTTCCCGCTCCGTCAAAGGATTCAACTTCCAATTGAAAGCCAATATTTTCATTGAATGAATTTTACCACGTATAACGATGGAGCAAAACGTTCAATCTCACGGTAATGATATCCCTCACCGCCGATAAACGCGCGGAAAATTTCGGCCTCGGACCTTCCAGAGTCGCATCTTGAACGCTGAACGCCGCCACGTTCACGCCCATGAGGCGTGCAAGGGCCGCAGCTTCGAAACCGATCCCTTCTCCCGCCACCGAAACAGCCCGGAATATCCGCTCGGCCGCTTCTTCGCCAAAGCACCAAAAGCGGTTTCGGGGATCGAGAACGGCTTCGGCGCCGCCTTTGAAGAGAGGGATCGCCTCGGCGAACCAGCCGAGGGGAAGTTGCATTTCGACGTCGACAAAAAGGCGATAGCTCCCTCTTGCTGAAAGCATGCCCGTTTTCACAACCGGTCCTTTTTTACCACCCGTGAGGATCTTTTCCGACCGCAAGTATGGGAAAAACTTTTTGAACCTTTCTATCGTTTTCGTTTTAGCATCGGACGGATCGCCATCCACAACGATGACCTCATACGAATAATCGACGCCACTCAAGCGCCGGTCGATGTCGATAAGCGCAAGCGGCAAATTTTTCCCTTCATCGCAAACGGGGATCACAATGGAAAGAAACGGCTTCATGCCCTTAAACGGCGGTATATTTCCGATTCCACCGCTTCCCGCGGTTCACCGTACCGCACGTACGATTTTTCCTTGAGCGTTTCCGCTTGGTCTTCGCTTCCCCGCTCGGCCTTTGGCACGATGATATTGAAAGGCCGCGAAGTTTCTCCGTTGATGAGGATCCGTGCATAAGCTTGGTAATTGTCGATGTTCACGAGGTCGTTCACGCTGAAAACCGGCTCGAACGTTTTGACCAAAAATTCGGCATCGTGGGGGCCAATTCTGAAGGAAATGGTCGATCCGACGTTTCCAAAAACGGCGTCCCTGGTCTTTTCGGAAAGTTGAGCGATGAATTGGTGCGCAACGGTAAGATTCAACTTGTACTTTCTCGCTTCGGAAAGGATGGTCGATACGGAATCGGTCGTAAAGTTTTGGAATTCGTCGATGAAAAGATAAAAATCTTTCCGCTTCGACTCACTGACGTCGGCCCTCCCCAAAGACGCCATAAGGATCTTTCCCACGAAGATCATGCCCAAGAGATTCGCATTCAAATCGCCGACTTTCCCTTTCGAAAGATTGACAAGAAGGATCTTCCCGGAATCCATGATCTCCCGGAAATTGAAAGCCGACTTCACTTGGCCTACGATCGGCCGCATATAATCATTCGACGTGAAATTGTTGAATTTCGAAGTGACGTACGGCGTGATGTTTTGAAGCGCCGCTTCGCCGCCCGCTTTCACCGCCTCCTTCTCCCAAAAATCGCGGACGACCGGATTCGAGATCCGCTCGAGCTTCCTTCGCCTGAACTCGGCATCGGAAAAGACGCGTGCCACTTCCATAAGGGTCGACGGTTCATTCGGCGCATCTTCCATCAAGAGAAGAAGTGCATTCCGCATATATTGCTCGAACATCGGCCCGCCGGTGGTCTTCAGGTCGTACAACTTGTCGAAAATTTGGAGCATTTCGTTCACAATGGAGGTCTTTTCTTCGGGCTTTGAAAAATCATATTCCAGCATATTGAGCCCCACCGGCATCTTAAGATTGCCGGGATCGAAAAGGATAACGTCGTCCTCCCGTTCCTTCGGAATGACGCTCAAAATGTCGTCCACCAAATCGCCGTGCGGGTCGATGACGCCGACGCCTTTCCCCCGGCGGATATCCCCCACGATCATATTGGACAAGAAATTCGACTTGCCGGTACCGGTTTGTCCGATGATGTACATATGCCGGCGGCGGTCGTCGTCTGTGATTCTTACTTCTTTGGTTTCACCCCGGAAACGGCTGAAACCGATCATAACACCGTCCTTCGGCAGGTTCGGCGGCGGAGCCGCTTCCCGCGCTTTCAGGTATTTTATCCTCGGCACATCGGTCATAGGCGTCGGAAGATGGAAAATGCTTGCAAGCTCGTTGCTTCCCAAAACCATGGCCTCCGATTCGTTGAATTCCCTGAAAGAAAAGTCGTGGAAGACCTGCTTTTGGTTCGCCGGTTTCACAACGCTCAACTCATTCCGATTCGGCGCGCCGAACTGCGAAAACCCGGCCGTTAAACTTCGGAGGAGCGACTCTGCCTCCATTTGATTCGGGGCGGATGCCACAACCCGCACATTCACGTCGAACATCACCTTCCCGGCCTTCGCGGAGACCATTTTCAAACTTTCTTCATCGATACTCCTTTTCACTTCATCCCCCGTTTTTTTCTCGGCCGTACCCTGCGCCGCCTTCATGACATCCGCCGCCGAGATGCTCCAAATATCGTTCTTCAAGAGTTCGCCGATTTGCCACCCACTTCTCAAGACCTTGATCGCGGAGCTTATTTCTTTCTTGTGCTTCTTGTTCGTCGGCCTTGCAACGAGCTGAAAGGCGCCTCCTTCCCCTATCTCATTGATCTTGGAAAGGCTGCCAAGGATCGGAAGGAACGTATCGGCGTCGACCTCCTCATATGTCTTGAGGGGTAAAATAAACCGCTCTTTCTCGACGACAAAAGCTCCGGCTGAAAATCCCGCATAATTGAAAACATTGTAATCGTCCACTCGCTCCAATGACGCTTCGCTCCAAAACGATTGGAGTTGCCGCACAAAAATGTCGGCATATTTCTCCTTGACGGAAGCATAAAAGGAAATCTCCTGCCCCACGTGCGGAACGGCGACTTCGAAAACGAACGGTTCGCCGAACGAGGCGAGCGTCGCGAAAAGCTGTTCCGACGTTTCTATTTCCTTTTTCAGATCTTTCCCCTCCTTCGAAATCCTGGGAAGACGTATGAGAAAGAGGGGCATTTGAAGCTGACTCATGAGCTTTTTTCTCCTCGTTGTCCTCCAGTAAAAATAAAACCAAACAGCTCCCACAATAAGGAGAACGATGATTATGAAACTCAAAAGGATGGACATGGAATGCAAATATCAAAACTCAAATGACAAATGCCAAATCAATGACAAAATCCAAAGACCAAAAAGCGGAACGTTTTTTGACATTTGAAATTTGGAATTTGGATTTCATTTTATGATTCCTCTCTTCCGAAGTTCCGGCACCAGCTTTTCCGTCAGCGCGTCGTGAAAAGCATCCTCGACGAACGGCGGATATCGCTTTGCTTCGGCAATCGCCCGCTCCACGCCGGATTGGAAAGCCAACGTGACGAGATTCTCCACGACGGCTTTTACCTCGACATCGCCCGCATCATCCGACAAATAAGAAGGAAGGAATCTTGCCCTCGGGTCCTGATCTCTTGGCTTTTCGGCAGAAACCGCGGCTGCCGGAGGCGTCGCCGAAACCGAAAGCGTCCTCAAGGATTCTTTGACGACATGCTCGATCGGCGCCTCTTTGAACTCCGGCGATTCAACTTTTTTTGAGACCTCTGCGCCGAGCCGATCGAGGCTTTTATCCAAACTCTCGCTGAAATTCTGCACCTTTACCATTTCCTCTATTATACATCACCAATAAGGCGATGACAGCAATCCCGATTTCACCTCTCAAACACG
>JAMCYI010000007.1 GCA_023474215.1 Patescibacteria group bacterium
GGCATCGTGACGCGCGAGGACATTTACGGTACCATACTCAAGAAACACTTGGGTTAATGTACTTCGTCTATATCATCGAATGCGAAGACGGAAGTTTGTACACCGGCATCACGACGGACGTCGAGCGGCGCTTCCTTGAACACCGAAAAGGCATCGGCGGTGGGTATACCGCTGCGCACAAACCGAAGAAAATCGCCTACACCGAAAAGCGCAAAACGCGGAGCGCGGCCTTGAAGCGCGAGGCCGAGATTAAAAAACTGAAGCGAGAAGAGAAATTAAAGCTGATAGGAAAACGATCGGGAAAGGAGTACCATATAATGCTATGAACCACATTATCATCTACACTGCGGAGTACCTTTATCTCGTCGTGCTCCTTGTCGCTGCGATCTTCTTCTTTAAGCAGCCGCGGAAGATCCAGAAGAGCATGATCGTCTGCGGCGTGATCATCGCGCCGGTTTCCTACATTCTCGCGAAGATCGGCTCGCATCTCTACTACGACACCCGACCCTTCGTTGTGGGCCATTTTACTCCCCTCATCGCCCATGCCGCCGACAACGGTTTCCCATCAGACCACATGCTCCTTGTATCCGCCGTTGCGATGATCGTCACGTTCTACAATAAAAGACTCGGTGCGGTGCTTTGGGTACTCGCGCTCTTCGTTGGCATCGCGCGCGTCTTGTCCGGCGTCCACCATGTCACGGACATCGTGGGAAGCATCGTCTTCGTCCTCATCGCAGCCGCTATCTACTACTTCACCGTCGGCAAGAAACAGATCGAACGAGAAAAGAACCCTCTCGAAAACCGCATCCGCATATGAAATACAAAGCGGTGATATTCGACTTCGGCGGCGTCATTGAGCTCGACGGCGGCGGGAGCATGCTGGAGGATATCGCCGAAAACCTCCATGTCCCCCCAGAAGACCTCAAAAGAGCCTACTTCGAACGCAACCACCTCTCGAATGTACACAACGTAAAGTGGGAAGATATGATGAAAGAAGTGATACGCGTCTTCGATAAAAGCAAGGCTGCTGAAGACCGCGTTATGGAGCTGGTACGTGAACGCCGGAACAGGAGCGCCATCAACACAGAACTTTTGAAGCTGTTTCCTATTCTCCGCCGGGAAGGATACAAAGTCGCTATTTTGAGCAATAATACGTCGGACCTCAGAAAATTTCTGGGAGAAAAAGGGATCGACAAACTCGTGGATGAGATCGTGATCTCCGGAGAAATAGGATTTCAAAAACCCCACAAGGAGGCATTCGACATCGCTTTCAAAAAATTGGGAATCCGGGCGGAAGAAGCTGTCTTCGTCGATGATTCGCCGAAAAGTCTCGAAAAAGCAGCCGAAATCGGCTATCACCCGATCCTCTTCACGGACAATGAGTCTCTGAAATCGGCCTTGGATAAGGTCGACATAACGATACAATGAAGAGAGCAGAGAAATTTATCATCATTCTGGACGGGCCAATGGGTGCCGGGAAAAGTACGGTAGGAGAACTCCTCGCAAAGAGGCTGAAGCGAACTGCCATCGTGAACGAAGACAAGATCAAATGGTTCATCTCGGATTTCAAGCGGTGCAAGCGGGACAATGCCATCGTCCGCGCAGTCCTCATCGCCATGTGCAAGGAATATCTGCAGCAAGGCATCAATCTCGTGATCGCGCAGGGATTTTCGAAAACGGCGCGGCCACTCACGCCGTTTTCGACCATGGCAAAGAAGAGCGGCTACCGGCTCTTCGTCTACCACCTCAATGCCCCGAAAAATGTTCTCTTGAAGCGTATCAAGACCAGGAAGACATCGAAGAACGTTCGGGTCCCGATCGCCCAATCGAGGATCCACCGGAACATCAAAATTTGGAACGCGAACCGTTACTTCGTCGGGAAAGAGTTCCCGACCGAAAAAATGAGCGCAGAGAAAATCGCCCGGTCGATTTTGAAAGAAATGAAGCCGATCATCAAATGAAACTGAAAATTCTTTCGTGGAACATCTGGGGCGGACAACATCTCCCCGAAATACTGGAACTCATCGAACGGGAAAAACCGGACGTCATCGGCCTCCAGGAAGTCATCGAAGACCTCGACGGGACGAACAATACCGCGAGAACCATCGCGGAAAGGCTGGGATACGAATGGTTTTTCTACCCGACATACGAAGTGGATACCGGCCGGCTCTATCATCTCCTCGAACCCCGGACGGTACGCATGGGAAACGCGATCTTGAGCAAACCCAAGATCGCGGAAACGGACGTGCGCCAGTTATCTGAAGAAAAGGGCAGGTTTGCCGTCGAAGCCGTTATCAACGCAGGCGGGAAAGATATCCGTTTCTTCTCGACCCACCTGAAACACACCCATCAGAAACCCGAGGAATTGCAGAACGCGCAAGCACAGTCGCTCGTGAAACTCATGCCGAAAGAGAACGCCATCCTCATGGGCGACTTCAACGCGACGCCGGAAAGCGATTGCCTCGCAATCATAAACGGAGGAACGATGAAAAATACGGATGCGAAGCTCAAGCCAACCTGGAGCGTATACCCCGAAGGCTGCCCAATCTGCAAACCGCAGAAACTCGACACCCGCCTCGATTACCTGTTCGCCTCGAAAGATCTGAAAACCGATTCATTCATTATTTACGATTCAAAGGGGTCCGACCACCTTCCCATTTCGGTCGTTCTCAAGATTTGAACCGATGATCGTCAAATCCATACAAACGCGCATATTCAGGGAAGGAGAACCACTTCTGCCGTTCATCAACCGCTATATCAAAAAACTGAACGATAAGTCCATTCTCGTCGTGACGTCGAAAATCGTTTCCCTCTCGGAAGGGAATGTCCGAGAAATAAAAAACTCCCGCACGCGGGAAAATCTCATTAAAGCGGAAAGCGAATTCGCGATGCGCACGAAGTACACCTGGCTCACCGTGAAAGACGGCATGGTGATGTCCTCGGCCGGCGTCGACGAATCAAATGCAAACGGGAAGATCGTTCTCCTTCCGCGGGACAGCTTTAAAACGGCGGGAATGCTGCGGCTCGATCTCATGAAACGGCACCGCATCAAAAACCTCGGCATCATCATAACCGACAGCCGTCTCCTTCCCCTCCGCGCCGGTGTCGTGGGCGTCGCTCTCGGCTGGAGCGGCTTTTCAGGCGTGCGGGACTACCGCGGGAAACCCGATATTTTCGGCAGAATCCTCAGACTTTCGCGAACCGACCTCGCGGACAGTCTGGCGACCGCGGCAGTCGCGGTCATGGGCGAAGGCGCGGAACAACAACCGCTGGCCCTCATAACCGGCGCACCCGTGGAATTCAGGAAAAATACCGATAGAAACGAGCTCTCCATCGACATTAAGGAGGATATTTATCAACCCCTCTTCGAAAAAATAAAGAAACTGAAACTGCCGAAAAAACATGCGGGAAATAGAAATTAAACTCAGGGTAAAAAATTTCAAAGCATTGGAAGTGAAGCTCACCGCCGATAACTGCCGGCTCTCGGATCCGATCCGACAGGAAGACGTCATCTATTCGCTTCGCGGAAGTGAAAATGAATGGCGGGAAGCCAAAGAGGGTGATATCATCGTCCGGATACGACGAGAAAACAACCGCTCTCTTTTTACTTTGAAAAAGCAGCAAACAAATGAAATGGACAACACGGAGCTTGAGACGGAAGTGAGCGATCCGGATGCTCTCCACGAAGCACTTCTCCTCATGGGATACGTTCCTCAGGTAGAGGTCAAGAAAAACCGAAGGGAGGGCAAATGGGGAGAATATGAGATTTGCCTCGACGAGGTCGATGAACTCGGCACGTTTGTCGAACTTGAGAAACTAACATCCGAAGACGCCGATCCGAATGAGGTCCGGGAAGAATTATTTAAAGTCCTCGAAAACCTTGGCCTCTCGCGGAATGATGAAGAAACGCGGGGATACGATACCCAGATGTACCTCCTCCGGAAAAAGTGATCACTGTTTTTTGAGGGGGAACGAAACCGTAAACGTACTCCCCTTTCCTTCCGAAGATTTGAACGTGACGGCACCGCCCATCTTGTCCGAGAGCATCCGGACGATAAAGAGCCCCAACCCCGTACCCGAGACCTCTTGAGTGTTCTTTCCGCGGACCCGGAAAAACTTTTGAAAGATATGTTCCTTTTGGTCCTCCGGAATGCCATAGCCGGTATCCTTGAATTCCATAACGACGCTCGACCCCTTTTTTGAGACGACAATGCCGAGCGTTCCGCCGGTTTTATTGTACTTGATGCCGTTGCTCACCAGATTCATAATGACCTCCTTCACTTTGTCGGAATCCACGAGCGCCGGAGGGATCTTGCCGCTGGAACGGAACGTCACCCGGACTTTCTGCTTGCGGGGCCAGCGAAGACATTTCCTTCACGACCGACTGAACGATCGGAACGACATCGGTCGGCTGCACGGAAACTTTCACGGTGCCGGATTCCGAACGAGCGATCTCAAGGAGATCATTGATAAGCTGGTTCAAAATGTCGCTCGCCGAATTGATCGCCTTTAAATTTTCCCGTACGTCCTTCGGGAATTTCACGCTGGTCTTTGAAACCATTTGAAGGAATCCCTTGATGGCCGCAATGGGAGTTCGAAGCTCGTGCGCGGCGATGAACACGAATTCGTCCTTCAACCGGGCGACGTTCCTTGCCTCGGCGAGTTCGCGCTCTTCGGTTTCTTTCAACTCCTTCGTGCGCTCTTCCACGCGCCCTTCCAATTCCTTGTTGAATTCCTTGATTTCGGCGTAAGACTGCGCATTGTCGATGGCAACGCCGGCGCTTAAAGCAAAGGTATTCAAAAACTTCAGATCCTGGCTGTAGTACACCTCCCCCGATCTCTTTTCTCCGAGCACCAGAAGGGCAACTTCGCGCTTTTCGACGCGGATAGGGATGGCAACGGCAACATCGAACGACCGGAAAAGCTGTTTCAACGGCCCTTCCTCAAGATCGTCGAAGAGGAAATACGGCACCGCATCGAAAGACCCGTGAAAAAGTCCCTCGAACCCCGAAGCGGTCAAAAGCCGCTTGTCGTAACCGACACCAAAGACATTCACAAAAACATGATCACGCATAATGAGGAATGCCCCCTTCGAAATATTCATGCTTTTCATGAGCGCTTTGAGGATTTGATCCGTCAGCGCCTCAAGATCGATCGTCTCCGCCATGATGTGAGTAAGCTCCGAAAGAAGGATGTCGCTGTCGTACGACCCGGCGAAAAAGATCTTGTTCGTTATGCGCCGCATCGAGCGCTCAAGCGGTTCGAAAGAAAGAGCGGTCACGGCTAAAAGGATGAGGAATATGATGAAAAGATTGAAACTGATGGGAATGAAACGATCGGCAATCAAGAGAAGCACAAGAGAATATGCACCAGCGAGGAGGACGACCAGGACCACGAAAGAAACTATGCGGACGATGACGGGCTTGATGTCCAACAGATGATACCTGCTGATGGCGTATGCGATGGCGGTAAGCAGTACAAAGAGATAGGACGGACCCAAAAACACCGTGGCGGAAGTCTTGAAAAAAACCACGAGAATGAACGTCAAAACAGCCAAGACTGAAAAAGAAAATGACATGCCGACCAAGAGGGTGCCCCACCCGGCTTTTTCGATGCCCGTCGCCCGGTGATACTTCCTGACCATAATGACCAAACTGAGAGCTATGAGCGCCACAAAATCAATGAAGTAGAGGAAAATACCCGGCCCCGGCACGGGAACCGGCTGGCCATTCGGATACTGAATGCCTTGGAAGATGAGCGGGGTGAACGACAAGACGGCCGTCGCCCCCATGAGAAGGATGAGCGGAACGGAATACCGCTTCTTCATTTGAAATTTTGCACGGGGAAAGGTAGCCGCAAAAAACACCAAAAGAGGGCCGAGGAACGCGCTGAAAAACATCACCACCCGTATCCAAAAAAGCTGATCGCCGGGGGTTTGTATCGGCGGATGCAACGACAAGAAATTCGAAATATCGTAAATGTCGATATAAACGGCGATAAGCAGGAAAAATCGGTGCGTCCAACTTTTGGGATTCTTGAGAAAAACAGCAAGACCAATGAACGTCGTAATGGCAAACACGGCGATCCCCAACACAACTTCTATCGTTTTCACCTCAAGAGGCATCATTCCTATTATACCAATACAAAAATAAAAGGACCGCGGAATGCGGTCCTTGAAAGGCAACAGATCAATGATCGGCCGCCCGTATCATTTGCCGGATGCTCTTCGATCGGTCCGGTAGAGATGTGATCTTGAGTCTCAAAGCAGGGTTGTCCCCGACCTCGCGATCGAGGATATCCCGAAGCTTGCCGTCATCGGACTTGATAAAGAGTCCGATATCGTCGACCGAAAGATGCAGTTTTCTCACGGAAGCATACAACTCCTCGTTATTCAAAAAATACAACGGGAATCGATACACATACGAAGAAAGTGCTTGCCGATCCAAGCGGATCGACGCTTCCGGAACGCCGAGGATCACATGCGCCGGTGTGAAGGCAGGTGGAAAGATAGCGTCATTGCGTCTCACGGACAACGCTTTGACAATGAGCTCATCTCGAATGATGCCGAAGAGATACCGAAACGGAAACCCTTTCCGGGAACATTCATCGAGGAACGATTCGTTGATGACGGCGAAACCCAGTGCAACATCCGCATGTTTCGACGGCAAGAGATCCGAGTACTTTTCGAATCCTCGGTCGCGAAAAAAGGGACGGATGCCGCAAAGCCGCGAACTGTTCACGATAAAATCCCGATAATCGGATCGGGAGCCGAAAAGAATCTCCTTCGCCGCTTCCATGACGGGCTTGCCGTTGCAAACGAAGAGCGACAATTCCTCCACGTCAGGAGGATCGCCGCTGGCCGGTACAAAACGGTAGCTCACCCATTCTTCGATCATGGCTCCATCGAGCTTTTTCCGGTGAGGATAATCCAACCGAACAAGATACACAACGGCTTTCCCGTCGTCGCGATCGAGCGGCCGGAAATCTCCCCAACGCTGATACGAAGTTCTCGAAGCAACGACGAGCTTCCGCAGCGCATCGCTTTCCCATTCGTCGCGGAAAAGGCTCTTTGCTCGATACACCTCGAACTGAATTCCACCGATGACACGCTTTGCGATCGGCGGAGGAAGTGCTGTTCCGAGCTCCCGTATTTCGACAAGAGAAATTGCGGATTCGTTCTTCATAGCAACTCCCCTTCCTCGGCAATGATCTCTCCGACCTCGTTGACCGAAAGACGCGGTGCATGGGGCATTGTTTCTTTCGCATACCCCATTCGAAAGAGCATGGTCGGACGACCCTTGCCTTTCAATCTCAGCCGGAGCATTTGATTTGCCAGGCCGACTTCGATGATGCCTGCATGAACCGCGACGCTCAGTCCGTTCGATTGAGCGGAGAGGGCGGCTTTTTCAAAAGCCATCCCGACCGTAAGCCACGACCGCGGCGTATCTTCCGGAGCGCTCACCACAAAAACGGCAGGCGAACTCCGGATACCGTTGCGGCTTGAACGGGCGAATCCCGCCATTTTTCCGGGATTCACCGGTCCGACTTTCCCCAGTTCCTGCTTTATGGAAGATGCCGTCATATCGTCCAAACCGAACGTCATTCCGGGCATTCCCCTCCCTTCCAGAGAATTGTTTACCAAAAAGAACTTCGACAGTTCGTTTCGGAAACGAGTTCTCATCACGACCGTACTGTCGGCCATATACTGGAAGTCGGAAATGGCGAGAATGGTCGGCATATCTGTTATGACCTGCAGTTCCAAGCCCATGTCTTGAATCATTCCCGTGATCCGATCGATGATTGCGGAAGGGATCGGCTTCGTTGAATCGTATTCGTTCCGATTCATGCTCCGCGCTTTCATGACATTCAAAAGTTCACGGTCACTGTGGAGCACGTACGATTCGCGGACATCTTCAAGGCGGAATGAAACAATGGGCGCCGGGTACAACGGCATGCCGGGCAGAAAATCGAAGGAATAGGACAAATGGTATGATTCCGCTGCCGAAACGACATTTTGGAGCGCGCATCCGATACTGACGACCGACTGGCGCCCCCGTTTGTCGGATTCCGGTAAAACGAACCGACCGTCCAAGCAAAGATCGATCACTCCTTTCGATGGAATGATGCGGAATTTCCACGGCTGGGTGTTATGCGTGCTTGGCGCAAGGATCCCCCACCCGACAAGATGTTCCAAGAGCTCTTCGACACCGACATCCCCTTCGAGGATCGGGATATTCCAAGGATCGTAGTTCTTCACCGACTCACCCTCCTTTCAGCGTTCGTTATGTTGATGAATGTTCGTTCCTTCAGCTCGTGTCCCAAAATGATCCGCGGAACCGCTTCTCCGGCGAGACCAGCAGCAACCATGGCGGTCGATCCGAGCTGAGGCGCACCGCCGAACTCCGGCGGAACGCCGTCGTGCATAAGACTTTCGACAATGATCTTGAATTCGGGCATCTGCCGATAGGTATGGCCTATCAGACCGAAGGCGAATTGAAAAAAATTGCCGAGGCTCGGATTTTTCCGGTACTGCTCTTCGACGGCGGAAATCTCTTCGTCCGACATGCCGCCGATGACAAGCGGTGATCCGGGATCAAGGTCGTACCGCTGGACATCCCGCTCGGCACCGGAACCGACATCTGAACTCATGACGACCGGTTTTCGAAGCTCGCGCGCTTTGCGGCGGATAAGCATTTTGATGTCCGGATTGTCCACTTCATCGATGACGACGGTTGCCGGCGGCTCCCCGATAGACGGATTTCCGCCGATGAAATCATCGATGTTTCCCGCGTGGATCCCTTCGTTGAAGACGGAAATCTTCAAAAAGGGGTCGATAGCGTGGAGCTGTTCGGCAGTAACGATTGCCTTGTTCCTGCCAAGCTCATCGTAGCTTATCCGCATCCGATTTGCGTTCGTGAGATCGAATATATCTTGATCTGCAATCTTGACATGCAGGGGGCGTACATTGAACACCACGGCATGAACGACATGGTTGCCCAAGCTGCAACCGGCAACCGCCGGAACGGACTGTTCGAAACGGTTGCGCACCTTCTGCCAATCGAGTTTCATCTCGGGATCGAGGAACAGCGTTCCGTTCCTCACCACAAGCGACAAACGGTGCCAAAACGGCGGTGCAAACCGCACCACGTGTCCGCGGCGCGGATAGTAAACGAGTGTACCGTACCCGGACATATCGCTTTCCCCTTCTTCATATGCCTCCCATTCTTCCTGGAAACTCTCGGCAAGGGGCGAACCTTGCGTCAGATCGGCGAGGAGGCCCCTCATGGTGGGGATCAGTTGATCGAAAAAATTCTTCCGCTCCACCATGCGGAAAAATTTACCGTTCCGATCCGCCAGCTCGATGCCGTCGTCTCGGTCGCGGATTTGAAATCCTTCCGGAAGCAGAAATTCCGGTTTCCCCTCGTAATCGGCGTAGGGATTCTTTTGCGCTTCCATGGACGCAAACTCCTTTCTTTAAAGTTATTTCGTTCGTTATGAAATTATCAAGAGAGCACTCTCTCATCTGCTATAAAATAGCGTGGCACGGCAGCAACACCTTGTCAAAGTATGATATAATGGAAAAATGACAACTCAAACGGATGCCCCCTTGAACGGCGTGACCGTCCTTATTGCCGACGACGATCCGCTTATTTGCCAGCTGTACCGAGAAACCGTGGAACGGGCGGGCGGAAGTGCCGTCGTGGCAGTCGACGGCGGCGATGCGCTCCGGAAACTCGGAGAAGCGAGCGTTGATTTGATCCTCCTTGATATTAAAATGCCGAATATGAACGGCTATGAGGTGGTTCGAAGGCTGCGGAGCGACCCGAAAACGAAGGACATTCCGGTCTTTATTCTCACGAGCCTCGATACTCATCCGGAATACTTGGAAGAGACGACTGGCGTAAAGGTGGATGAATATATCATCAAAACGAAAATACTGCCGGATGAGATCGTGGGAAAGATACGCGAACACTTGAAGAAAGAAAATTAAAAATCAAACGGCATCTTTGGACAAGATGCCGTTTTTTTATTTTGCCTTACGGTCAGTTATACATGATCCCCCGCGTGAGCCGGAATCCTCGTATCGCCTTCAGCGCCACCTCGTAGGCAGCGAACAACACAAAGCTGTACGCGAACGTACTGAGGAAAGTGTTCCCGAGGAACGGTACAGCGGCGACATAGCATGCAACGAGTCCGTTCCAGGTTATGGGGTACATTCCGCTTGCTGCCCACACGCCGAAGTTCGATATCAAAAAGAATGTTATCGAACCAGCAAGGGACCCTGCGAACGATGCAGGAACTACCTTCTTTCCGCCGATTTCCTTCCTGTGCATGGTAAGAGCCATGCCAATCACCATGACAAGAATGACGGCAAGGTAATCAACTCCCGCCACGATACCGAAGTGATATTGTCCGGGATGGTAGTACATCCAAAGGGCATCGCTGAATGCCATGGAACCGAATGCAACGAGCGTTCCGCGCGCCCCTCCCAGATACGCTCCCGCAAAGAGAGCAGCTGCCAAGACCGCGGTGAAATTCGGTGCGGGTTCTGTAAATCTGGAAATGGTCGCAATGGCAATCAATGCGATTGCCAACAATGTTTTTTTCATTTTTATCTCCTTACTTTATTTTTCAGATATTCAGCTTATATTCAAATGTTAAGAAGCTGACTTGGGATTTCCAGTATATCCTACCCCAGCTTCCTTGTCCACGCGACAAGCGCTTCGATCATTTCTTTCACCTTGGCCTTCGTCGCTTCGTCTGTGAGGTTGCCACCCGCATCGAATTTGTCCTGGATCATCGAGACCATCACCTCGGGTTTATTCAAGGGGTGCATATCGAGAAAAACCATCATCTGGCGCAAGTGATACTGGGCGCGGGAACCGCCCAGCATACCAACTGAGCCGCTTATGATGGCCGCGGGCTTGCCAGACCAAGCGCTCTCCCCGTACGGACGGGACCCGCAATCAATGGCGTTTTTGAGGGCGCCCGACACGGAATAGTTGTACTCCGGCGTCACAAAAAGCACCGCGTCACTTTCTTTGATTTTCTTCTTGAATTCCTTGACCGCTTCCGGCATATCCATTTCCCAGTCTTGATTAAAAAGCGGCAATCCGCCGATGTCGACGATTTCCACTTCCGCGTCCTCAAATTTCATCCCCGCCGCCGCTTTCAGAAGCTTCGTATGAAACGACTCTTTCCGCAAACTCCCCGAAATACCCACGATCTTTATTTTATCGTTCATGCCATTATTTGTTTTTATTTTTCGTATTTGACCTTTGTTTTTTGACATCGCTGACCAAGTTCATCAGAAGGTCGAGCGTATATTTGGAATTTAAAGTGTAGAATATCTCCTGGCCGCGCCGCTCGTCGATGACCAGATTGCAGGCCTTCAGAACTTTCAGATGCTGGGAAACCGCCGGCTGGGAAAGTTTCACGATCCCGACGAGCTCCCCGACGGTCTTCCGGCCCTTCAGAAGCGCTTCGATGATGCGGTAGCGCGAGGCATTGCCGATGCCCTTGCCGAATTTCTCTATCTCGCTGCACAAATCACTCATATATAAACATATTAGCATATGCTTATATATTGTCAACCCCAACCAAAAACCGCCCGGAAAGGACGGTTTTTGAATATCAGCGCCTTTTCGGTCCCTTTATGGAATGTCCACCAAATTGATTCCGCAGCATCGAAAGGATCTGACCGATGTAACTCGGATGTTTTTCCGATTGGACTCGGAAATCGAACGAATCCTTGATCACTTTGACCGACACGCCGAGTTTCTTCGCCGTCTTCACGGTCCACTCGCCTTCCCCGGTATGCGCCACGGTTCCCGAAACACCCCTCAAGTCGTCGCCGTACTCCGCAAAACCTGATTTCAGCCAATCAACAAGGCGCGACGTGATGACGCTCCCGTGGCCGTATACCCGCGCGATCTCCTGTAAATCCAGCGCGAGCTTCGATTTCTTGATGACCGCGAACCCTTCCGCCAGAGCCTGCATCATGCCGTACTCGATTCCGTTATGGACCATCTTCACGAAATGCCCCGCGCCATGGCGACCCATATACCCATAGCCATCCTTGAGTGCGAGATCGAAGAAGAGCGGCTCGAGATAGTCGAAATCTTTCCGATCGCCGCCCACCATGAGGGATGCCCCGTTCAGGGCGCCTCCCGGTCCCCCTGAAACGCCCACATCGATAAACCGGATGCCTGCTTTTTGAAGTTTCTTCGCGCGCGTGATTGAATCTTCAAAAAACGAATTGCCCCCGTCAACGATGACATCTCCTTTTTTCAAATATCTGAGGATCCCCCCACTTCCGAAAATCATTTCATCAACCGTCTTGCCGGCGGGAACCATAAGCCATACGACTTTTGGAGAAGGGAGTTTCGAGACAAGTTCCTCGATCGAAGAAGCCGCAATAAGGCCTTCCTTTCCCATATTCCTTGCAATTTCGGTCGTCCGGTTCCATACATGGACTTTCCACCCCTTCCCATGCAATTGCCGTGCGAGCGCGGCGCCCATCTTCCCCAAACCAACAATGCCGATTTCTTTCGGCATGCCGACTGAAACGGCCGGCCCGTCCACAACTTCAGCCTCCTTTGCAATGCGGCTTGAATCGGGCTCATAACGCATCAAGGGAACTGTCCCCCTTCGCCATCCGGCGATGATCGGATCGATGAATTTCCACATCGCCTTGATTTCGCCCGATGAAACGAAGAGTGTTTGATCGTCTGAAATGCAATCAAAAAGGAGCTTCTCGTATTCTTCGGTATACTGAGAGTGTTCGCCGCTCCTCCTGAATTCGAAACCGAGCGTACGTTTCTCAAGCTCCATCCGGTGCCCCGGCTTTTTAGACCAAAAACATACCGTAATCCCCTCCTTCGGTTCGAGATGGATGGTAAGTGAATCTTTGTACGGCGTGTCGTTCCTGAAAACGACTTCGATCTCCTTCAGGGGCTTTCCCATCCGCTTTCCGGATTCCAAGGTGATGTCGACACCCTGCCAGCGGGGATGCATAAGCGCGGCCTTGATCTTGAAATAGGTTTCAGTATCCGAGTCGGTCGTAACGCCCTTGATCGTTCGGTAACCATTGTACTGGGCGCGGAAAGTTCCTCTTTGAACCTCGCCGGCCGAGGGCGTTTTCAACGTTTCGATGATCCTCGCCCGTTCCCGCCTGATGTCCTCGGCCGAAAACGATGCCGGCTTTTCCATCGCAATGAGCGCGAGCATTTGAAGCAGATGATTTTGCCCGACGTCCCGGAGGGCCCCCACACCGTCGTAAAACCCTCCCCGCTCTTCGACGCCGATCGATTCCCAAAGGCGGATATGAATGCTTTCGATAAGCTCCTTATCCCACGCCGACTCGAAGAGATTGTTCGAGAAACGGAATACCAGGATGTTTTGAAGCATCTCTTTTGCAAGGTAGTGATCGATCCGGTAAATTTGTTTTTCCTTGAACAGTTTGTCGAGCAGGCCGTCGAGCGCCTTCGCGCTTTTTTCGTCGCTCCCGAACGGCTTTTCGACAATGACGCGCGTCCACCCTTCGTCGGGCCCGCCGCACGGCTCATTCAGACCCGTTGCCGCAAGATTGTTCAAAATTTCCGGATACATCCGGGGCGGAACGGCCAAATACAAAAGTTTATTGGAACACATGCCCCATGATTCATCGATCGATTGCAGCGTCTTCGCTAGGGCTTCGAAGTCTTTCTTGCTCTCGAATGTTCCCCGCTGATACGAATAGAGGGACAGGAAATCCTTAATGATCGTATCACTCTTCTTCACTTTGTGGCGCTTCGCGAGAACCTCGAATGCCCGATCCCGGAGATCTTGGTCGGTAAGATCGCGCCGCGCAAAACCGACGAGGCGAAACCGTTCGGGAAGCAAACCTTTCTGATAAAGATTGAAAAGCGAGGGAACGATCTTTTTCCCCATAAGGTCTCCTGTTGCCCCCAAAACCACGACAATGGTCGGTATTTGCGGCGTCTTCGTTTTCTTTTTCATGATTGTTTATACATTTTATACCTTTGTAAGGGATACGCAAAAACCGGGAAAATGTTCCCTAAAAACATGAAGAGCGCTCAAGATTTGAATCTTGGCGCTCTTTTGCGTCAACGGAAACTACAAGATTTCCCATGGCATCGGCGCCGTGGAGGGTCTTTGCCACTCGAGAGGCAGAAAAACGGTGAATCGGTCTGCCACGTACGGTCTGAAATTGTCATGAAATATCATGACAACCTTGATAATCCCGCTTTTTTTGTGGCGGAGACGGTCAAGTGTCCCCTTTTCCTTTTCGGATCTCAGGAACTTCAAACCAGCGGCATACGTGAGTCCACTGCTCACCCCAGGAGTTATTCCCTGGTGCCAGGCAAAGTGGAGCGCAGAGAGATACGAAACCCTCGTCTCGACCTCAATCCGCTCATCGATGGCATCCCGCCAGGGAAGGAGAATCTCTTTCATTCCCATAAGATCGCGTACGCCGGGAACTTCGTGGCCCGGAGCACACATAGCTCCAACCACCGTCACTTTCCCGTCGAGCTTCTCCCGTACCCCTCCACCGATTCCGACAACCGAACCACCCGTACCGACCGGTACGACAAGTGTCGTCACTTGAGGTACCTGAGCTAAAATCCGCGGAGCAGCCCACGTTCGATAGAAGGAAGCATTGGCGGGGTTGGCATACTGATCCAGATCCAACCAACCTTCCGGTGACATTGTCCATTCTCCGTCGGGTTTCCATCCACCGCCGCCGAGCTTCCGCGCGGTCGCAATCGGACTTAACCCTTCAAGAGGTGGAATGATATGTGCACCGACCAAGTACGGGGGATATTTTTTACCGTGCGGAACATCCTCCTTCATGACCAAGGTTATCTTCGGAATGTTGAACGGCTCCGCTGGAGCAATCGCCGCCATAACCAATCCGAAAGCACCGGACGTTCCGTCGATCAGCGTTTTTACCCCTTCAAGCATTCCCTTCGCCTTTGCATCTTGGAGAAGCCCCAAGACAGCCAAAAACTTCATCGTCTCGTAAGGCATTGAGTATCCAAGAACGGCATACATTTCAACCTTATCTTCCTTGAAGGGATTCAACGCATCAGCTACCGGAACGACCAAAAGAGGCCAATCTCTGTGCTTATCCGCAAACGTCTCTAGATAAAAGTTCTTCATATTATCACCTCATTTTGATGAACTTCCCCCAGTTTGCCTCTCTTTAAAGCCATCTGTCAAACCCCACAACATCAAGCAAACCCCGGGAAAAAGTCGGATTTCACGTTTTTCTTTTCGACACCCATATCGTGCAGAACTTTCTTCACGTGCTCCACCATGGCATTGGTGCCGGAAATATAAAACAATCTCTCCCGATAATCGGGGATGCGCTTTCGGATCATTTCGCCGTCGATGCGCCCCCGTTCACCTTTCCATCCCGGAGGAGCCTCGCCCGTCAGGGTATAGATCGTCTTCATGCCGAGCGATTGCTCCGCTCCATCAAAAACATCGCGGTATGCCAAGTCATCGGCCGTCCGCGCCGAATAAAGGAGAATGATCGGGCGGCGGTCATGCATATCCACGAGATACCGCACCATGCTCCGGATCGGCGTGACGCCGATGCCGCCCGCGATAAGAACCAACTTTTTCGACTTGTCGCGCGGCAGCGTAAAATCGCCCGAAAGCTGCGATGCGACAATGGTATCACCCTTTTGCATGGTACCGAGCGCCTTTTTGAACGAGCTGGGATTCGGGTTGAACCGCACCCCCATCCGCATATCGCGTTCGGTCGGTGACGACGCAATGGTAAAGTAGCGGCGGTTGCCGCGCGAATCGGGATGCGCGTGCGAAAGCGTCCACTCGAGATACTGCCCCGGCTTGAAGCTCAATTTTTCATCCGTCTTGAAAACGAAATCGTAAAGATTGGTGCCGATCTTCTTCCGCTCGGCAAGCGTCAGGATCAATTTTTTCTTCGAGCTCACGAGATACGAAAAAACGTTCCCGGCAATGAGTGCAAGTTCCGGCGAGAAATAAAACGACCCGAGGTGCACTTGCGGCGCAAAGAGGAAGCCGACGAGCATCCCATACATCATCCGAAGATTTTCCGTGGGCGGCGCCGTGAGGGGCTCCGTGAGCATCACGAACGCGAAGAAAAAGAGCGGCGAATCAAGAAGGGCTTGGGACATGAGCCTTGCGATATCCTGGCCGGCAGCGATCCCGAGAAACAAGGCGGTAACGAGCGCCGTTGCAAGGAAACTGAAAACTAAATCAGACCGCAGAAGTTTTCTGACCATCAAAATGCCTCCCGCAAGAACAAACGGCAAAAGAGATACGGTCCCAACCCACCAGCTCGCCGCTTGATTGATCGTCAAGGCCGTCAGCGCAACGCCGAACGCCGCTGGATTGAACAGGTGTTTCTTTTTGATCGCAAAAATATACTTCGAAGCCATGGCCCAAATGGAAGCCCACACGGCGATCGAAAAATAAGAAGCGGCATGAGATCCGGAAAAAGGCGTTATGATGAGGGTCAAGATGAGCGCGGTAATGTAAACCGACTCGACGTTCGTCTGCGCCCTGAAAACACGCGCAAAAACGGAGTTGGCTATCCAAGAAACGCCCGTTATAAAGAGAGCTGAAAATAAAAGGCCGACCGGGCTGTAGGGAAGAATGCGGACGGCCGAAAAAACGACGGCGACCAAAAGAAGCCCGAGGAGGTAGTAAAGCACCACCCGGTACATCGTCGTGTTATTCAAAAATCTATCAATGAAACGCAACATAAAATTTGATCTTCCAACCAATCCATCGTTAAGTCAGCCGTCTCGCAGGGTGAACGGGCACGGTTCGAGCGAAGCGAGAGAGCGAACCCGAGAGCGAGCCGAATTCCTCGCCGGGGAATTCGATAGCGTGCTGGCGTACGATGGATTGGTTGAATTAGAGCACATAATTTTCAAAGCCTGAAGTCATGGTTGCAATACCCCATCGATCGATCACATATCCTTCGATGCCCGGTACCTGCTCGATGAATTGAATGCCGCTTCTTCCCATCGCGAAAGCCGCCGTCGCGAATCGATCCGCTTCGTAAACGTTCGGTCCTACGACGCTCACGCTCACAATATCGGGATCGGCGGCTTTCCCCGTCTTCGGATTGTAAATATGGTTTCCCCGCTCATACGTCCCTGAAGTGGCGATGCCGCCGTCGGTCAATGCAACCTTCTTTACGACCTCGCTGACATTGAAGGGATTTCGGATGCCGATGATCCATCGCTCACCTTTTCCATTGGCGCCGGAAACCTCGATATCCCCCCCTGCATCGACATAAAAATTCTTAAAGCCCTTCTTCCTTAAAATGCCGGCGGCCCTCCAAATTGCCCATCCCTTTACCACACCGGAAGGATCGTAAGAACCGCCGGGAGTTTTTATGTCAAAATAGCCATTCGTCTCGTTCTTCGTTCTTTCGGCAAGATCGAAGATCTCTTTCATATCAGGACTCCACTGCGATCGATCGAGCTCCCCCCGATTGATCCTCGTTATTTCGCTCGAACTTTTGAACGTGCTGAAGGTATCGTCAATATACTCAAAGTAAGAAAAAACGTCGTCGATATCGCGGGAATTCGCGCCGGGATCGGCGATCTCCACGGTGACGGGCATGCCCATCAGTATTTTCGTTTCCTTCATATACGTACGCGATTCGATTCGTTTTCGTTTCAAGAACCCAGCCGGTCTTCACAAATAATTCGGCTTGTTGCTGAACGATTCAGCCTGCCGCACGATCTTCGCCATGGCCTTCAGGGCCTGTACCGGGTATTCGCCGGACGCCGTTTCGTCGGAAAGCATGACCGCATCCGTTCCATCCCAAATCGCATTTGCGATATCGGAAACTTCGGCCCGCGTCGGATGCGCATGATTGACCATCGATGTCAACATTTGCGTCGCCGTAATGGAAAACTTCCCGTGCCATGCAGCATGGCGGATCAGGTTTTTTTGAATGAACGGCAGTCTTTCTTCCGGCACCTCGATGCCCAAATCGCCGCGGGCGATCATGATGCCGTCGGAAGCTTGGATGATCGCATCGATGTTCTTCAAGGCCAGCGCCGTTTCGATCTTTGCAATGATCTTCGCCCTGCCGCGTATGATCCGCTTCGCTCGGACGATATCATCCGCCGTCTGAACGAACGAAACTGCGACGTAGTCGATCCCTTCCCGAAGACCGAATTTCAAATCCGCAACATCCTTCTTGGTAAGGCCGGCAGCGGAAAGTTTCGTATCCGGAACGTTGACGGCTTTCCGGGAATACAGCACCCCTCCCCGCACGACACTGGCGAAGATCTTCCGATCCTTGACCCTGAGAGTCTTCAGTTCCATGTCGCCGTTCGAAAGAAAGATCGAATCCCCCTTCTTGATCTCAAGATGAAGCCGCGGGCTGTCGACGAAAATGGCATCCCGGTCGAGAGCGTTGGTCGAAAAAACGATCGTACTTCCCTCTTCCAGTTTTATGCCCTCGGAAGGCAGTTTGCCGACCCTGATGCGGGGCCCTTGAAGGTCCTGCAGCACCCGGATCTCTCTTCTGCATTTTTTAGCCGCCCACAGTAGCGTTTTTTTGACTTCTTTCAGCTCCTCATGGGTGCAATGGGAAAAATTCAGCCGAGCGATATCCATCCCCGCTTCCCCGAGTTTCACGACGGTATCGCGGCCCTCCGAAACCGGACCCAATGTCGCTATGATCTTCGTTCTCATACTCCTCATGATATACTGGAAGTTATGGAAAGTGAATTGCGGTTTTGCCCTCATTGCGGGGCAGGCGTGACCCCCGATGCGATCTTTTGTTCACACTGCGGCAAGCCGCTCGAAGAACCGAAACTCTCGACATCGATCGGAAAACAGATCCTCATTTACTTCGTGAGCCTTTTTTTGCCGCCGTTCGGCCTCGCATGGACATTCAAGTACCTCCGCCAACAAAATAAAACGGCGAGGACTGTCGGCCTCGTCTCGCTTATCCTCACCATCGTCGGCATCATCGGGACCGTTTGGATCACGATGGGTCTCCTCAACAATTTAAGTTCTTCCTTGAATTCTTCCCTCGGCGGTTCAATCAACGACTCCCAACTAAACCAGTTTCTCCAAAACTACTAGATCTCCTTGAAATGCTTTGAGAGTTTCGCGTTGGATTGCGCGGTATAATTCGACGTGCCGATGGAGTCATAAATGACCTCGGGAATCTCCGTCAAATATTCGAATTTCACTTTTGCGATCGCTTGCTTATTCCGGATGATCATATCCTCGAACGGCCTCACCTCCAAGGTCGCCGGACGTCCCTTTGCTTCGCCGTTTTTGCCGTATCCCCATCCCGGGTCGAAAAAGCCGGCATAGTGCGATCGGAATTCGCCGCTTCGTTCATCCATCGGCGCAACTTCAAGCGCCATTGAAGGCGGCACTCGGACAGCTTCCTTCGTCGAAAGGATATAAAACCCGCCTTTTTTCAAGGAAATGCTTTCTTCTTCTTTTTTTACTTCGCGGAAAAAGTCATCGGGATGGTAGAACTTCCGCTTCGAAAAATCCATCACCTTGTTCGACCCCAAACATTCAAAGCCAACGACATCTTGATCGAGATCCAGCCTTAAAATGACCGATCCGTCGCCGTCCTTTATCTTTATGTCTTCGTAGCGGATCGGCTCGCCGTGACTGTCAAAAACAAGGGATTCCTTGCTCATAACTTCCTCCAATTCCTGCTCGGAAAGCCGCGTATCACGATTGAAAAAACGGCCTTGGGTCAACCGTTCACCGGGAGAAACCTTCACGGGGTATGAGCGGGGGTTCACTGCAAGCCAAAGCGTCCCGCGGTATCCGCGCGGGATCGTATCGTAACGGGAAACGCCGTCCGCGAGGACGCGGACATGGACATCGTTCCGCCCCGTCGAACTTTTCGGATTGCAGTAGCCGTAAATGTCCGGCGGCAGAGCGATAACCTCATTGAGGCGCGCAAGATACGTGACGTCGCGCTCGAGCGGATTTTCGAACGTGTGCTTCGAATGCTCGGCTTTTTCCAAAAGCTCCGCCACCTTTTCCCCCGGCCGCGGGAGAAAAATCCCTTCCACTCGGTATATTTCTTCGGAGAGGGAAAAATCGAGCGAGGCCGGATTGACGTTTTCCTCTTTTGCGTTCTTGAACGTGCCGTCCGCGATGAACGCTTTGATGCTTTGATAAGGCAGCGCTCCCAGTTTATCCATTTGAAAAGGGTTCGATGAGCTTGTGCTTTTTGACTTCGGTTATTTTATTTTTGTCGTCGACGAATACGACGACCGGTTCGATGTGTTCCATTTCCTCCGGTTCCACCCATGCTTCCGCAAGAATGATCACCTTATCCCCCGGCTGAAAGATCCTCGCTGGCGGCCCATTGAGGCAAATATCTCCCTTCCCTCGATCGCCTGCTATCGCATACGTTCTCCACAAAGACCCGTTCGAACAATTGGTTATTTGGAGGATTTGGTACGGCTTGATGTGCGCCGCGTCCATAAGATCTTGGTCGATGGTAATGGAGCCGACATAGTTCAAGTCGGCCTCGGTGACCGTCGCCCGGTGTATTTTCGACGTGCAAATGGTTATTTTCATCGTGATTTCAGTATACCTCCACACCTGACGGCGGACAATCCCATCGCCATGCACATCCACTGCTAGGTGTGGGGGTATACCTCCGGCCTTATTCCAGTTCAATCTTGAAATCCGAAGGGGTTCCTCCGCAATACTTTTGGAAACTTTCCCATGATGCCTCTTCGACAACGGCCCGGCTCTTTTTGCCGCTCTTCGAGATCATATCTCCGAATGAACTGCAAAAGGATATGGCGTCGATCTTCACATTTTTCTTCTTGGCGCTCGTAAAAGCTTCATTGACCTCCGTCTTGAAATCGTCGTCCAAAGTCTTCACGATTTGATTTTTCTTCGTCGAGGAAGCGGCCGAAGAAACCTCTTCAATTTCCTCCAAACGCCGCTCGGCAAACTCACGATGGAGATACGGTTTGCTCCCCGAAGAAGCGAAGGTGAGCGTAATGTCTTCCCCGAGCCGCTTCAAAGGATATAAAGGATGGGTCGGCGGAACATTTTGGGCGTCGGCGTAAGCGACCAATCCCCCGCCGAGTCCCACAATGATCGCAAAGGTTACGGAATATTTGAGCATCCAGCCGAATCTTTTCCTTACGGGAACAGCAATGCCCTTCGTGCCGGAAATGCGCGAAAGAAAATCGGCTTTGGCGGCTTCCAGAAACGCAGGATCCGGCGAAAATTTCTTCCGGAGAAGCTTCTTTATTTTCCGCGTATGGACGTGATGCTGGATGAATTTAATCATGATAAAGATTTTTGATTTTTTTGATCAGGCGATGAGCGGCAACGCGAAGCGAGACTTCGGTTTTCCCCAAGGCAGCCGACATTTCCCGGTATGACAATCCTTCAATGTATCTCATGAGAAAAATGTCCTGGTCTTCTTCTGAGAATTCTTTGACTTTGTTCAAGATTTCCGAGACGAATTCCTTGGTATCCAAAGACTCATCGATCGCAAACTCATCCTCTTCGACGTCCTCGATCCCGGAAAGCGATACGTTCTTCCGCTCCCGGAAGTAGTCGTTCAAGGTATTTCGCGCAATCTGCCAAAACCAAGGCGTGAAATTTCCGACCGAAGGGTTGAACGTTTCGATCCTCCCGACCAATTTGACGAAGACTTCCTGAACCAGATCTTCGGCAACGCCTTTTATGCCGGTCCGCTGCAGGAAAAAACCAAAGAAAAGCGGGGCGAATTTTTCGAAAATGGCCGCACCCGCCCGCTCATCGCCATCCTTGAGCCGCACCGCCAATGCATTCCAATCCTCTGGTGTGGAAGTTTTTCTCATATAATATACGGGACGTTTTGTCAATTGTTACACGTTCAGGTAGCGTCTCGTTGCAACGATGCTCGAGACAACTCCCAATCCAATTCCAAAAAGTGCCTGGTACAAAAACAAAATGAGAAAATTGCCGGCAAAGTAAGAACTCAAGTTCACCTCCGGAATGAAACTATTCACGTGGGGAGATATGAACGTGATGACGGGGATCATAACGAGAAAGCTCACGAACGCCGCAATGAGTCCGTACATGGCCCCTTCGATGAGATACGGGCCGCTGATGAATTTGTTGGATGCCCCCACGAGGCGCATGATGCCGATTTGATCTTTGTTCGAAAAGATCGCAAGGCGAATGGTATTGAACGTCACCGCAGCCGCGAGGAACGCCAGAAACACCGTAAGGACGAAACCTCCGGTCGTAAAATTGTCGACCAACGATACCAAACGGTTGATGACCACTTGGTTTTGGGCGTAATTGATCTTGTAGATGATATTCTGGAAGTCCGGCTTTTCGAGATACGCGGCGATCGTGTCGTAATGGTGGATATCCTTCGCCTTGATGTCGAGCGAAGGAAGAAGCGGATTGGAGCCGAGGGTATCGAGCGTCTTCGTGATCGCTTGATCGCCCGCATGGAGCGCTTTGAAGTTGGCAAGCGCTTGCTCTTCGGAAACGTAGGTCACATACTGCACTTCGTTCAATCCTTCAAGCGACTGTTTCAAGTTCAAAATGGTATCTTCTGGCACATTGCTCTGGAAATAAACCGTGATATCAACCTTGTCCTGAATGGTTTGAATGGCACCTTGAGAAATGATGTTGAAAAGTATGAGCCCTTCGAAGACGATAAGCGCGAGGATCATGATGGCGATCGTCGAAAAAGAGAGCCACCCATCCCTCAAAAAACTCTGAACGCCGTATTTAAAAATCCTGAATAAATTGATCATCTTTTTCTTAATCTATTATAAATCTTCCGTGGGCCTCGTCTTTTATAACCTCCCCCTTTTCGAGCGTGATCACCCGCTCCCCGAGCGCATTCACGATCTCCTTGTCATGCGTTGCAAGGATCACGACGCTCCCCAACTCATTGATCTTCTTCAAAAGCTTGATGACCTCCCACGTATTGAAGGGGTCCAAGTTGCCGGTCGGTTCGTCCGCAACGAGAACGTCCGGTTGGTTGATCATTGCCCGGGCGATCGCGACCCGCTGTTTTTCTCCGCCCGAGAGCTCGGCTGGAAAATTCTGCGCCTTATCCTTCAAACCGACCATATCCAAAACTTGCGGGACCAGTTCATTGATATCGCGCTGCGGCCTCCCTTCAACCTCCAAGGCGAACGCAACGTTCTCAAAAGCGGTCTTCTTGGGCAGGAGACGGAAATCTTGGAAGATGACGCCGATATGCCTTCTGAACTCCGGCAACTCCGACGGCTTCAGCTTGTTCACTTCATACGAACCGAAGAAGATCTGCCCTTTGGTTGGTTTTTCTTCGCCGGTAAGGAGTTTGATGATGGTCGATTTCCCCGCGCCGGATCGGCCGACGAGCGATACGAATTCGTTCGGCTGTATCTTGAAGCCCACCTTGTCGAGCGCAACTGTTCCATGGTTGTACGTTTTCGTTACGTTTTGAAACGTGATCATGATAATAAAAAGCTCTAAGCTTCCGCTTTTAGCCTCACGTGGTGATTATAGAACATATCCCCTCTTGAAACAACCAGTTACCTAAAAACTCTAAATCCTAAGCACTAAATCCTAAACAACGAACGAAATCAAAAATCACAATGACCAAAACGTGTTTAGCACTTTGGATTTGGAACATTGGAATTTATTTAGGATTTAAGATTTTGAATTTAGGATTTCAGATCTTGCTTGATAAGGTCGAGGTTTCCCTCTAAAACCTCCTCCACTTTCGTGATCTTGAGTCCCGTTCGATGATCTTTCACTTGCTTGTACGGGTGGAGGACGTATGAACGGATCTCATGCCCCCATTCCGGTTCCACCCTGACACGCAAATTGGCGACTTCCTTTTCGTGTTTTTCTTCCATGATTTTCACGAGCTTCGATTTCAAAAGCATCATTGCCTTTTCGCGATTTTGGCTTTGCGACCGCTCACTTTGAGAAGAAACCGCAATGCCGGTCGGCACGTGCACAATGCGGACGGCCGTCTCCACCTTGTTGACATTCTGTCCCCCAGGGCCGGAAGACCGGGCAAATTCAATCTTCAGATCTTTCTCCGGGATCACGAGGTCGTCGGCGCCGACCCTCCGGAACGCCGGGACGGCTTCGACGAGAGCGAACGACGTATGGCGCAGTTTCTTGGCGTCAAAGGGCGAAATGCGGACCAGCCGGTGTACGCCCGACTCATCCTTCAGAAGGTCGTAGACATCTTTTCCCCTGACCTCTAAAGTGTTGTCGTTCACGAAAGAATATTTCAATCCTTTCCGGTCGGAATATTTCTTGTACATAAGAAGAAGCATCCGCGCCCAGTCCTTGGCGTCTTCTCCTCCTGCACCGGCAAAAACGGAGAGGTAAACCGTATTGGTATCGAAATGCGAATCCATGGAGCCAATGGTCGGATTTGAACCGACGACCCACGCTTTACGAAAGCGTTGCTCTACCAGCTGAGCTACATTGGCAAAATAGGCAAGCCGTAAGCGGGATTCTGTGTCGCCCGCGAATCCGCGGGCTAGCGACAATCTGTCTGGGCCCTCGATCGCTCTCGGGCTCTGGCGGCGCTTCCGCCTCATGGGCGGACACGGCCTTGCATCCCGTAAGGATTTAGCCGTTTCACCTCCGCTTTTTTGTCCCTATGGCGGAGTTGAGCCAACGAGCTTGGGATTGGGCTCCTCCGGGCTTTTCAACCCGAAGCGTCACTGCTCGCACCTCTATCCTTTCGGACGACGGCTGTTAGCCGCTACGTTTAGCCCCTATGGGCTGGATGTCCCGACTTTCCTCCCCGATCTTGCGACCGGAGCTGTCGCCTGGCTTGCCGGGTACCATAGTATCATGAAAACCTCGCAAAATAAAGGGCCAGCACCGTTTACCTTCTCCCCATAAGATATTGCGTTTAAATAAAAAGACTCGGGACAATAGCCACATATTCCCCCGAGTTCCCGAGAATAGTGTGTGGCCACTATTCTCGGGTGGAGCGGGTATAGCCCAATAAAACCTTCAAGCAAGTGTGAGTACTCTTTGAGCAAACCGTTGCGGAGTCCGAGCGGGCACGGGTTCCGCCGGAGGCGGAAGAGCGAGGACGAGCACGAGCGCGCATTCCACGCCGGGGAATGCGACGCGTGTTTGCAAAGAGAGTACTCACACTTACGCCTACACGAACTTGCAAAACGTCTTCCGGTGCACCGGCGAGAGTCCGTGCTTCTTGATCGCTGCAAGGTGCGCGCGCGTTCCGTACCCGACATGCCTCTCGAATCCGTACGCCGGATATTTTATGGAAAGCCTTTTCATATACCGATCGCGATGCACTTTTGCCAAGACAGACGCAGCGCGCACGGCATTGATCTTTTGATCGGCTTTAATCATGGTCCGTCCGCCTTCAACAAAAAGGCCGCCGTCCAAAAAAACAACCGAGTGCTCGATCGGTATCCCCTTTTCTTCCGTGAGCTTCTTTAACGAGCGCTTAACCGCGAGGTTTGCCGCACGGGAAATGTTCACGCGGTCGATAACCGCGGGCGAGATGCTCGTAACGGCAAAGGCGACTCCGGCCTTTTTCAATTTTTTTACCCACGCTTCGCGCGACTTTGCGGTGAGTTTTTTCGAATCATCCAAACGGACGCCGTTTTCAAGCGGAGTGAATTTCATGCCCCGCGGGATGGCCGCGGCGCAAACCGTAACGGGCCCCGCCAAAGGTCCTCGCCCCACTTCATCGATGCCAATAATGTATCTATTCACAGCGTTATTACCCATCATATCTCAAATGAGCCCAGCTATAAAACAAATCGGCCGATCGGGCAATTGCCTTTCGAAAGGAACTTTTTATAATGAAGGGGTATTCAGAGATAAACGCACTCCGCCATCCGGGAAACCGGCGATCGGCGAGACGGCGCAATCTCCCCATTCATTATGACCAAATTCGTTCACCTCCACACACACTCGCACTTCTCGCTCTTGGACGGTCTTTCGAAAATCGACGGCATTGTGGAGAAAGCAAAGAGCTACGGCATGGATGCCGTGGCGATCACGGACCACGGTAACCTCTACGGCGCCGTGGAATTTTATAAGAAAGCGAAAAAAGCCGGCGTGAAGGCGATCAACGGCGTCGAAGCGTACATCGCGCCGTTCGGGCGACTGAACCGGCGGCCGAAAATGGACGAGCTTCGCTACCACGTGATCCTCCTCGCAAAGAACGAAACGGGATGGAAGAATCTCATGAAGCTCGTTACGTCATCCCACCTCGAAGGGTTTTACTACAAGCCGCGCATCGACAAGGAAATTCTCGCGGAGTGGCACGAGGGGATCATTTGCATCTCGGGATGTTCTTCCGGCGAAATTTCCCGGCTCCTCGCCGCAGGCAAGGCAAAAGAAGCGGAAGAGGTCGCGGGGTGGTATCAAAACATTTTCGGTGAAGATTTTTACATCGAGCTTCAGCCGCATACGCCGGAGTTGAATCAAAAAGCGATCGCGCTTGCAAAAAAACTCGGCATCGAGGTCGTTGCAACACAGGACAGCCACTACCTCGACTTGAGCGACAAAACGGAACACGAGATCCTTCTTGCTATCCAAACCAACAATCGCGTGACGGAGGATGAACGAATGTCCTTAAAAAACTACGACTTGCATTTCCGGAGCGGCGACGAGATGGCGGAGTTTTTTAAAGACGTTCCCGAAGCGATCGAAAACACCGTGCGTATCGCCGAAAAATGCGAATGGGAATTCACGCTCGGCAAAACCCATCTTCCCAAATTCCCCCTTCCCGAAGGAAAAACATCGATAGCATACCTCAGGGAGCTTGTGGACGAACGGATCGGCAAGCACTATCCGGAAGTGACCGACGAAGTGCAGGAAAGGGTCAAAATGGAACTCGGTGTCATCGAGAAAACAGGGTTTGCCGATTACTTTTTGATCGTCCAGGATTATGTAAATTGGGCGAAAGATCACGGCATCATCGTGGGGCCGGGCCGTGGATCGGCCGCCGGCAGCATTGTTTCTTACATCCTTGGCATTACGGCGCTCGATCCTATGCGCTATGAGCTCCTTTTTGAAAGATTCTTGAATCCGGACCGCATCCAAGCACCGGACATCGACGTCGACTTCACCGACCTCCGGCGGGACGAGGTCTTGGCATACGTCAAAGAAAAATACGGGGAAGACCGTGTTGCCCAGATCATCACGTTCGGAATGATGATGGCAAAAGCAGCCGTCCGCGACGTCACGCGCGCCTTAGGCTTCCCTTATTCCTTGGGCGACCAAATAGCGAAGCTCATCCCCTTCAACCTCGACCTCAAGCAATCCCTTGAAACCATCCCCGATCTCAAAAAGATATACGACACAAATCCCGACGCGAAGCGGATCCTTGATTCCGCCGTGAAACTCGAGGGAACGGCGCGGCACGCATCGGTCCACGCCTGCGGCGTCGTGATCGCACCGGAGCCGCTTGTAAACTTCATGCCCCTTCAGCACGCTCCCCAAAGCGACAATGCGATCTTGACCCAATTCGAGGGCCATGCCGTCGAAGATCTCGGACTTTTGAAGATGGACTTTTTGGGACTCCGCAATTTAAGCATCATTGAAGAAACGCTCCGCGTCATCAAGGAAACCAGGGGCGACGACATCGATATCGAACATCTTCCTTTGGACGACCCCAAAACATTCAAGCTTTTCCAGTCGGCGGAAACCACCGGCATCTTCCAACTCGAGTCATCCGGCATGCGAAGGTATTTGAAAGAACTCAAACCGACCGAGCTCGAGGACATCATCGTCATGATCTCGCTCTACCGTCCGGGACCGATGGAACTGATCCCTTCGTATATCAACCGGAAATTCGGCAAGGAAAAAGTCACCTACCTCCATCCGAAATTGGAACCGATCCTCAGAGCCACGTACGGCGTCGGCGTCTACCAGGAACAAATGATGCGCATTGCGCGCGATCTTGCGGGGTTCACGCTCGCCGAAGCCGATACGCTCCGCAAAGCCATCGGCAAAAAAATCAAAGCTCTCCTCGACGAACAGCAGGAAAAACTCGTGAAGGGAATGGTAAAGAACGGCATCGACGAAAAGACTGCACAGGAGATCTGGGAACTCTTCCCGCCCTTCGCCCGGTACGGCTTCAACCGATCGCATGCAGCATGTTACGCAATGATCAGCTATGAGACCGCCTATCTCAAAGCCCATTACCCGATCGAATTCGCCGCAAGCTTGCTCAATATTTCCGGAACGGACGTCGAACGGATCAGCTTCCTCATCAACGAGACGAAACGCCTCGGCATCAAGGTGCTGCCGCCGGACATCAACTTAAGTTTCGAAAAATTCACCGTCGACGGCGAGAACATCCGCTTCGGCCTCTCGGCCGTGAAAAACGTCGGCGCCCATATCGTGGAAAAGATCATCGAGGAGCGCTCGCTCCGCGGCCCGTACGAAGACTTGAGCGATTTTCTCTCAAGAGTGCAAGACCGGGATCTCAACAAAAAATCCCTGGAAAGCCTTGTGAAGGTCGGGGCTTTCGACTCGTTCAGTTTGGATCGGGGACAGCTTTTGGAAGGCCTCGACGACCTCGTCCGGTTCAATCAAGCCGCCAAGAAGAGCGCTTCGAGCAACCAAACATTCCTTTTTTCCGGAGAAAAGCAATTCAGCAAAATAAAATTGAAACCCGCAAAACCGGCCGACAAGAAGTCGATGCTCTCGTGGGAAAAAGAGCTTCTCGGCCTTTATCTCACCGATCATCCCGTGAACGGCCACGTCGCAAAACTCAACTCGAGCGAGCTCATCAAACCCGTCCGGTATGCCCTCTCGCTCCCCAAGAGCGGCGAGCGGTCCCGCAAGATCATCATGGGGGGCGTCATCACGAAAACGCAAAAGATCGTGACGAAAAACGGACAGCCGATGATGTTCGTCACGCTGGAGGATATGTCCGATTCGATAGAACTTTTGGTTTTCAATAGTACTCTCAAAAACAATCCAGACGCCTGGCAGGAAAACAAGGTGGTGATGGTGGAAGGATGCATCTCGTGGAAGAACGGCGACACGAAATTCATTTGCGACCGCGTGAAGGAGCTCTGAGGCGCAACGAATATCCCCTCGCTCAGGCTGTCTCCGGGGCGACGCCCAAGTCTTAGCCTTCGCGAAGGAATATTCGTTGCTCTCTCTATCATTATTATTGGAAAATCCTTCGGGCAATGTGCGCGGGAGGTTCTTCTTATTGTTAGTATTGTTAGTAAAAGGATAGTTGACAGGGAATGATAAACGTGATAGAATAGCGACCATTGATTGCTGGGTATTTTCTTTTTTATCCGGAAATCAAGAGGGGTTAGTTCTTTGTCATATTTATTCACATATAACAGAAAGGAATACGCCATGTTGGTAGTATTTTTTATTATCGTTGCACTCGTCATCGGTTACTACGCAGGAAAGAAGATCAATCAACCTCTTCCCATCGCCGTTGATCTTCAAACATTCGAACGCATGTTCGACAATCTCAATGGCCAAGCCGACGGCGCTGGATCTATCGTTGTTCAAACCACCAAGCAGCTCACGGCAGCATCGCGAGGCAGAATGGTTTTTTCCGCTCCTGCGGAAGCCAAAAAGGCTGAACAGGAAGCGCTTACATCAGCTGAGCTGAATGAAAATTCAGCGAAAAGCGTGGTGGAGAACAGCGAGCAGACAGCCCGCAGTCTTGAGCAGCAGGCTCAAGATGTCCGGAAAAGCGGCAAAGTGAGAGCAGAGTCGATGAAACGTCTAGCCCAAGGACAGCGCACCAGAGCGGCAAAGCTTCAGGGCATGCAGCAATATATGTAAACTCCAGGGCATTCATCTTGCCCATCCAACCCCGCACGACATTCGTCGTTGCGGGGTTGATTTCTTTTCCCTATAATACCCCTATATGGCAAAACTCGAGAAAATAGAGGAAATACGGCACTCGCTCGCGCACTTGCTTGCAGCAGCGGTTTTGAAAAAATTCCCGAAAGCGAAACTCGGCATCGGCCCTGTCATCGAAAATGGCTTTTATTACGACTTCAAGCTCCCCCGCCCGCTGACGGAGGCTGATCTCAAGGAATTGGAGCACACGATGCGCGCTCTCATCATGGAGAAACTCCCGTTCTCCGGCAAGAAGATCACTCCGGCCGCGGCGAAGAAATTATTCAAAGACCAGCCTTTCAAATTGGATCTCATTAAAGATTTTCAAAAAGAAAGAAAACCCCTTACCGTATACGAAACGGGCTTCCCTCCGAGCAAAAAATCTAAACCCAATACCCTATCCCCTAAACCCTATTTCGTGGACCTCTGCCGCGGCGGCCACGTGAAGAATACGTCGGAGATTAATACCGACAGCTTCAAACTGACGTCGATCGCCGGAGCCTATTGGCGCGGCGACGAGAAAAACCCCCAACTCCAGCGGATCTACGGCGCGGCGTTCATAACAAAAAAAGAACTCGACGAGTACTTCGCCATGCTCGAAGAGGCCAAACGGCGCGATCACAAGAAACTCGGCGTTGATCTCGACCTCTTCACGTTCTCCGATCTCGTTGGCGCGGGGCTACCCCTCTGGACGCCGCGGGGCACGCTCGTCCGGAACCTGCTCGATAATTTCGTCTGGGAACTCCGCAAGAGGGTTGGCTACGAGCAAGTGGACATCCCTCACATCACAAAGAAAGACCTCTACGAGCGGAGCGGCCATTGGGAGAAATTCAAGGATGACCTCTTCAAGATCCAAACCCGCGAAGGACACCTCTTCGCTATGAAACCAATGAACTGTCCCCACCACACGCAAATCTACGCCCGAAAGCCCTGGAGTTATCGCGATCTTCCCCAGCGCTACGCCAATACCACCAAGGTATACCGCGACGAGCAGACGGGCGAACTTGCCGGCCTCTCGCGCGTCCGCGCCATCACCCAGGACGATGCCCACGTTTTCTGCCGACTTTCGCAGACCAAGGAGGAATTCCTGAAGATCTGGGACATCGTCCAAACCTTCTACGGATCGTTCGGGTTCAAACTCAGAATCCGCGTCTCGACGCACGATCCAAAACATCCGGAAAAATATCTCGGCGACAAGAAAAAATGGAAATTCGCCGAGGATATGCTCTATGAAATAGCGAGATCGAAGAGGGCCGATACATTCGACGGCATCGGCGAAGCTGCTTTTTACGGCCCCAAGCTCGACTTCATGGCGAAGGACTCGCTCGGCCGCGAGTGGCAGGTTGCGACTATCCAGCTCGACGTCAATATGCCCGACCGCTTCGATCTCACCTGCACGAACGAGGAAGGCAAACCGGAACGGATCGTCATGATCCACGCAGCCATCATGGGTTCCATTGAGCGGTTTTTGTCAGTCATCATTGAACACTTGGCCGGCGATTTCCCGGTCTGGCTTTCTCCCATCCAAGCGCGCATAATCCCGATCTCGGAAAAGCATCTCAAATATGCGGAAGAATTGCGGAAGAAAATGAAGGAGCAAAATCTCCGCATCGACATCGCTTCGACCGGCGAAACGCTCAGCAAGAACATCCGCCAAGGAGAATTGGAAAAGATCCCCTACCTCCTCGTCGTCGGCGACAAAGAAATCGAGGCTAAATCAGTAAATGTCCGTGAGCGCCACAAAAAAGAAACCTCGACCGTTCCGATCGAGAAATTCATAGAAAAGATAAAGAAAGAAGACGAGGAAAAAAATAGAGGAGAAGAAAACATTCGAGGTGGTGCATAGAGAGTACCACCTCGTTTTTTGAAACCTTTTAATCGTCGACTCGCCGCGGTCCCGGCATTTCGGAAGAACCGACGAGTTCTTCTTCGAGCCCGTCATCCGGCGGCGAAGTGACTTCTTTTGCCACATGCCAACTGACCACCGTGGCAAGGACGATGGTCGGCGCAAGGACGAGGCCGACAACAAGTAACAACCTTTTCATGACTGCCTCCGGTTTTTAGTGTGCAGCTTGTTTTAAAATAATATACAATCGTACTTACCATGAGTCAAGAAGGGGAAAAACTGCTGGTTATTGTTGGGCCGACCGCCTCCGGCAAGAGCGCCCTTGCGGCCGCCCTAGCAAAAAAACTGAATGGTGAGATCGTATCGGCCGACTCCCGGCAAGTGTATCGTGGCCTCGAGATCGGTTCGAATTATCCGACAAAAACGGAATTGAAAGCCGTCCCCCATCATCTGGTCGGCTTCGTGGACCCGAAAAAAACGTTCACTGTTGCCGAATACCAAAAGAAAGCAAGGAAAACGATCGATGACATTTGGAAACGGCATAAATTGCCAATCCTCGTCGGCGGCACCGGTTTTTACATCCAAGCTGTTGTCGACGGAACCGTCATGCCCGAAGTGCCGCCGAATGAAACGTTACGAGGGAAGCTCAAAGCGAAATCGACCGAAGAGCTCGCCAACATGCTGCGGAACAAGGACAAAAAGCGCTGGGAAACCGTCGATCGGCGGAACCCACGGCGCCTCGTCCGCGCGATCGAAATCGCAACGGTTCTCGGCAAGGTGCCCGCTCCGCGATCGAATCCGATCAAGGCCGACGTGACAATGATCGGCATCGATCCGGAGAAAGAGCTTCTTGAAACCGCCATCAAGAAAAGATCCCGAGGGATGGTGCACAGCGGATTTATTCATGAAGTCAAAATGCTCCTCAAGGACGGCATCAAGGAGGAAAAGATGCAGGAACTGGGATTTGAGTATCAGGCCGCTCTCCGCTACCTCAAAGGAGAAATTAAATCGAAACGGGAACTTGAGAACGAAATATCGAAAATGACGTTGCAATACGTGAAACGACAAATGACCTGGTTCCGTAAGGATTCCCGCATCATCTGGGTACGCAGTTCCAATGAGATTTTATCCGTAGTTCAGCAATTCCTTAAAAAGAAATCTTAATTTCAAAATCCTAAATCCTAAATAAATCCCAAGGCGCCAAATGCCAAATTCAAAACACGCGTTTTGGTCATTGGAATCTTGGATTTCGGCATTGTTTAGGATTTAGTGCTTAGAATTTAGAATTTATTTGACTTTGACCTCCTCCTATACTAAAATAAGGTTAAACTACTATGGGTGGCGTACCTACCAAACATCATTCAAAATCGAAGGTCGGCAGACGGCGTTCACAGCTCGGCATGAAGAAGGTGAACGTCATCCCCTGCCCCGAGTGCGGGGGACCGGCACTACCGCACAAGATTTGTCCGCAATGCGGAACGTACGTGAAAGTTGCAAAATCCAAGCCGCAGACCTCGAGCACAACGCAACAATAAGAGCATGGCGACGCGCCATTTAGCCCGCACGATTGTCCTCCAATCACTCTACGAGTGGGATTTTTACGGTAAAAAAACTGATCTCGCCGAAATCCTCGACCGGAACTTGAACGAGTTCGGCCCCGGCATCGATGAACCGGAATTCGCGTGGCGGCTTATGAAAGGCGTCATTGAACATCTCCCCCAAATTGACGAATTCATCCGGACCTACGCCAGCGAATGGCCGCTCGAACAGATCGCCATTGTCGACCGAAACATCCTCCGTATCGGACTCTACGAACTCATCTACGCGGATAAGAACGAGGTGCCGCCGAAAGTCGCCATCAACGAAGCGATAGAAATAGCCAAGAACTACAGCGGCCAGAATTCTCCCCGGTTCATCAACGGCGTTTTGGGAACTGTTTATAAGGAAATGGAAGAGGGGAAGATCAAGCCTTGAGAACTTTCTGAATCTCTTTCCATACTTTCTCGTGTACCTCCTCGATCGTGAGGAGTTTTTTGTTTGGGGCGCACCGAACCACTCTGAAATCGCGGGGGAATAATTTTGCCATTTCGAGGTATGTTTCCTCGGCCCTTCTCAAATGCGATCTGTCCTTCTCATGAATATCCCGTCTCTTTCCTTTGAGATACCCCCTTGAGTGCTTTCGGCTGATAAGGGTGTATGCCATTTCGGCCGGCACATGAAGAATGAGGGAAATATTCGGCTTCGGGATACCCATAACGCCGTACTCGAAATCGCGAACCCACTGAAGATAATCCTTCCTCTTCTGAGCGTCATCTATCTTGGCTCCCTGATGTCCCATATTCGACGGCACGTAGCGGTTCGAGATCACCACCCGACCCTCATCAATCCACTTTTTGATCTTCGGCCCCACATCGAATCGGTCCAGGGCATAGAAAACCGATGCCTTGTAGGGACCAACTTCTCGCCAACCGCCGTAGCGACCGTTCAGATACTGCTCCACAAAAAAAGCCGACGGCTTGCCGTACTGGGGAAAATCGAACGTCGCAATCCTGAAACCCTCGCGCTTCAATCGGCGGAGAAGAAGCTTGAATTGTTCCCCCTTTCCCGATCCGTCGATCCCTTCGATTGCGATGAATTTCCCTTTTTTCATAATCTCATTATAAACAAAAAACGGGCCCGAGGCCCGTTTTCCTTTAATCGATGATCTCTATCCCCATGTTCTTCGCGGTGCCCGCGATGATCTTCATCGCTGACTCCACGTCGTTCGCATTCAAATCCACCATCTTCTTTTCGGCGATCGCCCGAAGGTCTTCGCGCGTTACTCTGCCGACCGCCTTCCTTCCGGGTTCAGCGGAAGCTTTTTCGAGGCCGGCAGCTTTCTTCAAAAGAGCCGATGCCGGAGGTGTTTTCAGCTTGAAATCAAAAGAACGATCCTCGTAGATGGTGATCTCAGCCGGAATGACATCGCCCCGCATATCTTTCGTTGCCTCATTGAACTGAGCCACGAACGCGCCGATATTGACGCCGTGCTGGCCGAGCGCCGGACCGATTGGCGGCGCCGGAGTCGCTTCACCGGCCTTGATCTGTAATTTTAACGTTGTTTTAATTGGTTTTGCCATATTAGTATTTTGTATTTTGTAGTTAGTATTTAGTATACGAAATACCAAATACTGTATACTACCTACTCGTCTATAATTTTCTGACCTGCAAAGAGTCCAGTTCGACAACCGTATCTCTTCCGAATATCGGAACGAGCACCTTAATCCTCCCCCGCTCGTCATCGATTTCGGAAATCCTCCCTTCCTGATCCTTGAACGGTCCGTCGGTTATTTTTACCATTTCATCGACTTTGAAGTCAACTTTGAATTTCGGCTCCTGTCCGCCCATCCGCATCATAAGCTCATCAACCTCGTTCTTGGAAAGCGGCGTCGGCTTCGTTGAATCGGCCCCGACGAATCCGGTGACGCGCGGCGTATTCCTCACCACGTACCACGAATCGTTGTCCAAGACCATATGGACGAGAACATAGCCGGGATAAATTTTTTCCTCCGTCTTTTGCCGTTTGCCGTTTCTGATCTTGATCTTCACCTCTTTCGGCACTACGACATCAAAGATCTTGTCGGTCATGCCAAGCGACGATATCCTCTGTTTCAGGTATTTCGCCACTGCATCCTCGTAGCCTGAATAGGTATGCACCGCATACCAAGCCTTATTTCTTTGGGTTGTATCTTTTTCCGGTTCCATTCTTAAAAAACAATCCGTTGAAGGATTTGAACGAAGACAAAATCAAGAATTCCCAAGAATACCGATAAACCGACTGAAAATCCTATCACAAAAAGCGTATATCGGGTCGTCTCTTCGCGGGTCGGCCAATTCACCTTCTTCAATTCTTGCTTGGAATCTTGTATAAAATTACCTATTTTTTCGAACATGCCAGTAGGTACAAAATACCATGAAATCGTTATTTTATCAACCCTTTAAGGCTGGAAGCGCCTTCTCGCAGGATTTTCGGCTCATGGACCAAGGATACGAGAGTCGAAGGGGCGGAAATCAAATTTCCCCTTGAAACATAGAAATCCACTTTGTCGCCGAAGTACTTCCTCGCCTCGCGTACGTTTCTCGAGGGCTCCTTCCCCTCCCAATTGGCGGAAGGTGCAACGAGAGGACCTGAAGCCGACAAGAAATCGCGGAGCCATACCGGCTTGGGAACACGGAAGGCCAAACTGCCTTCCCCTCTCATTAAATGATCGAATTTCCCGCTCGATATCGCAAAAATCAAGCTCGTAGGCCCCGGCCAAACGGCATTCATGATCCTCCTCTGCCGGGCCAAGGGCTGCACACCGAACTTCGCAAGGTCGCGGGGAGAGGAAATAAGTATGATGAAAGGTTTCCGCGGGTTTCTCTTTCGCAGGCGATAAATACGGCGAACCCCCTGAGAGGAAAAGGCCGAAGCGACGATGCCGTAAATGGTATCTGTCGGGAAAATTCCCACCGCACCGTTCCGAAGCGATGCAGCAAGATTATTCTTCAGTTCTTTCGAGATTTTCCCGCGGTATTTCATCGGGGATGATCGATTCATGTCGAGAATGGAAAAGGAATTTATAAATGAGGAAGGTGACGAACCCGATCACGACCCCTCCCACGATATCCGACGGATAGTGGACCCCGACGAATATCCTTGCGATGCCCATGACCGTCGAAAGGAAAAGGAACCAAACTCCCCACTTTTTGTTTATCGAAAGAAGGACGAAGGATACGGCAAAGAAGAAGGCTGCGTGCGCCGACGGAAATGAGGTGCCGTTCGCCGCTATCAGCGGGGTGATATTGAGAGATACGGACGGCCGTTCACGCGGAAAGAAAAAATCAACGAGCGCGGTCAAAACGGAATAAGAAACAAGAGCGGTAAAAACGAGGGAAAAGAAGGCCATGAGCTTGTTTTTTGTCCCCTCACGTTTGAAAATAAAAAAAAGGAGCGCTACTCCCATAAGATACGGCAAGTATTCCGCCAAAAAAACACCGAAGAAATCCACGATACCCGAAATACCGGACAGTCCGTGGATCAACTGGAAAACCTTGAGGTCCAAAGCCATCGCTTCTTTACTTCTTCACGAAGGGTAAAAGGCCCATAACCCTCGCGAGCTTCACAGCCTTTGCAAGCCTCCGTTGATGCTTCGCGCAAATATGGCTATGGCGCGGATCGATGATTTTAAGCTGGCTCGAGACGAACTTCTTCAAGGTATCGACATCGTGGTAATCGATGACCTTCGAGTTCTGCGAACAAAAAAAACACTGTTTTTGCTGTTTCATGGCAATAAATACTCTTTTTTAAAACGGTATATCTTCCGGCTTTATCTCGGTTTCCTCGAGATTGATCTCCGGCAGTTCTTCTTCCCGACGATCTTCTTCCGGAGCCGGCGCGGACGCTCCCGCTCCACTTGTCCTCGGCCCCAGCTGCATCCGCTCGGTCACGATCTCGGTCGTCTTCCGCTGTATGCCTTGTTTGTCCTGCCAAGAACGAGTTTGAAGTCTTCCTTCGATCAAAACGGAACTTCCCTTTCTTAAGAACTGGTTGGCGACTTCCGCCTGCCGTCCCCATACCACCACGTTATGGAATTCCGTTTTCTGCTGGCGTTGGCCGGATTTATCCGAAAAGAAACTGTTCGTGGCGACGCCGAACGAGCAAACCGATTGACCTCCGGGCGTTTGCCGGAGTTCCGGATCCCTCGTCAGATTGCCGAAAATGAACACCTTATTGAGATTCATGTTAATTCAAAATCTCTTCTATTTTCTTTTCCAAGCTTTCGTTCGTGAGCACTCCCTCTTCTTTTCTCTTGAACGAGCTTGAGTAATTTGACCTTTCGCGCAAAGACGAGAAACTGCCCCGCATCGATTCACCCGTTCCTTTTTCAACCCGATGCTTGTCGGTATTGCCAAGCGTATATCTCAAAACCGACCCTTCTAAATTCAAAGGTTCGCGAATCGCTTGAGCGGATTCGGAATAAGCGGCAAAGATCACCGTTCCCAAGAAAGCATACTTTTCTTTCTTGATCGGATACCCCAATTGCATCTTTTGGAGAGGTTTTTCTTCAACGATATCACACCCGTTCTTTTTCAGAATGTCAGTGACGGGAGAGGCGTTTTCCTCCCTTACCCAAAACGTTATTTCGTAGTTATTTTTGTCCTTCTCCTCCATCTGGTGTAGTTTGAGTCACATTATCAGAAACGACGGTTCCTGTCAATTTTATCTTCATTTCACGCAAAGCTTCTTCTGGTATCTTTTTCACCCCCGTACCGGCCGGTATGAGACGGCCGATGATCACGTTTTCCTTGAGTCCCTTCAGCGAATCAACCTTCGCAGCGACAGCGGCTTCGACGAGCACTCGTGCGGTTTCCTGAAATGAAGCAGCCGAAAGGAAGCTCTCGGTGCCGAGCGCGATCCTTGTAATGCCGAAAACCTTTTGGACGGCGCGCGGCGGCTTTTTCTTCGATCGCTTTGCTTCTTTTGCAACCGCTATGAACTTGGACTTACCGACGATTTCCCCGAGCATAAATTCGGTATCCCCCGGATCCTTCACGGTAACTTTGGAAAGCATCTGCCGCACCATGATCTCGATATGTTTGTCGTTGATGACCGATCCTTGCGTCACATAGATCTTTTGGATTTCGTTCACCACATAGTGGATGAGTTTATTGAGACCGCGGTAAGCGAGAATCTCCCGCAAGTCCATTGGTCCTTCGTATATTTGCTCCCCGCGCCGCACCGTATCCCCGATTTTAACCCGAATGCCGGCGCGCGGCGGAACCAAGTATTCGTAAACGTTCTTTTCTTTTGAAGTTCTCCTGCCTCTCCGCTTCACGCCGGACGAGGCTTCTTCTCTGACTGCAATGACGGTCGAAAGGCCCCGATCGGCGATATCGGTCACAATGCCGTCGGCCCGTACCAAGGTTGCCTTTCCCTTCGGGATCCTGGATTCGAAGATTTCCTCGATCCTCGGCAAGCCGTGCGTGATGTCCGATCCGGCAATACCGCCGATGTGGAACGTTCTGAGCGTAAGCTGAGTACCGGGTTCACCGATAGATTGAGCGGCTATAACACCGACCGCTTCTCCCCGCTCGACTTTCTTGTTTCTCCCCAGGTCCAACCCGTAGCACGTCGCACAAATGCCGGAAGTTGCTTTACAAGTAATGGGGGTTCTCACCTTGATCGATTCCAATTTCGAATTTTGGATCTCCTTCGCCGCTTCGCGGCCGATCGGCTCGCCGGCCTTCACGACAACTTTTCGGTCGACACGGATATCTTCCAATGCCGTCCGTGAAAAGATGCGCTCGGCAAACGAATACCCGTACGCATCACCTTCAGCTCGTATGATCTCGATCCCTTCTTTCGCTCCGCAATCCGGCTCGCTCACGAAAACGTCCTGCGCGACGTCAACCAAGCGCCGCGTCAGGTACCCGGCGGCTGCAGTCTTCAAAGCTGTATCGGTCGAACCCTTTCGGGCGCCGTGGGCGCTGATGAAGTACTCAAGGACGCCTAATCCTTCCTTGTACGAGGATTTGGCGGGCAATTCTATCGTTTCGCCGCGCACGTCTTGAATCAATCCCTTCATACCGACCATCTGGATCATTTGCGACCAGCTGCCGCGTGATTTGGAGTTCAAGATCATGGAAAGAGGATTCTCTTCTGTCAGCGTCTTGGGAAGGATTTTTGCGATCCGTTCCCGAGCATCGGTCCAAATCGTAATGATCCTGCTCTTTCGCTCTTCAAATGTTAAGAGCCCTTCGCTATATTGATCTTCGATCAAAGCGACTTCCTTTCCAGCACTTTCGAGAATACCCTTCTTCTCTTCTGGAAGTATCGTATCGAGCATGCCCCACGTTATCGAAGAGATCGTCGAGTAGTAGAAACCAAGGTCCTTGATCTTATCGACATAAAACCTGCTTTCATCTACGCTTCGATCCTCAATGATCCGAGAAACCAAGCTCTTCAAGCCGCCCTTGTCGAGCGTATCATTCACGTATTCGAAATCATCCGGCAAAACCTCGTTGAAAATGAGGCGGCCGAACGATGTCTCCATAAGCTTTCCTTCGACATACACCTTGACCATCGCGCTTATATCAACCAAGCCGTTCTCGACGGCAAACGAGAGATCCCGGACGTCGGCGAACGATTTCCCCTCCCCTTGTGCGCCTTTCTTCACATGGGTCAGGAAATAAACGCCCAAAATGACGTCATTGGTCGGCGTGACGATCGGTCCGCCGTCGGCCGGCTTCAAGAGGTTCTTTCCGGCATCCATGAGATTTTCCGCCTCGTACTGCGCCTCGGCGGTCAAAGGCAAGTGGATAGCCATTTGATCTCCATCGAAGTCGGCATTGAAAGCGGTGCAGACCAAAGGCGGGATCCGAATCGCAAGGTCCTCAATCAGAACTGGCTTGAATGCTTGAATGCCGAGGCGGTGGAGAGTCGGAGCGCGATTCAAAAGCACCCTCCTCGATTGAATGACTTCTTCCAAGATTGCCCACACTTCCGGCGGCCCCTGCTCGATCAAGCGGTTTGCTTGCTTGATATTGAACGCGAATCCGCGCTCTATTATTTTATTGATGACGAACGGCCGGAAGAGTTCGATCGCCATGTTCTTCGGAAGACCGCATTCATTGAGCTTCAATTCGGGGCCGACAACGATGACCGAGCGGCCGGAATAGTCGACGCGTTTTCCGAGAAGATTTTGACGGAACCGCCCTTGCTTCCCCTTCAACATGTCGGCAAGCGACTTCAAGGGCCGGCGCTTGGACGACAAAAGCTGGCTTCCCAAGCGAGCTGTGTTGTCGATAAGCGCATCTACCGCCTCCTGGAGCATCCGCTTTTCGTTCACGATGATGACTTCAGGTGATTTAAGTTCGATAAGCTTTTTCAATCGGTTGTTCCGGTTGATGACCCGAGCATAAAGATCGTTCAAATCGGCCGTCGCATAAAACCCGCCATCCAAGACCACCATCGGGCGGAGTTCCGGAGGAAGGACCGGCAACGTCGTCAAAACCATCCATTCGGGACGGACGCCGGATTTCAACATCGAGCGGACAAGCTTCAAGCGGAGGAGGATTTTCTTTTGCTTCAGAGCGTCATTCACTTCTTCCAATTCTTTTTCAAGCTGCTTCAAAAGAGCTTTCAAGTCGACGCTTTCCATGATCTTCCGTATCGCTTCCGCTCCTTGGCCAGCCTCGAAAACATCGCCGAACCGTTCGACCAAGCTGTAGTATTCATCTTGGCTCAAGATCAACCCCGGCTTCAAAAGCGAAAGGATTTCCTTGACTTCGGTTTGTTTCTTTTTGAGTTCTTCCGATTTAAAGCCTTCTTCTTTCAACGATTTAAACTCCTTACTGATATTTTCAAGAGCCCTCTTTTTGTTCTCCTCGTTCACCTTGGTGACAATGTACGCCGCATAGTAGATCACCTTCTCGAGTTTCGGTTCGGAGATATTCAAAACAAGACTGAGCCGCGAAGGGACCGTCTTCAAAAACCAAATGTGAGCAACCGGCGCGGCGAGCTTGATATGCCCCATCCGCTCCCGGCGGACCGACGAATGGGTGACTTCGACGCCGCATTTTTCGCACACAATACCCTTGAACTTCACCTTTTTGTACTTCCCGCAGTAGCACTCGTAATCCCTCGTGGGTCCGAAGATCCGTTCGGAAAACAAGCCGTCCTTTTCCGGGCGCTGCGTCCGATAGTTCAACGTTTCCGGCTTTGTCACTTCGCCATAGATCTTTTCGCCGTCCGGCCCCTTATGGGCGGACCATTCCATGATCTCGTCCGGCGAAGCCAACTTGATACCGATTTTTTTGATGTCGTCTCTGGTCATGGTCGTAATATTTGGTTATTCGTTTTCTTCGTTTTGACCTTCCTCCTCGCGACTATGCTCGTATTCGTAACTCACGTCGAGCCCCAAGGATTTCATTTCGGAGACCAATACATTGAACGAAGCGGGAACATTCGGCTTGCGTATTTCTTGTCCTCTGATGATCGATTCGAACGCCGCCGAGCGGCCCATGACATCGTCCGACTTGATGGTCAGCATTTCTTGAAGGGTGTGAGCCGCTCCGTATCCTTCGAGCGCCCACACCTCCATTTCTCCGAAACGCTGGCCGCCGAGATTCGCTTTTCCGCCTAAAGGTTGCTGAGTGATCAAGGAATACGGCCCAGTGGACCTGACGTGCATCTTGTCTTCCACCAAGTGATTCAATTTCATGATATACATATAGCCCACGGTGATCGGTTTGGCGAAAGGCTGGCCCGTAAGGCCGTTCATGACTGTCATCTTTCCGCTCGATTCATATCCTGCAGCCACAAGTTCGTCCTTGATATCATCGTCGGACGCACCGACGAAGTTCTTCACGACGGCTCGATAGCCGAGTTTTTTTGCAGCGAGGCCCAAGCTCACCTCCATGATTTGACCCAAATTCATGCGAGAGACGACGCCCAAAGGATTTAAAACAATGTCGACAGGCGTCCCGTCAGCAAGATACGGCATATCTTCCACTTTCCGTATCTGGGAAATGACGCCTTTGTTGCCGTAGCGTCCCGCAAGCTTGTCGCCCGCTTTGATCTTTCGGAGCTGCGCAACTTCTACCTGGATCTTTTTGATGATGCCAGGATCGAGTTTGTCGCCTTTGTCGCGCGAGAATATCTTGATACCGATCACCCTTCCTTCCTTGCCGTGTGGCAGCGTAAGCGATGTATCCTTGATGTCTCTCGCCTTCTCACCGAAAATGGCGCGGAGGAGTCGCTCTTCGGAAGTAAGTTCCGATTCACCTTTCGGAGAGATCTTCCCGACCAAGATATCGTTCGCACGTACCTCGGCGCCGATCCGGATGATTCCTTCGGCATCCAAATTCCTCAATTTTTCCTCGGAGACATTCGGAATGTCGGGTGTCGTTATTTCAGGGCCCAGCTTCGTATCTTTTACAAGACAGGTATGCGTATCGATGTAGACGGAAGTAAAGAGGTCCTCGCGGGCAACCCGCTCGGAAACGACGATGGCGTCTTCGAAGTTTGCTCCGTAGAACGGAACGAAGGCCACGAGAAGATTTTTACCGAGCGCCAAGACGCCGTTCTCGGTCGCCGGACCATCTGCTAAAACCGTTCCGGGTTTCACTTTCTCGCCGACGGAAACGACGGGGCGCTGGGACATACACGTCGAATTGTTCGATCGTTTGAATTTATAAAGATTGTAAACTTTGTTTCCTTTCTCCGATTTCACCG
>JAMCYI010000003.1 GCA_023474215.1 Patescibacteria group bacterium
AAGATCTTCGGCCGATTCGTGGAAGATTTGGGGTGGATGGATCCGAAGACCGAAAAGGCGGAGATAAAGAAAGACCGTGCCAAGTACTGGGTCAGCGTCGGAGCTCAACCCACGGACAGCATCCACAATCTTTTCGTTAAAGAAGGCGTATTGGAAGGGAAGAAAATACCGGTTCACAAGAAGCCAAAGAAGGAAGAAACGAAAGCGGAAAGCGCCCCTGCAGCACCGGTTGCGGCAGCGGCAGCTCACCCGGCGCCGGCGGCAGGATCGGCGGAAGTTTCGGTTGCTCCGGCTGCGGAAGTTTCCCCCGAGGCATCGGCTTAAGATTTGGGATCTCCATACGGTATAATAAAGAAAAGCAGTGAAAGGTCGGGTTTCGTGATATATCGGTAATCAAATGCAAGATACGAGAGACAGGGATTTCTTGGAAATGCTCGTAAAATCGATCGTCGATCATCCGGATGACGTGAAGATCGATCGTCGCGTGGACGAGATGGGAGTGTTGTTGTCTTTGCAGGTAAATCCGCAGGATATGGGCCAGGTTGTCGGCCGACAAGGTTCGACCGCGAAGGCCATCAGGACGCTCCTTCGGATCGTCGGCATCAAGAACAATGCCCGCGTCAACCTGAAGATCGAAGAGCCGGAAGGTTCAACGAGAGGCCAGGACCGGGAATAAGAAGAGAAATTAAGACCACCCCGCATAGCGGGGTGGTTTTGTTCGCCGAGGAATTTCTTCTCTCAAACACGCTATCAAATTCCCCAGCGTGGAATTTGCGCTTGCTCTCGGCCTCGCTCCCCAGCCAGTCCATGGACTGGCTGGGACCATGCCCGCTCGACCTGCGAGACAGTTTGCTAGAAGGGATTCCCCGGCTTTTCGGCCTTTACTCCTTTAGCCCTCAGGTTAGAATGAGAGTATTGTTTCCGAGTGAATATTGCCGGAGCATGTCCTCTAAAATAACCGAAGCGAGCCGCGTGCCGAGCCAGGCCCCCGCCCGTACAGGCGAGTTGGGTGGCGAGGAGCGTGCGAGCGGAGGATTATTTTGACATGCGGAGGCCTATGAAGGAGGAGATAATACTCTCATGATAACCTTTCATATCATCACGCTTTTTCCGGAGGCGATCGAGGATTATCTCCATGCGTCCATTTTGGGTCGGGCAGAAAAGAAGAAGATCGTGAAGTTCCACCTCGTGGATCTCCGGAAATTCGGCTTGGGACCACATAAAAAGGTTGATGACCGGCCGTTCGGCGGCGGGCCGGGGATGGTTATGCGGGTCGAGCCGATCACAAAAGCGATCGCCTCGATCAGGAGGCCGAAGGCGCGCGTGATCCTGTTTTCGACGAGAGGAAAGACATTCACACAGAAAGAAGCGCGGCGCTTGGCGAAATATAAGGACCTTGTTTTCATTTGCGGCAGGTACGAGGGTGTCGACGAGCGAGTGGCAAAGCATCTCGCCGACGAAGAGTTGTCGCTCGGCGATTTCGTCCTCGCGGGCGGAGAATTACCGGCTCTTATCGTTACTGAAGCGGTAAGCCGACAATTGCCCGGCGTTCTCGGGAAATATGAATCGCTGGAAGACATCAAAGGTTCGTATCCGGTCTATACGAGACCGGAAAGGTTCGGGAAATGGAAAGTACCCGAGGTGCTTTTGGAAGGCGATCATAAGAAAATAGAGGAATGGAGAAAGAAGGAAGGGATGGTTGGAGGGAAAATCTAATCTCCTCGAATAAACCGTCTCGGAGACCGAGCGGGCACCGGTGGGAAAGACCGGAAAGGCTTTCGCGGCACCGGGCGTTCGCTTGCTCCTGCGGCAAACACCGCCCTGCGCTCTCGGCTCGCAATCCCTTCCAGGGAACCAAGCTTGCTCGCCTCCGAGAGCTGCCGCTCGAACCTTTCCGGTCTTTCCCGAGCGAGGTCGAGAGCGAGCAGCCAAACCTCGCCGGGGTTTGGCACAGCGTGTTTGAGAGAGGAGATTAGATTTTCTCCTTTGACATTTGAGGCAGTTTTCGATAGGATAGTAGATACTTCTATGTTGACCATTGAAGATCAAGATAAGATCGTGGAAATGGCCCAATCGGGCATTTTTTACGGCCATAAAAAGACTAAGACTCATCCGCAGATGAAAAACTTCATCGGGGGCCGGAGGAATGAAATCGAGCTTTTGGATCCGGAAGCAATGGTCCAAAGTTTTAACAAAGCCGTCGAGTTTTTAAAGGGGAAGCTTCAAAACGGTGGCATGGTTTTGTTCGTTGCAACCCAGCCGGCAGCAAAGGAGGCGGTGCGATCAATGGCTGAAGAATGGAAAATGCCGTTCGTCGATTTTCGGTGGCTCGGCGGAACGCTGACGAATTTCGGCGTCATGCGGAAGAGGATCGATCACTACGAAAGCTTGAGATCAAAAAAGGAATCGGGTGATCTCGTAAAATACACCAAAAAAGAACAGGCTCAGTTTTCCAAGGAGATTGCAAAACTTTCGAGGAATTTCGACGGCATCAAAAATCTCACTCGTCTGCCGGACGTCATTTTCTTGGTTGATACTATGCTTCATAAAACTGCTGTCGCGGAAGCAAACAAGCTCAACATTCCGGTTGTCGCCATTATGGATACCGACGACAATCCGGACTTGATCCGATATCCCATTCTGGCAAACGACCATGCGAGAGCGAGCGTTACGTTCGTTTTGGATCTTCTGAAGAACGAAATGAAGCCGGGTACGAGCGAAGGACATGAGTAATAACGACATCGTAAAATTGAGGGAGCAAACAGGGGCGGGGGTCATGGAATGCAAACGGGCGCTTGAAGAAGCAAAGGGGGATCTCGAAAAGGCTGCAAGCATCATCAGGGAGCGTGGGCTTTTGAAAGCCGAATCGAAGAAAGAGAGGAAAACGGGCGCAGGGCTCGTTTATACGTACGTCCACAATGATCGCGTGGGGGTTCTTATGGAACTCCGCGCCGAAACCGACTTTGTGGTCCGTTCCGAGCCGTTTAGAATGCTTGCCCACGAGCTTGCCATGCAAATAGCAGCCATGTCTCCGGAAGACGTCCCATCACTTCTCGAGCAGCCTTACATTAAGAACGAATCCACGACCGTCGGCGATTTCATCAAAGAGACGATGGCAAAAGTGGGAGAAAATATCGCAGTGGAGAGATTCATCCGCTACGAAGTCTAATGTTCCGTTTTATCGTTCAAACTCTCATTATGATCGCGTTGGCCTTTCTGGTCTACCTTTTGGCGGAAGCATTGCCGCGGGTGACCGACGAAGAAATCGATGTTTTGAAGGCCCGGCGGTCAAGCCGACTTGTCGGCTACGTAGAACGGAGCGATGAGGCTTTAAAATCGTTCACTGAAAAGTTTTTGCGAAAAGCCAAGGTGTGGCTCCTTCAGCTCAACAATTTTATAGAAGCGAAGCTCAGCAAGTTCAAGAAGGATGCTGCGAAAGCGACGGCATTGCCGGAAGAGGAAGGGAAGAAAGAGGAGTAGGGAAATACAATACTCATCTCGCTCACTAGGGTATAAAACGTTAAAATCCTCCTCCCGCTTCGTTGGAATAAAGCCACGAAATATCGAACTCAACCTCGCTTTCGCTCGGGATTCAGACAGGCGATATTTCGTTCATTCCTTCCTCGGTGGTCGGGGATTTATAAACGTTTTATACATAGTTCGCTCATTGAATATTGTATTTCTTTTATTGTTGGATATAGAATATTTATGTTGCGCAGGTGGCAGAGCGGTCAATTGCATCAGACTGTAAATCTGACGCCTTTATGGCTACGAAGGTTCGAATCCTTCCCTGCGCACTAAACCAGAAACCGGTGGCTTTTGTCACCGGTTTCTGGTTCTCGTCTGTTCAGGGGAAGGATTCGAACCGGAGTGGGGTAGGGAGAACACGCTGGTCTCCCTTGGCGGAAACATTAAAACCGAGGGGTTTTAAAACGACAATCTGCTGTATAGCGGATTGTCGTTGTTCGACTTCTTTCCTGCGCACATTAAGCCCCCATCTCTTTAGGGGGGGTTTTCGTTTATAATGAGATGAATGCGGAGAAACGAAGGCCAGAGCTTAATTGAAGTTCTTATCGGACTTGCCATCGGCGCGCTTATCATTGGTGCGGCGAGCATCGCTATTGCGTTCGTGCTTCGGGCGGGATCCACGACCCAAACGCTTACCACGGCGACCGAGCTTAGCCAAGATCTTATGAGCAAGGTAAAATCCTTCGCTCTTTCCAATTGGAATGGGGTTTATAACCTGCAGCACGGTTCGACATCCACCTATTTCCTCGTCTCCTCTTCGAGCGGGTTTATGGCTGTGCCTGGAGAAGAAGGGATTATTGACGGCGAAATTCAAAATGGTCTCGTTGGTCGCTGGGGGTTCGACGAAGGGACGGGAACAGTTACCTACGACGAATCGGGCGACGGCCATAACGGAACGTTCGTCAATGGTCCGGTGTGGCAAGCGACATCGACGTGCAAAGAAAGTTATTGTTTGGGATTCAACGGGAGTAGTACATATGTGGTCAACAATAACGGCGGATTTCTTCCATCGGGAGGTAGCGCAAGGACGATAGCTTTCTGGGGTTATCCTCTTCCGTCGGGGAGTTACCCCATCGTCATCGCTTACGGGTGTTCTTCGGAAGGATATGGATGCAGCGATTCCGGTCAGGGAAAGTACGTGGCGGTTGAAGTGGGTGCGAGTTGGGGATTCAGGGTAGATGCCGAGACATGCGGTATCGTTGGACCTTCCGTGCCAGCCCCTCAACAAGCATGGCACTTTTTCACGGTCGTCTTCAATGGCGATAACACGGTGACTTTTTATATAGACGGGATGAATAAATCGACTGTCACTGCTCCGTGTACCATCAATACCGTCAATGGAAATGGTTTCAGTATCGGTGCCGGCAGATGGGGTTATTATAGCGGTCTGCTCGACGACGTTCGTGTTTATAACCGCGCACTTTCGGCAAATGAAATTGATCAACTCTACAACAGTAGTGTTTTCCGGAGATATTTCTACGTCGACAATGCCTGCCGATCGATCAGCAGCACGTCGACCTCGCCCCTCGCTTCATCCACGACTTGTTCCGCGGGCTACTACAGCGACCCCTCGACGCAAAAGGTGACCGCCGTTACGGAATGGGATGCAGCCGGAAAAACGTCCAATTTCAGCCTCTCCGACTTCGTTACGCGATGGACGAATTTCGTTTTCGATCAAAGTGATTGGTCGGGAGGATTGAATCCGAACGGTGTTTTCGGCGTACCCTCGAACCAATTTGCATCATCTGTGAATGTCACGGCAACGGGGACACCGTTCGGCGCCATCCAAATCCAAAATTTGTCGCAGCAATAACAAAGCAATTCCGATTTTGCCGAATAAACCGTCTCGGAGGACGGGCGGCCATGGTGCCGTGCGGGATGCATCTTTTCGGAACCGGGCGTTCATTATCTCCTGCGGATGGCGCCGCCCTGCGCTCTCGTGTTGCTGAATCTGCTTCACAGATGCCAAGCTCAGCAACACTCCGAGAGCTTCCTGAAAAATGCATCCCGCACGGCGAGTAAGTCCGAGAGCGAGCGCAAATTTCTCGGTGGGAAATTTGATAGCGTGTTTGAGAGGTGAAATCGGGATTGCTGTCATCGCCTTATTGGTGATGTATAATAGAGGAAATGGTAAAGGTGCAGAACTTCAGCGAGAGTTTGGATAAGAGCCTCAATCGGCTCGGCGCAGAGGTTTCAAAAAAAGTTGAATCGCCGGAGTTCAAAGAGGCGCCGATCGAGCATGTCGTCAAAGAATCCTTGAGGACGCTTTCGGTTTCGGCGACACCTCCGGCAGCCGCGGTTTCCGCCGAAAAGCCAAGAGATCAAGATCCGAGGGCAAGATTTCTTCCTTCTTATTTGTCGGATGATGCGGGCGATGCCGAGGTAAAAGTCGTTGTGGAGAATCTCGTCACGTTGGCTTTCCAATCCGGCGTAGAGCGGGCGGTTGCCGAAGCAAAGCGGTATCCGCCGTTCGTCGAGGATGCTTTTCACGATGCATTGACGGAAAAGCTGGTGCCGGAACTTCGGAAGAGAGGAATCATAAAATGAAATCCAAATTCCAAATTTCAAATGTCAAAAAACGTTCCGCTTTTTGGTTTTTGGATTTTGTCATTGATTTGGCATTTGTCATTTGAGCTTTGATATTTGCATTCCATGTCCATCCTTTTGAGTTTCATAATCATCGTTCTCCTTATTGTGGGAGCCGTTTGGTTTTATTTTTACTGGAGGACAACGAGGAGAAAAAAGCTCGTGAGTCAGCTTCAAATGCCCCTCTTTCTCATACGTCTCCCCAGGATTTCGAAGGAGGGGAAAGATTTGAAAAAGGAAATAGAGACGTCGGAACAGCTTTTCGCGACGCTCGCCTCGTTTGGCGAACCGTTCGTTTTTGAAGTCGCCGTTCCGCACGTGGGGCAGGAGATTTCCTTTTATGCTTCCGTCAAGGAGAAATATGCCGACATTTTTGTGCGGCAACTCCAGTCATTTTGGAGTGAAGCGTCATTGGAGCGAGTGGACGATTACAATGTTTTCAATTATGCGGGATTTTCAGCTGGAGCTTTTGTTGTCGAGAAAGAGCGGTTTGTTTTACCCCTCAAAACATACGAGGAAGTCGATGCTGATACGTTCCTTCCGATTCTCGGCAGCCTTTCTAAGATCAATGAGATAGGAGAAGGAGGTGCCTTTCAGGTTATTGCAAGGCCGACGAATAAGAAACACAAGAAAGAAATCAGTTCCGTCATTGAGGTTTTGAGGAGAGGATGGCAGATCGGCGAAATCTTGAAGAACGATATTTTCAGTATTTCGGCAAAGGATATTATGAAAGCAGCTCGGGGGACAACCGAGAAAAAAACAGAGGATGAAGTAAAAAGGAGCATCGACGAAGAAAGTTTGAAAATGGTTTCCGCGAAGGCCGGGAAGGTGATGTTCGACGTGAATGTGCGGGTCGTGGCATCCGCTTCGAATCAAATGGAGGCAGAGTCGCTTCTCCGAAGTTTAACGGCCGGGTTTTCGCAGTTCGGCGCGCCGAATCGGAATGAGTTGAGCGTCGTGAAGCCGACGAACCAAAAGCAGGTCTTCCACGACTTTTCTTTCAGGGAATTCAACGAATCGGAGGTCATGGTTTTGGGAAGCAACGAGCTTGCAAGCATTTTTCATCTTCCGACGCCCATGACCGATGTGCCGAGAATAAAGTATTTGAAGGCGCGGGAAGCGGCTCCACCGCCGAACCTGCCGAAGGACGGCGTTATGATCGGTTTCAGTCGCTTCCGGGGTGAAACCAAAGAAGTAAGAATCACAGACGACGACCGTCGCCGACATATGTATATCATCGGACAAACCGGTACCGGCAAGTCGAATTTCTTATCCAATATGATTGTGGGGGATATCCGCCGGGGGAAAGGCGTCGGCGTCATCGACCCGCACGGCGATTTGGTGGACGACATTTTGAGCGTCATTCCGAAGGAACGGGAAGATGACGTTATCCTTTTCGATCCCGGCAATCTTAAAATGCCAGTGGGGCTCAATATGCTGGAATACGATTTTTCGAAGCCCGAAGAAAAAACCTCCATTGTGAACGAAATGCTCCAAATTTTCGACAAGTTGTACGACTTGAAGACCACCGGCGGGCCGATGTTCGAGCAATACATGCGGAATGCACTCCTTCTCTTAATGGAAGATGCGCCGAATGAGCCGTCGACCCTTATGGAAGTGGCACGTGTCTTTTCCGATGCCGAATTCAGGCGCAGAAAACTCGAGCGGATCTCGAATCCGGTCGTCCGCGATTTTTGGGAGAAGGAGGCAGTGAAAGCGGGCGGTGAAGCGGCACTTCAAAACATCACGCCGTACGTCACTTCGAAATTCAACAATTTCACATCGAACGATTATATGCGGCCGATCGTAGGCCAAGTGAAGTCGGCTTTCAATTTCCGAGAGATCATGGATTCCGGGAAGATCCTTCTCGTCAATCTTTCGAAAGGGAAAGTGGGCGATTTGAATGCGAATCTCTTGGGTATGATCTTCGTGGGAAAGATCCTTATGGCGTCTTTGGGGAGGGCCGACATCAGCGAATCGAAGCGGAAAGATTTTTATCTTTTCATCGACGAATTTCAAAACTTTACGACCGATTCCGTATCGACCATCCTTTCCGAAGCGAGAAAGTACAAACTGAATCTTACCGTTGCGCACCAATTCATCGCTCAACTTTCCGAAAAGACCAGGGATGCCGTTTTTGGAAACGTCGGATCGACCGTTTCCTTCAGGATTGGTCCCCACGATGCCGAATTTTTGGTCAAAACGTTCGAGCCGGTTTTCAGCGTGAACGACCTCGTGAATATCGACAATTACCAAGCTTATGCACGGATCCTCATCAATGGAGAAACTTCGCGGCCTTTCAATATCATCGTGCCGAAGGCCGAGCGGGGAAGCGAAGGCCAAGCAGAAGCACTCAAGGAAAAATCGTACGTACGATATGGTGAACCGCGGGAAGCGGTGGAATCGGAAATATACCGCCGTTTAAGGGCATGAAGCCATTTCTCTCCATTGTGATCCCTGTTTGCGACGAAGGGAAAAATTTGCCGCTTGCGCTTATTGACATCGACCGGCGCTTGGGTGGTGTCGATTATTCGTATGAGGTCATCATTGTGGATGGCAATCCGTCCGATGCTAAAACGAAAACAATAGAAAAATTCAAAAAGTTTTTCCCATACTTGCGGTCGGAAAAGATCCTCACGGGTGGTAAAAAGGGGCCGGTTGTGAAAACGGGCATGCTTTCAGCAAGAGGGAGCTATCGCCTTTTTGTCGACGTCGAAATGCAACTTCCCCTCGGCTGGTTCGCCGAGGCGATCCCTCTTTTCAAAGGCGGCGCCGAAGCCGTTCTCGATCCCCGAAACCACTTTTGGTGCTTTGGCGAAGAAGCGGCCGAGCGGATATTCCGGGCTGTTTCGGTGGCAGGAGAAGGGATCGGTTTCGAAGCTGCGACCCTTGCACGCCTCATGGGCTTGAACGTGGCGGCATTCAGCGTTCAAGATGCGACTCTGGAAGGCCCGAGGCCGAAATTTTCCGCGCGTTTATCGGCAGTGAGGGATATCATTACCGTGAGATTGAACGTTTTGCTCCATCGTTATACGTGGTAAAATTCATTCAATGAAAATATTGGCTTTCAATTGGAAGTTGAATCCTTTGACGGAACGGGAAGCGCTGTCGCTTTCAAGTTTATCGGATCGAAAAGATGTCATACTCTTCCCCCCCGCGGTTTTTTTGGATGCCATCGTTCAACGGATAAAAAGAGCCAAAGTTGGCGTTCAAAATTTGTTTTGGGAGGCGGAAGGCGCTTTCACGGGAGAACTATCGCCGGTCATGGCAAAAAGTCTCGGCGTACGATGGGCATTGGTGGGCCACTCGGAGCGAAGAAGATATTTCGAAGAAACCGACGAGATGGTGAATAAAAAAATAAAAGCTGCCTTTGCGGCTGGATTGAACGTGATCCTTTGCGTCGGTGAACCGAGGTCAGTGAGGGAAAGAGGTATTCGCGCCGCCCGAGCGTTCATCCGAAAGCAGTTAGTGAGTGATTTATCCGGCATTCGAAGTTCGGAATTCAAGGGCCGGGATCTGGCGATCGCTTACGAACCGATTTGGGCCGTGAGCGGCGGCGCTGCCCATCATCCTTCCGATACTCCGAAAGACAGCGCTGAAATGGCGAAATTCATCAAGCAAACCCTATCCCCTAAACCCTATCCCCTAAACCCTAAGGTTTTGTACGGCGGATCGGTTAATGCGAAGAACATCGCCGCCTTCCTGAGAC
>JAMCYI010000014.1 GCA_023474215.1 Patescibacteria group bacterium
ATTTTCTCTAGCTCAAGCGGAGATGAAGAATGGAAATTGGAATTTTAGTAACTTACACATTAGAGAGAAAGAAGTAGGTAGTAGGCAGATAAATCTTTTATAAGGTTATAATAGTTAAAGATGAAAATTATTAAATATCACGAATCATATAGCGAGCAGATAATAATATGCCAGTAGTACATGTTCCGCCTGATCTTGGATGGAAAATTTTGGAATCAAGTGTTGTATGGCTTTGGTTTATGGTAAAAACTTTCTGGTGGCTTTTCATCTTGATTATTCTTTCATATCTCATCCCGGTGTTTATTGATAGAATGAAGAGAAAACACAAAAAGGAGAGGGTGATAAAATAAAGGATATGGAAACGCTCATTCGAAAATATGTGGCGGGATGGCTCAAGGGCGATGCGGACGCGATAGTTGCATTGCTCGCCGACAATTGCACGATCATCGAATCGCACGGGCCGACATACCGCGGCGTGGAAGAAGTGAGGCGGTGGGTGAGTAAGTGGAATAAACAAGGGAGCCGGGTGGACAAATGGGACGTCGTTTCATTCCATGAAATGCCACCGGAGGGAGCGGTCTTCGAATGGCATTTTGAATGTACGGTGGAGGGCGAGAAACATATTCTCGACGGCATAAGCACTGTTCAGTTCAAGAGTGGAAGGATTGATTATATGAGGGAATATCGGTCGGTTAAAAGATAATCATATCCAAAAACCGAAATCGAAAAATTTCTTTTAAAGGCGCGTTGAGTAATTAATTATAGCCTTGCATCTTAGAAAACCTCCGCCGCTCCTAATATAAGGAGCGGCGAGGATTTATTTCCATGGTAAAATGGAGGTATGGCGTACGTATTTATTACTGGAATTCCTGCTGCGGGAAAGAGTTTTATTGCAGAGAAAATCGCAAAAGAACATGGCATAATGCACGTCGATGTGGATTCATTTCGTGTGGAAATGGAGAAGGACCCGAAGTTGGAATTGTGGGTGAATTATTTCTGGAACAAGGATGAAGCGAAATATTTTGAAAAATCATGCGAAGAGCGATGGAAAGATATCGTAGATCAATCGGAAGCATTCTGGCCCTTTTTCTCGAATAGAATGAGAGAGATTATGCAGTCGAATTCTTCCGCCATTTTTGAGGGCGTCAATCTCTTGCCGCATATCGTGAGCCGTGATTTCCAATTCCCGGGCGTTGTCCTTCTGGGAGAATCGTTTGAAACGATATTCGGACGGAATAAGCAAGATCCGCGATGGGGCAAGACGGAAGATTTGCAAAAGAAAGAAGCGGAAAGCTTTTTCTTTTGCGAGGGAGAGCAATATAAAAAAGAGGGCGAACAGTATGGATGGAAAGCATTCAGCGATCCCAGCGAGGCGGAGCGGAAGTTACTGAAAATTATGGGGTTATGAATAAAGAAGAATTAACAAAATTCTTATTCAAGGCGCGGACGAAGACGTACGCGGGAGGCGGAGGATACTGAATTTTCAATTTGCAATTTTTAATTTTCAATGAAATAATGACTAATGATTCTGAAGAACAGCGAGGAAGCCTATCGCTTCTTCTACGCCGGCGGGATTGTGGCTGGGGTTTAAGGGATAGGGTGTAGGATATAAGACTGAGATAAGTAGAGATATATAGATATAGAGAAATCTGTGGATAACCATCAGGAATGGTAGAATATGAATGTTATGAGAGAGGAATTTACGATCGATGATATAGGGTATGGCCCGTTTTTTGAGGCCGGTAGACGCCAGCTTGGCCTGGACGGCTTTCCGGTCGCCCGGGTCGTTTCCGAGTCCAGAGGCGTGTATCGGGTAAAAAATGCCGCGGGGGAATATATGGCCAGGGTAACCGGCAAACAAATGTTCGCCGCCTTATCCCGCGAGGACTATCCGGCGGTCGGGGATTGGGTCGCGATCGAAGACCTCGGCCAGGATCAGGCCGTCATCCGCGGGATTCTGCCAAGGCGGACGGTGATCAAGAGAATATCCGGGGATAAGAACCGGGCAGGAAAAAAGAGCGAGGTCCAGGTCATCGCCGCCAATATAGACGCCGCTTTGGTGGTGGAGTCGGTGGACCGGGACTATAACCTGAACCGCTTCGAAAGATATTTCGCCATCGCGCGGGATGGCGGGGTGCGACCAACCATCGTTTTGAACAAGACCGATCTCCTTTCGGATGAGGAATTGAAAGAAAAGATCTCCGAATTGACGAGCAGATTCCCCGGTGTCGGCATAGTCCCGACCAGCACTGTGAGCGATGCAGGGTTGGACGCACTCCGCCGATACATCGTGAAAGGCAAGACCTACGGCTTCCTCGGTTCCTCCGGAGTGGGGAAATCATCGCTCATCAATGAGCTTATCGGCGGAAGTGTGATAAAGACCGGGGATATCAGCTCTTCTTCCGGCCGGGGGAAGCATATTACCACCATGAGGCAGATGTATTTTCTGAAGAGCGGAGGCATTGTTATTGACAATCCCGGCATGCGGGAAGTGGGCATGGCCGAGTCGGTCCGGGGAGTGGATGCTATTTTCGACGAGATAAAGGCCTTGGCTAAAAATTGCCGGTATGACGACTGCGCGCATAACCGCGAACCCGGCTGCGCGGTCGTCCGGGCCGTTCGATCCGGGGCATTGGACGAGGAGAAATATTTGAATTACCTCAACCTGAAAAAAGAATCCGAATACGCCGACATGGACGATTTTGAAAAAAGAGAAAAGGACCGACAGTTCGGGAAGTTCATCAAAAGAGCCAAGAAAGAACTCAAAAATATCGGCCGCAAAAATTAACGGCGGGTTTTGGTCGGGGTGGTAGAATAGAAATGTGGAGCACGTGGCGATCATGCGGAAATCGTGGGGATTGACTCAAAAAATCCTCGACGGCCGGAAGAAAATCGAATCGCGATGGTATTCCGCGAAACGCGAGCCCTGGAACAGCGTGAAAGAGGGAGAGGTAATCTATTTCAAAGATTCCGGCGAGCCAGTGACATTGAAAGCGGAGGTCAAAAAAGTAATACAGTTTGCCGACCTCACGCCGAATCGGGTAAGAAAAATCCTGGATGAGTATGGAGACGACGACGGATTGGAAAAAGAAAAGATCCCCGAATTTTTCGAGAGGTTCAAGGACAAGCAATACTGCATCCTGATATTCCTGAAAAATCCGCGGGCGATAGAGCCGTTCGCGATCAACAAGGCGGGGTTCGGAGCGATGGCTGCATGGATCACGGTGGACGATATTTCAAGCATTAAGAGAAAATCCCGCTAAATTTTGGCCCCCGCTCTCCTTCAAAAAATGAAGGCCTCCGGGGGAAGGCCAAATCTGGGGATAGCCAACGAACGGTGCTAAAATGGAAGAATGACAAGTAAAAAGGATTTTGAGGTGTGCGTGCGAGGTATTCTTACCAGCAGGGGAAAAATCCTCGTGGCTCGCAACAAAGCCAAGGGATATTACTTTTTTCCCGGCGGGCACGTCGAGTTCGGCGAGAAGCTGAAAGAGACGCTTAGCAGAGAGCTGAAGGAAGAATTGGGAATACGGCCGAAGGACTCGAAGTTCATCGGCGTCGTGGACAATGTTTTCAAGGATGAGGGCCTTCACCATGAAGTCGATTTTGTTTTCGAAGTGAAAACCGGCGGGATTCGGGCGGAGAGCAAGGAGAATCACATCGATTTCAAGTTCTTCACCCCCAGCGAATTTTCAAAGGCGAGCGTGTATCCGCTGGCCCTCAAGAAAGCGATCGTGAAGTGGATGAAAGACGGAAAAGTTTTTCAGGTGAGCCAATATTATAAATGACGGATAAAGAGAAACTGGCGGACTCATATAACCACCGCTCCTTATATTAAGAGCGGTGGAGATTACGAAAGTGATTTAAGTATCAGGTTAGCGGTTTCTTCCGGTGTTTGGTTCGTATTGTCTATGATTTCTCCAAAATCAGGTTTGTTGATTCCGGTGCTGTAGTGGTGTTTCACCCGCTCTTTTTCCCAATCATTCAATTCTCTCTTGCCTCGGTTGGCTGCGGCCGTTTCTAAGGCGGGCGACAGGGTGAAGAATCGGCAATCTTCGAAATCCCGACCAAGCTCTCCTTTAAGAAAATCGAAATTCTTTTGTGACAGGGGGTATGGGACGATAACGCTAAAACCAGCCTGCTTGAAATTACGGATGAGCGACACGGCATTTTTTAAATTGATCGGGATGGCTTCTTCGAGCGGCACCTGAGGGATCATGTCGCGCAGGGAATCGATTTCCAGAACAACCGTGTTTTTGATCTTTTGAGAAAGCAGTTTGGCCACCGTGCTTTTGCCGGCATTGATCGATCCGTTGATGAATATGACCATGGAGATATTATATATCAAAATTTCCGCCCTCCGGGGGGCGGATAAATCTGTTGATAACTCGGATGGGAAGACAATATTTGTATATTGTGGTATAGTAAAGATGAGCTCGTTTCAATCGAGCCGGCGAAAAGGGTGCACCTTCGCCACCTGTAATCAACAGAAGTTAAACAATTCAATACTTGGAGAAAAGTCATGTCCAAGGATGAGAAGATCGAAGTCGATCGCGACCATGGTTCAGAATTTCTGGACTTTGGCGCTGCACTGATGACTGGCGGACTCAGTATGCTCGTCACCGGTGGACTTCCTAATCACTATGAGGCGACTGTTACCGACAAGGACGGAAACGAACATGTCGGTCACGGAACCTCAAAGGATGATGCGGTCCGCGACGCCCGCAAGCATTAAGATAAGCGTCGCATCCTGACATATCCGGAACATCGGGAGAAGAACGCATCTGCGGTTCTTGCCGATGCATTGTGAGTGTTTCGGCTTGCGCTGTGCACGGCGGAAGCTGGGTTTCGAAAACATAGGCAGCAGTTTCATGCTGTCGTTTCTCTCGGGGGTGGGTTTGCTGAAGCGACCCGCCCTTTTTTATTTCCGAAAAGATTTTTCATTCGCGAAATAAACATCTTTACATGGTCTGATTTTTGTGTTAGAAAAAGTGAAGTAAATCTAACATTCTTAAACTAGCTAGAAGGAGACTTCCTATGGCTCTGAAAATCGAAAGACCCCTCCGACAAGGGGATGGGGTAGCGCTCGTTAATCCGGCCGGCGTTTTGCCTGAACGATTTAAGAATCAGTATCTCTATGTAAAGGCGTATCTGCGGGAACTTGGTTTCGTGGTGAAGGATTTTGTCGTGGAAGATGGATGGGAATATGCCGAGAAACGCGCCGAAGCTTTTTTGCGGGCGTTTTCCGACCCGGATATGAGGATCGTACTGCCGTTGTGCGGCGGTACTCGCGTATACGACATCCTCCCGCTTCTGGATTATTCGGCATTGGCCCGTACGCGTAAAGCCTTTTGTGGTTCCAGTGAGCTTTCCGCGTTGACGACGGTAATTGGGGAGAGATCAAACATGGTCACTTTCTTTGGCCCGCATCTTAATTTCATCAATCCGAAGGCATCGAAACTCGAAAACCGTTTCACGGTACGCAGTTTCTGGAATATGCTCCAGTGGGATTGGCACGGGAAAAATGGGTTGAACATCAACGAGATGTACAACTTTTTCTCGGCTCCCCGAGATGGAACATTGCCCGTTACTGTCCACAACATCTACCGTGATCCGCGACTCATTGCCGACAGTCGATATTGCGACAATCGGTATGAGCCTGTCTATGCGGACCGTGACGTGACCGGCGAACTCGTGATGTGTTCTCTCGAGATCCTTACCAGGCTTGCGGAAGCGGGATTTCAGCCGAAAATCAGTCGCAAGATCCTTATGATCGATGCGTTGGATATGCCCTTCAGTGACGTCTTGAATTCTTTGAGACAGATCAGCGGGGCTTATAATCTGGAAGATGCTGCGGCGATAGCGTTTTCATCTGTCGTCGAAAGAACTGACCGAAAAGTCAGATTCTATCCCGAACTGATGGACCCAACGGCAATTCGTCGTTTCCTCGGGGAATTAGCTGATCTTGTGGGAGGATCGGTGCCATTGTTTTATGGCTTTCCTCTCGGGCACTGCTCCTATAAGCTCACTTTACCGACGGGGATACCGACGACGATCGTTGCAGAAACCGGCGACCTCCTTTTGCGAGAGCTACCGTATGAAAAACAATAGAGGCGAGTAGGGTTTGATTACACCTACCCGCCTCTTTATGTTTTTAGAGAAGTTGGTCAATGATCTGACCTTCTTCTTCGGTTACTCCGTATTTTTGGTTCAGGGTGCTCGATTGCAGACGGATTGCCAACGCAGGATCTTTGCTCATTCGTCTCGCGAAGCTTACCAAGCTGCGTCTCGTCGTGGTTTTATACTCCTGCAACTTTGTATAAACAACATTGCGAAAGAATATAACGAGATCTTTCTCGTCGGCGTGCAGCGATTCGAATTTCGCCTTATCAAGTTCATAGGCAAGCTCTTCTCTGAGGGTGAGCATGAGCTTCAGGTAGGTCAGGGATGCCTTCTTAACCTCGCAACTTTTCGCCTGTTTGACGAACTGAGACAATGTCCGGTAAACAGCTTTCCGTTGGAAAATTTTGCAGCCGAACGATATGGTGACATCGTCATGTTGAATAAGAGAATGGGTTTTGATGAAGTGATTCATCTCCGTTTGGAGAAGAGTGAAAAATTCATCAGCCACTTTTCTTGTTCTTGCTGCTCCCAAGGCAAATATTTCTTCGCCGGACGGGATCATGCAAAATGACGGTATTGCTTCCTTGTGCGTTCTGACAAACTGATGCATGAATGCCCCGATGAGCCGGTTGTATGTATCAACCAGATTTTCGGCTAGCGGTCTTCCATTGTGCGATACGAAAACCCCAAGATTATCCAAATCGCCCGTGATGCCGAACAATATGAGATTGGGATCCGTCAAATAGAATTCCGCTACTCCGAGAATCTTCCTGCTCCAGATGCGTTGTGCTTTCATAAAACCTCCAGTTTTAATTTGGAAAACAGCAAATCTCTATTGGTTTATATAATGAAATATTAAACGATATTTGTCAATCATCGCATATCGAGGCCCGAGGGATGGTAAAATAGAGGGAATGGATAAGGCGGAGCAATTGATCGAAGTTTTGAAGATGAACCGGAGTATCCAGCTCGTTTTGGAACGCACGGAAAAACTCGGAATACCGAACTGGTACCTCGGCTCCGGGAGCATCGCACAGACGGTGTGGAATGTAGAGCACGGGTTCGATCCGGAACACGGCATCCGGGATTACGACCTCTTGTATTACGACGCAGGTGATCTGTCGTACGAAGCGGAGGACGTCGTCATCCAGAAGGGGAAAGAACTTTTCAAGGACATTGCGATACCGGTCGAGATCAGGAATGAGGCGCGGGTGCATTTGTGGTTCGAAGAGCATTTCGGATACCCGATCGCTCCGTATGCATCCATGGAGGATGCCATCGGGACGTTTCCGACAACGGCGACGTCGGTCGGGATAACGAAGAAACTAGATGGAACGATCGAGGTGTATGCGCCGTTCGGCCTGGACGATATTTTCGACATGGTCGTGCGGCCGAACAAAATACAATCGACCGAAAAAAGATACCGGGACAAGGTGGGCGGATGGGCCGGGGTCTGGCCCAAGCTCAGGGTTGTCCCGTGGGACGAGGGATAATGAAATTAGTGGTAGGATAGAGGTGTGGAAAATTTTGACGTGAAATCGAAAAGCCCGGAGAAAGATGCCATGACGCTCGATGAACGCATGGATGCTCTCAGTGGAATGATTCTGAAAACCAATGAGCGGTTGGAAGCGATGGGTAAGGATATTATTGACCGGCTGAACCGCCTCCTGAAAGATTGGGAGGTGAGAAAAGCAGCCGGTGATGCCGGTGCCATCGATGAGTTCATGAAAACCCTCGACGAAACGGAAGAGGACGTTAAAGAATTTGAGGCCTTCCGGGACGCCCAGGAGGAAGGCAAGAAAACGCTGGAGGGTTTGCTGGAAGAATTGAAAAAGAAGCAGGAGGAAATGAGACAAACTATCCTCTCGGTCGGGAAGGAGAGGGAAAATTAAAGAGCCGTACCGGGGGCATCCCTTTCTGTGTTATAAGGCGGAGAGGTCGAGGGTCTGGTCGATCCTGATCTTTTTCACGAAATCGGGGACGTGGGAGACGAGGATCATCGCTCCCTCGTAGCGATCGAGGGCTTCCGCGATCACGGGGATGTGGCGGAAGTTGATGTGGTTCGTCGGCTCGTCGAGGATCAAAAGCCCCGGTTCTTCAAGCGTGATCTTCGCGAACGCGACGAGGCCTTTCTGGCCTTCGGAGAGGGAACCGACTTTGAGTTTCATGATATCGCTGTCCAAGAGGAATCCGGCGGCGCGGGATCGGATCTCTTCTTCCGTCTTGCCGCGGCTCGCGTCCGAGAGTGTCTGGTGGACGGTCTTTTCGAAGTCCAGCGTGGAGAAATCCTGGCGGTAGTAGCTCACGCGGACGCCGGGGGCGATATGTTCTCCCTTCACGTGGCCCACGGCGAGCGAGTTCAAAAGCGTCGTCTTTCCGATGCCGTTCGGCCCCGCAAGGAGCAGGCGTTCTTTCTTTTTCAATACGATATTCACTTTTTTCGCGACCGCCTTGTGATCCTTCACGACCGAGACGGATTTGAGTTCGAGGATTGGGGTCGGGAGATCTATCTCGCAGGGGATGCCGAATTTCCTGATGGTCTTGTCTTCTTGACGGAGTTCCACGATTTCTTCGGAAAGTTCTTCGATCTTCTCATTCATCTTCTTCGCGACGTCGCGCATGTGGCCGCCCTTCTGGGCGAAGAAGTTCGCCTGGTTCTTCCGGTTCTCGATATCCTTCAAGAGCCGCGCGTTCTTCATCCGTTCGCGTTCCAGGCGCGCCTCGATGTCTTTCACGACGTCGAAGTAGTCGCCGGTGTATTGCTCAACCTTGTGGGTGAAGACGTCGAGGTAAAGCACGCCGTGGGTGAATGAGTTCAGGAAATCGGCATCGTGCGAAATGACGATGCAGGTCTTTGTATAATCGATGAGGAATTGCGTCAGATGGGCGATGCCGGCCTTGTCGAGATTGTTCGTCGGCTCGTCGAGCAAAAGAATATCCGGGCTCTGAATCAGGGCTTGGGCGAGGAGGAGGCGTGCCTGCTGGCCGCCGGAGAAGGTCTTGAGCTCCCGATCCTGCGGGGCTGAGAGATGGACCACGTCCAAGATCTTGTCGATGCGCGGCTCGATGTCGTAGACCTTCTTCGGAAAGACGCTCTCGAAGAATTCCCGGATCGTCATATTCATCTGGTCTCTCGGGATGACCTGCCTCGCGGTCGCGATGGAAAGGCCGTTGCCGATACTGACCATTCCGTCTTCTGGCGTGAGGTCGCCGGTTATGAGCTCGAAGATGGTCGACTTGCCGGCGCCATTCTGGCCCATGAGAGTCACCTTCGATCCTCGCCGCACGGAGAAATCAACCTCATGCAGGATGACGTTCCGGCCATATTCGAAAGAGACCTTATTGAACCGCAGGATGACATCGTTTGACAACATGTTCCTTATAGTACCCCAGACAGAGGAGAAATAAAAAGAGGTGTTCAATTTTCAATACATCAATGATTAATAAAGAAGATCGTATGCCATTTTGTTGTATGATTATGTATATCAATATTTTGGTTCCCCCGGGGGATGCGGACGCGATGCTCGGGAGGTAAATCCATTATGGTAAAATGAATGACATGGAGAAGGGGAAGGACATCATTAGATTTATCGTAAGTGTCGGGGTTTGTGAGCTCGCGGGAGTCCTGGGTGCCCTCTACACGACGCCAAACATCGGGACGTGGTATGCATTCCTCGCAAAGCCTGCCCTCACGCCGCCTGCATGGGTCTTCGGTCCCGTGTGGACGATTTTATACCTTTTGATGGGCATTGCGCTCTTTCTTATCTGGAAAAAGGGGAAAGGGACGGCGGAAAGAAAAGAGGCGATCGGCATCTTTGCGATCCAGATCGTTTTGAACGTTCTTTGGTCCGTCATTTTCTTCGGATCGCATTCGCCGTTCCCCGGATTCATCGCGATCGTTTCGCTCTGGCTTGCGATCATCGCGACGATCGCAGCTTTTGCAAAGATCTCGCGCGGAGCGGGATGGATCCTCGTGCCGTATCTTCTATGGGTGACATTTGCGGTATATCTCAACCTTTCGGTCTGGCTTCTCAATCTCTAAATTTCCGCTTTAGAGTATAATGAAAAAATGCGGAGGGGGTTCACGCTTATCGAGCTCTTGATTGTGGTCGCTCTTTTGAGCGTCTTGGCGACCGCCGTCATTTTGATCATCAATCCCGCCGAACTCCTTGCTCAAGGAAGGGATGCCTTGAGGATCTCGGATCTTGCGACCTTGAATTCAACCCTGGCCCTCTTTCAGGCAGATCATTGGCAAAGATCCATCGGGGCGGTATGAAGTCGGCTCCGATCTTTCGCTCGTCTCCAAAAGCGAGGGATTGGTTGCGTGGTGGCCATTCGACGGCACCATGCTCGACAAAAGCGGGAATAGCATCAACTTCAGCCAATCAGGCAGCCCCGCATGGGCTTCCGGGCCGAGCTGCCAAGTCGGCAGCTGCATTTCTTTTACAACGAGTGATTCTCTCTCCGCTAACTCGCCGCGGTTCAATTTCGGGACCGGCGATTTCACCATCATGGCATGGGTCAAGCCGACGCGGCGGACCGACGGTTTGGGGTTTGATTTCTTCGGCAATTATCCTCACGGCGGACAGTACGGCGATTTAGATATTATCAACAGCGATTATTCTTACAACGTCGGATTGAGCCATCTTCCGTATCCGAGCGGTACCTCCGTCTTTTGCGCCATCGATTATTCTTCGTATTTCGACAGCTGGCACTATCTGACATTCTCGAGAACGGGGAACGCGCTTTCATATTACGTCGACGGTTCTTTGAAAAAGATGTGCAATGCCTCGACGTTCAACGTCCAGTTGAATCTCAGTGGTTCATACAACTATTTCGTGAACACGAGCTGGAGGAACGGGACGAATGTCGTGGATGACTTGAGGGTGTATGCGAGGGGAATGAGTTCCGCCGAGGTTCGAGCGATGTATCAAGCGGAGAAATAGGTTGACGAGATGCGCGGAGGATGCCGCGGCGGGAGCTACATGGCCTGGGAAAGGGCCGAGGCAAGCGATTGCTGGAACGCCTGGCTTGTTTGCGTCGCGCCGGAAACGATGTTCACGTTGGAACTTTGAGCTTGGATCGCTTCTTGGGTCAAGTACGGCATCGCTTGGCTGTTCACATACTGCGAGTACGACCGGTCGCTCGGATATTGGAGGAATTGAACGTCGGTAATCTTTCCGCCGCTTATGGTCGCTTGAACCTGCACATTGCCGAAGAAAGCGTTTGCAACGCTCCCGGTGTACGTGCCGTCTTTGTACGTTCCCATTCCCATGTGCATTTGGGACGTCGGCATCGGAGATTGGGCGGGTGTTGGCGCGGTCGCCGAAGAAGCGGGATTTTTCTTCCGCGAAAGGGGAGCAGTCGCGGAAGATTCCGGGGTTGTGGCGGCAACTTGCTGGTTTGCCGGCGAAGAACGCGATAAAAGAACGTATATCCCGAAGATGAGAAAGAGGGAAACGGTGAGTAAGATTTTCTTCATAGTGGAGTCTAGTGATTATACTACGTTTTCCGGGCCTTCTTGTTACAGATATACTGATTAAATACCGATAAACTGCGGGGAAGTGAAAAATCCAGCGAAGTCCTATATACTTGTGGGGCCATTACTTAAAAAACGGCTGATTCAAGCAGTTGCAGTTCCTTCTTTTTCGTATCAAAAGACGCTTCGATGCCGAGCGGCAGGGTAAGCATCGGATCCGTATGGCCGAAATCCATGTTCATGATAATAGGGAAGCGATAGCCCTCGGTCGCACGTAGGATCGTCTCTTTTACCGCCTCATCGCTTGCACCCGAAACGTCGAACATGCGGCCGACGAGCATACCCTTGATCTCTTCGAACAGGCCCAGTTCCCGTACGTGCCAAAGGTATCGATCCATTTCGTCTATCGAAGAATCGGTTTCTTCCCAGAAAAAGATGCGGTTTTGGAAGGAGGGGAAATATTCCGTACCGACGAGCACGTCAAGCGAACCAAGATGGCCGCCGATGAGCTTTCCCTTGGCAGAACCTTCTTTGATCGCTTCCCATGTTCCGGGTTTCATCGCGCGCGCCCGCGTATCGAGATTTTTTCCCCAATCGAGGAATTCGTCGGTCCAATCCGGTGAAGGGGCGAACGTTACTGGCGCCGCCGCATCCATGAGAACGCTCCGGAAAGACCGCTCCGTGTAAGATAAGATCTTCGGTATTTCTCCGAACTGCGTCATGACCATCGGTCCCGAAAACGTGACCATATCCGTTTTTGCATGGATCGCTGCCGTCAGCACGGAAATGTCGCTGTACCCCATTATGATCTTGGGGTGAGATTTGATTAATTCGAAGTCCATGAAAGGGAGAAGCTGGTTGGCATTGAAGCCGCCGATCGCGCAGATGATCGCCTTTACATCGGGTCGGCGGAACATCTCGTGCAGGTCGGCCACCCGTTCGGCGATGGTTCCAGCCGTATGGCCGTCTCGAGAGAGAGCATGATCGCTTATTACTGTCCGAAAACCGAGAACTTCAATGCCGGCTACTCCTTGTTTGAAGCGGCGCTCGAAGATATTCGGCAAGGGCGAAGATGGGGCGATTATTCCGATCGTATCGCCGGGCATGAGTCGTGGCACTTTGATCATTTGCATTCATGATAGAACAAAGGGCCGATTATTCAAACCTTCCTCCGCCAAAAACAGGATCTGCTACGCTTGGCGGCGTAGCAGATATAAAGATGGACATTCCATCAACTTTTCTCCAGGGCGCTTAAGATCTTTTCGATCTCGTCCCCGTAGTTAACATGAAGGTCCTTTGCAATAGGAAGGATGAATTGCCTGGTCTCCGTGATGTACCGGTTGCGCCGCTCGTCGTCCCAAATCTCGCAGGTTTCCAGATTATTGAGCCGATCGGCGCATTTTACCGTTCTCACCATGGCGGGAGCCTTGGCGAGCTCGCCGTAGTATTCTTCGATGATCTTCTTATGCCGATTGATGGTCTGGCCCGTGACCGGATCGAAGACCGGCATGTAGCGGGAAAGCGTTTCGAGCGATCTCCAGATCTCCGGACCGAAGAGGTCGACGAGAACGCTCCACGGAGTGTTGGTATCTTCGACGACATCATGGAGGAGACCGGTGACGATATGATCCGTTTCTCCGAAGCCGTGTTTGACCAAAGAAACCGCAACTGCTCGCGGATGCTCGAAATATCTGTCCCCGTTATCTCTCTTAAAAGGCCGATGGGCGTTTTTAGCCAACCAGTATGCCAATTGTATCCTTCCCAGTTCAACGGTAGGTCTATCGGACACGAGTCCGAAAAATTCAGTTCTGTTCATGGCGAATCCCTTCTAAAAATTTATCTTGTTCTCGAAATACCGTACTATCAACGGACAATGTTGTCAATTTTGATATAATGAATCCATTCAAGGTCGAAAAAGAGGGGGAAACATATGGAAAACGTATTCGAGGGACAGCGCATGGAGCTCGAGGAAAGGAAGAGCCGCTGGCTCAAGTGGTTCATCGTAAATATCCTCGTGCTTTTCATTCTCGCGATCCTCATTTTCTTCGGGCCGATGGCCTCCGCCGGTTTCGGCAAGGCAACATGGCTCGAGTTCGCCGTGGCATTGCCCTTGGTCTATTCCGCGATCTTCTTTCATGCACAATATTCGCGGGCGCGCGAGTATGCCGAGGAGTATGCGTGGAAATCGCTTGTCGCGCGGTCGATGGGCGGATATCTCGAACTTTTGAAGAAAGAGGTGAATCACGCAAAGGCGGAAGAGCAAAAGAAATACCTCGACTTCATGGTTGACGCGATCGGCATCCTTTATGCATCGCCGCGAGAGGCGATCTCGAAGCACCCGCTGAATGATGAGGAAGACGTGAAGGTTGGCGTGGTGGAGAAGCTCGGGGAGGTATTCAAGAAATTCATACCGGGGAACATCAGTTAGGAAGAACAGAATACTCTTTCGTTCGCAGGTTCTCAATGGTAAGATGGGGGCAGTTCAAAAGGAGAAGTAATATGAAAGTGATCGATAAGAAATCGGATGGCGTTTTTTTGTTGCAACCGGAAAATGATTGGGAAGGGATCAACAACCTCGAGGTATTCATGAAAGCGGGGGTCGGCGGAGAACTCCTCTACGGCGGCCGATCGAACGAAAAAGGAGGCATCTTCTTTTCCATAAGGCTGAAAACGGAAGACAAACACATCATCGTTGCAGGAACCGCATTCGAAGACAAGCGGAACATCGCGAAGATCCGGAGCCTTTGCTTCCACGGGACGCTTTTGAAAGGGATGATCCTTCATGGATTCACTTCCGGGGAGTACGGCATCGGCTTGGCTCTTACGGCGGTGTACTGCGTGAATTGCGGAAGACCCATGAACGAGAGGGTCGGATGGAAAATATGCCGCGCCTGCGCCGACGAAATTTGCCCTCACGAACGGTATGAACCGAGGGTCATCAGTGATGACGAAGGGATATTCCTCTGCAAGATCTGCACGAAATGCGGCTTGCTCGATCCCTTGGATTTTCTTCGTACCCGGTCTCTCAGCGAGGAAGAGAGGATAAAAGAAATCCAGGAAGTTAATCCTACCGCGACCTTCACGCCGATCGGGATGGATCCCCGAAGATTACCGCTCGCCATAAGAACGGCGTTGCGGAGCAACAACTGAAACGCAAAAAAAACCAAAAGCCCGGATAACCACAGCCGGGCTTTCTCTTTGTGATAAAATGGAAGAAATGCAGACGGAAAGCTACACCTCGTACGGAACAGTCCCGTTTTTCAAAAAAGGCGGCGAGACCCTGTTTTTGCTTGTGCGACATGCCGACGGACACTGGGGATTCCCGAAGGGTCATCAGGATGCGGAAGAAACGCCGCTCGAAACGGCGCGGCGGGAATTTTTCGAAGAGACGGGCATCAAGGATGCCGACATTTGGGAGAATGTCCGGTTCGAGGAGCATTACCGATACGAAGACGGCGGCACGGCCTTCGATAAAACCGTCGTTTATTTTCTTGCCGAAGTGCGGCATGAGGACAGCCGAACACCCGTCGATTTTGTAAAAGAAATCCCGGAGATCCGCTGGGTCACGTTCGATGACGGCATGAAAACGCTGACATTCGAGGAAGCGAAAGAAATATTGAAACAAGCACATGAAACTCTTCGTGAAGGTCAAGCCTAAGGCGAAAAAAGAAAAGGTGGAGCGGATCGACGGCGAACACTTTGTCGTCGCCGTTGCAGCGCCTGCGGAAAAGGGCTTGGCAAACGATGCCGTCATTGCGGCGCTCGCGGAGCATTTCAACGTTCCAAAATCGAGGATCGCGATCGTGTCGGGCCGGACATCGCGGGAAAAAGTTATCGAAATAGATTAAACTCAAAAAGATGAAAAAGATCCTCTATACCAGTTTTTTGAAAGAAGAAAAGGGGAAAGGATGCCCCTTTTGCGCGCCGCATCGGCGGAACGAGATCATCGCGGAAAATAAATACGCGTATCTGACGTACGCCTTGGCGCCCTATTCGCCGTACCATCTTTTGGCGGTTCCGAAGCGGCATGTGGAATACATCAGAGATCTGACGGCGAAAGAACGCGACGCGATCGAAGATCTCGTCGAGGATGCCGACACAATACTGAGGCGGAAAAATATCGGAAATTACTTCGTCATCGTGCGGAACGGGAAACGCTCTCACAAGAGCGTCCTGCATCTCCATTACAACGTCATTCCGAGCCATCGCGAACGGGATTTCAACGTCCTCCTTGAGCATCGGCGGATCCTCTCCGATCGGGAGATCGACAAGTTGCTCAAAGAAACGAGAAGGATACTCAAATGAAGAAGCTCTATACCATCGGACATTCGACGAGGACGGCCGACTATTTTATTTCGATATTGAAGGCTCACGGCGTTGAGGAACTCATCGACGTTCGGACGATACCGAAATCGCGCCACAACCCGCAATTCGGGAGAGAGAATTTACGAAATTCTCTGAGGGGTCGGGGTATAGGGTATAGATGGTTAGGGAAGGAATTGGGCGGGCTCCGGCGGACGAAAAAAGATTCGGAAAACACCGGCTGGCAAAACCTCTCGTTTCGCGGGTTCGCCGATTACATGCAAACGCCCGAATTCGAAGCGGGCCTGAAGAAACTTCAGAGTGTCGCCGCAAAGAAAGCGACGGCCATTATGTGCGCCGAAGCGGTGCCGTGGCGGTGCCATCGGTCGCTCATCGCCGACGCGATGACGAAAAAAGGCTGGAAGGTGTACCACATTTCGAGCCGGAAAACGGCGCGCCTCCACACACTCACGCCGTTCTTGAAGATCGTGAAAGGAAGATTGCTGTATCCATAAGTCATGCCGAAACCATGTCCGGACTGCGGGCCCGTCCCCGTCATTCATTGGGTCGAAAAAATGTCGGTCATCGTCGATTGGATACTTTCGCCCATCGCGAGATTTTCGGCGTGGGCCTCGCGGCCTTTCCGCCCATTTTCGCGGACGCTCATGAAAAGGGGATTTTGGGTCTCGTTCTTGAACTTTCTCACCGCCATCCGTCTTATGACGGTGACCGAAAGACTCGATGAAAAGGATAATTTGAGAACGCAAGCGCTTTGGGAATCGGCCGACAAACTCGGCATCCGGGTCAAGGAGTTCCGACTTTTCGGCACGCCGGGGAACCCGTTCTTTACGGCTGAATATAAAGGAAGAAAGATCGCTTTCGAGGGATTGCCGCGGATCCCGGGGTTTTCCGACAATGCGATCGAGTGGATGGATGACAAAAAGGCCATGAAGAAAAAATTCACAGCCGAGGGGATACCCGTCGCGCGGGGAGCGGGATGCTTCAGGTTCAGGAAAGCGCTCAAGGTTTTCCGGGAGATCGATGACACGGTCATCGTGAAACCGAGCATCGGATCGCGAAGCCGGCACACGTTTACCGGCATCGATTCGGAAGAAGAGCTCGCAAAAGCTTTTCGGAGCGCGAAACAGCTTTCGCCGTGGGTGGTCGTCGAAGAAGAACTTGCGGGATTCGTGTACCGCGGAACGGTCGTCGGCGGCAAACTCGCCGGCGTCGTGAGCCGCGAGCCGGCATCCGTCACGGGCGACGGAGCGAGAACCGTGCGCGAACTCATCGCGATCGAGAATGAGAATCCGCTGCGGCACGGGCCCATTTACCATGAAATTCACGCGGATGACGAGAGATTGGAAGATACGGTGCCCGGAAAAGGCGAGCGGGTCGTCGTGAACCGCAAGGTGAGCAGATCGGTCGGAGCAGCCGTCCGGGACGTGACGGACGCAACGCATCCGGAAACCGCGGAGCTTCTCGAGCGCATCGGCCGCATGCTCGACGCTTCCGTCGTCGGCATCGATTTCATCATCGGCGACATCGAACGATCGTGGAAAGAACAAAAAAAGTGCGGGGTGATCGAGTGCAACAGCCTGCCTTTCATCGACCTGCATCACTATCCCCTCGAGGGAAAGCCGCGCGACGTCGGCGGCATGATCTGGAAAAGAAGTGATATAATGAACGCATGAGAAAATACATTTACATTTTGATCGTCATCGTCGCGGCGATCGTTCTGTGGGAGATCTTCGGCATCAAGAAGCCGGCGGTTGCTCCCACCATTGCGACGAATACGACGACGACGGAAGGAGCGACCGGTACGCCGCCCTCGGTGCAGTCGGGCTATTTCAGCCAGCTTACGACGTCGAGCCTTGGAACGTATTTGACGGATAAAAACGGAATGACGCTTTACACGTTTGCGAACGACAAGCCGGACGTTTCGAATTGTACCGGAACGTGCCTCGAAAAATGGCCTCCGTACGGGCCGGGGATAAGCGCCACCGGAACCGCCCCCGTCAATTTGCCGATGCTTCCGGCGAACGTCGGCGTCATCAAGGGAAACAACGGCATGATGCAGTTCACGTGGAAGGGGATGCCGCTCTATTATTATTTCCAAGACAAGAAACCGGGAGACACGTTCGGAGAGGGCATCTTCGACGCGTGGTACGTTGTAAACTTATAGCGTCATGAAAGCATTGAACGTTTTGAAGGCTTCCGGAGAAGTAGAGCCTTTTTCGGAGGAAAAGCTGCAGCAATCACTCACGCGGGCGGGAGCGGACAATACGCTTTCGCGGTGGATCACTGAAAAAGTGCGGGAAAAGATAAAAGATCGGACGGCGACGTCCGAAATCCACGACCGCGCGTTCGGTTTGCTTCAAAAACAAAAAGGACCGCTCGCGGCGCGATATCGCCTGAAGCAGGCCATTATGGAACTCGGCCCCACGGGGCACCCGTTTGAAAAACTCACGGCGTGGATTTTGCGGGCGGAAGGGTACGAAGCGGAAACGAATCTCATGATCCGGGGAACGTGCGTGACGCATGAAGTCGACGTCGTCGCCAAGAAAGAAGGGAGGCAGATCATGGTGGAGGCGAAGTATCACAATGAACGGGGCATCAAAAGCGACGTGAAAGTTGCGATGTACGTCCACGCGAGATTTCAAGATATCAAAGGGGTTGATCGGTGGGACGAAGCGTGGCTTATTACGAATACGAAACTCACGAGCGAAGCGCGGGAGTACGCGCGATGCGTGGGGCTTACGGCGATCGCGTGGAATTACCCCGGCGAGCGGAGCTTGCAAAATCTCATCGAACGATCGCATCTCCATCCCTTGACCGTACTCCTTTCGCTTGATTCATGGGCGAAGCGAACGCTCCTCGATAAGGGATTGGTACTGTGCAAAGAGCTGAATGAAGGGGTTTTGACATCGGTCGGCTTGAAAGAAAAAAAGGCGCGCACCGTCATGGAAGAAGTGAGCGTCATCATGTCGATATGAAGCCGGATCTCGTCGTTTTCGATCTCGATGGGACGCTCACGGAAACGAAAACGCCTCTTGCACCGGATATGTCCGATGCGTTGGCTGATCTTTTGAAGGAGAAAAAGGTGGCAATTATTGGCGGCGGGAGTTGGAAGCAATTTAAGAAGCAATTTGTTTCGCGACTTCGGTGCTCCCGGAAACTTTTACCGAACCTTTTTCTCTTCCCGACGACAGCAACATCCTTTTACCGCTATCGCGGAGGGTGGAAAAAAGTGTATGCCAAGGAATTGCCGAAAAAAGAACGGCGGAAGATCGAAAAGGCGTTCGAAGAAGTATTGAAGGAGATCCACTACGTTCCTCCGGAGAAAGTCTACGGCAAGGTGATCGAGGACCGAAAAAGCCAAGTAACCTTCTCGGCGCTCGGCCAAGACATCGTCGCTCGGCTCGGCGAAAAAGGAGTTCGCTTGAAAGAAGCATGGACCAAAAAGAACGGGCCGCTGAAGCTTACGATCACGAAATTGATGCAAAAGCGCTTGCCGAACCTCGAGGTGCATGCAGCCGGCTTTACGTCGATCGATGTAACGGAGAAGGGGATCGACAAGGCGTACGGCATCCGGCAAATCGAGCGGCATCTCCATATCCCCGTGAAGAAAATGATCTTCATCGGCGATGCCATTTTCCCGGGCGGAAACGACTATGCCGTCACGAAGACGGGCGTGAAGACCGTGAAGGTTTCAGGACCGAAGGAAACGAAGAGGATTATCAAAAAAATACCGTCTTAACTTTTTACCCGCCTCGTGGTACCATTTCTCTGTTATGAGATTTGCGATCGGCATGGGGCTCATTCTCTTGGTGCTTGGAACAGCAACCATCGGCTATATGCTCATGGATCACGGCATGAGCGCCGATCATGCTCGGTGCGTCACTGCCGACATAACCGGCAGCGGATCGTGCTTCCAGGGGAACGTTTTACCCGATTCGGTCGTCACTGCTTTTGCCGTTTCGTTTCTGCTCTTGGTTTTGGGAACTTTTGCGATCGGGGAAAATTCCTCACCGGAACGGAGGGCGGCGGAAAGATTTGTCGAGTACCGGAAAGAAATCGGCAATTTTTTCAATTCCGCGCGATTGAATCTCATCGCGTATTTGGCCTTTCACGAATTGAGTCCGTCTTTTGCCTAAAACTCTGAAAGAGAAACTTTAGTCGAAGTTTTCTCCTTCGGAGTTTTCCCCAACCTCATGAATGAGGTTTTTTGTTTTACTCGAATATGCAAAAGAAAAATATATACATCTTAGCGGTCGTGGTCGTCGTTGTCGGCGTGTTCCTGGTATTCGCGGCGTTCAAACCGCCGGCCGGCGCCGAGCCAAGCCGAACTGCATCAATATCCGGCGGCCAGATCTTGAGCGCGGACATCGGCAAACAGGCTCCCGCCTTTTCGCTCCAAGACATCGATGGCAAAACCGTCAGCTTGAGCGGTTATCTCGGGAAGAAGAATGTCGTCCTTTTCTTCACCGAAGGGGCCATGTGCTACCCGGCCTGCTGGAACCAAATGGCCGCATTTGCAAGCGATGCCAGATTCAACTCATCCACGACGCAAGCGTTTTCGGTCGTCGTCGATACGCCGGAGGAATGGCGGCAAATCATAAGCCAGACGCCGGAGATGAAAGGGGCGAGCATCCTCTTCGATACATCGCGCGCGGTCTCGGGGAAATACAACGTCTTGAATCTTCCGTCGTCGATGCACCCCGGAGCATTTCCCGGCCACACCTACTTTGTGGTCGACAAGTCCGGCATTATCCGATACGCTCTGGACGACCCGATGATGGGCCTGAGGAACGATGCGATCTGGAATGCCGTGCAAAATATCAACTGACATGATCACCCTCATCATTACATCGCTCGTTGCGGCTTTTGTTGCGGGCATTGCCGCACTCTTCGCGCCTTGCTGCATTACCGTGCTTCTTCCGACGTACCTCGCTTCCATCTTCCGCCAAAGGCGAACTGTGGTCGCGATGACAGCCGTCTTTTTCATGGGCCTCTTGGCCGTCTTTCTGCCTTTGGGTCTCGGCATTGCCGCCTTCGGCACCTTTCTGACGAGCATCCATAACCCTCTGTACTACGCCGGCTCGATCTTCCTCGTGCTTTTGGGAATTTCGCTGCTTCTTGGGAAACACTTCTCGCTGCCGTTCCACATACGGCAAAGGAACGGCGGAAAAGTGACCGGCGCCGGATCGGTGTTCGTCCTCGGCATATTTTCCGGTTTTGCGACGCTCTGTTGCGCGCCGGTTCTCGCGGGGGTTCTCGCCCTTTCCGTTTTGCCGGGTTCGGTCTTTTGGGGAACGATGTACGCCGTGCTCTACGTTCTGGGGATGGTCGTACCGCTTTTCGTCCTTGCATACCTCACGGATAAAACGGGTGTAGCGGAAAAACTGAATTTCTTTCAGAAAAGAATGACCTATCACATCTTCGGATGGAAGATCGACATTACTGTTGCAGATCTCATTGCCGGCATTGCTTACCTCGTGATGGGTGTTCTCATCTTCCTCCTCACGGCTACGAATAATCTTGCGATGGGCGGCGGGGCGTACCAAACGAACGTGAATTTGTTCATGAATAAGGTCTTACATCTCATACGATAACCATGGAAAACAAGAATAAAGAAAAGAAGGATTGGACGCTCCCCATTTCGATCGCCGTTGCCATCATCATCGTTCTTGTTGTGATCGTCTATCGCGCCGGCGAACGCAGTTCGCTACAAGCGGCAGTCGGGCAGTTCGGGGAAGCGACAAGCACCAATGGAACGATTCTTCCGGTAATCTGGGGAAGCTTGGGGGCAGAAATGGTGCAAGCCGGCGTTATTGATCCAAAGGAGTTCGAGGCCGTTTATGCCGGGAACGGCGGGCTTGATGCGTACGAGCACAATCTCCTCTACGGGGAACATAACGGCCAACTCACGATAAATGGCAAGAACGCCGGCGTGATTTTGAACCTCCTTTGGGCTCTCGGACTCTCGACTAAAAATCCGGTACTGGAGAACGGACCCATAGCCGACCCTCGGTACGGCGGTGCCGGCGGCTTTGCTTCGACGGGAGGATGGACGATCGCGGTGGGAGACGCTATGGATCATTTCGACAAGCATCCGTTCATATCGCTTACGCGCGATGAACAGGCGCTCGTCGAACGCGTTGCCCAAAACATCTACCGCCCCTGCTGCGACAATTCCACGTACTTCCCGGATTGCAACCACGGCATGGCGATGCTCGGATTCCTCGAACTCATGGCTTCTGGAGGAGCAAGCGAGAGCGAGATGTATGACAACGCGCTCGTTTTGAACCAGTATTGGTTCCCGGATACGTATGCGAATATCGCGAGATACTTTGAAGGGATCGGCGAGCATTATGCCGACATCGATCCCAAAGTCATTCTCGGCAAAGAATATTCCAGCGTTTCGGGATATAACTTCGTTCTGTCGCAGATCAAGCCGACCAACAATTCGTCAAGCGGCAGCTGCAGCGTGCAGTGAGAGTAACTTAGGTTATACACAAGGGGGGTATTGATTATAATACCCCCCGGGGGTATCATAGAAGCATGAAGCAGGAGATCAAGAAAAAAGCGCTCCGTCGTTTGAGGATCATTAAGGGACAATTGAACGGCCTTGAAAAGATGATTGAGGATGAAAAGTACTGCATCGACATCATCACGCAGTCGTCTGCCGTGAAGCAGGCGCTCTCCGGCATCGAAGATATTATTTTGGAAAATCATCTCGCGACCCACGCGAAGGAACAACTGAAAACAGGACAACGGGACAAGTTGGCCGCCGAAATCTTAAAGGTCTATAAATTATCCAAGAAAATATGACAACCGAGAAAGAAACGCCGGTGTACACCTGCCCGATGCATCCTGAAGTGAAGGAAAACAAGCCGGGGAGATGCCCGAAATGCGGCATGAACCTCGTGGAGGAAAAGTCGGAGAGCGGGCGTCATCATTGCTGTTAGCGTATGCGGTATATCTGGCTCATTTGGAGTTTGCTGCTTATCGCGATCTGGTTGGTTATCTATTCATCCCTCCGCTCGAAATCGAGCAGAAAGGAAATGCTCTTAGTAAGTCTTTGGACGTCCGCCCTCGGACTCACCGAGCCGCTCTTCGTTCCGGCTTACTGGTCGCCGCCGTCGATTTTCAACTTGGCGGCAAGAACCGGATTCGACGTCGAGAGTTTGATTTTTTCTTTCGGGATAGGGGGCATTGCGGTCGTGCTCTATGAACTTTTATTCAAGGTAAAGCACGCACCGATATCCGGAATGGAGCATCGGGCTTCCCGCCATCGCTTCCATCTCTTAGCTATCCTTTCGGCGCCGATCATTCTCGTGGTGCTCTTGCTTGCGACCCACCTGAACCCGATTGACTCGTCGATCATTGCTATGGTGGGAGGCGGCTTGGCCACTTGGTATTGCCGGCCTGACCTGAAGACGAAGATGATCGCAAGCGCGTTTTTATTTCTTCTCCTTTACTTTATTTACTTCCTGACCCTCATTGCCGCCGCGCCGGGCTACGTGGAAGCGGTTTGGAACTTGAAAGCAATAAGCGGAATTCTTGTCTTCGGCATTCCGGTCGAAGAACTGTTGTTCGCTTGGAGCTTCGGTTTCATTTGGTCGAGCATTTACGAACATTTGACATGGAAAAAGCTAAAATGAAATCAGGCAATCCGCCGTATCAGTGCCCGGAGTGCGGATTACATTATAAAGAGAAGGAATGGGCGGAAAAATGCGAAGAATGGTGCAGCGAACATCAATCCTGCAACTTAGATATCATTCAATATGCGGTCGAAAACGACGATTCAAATGAAAAACGATCATAATACAGAGGTAAAAAAGACGTACACCTGTCCGATGGATCCGGACGTTATTTTGGACCATCCGGGAGAATGCCCCAAGTGCGGCATGGATCTCGTGCCGATGGACACGGGCGAGGAGGCATACGGCCACGAAGCGCACCGCGGCAAGGGGGCGGAACGGGATTTCAGACGGAGATTCTTTGTTACGCTTCCCTTCGTGCTTCTCGTTATGGCATTGTCATCGAACATCCAGCAATGGCTGGGATTTCACATCGCTTTCTCCGGTGAAGGGTTTGCCGTATTTCTCATAGGAACATTCGTCTACTTTTACGGCGGCCTTCCGTTTTTCAGGGCGGCGAAGGGCGAACTCTCGCACAAGAATCCGGCCATGATGACACTCGTGGCGTTCGCCATCACTGTGGCGTTCGCGTTTTCCATAGCGGCCACGTTCTTGTTCCCCGGCAATTCGCTGTACTGGGAAATGGCGACCCTGATTTCCGTGTTCCTCTTGGGGCACTGGCTCGAGATGCGGGCGGTCCGAGGCGCGACCGGCGCTCTTTCGGAACTCGCCAAGCTTATTCCTCCATCCGCACACGTAATCAAGGACGGGAACATTGCCGATGTCCAAACAAGCGAGCTTGCAATCGGCGACAAGGTACTCGTGAAACCCGGAGAAAAAATCCCAATTGACGGAACGGTGGCGGATGGCATGAGTTCCGTGAACGAGTCGATGATCACCGGAGAATCGCTGCCGATTCCGAAGAAAACGGGTGATGCGGTTATCGGCGGTTCTCTCAATCAGGACGGGTCGCTCATCGTAAAGGTCTCGAAAACGGGAGCTGATACGGCGATTGCCCAGATCATGGAGCTCGTACGCGGAGCGCAGGCCTCGAAGCCGAACGTCCAACACTTGGCCGACCAGGCGGCCATGGTCCTCTTTTATGTGGCGGTCGGTGCCGGTTTCGCTTCCTTTATATTTTGGTTCTTCATTTTGCCCCAGGGAGCGATCTTCGCCGCCACGGTCGCGGTAGCTGCCGTGGTCGTCGCCTGCCCGCACGCACTGGGGCTTGCAATTCCCACCGTCACATCCATCACGTCGACCCTCGGAGCAAAGAACGGCATCCTTATCAAGGATATGAAGGGGTTGGAGATAGCAAGGAAGCTCGATTATGTCGTCTTTGATAAAACCGGGACGCTCACCAAAGGCGAGTTCGGGGTAACGGCGGTAGTGCCGAATGGCAAACTTCAGATGACAAGCGATGAAATATTACGACTCGCGGCGGCGGTCGATTCGCACTCGCAGCACTCAGTGGGGAAGGGCATCGTGAATGAGACAAAGCATCGCGGCATATCCATTCCCGACGTGAGCGGTTTCGAGTCATTCCCCGGCAGGGGAGCATCCGCCGAGGCGGAAAATAAGCGAATCGCCGTCGGCAATCGGAGGCTGATGGAAGAACTGAAGGTTTCAATGGAAAAAGATCCGGCGACGGGCGGAACAATCGGTACGACGGTATACGTTGCTGTGGATGGCAAGCTCGCCGGTAAGATTGTCCTCTCGGATATCGTGAGAGAAGAATCCAAGGAGACCGTGCATAAGCTTCATAGTATGGGCATCAAAACAGCCATGCTCACCGGTGACACCGAAGACATCGCCGAGGTGGTTGGCAAAGAATTAGGCATTGATGCCGTATTCGCTCACGTCTTGCCCGAAGACAAAGTCAATAAAGTCAAGCATCTCCAAGATGAAGGTCATGTCGTCGCCATGGTTGGCGACGGCGTGAATGACGCGGCGGCACTCACGCAATCACATGTGGGAATTGCCATCGGAGCCGGCACGGACGTGGCAGTCGAGTCGGCTGAGATCGTTCTCATGAAGAGCGACCCCTTAGACGTGGTCAAAGCTATTTCCCTGAGTCGCAAAACGAACAACAAGATGGTTCAAAATCTGGCGTGGGCGACCGGCTACAACGTGTTCGCCATTCCCATTGCCGCAGGCGTACTTTATCCGTCGCTCCATATTCTCCTTCGGCCGGAATGGGCGGCGCTCCTCATGAGCGCTTCCTCGGTCATCGTGGTCATGAATGCACTCCTTTTGCGTAAGCAAAAGATCGACTGAAGGAGTGGTAGAAAAGGTCGCAGTAATCAATAAAGAATAAAATATGAAAACAATTTGGAAAGTGCTCGCGTGGATCTTTGCCGTGTGCGGCATCGTTGCGTATCTCTCCGCTTGGGGTAATCTGTGGTTCGGGTGGAACATGTGGGGCGTCGCGCCGCAATATCTCTTCGATGATGCCGTCGCTACCGGTGTTTTTGCCTTATTCTTCCTAGTTTGGGGGAAAGTAGGTGTTGAAAAGTAAAGGTTGTACAATAAATAAAAAAGAATGAAGAAATCAATTGTATCGTTCGGCGTATCGCTTGCAGTATTTTTTACGGCGTTCTTCGCTTTGCACGTGGCGAATGCACAGATGATGGGAGAATACGGATGGACATATCCGTGGACATCATCGTCCTCGGAGCAACAGACGTCGGCAAGCGACACTGAGGCGATTGCGGCCGGCCAGGCATTGTACCAACAATTGCAGTCGGGCCAGGTACAATGCAATGCTCTAACGCAGAATGATTTCGAAAATTTAGGCGAGTACTTTATGCAGCAGGTTACGGGCGCTGGGCATCCTGCCATGGACGCCATGATATCAAACATGATGGGAGAAGAAGGCAATACGGCGATTCACATCGCTTGGGGTGAGCGTTATTCGGGATGCAATGGGAACGAAAGCGGAGCGCGGTCGACTCCGTATAACAACAAAAACTTAACTATGATGGGTTACTACAACGGTTACAGCGGATACAATCCGATGATGAGCGGATGGGGATTCGGTTTCGGCTGGGTCTTCCAAATGATCTTCGGCATTTTGATCGCCGTCGCGATCATCGTCCTCATCGTTTGGATCGTAAAAAGCGCCCGATACGGGCATCGCGGCATGCGGTACGGAGGAAGCGCGCTCGACATTTTGAACGAGCGGTATGCGAAAGGAGAGATCGATAAGAAGGAGTATGAAGAGAAGAAAAAAGACCTGTCGGCATAGAAGGGTTATATGTTCATGAATACTTTACAAAAGAAAGCATTTTTCATCCTCCGAGTGCTCTTGGGGTGGGTGTTCCTCTACGCGGGGCTTGCGAAACTCTTCACGCCCAACTGGTCCGCGATTGGCCTTCTCAATGCGGCAAAAACGTTTCCGGGGTTTTATGCATGGCTTGGAGCGCCGGGGCTTTTGCCGATCGTGAATTTCTTGAATGCGTGGGGATTGACGCTTCTCGGCGTTTCACTCATCCTCGGACTTTTCGTGCGATGGAGTACGATTCCGGGGGTGGTTTTGATGTTTCTCTATTATTTTGCCGACAATGCATTTCCGTCGGTTCCGAACGGATTTATCGTCGACGAGCACGTGATCTACATTGCGGCGCTTTTGCTCCTCTTCGCGTTCAATGCGGGGAGGGTGTGGGGGCTGGATGGAGTGTTGTGTAGAGGGAATAAAGTTAAGGAATAAAAGTTTACCACCCACCCCTTGGCTCAGGCTGTCTCCGGGGCGACGCCCAAGTCTTAGCCTTCGCAAGGGGCGGGTGGCTCGCTTTTAAATAAAAAGCCCTCGGATTTCCGAGGGCCAACATCCTCCAAAAGGATGTTTATTGTTTATTTCAAGGTGAATGTCGTGTGGACCAAATACGTGATGAGCTTGTCAGCGGTCGTCGTGTCGTACGCGCCGTAGTCGGAGATCTGGGTCGAGTTCACCGGCGTGATTTGCGTGACGCCGATGCTCGAGGAGCGGAGATTCCCGACGGAAGCTCCGACGCCTTCAGTGATCGCTTCAGCTCTTGTCTTCGCGTCCGCGAGAGCTTTTTGGAGCATCTCTTGGCGGATCGAATCGAGTGCTGAGTTCGTGATGTAATATTCGGGGGCTTGGCTCGAAAAGACGATGCCTTTGCCGATCAAATACTGCGGCGCGTCCTGCGCGAGCTTCGTGATCTCGTCGACGTTGCCCGATTCGACGAGCAAGCTTTGCGTCAAGCTGTAGCCGATAAGCGTTCCGCCGGCGCCGTAATATTTTCCGCTCATGATGCCGTTTTGCGTTTGGTACATCGGATCGACTTCAAGCGGATTCACAGTGATCGATGACGTTGCGATGCCGTTCGATGCGAAGTAAGCGAGGATGTCTTGGAGTTGATTCTGCATGTCAGCGGATCCTTTCTGCAGATCGGCGGTCGCTGCGCCGGTTTGGTCGGAAAAACTGCTCCGCCATTTCGCGTCGTCGGATTTTATTTCCTTCGTTGCGACGCCCGTGATGGTGATCACGGCATTGTCGTATGTCTTTACGTAGTAAATGACATACCCGACGATGATCGATACGACGACGAGGCTTACCCCCATGATGATCCCAAACGGGACCAATGATTTCTTATTTTCGTTCATGCGCTCATTATAGCACAAGGAGATTCTGGTTTTTTTCTCAAACACGCTATGCCGAGTCCCAGCGAGACTCGGTCGCTCGCTCTCAGCCTCGCTCTCTCGCTTCGCTCGAACCATGCCCCCTCGGCCTCCGAGACGGTTTGATTCAAAAACCAGAATCTCCTTGCAGAATCTTGCCGTTGAACGGTGGTTGATTTACTATTGGAATGATGACATCGAACGAGATCAGGGACAAATTTTTGCAGTTCTTCAAGGAGCGGAATCATACCGTCGTACCTTCTTCTTCGCTCATTCCGGACGATCCGTCGGTCCTCCTGACCACGGCCGGCATGCAGCAATTCAAGCCGTATTATTCGGAACTGGATCCCATAACGACGATCCACCCTTCCATCAAGAAACCGGTCGGCAAGAATGCCGCATCGATCCAAAAATCGTTCCGGACCTCCGATATCGACGAGGTGGGGGACGAATCGCATCTCACCTTCTTCGAAATGCTCGGCAATTTCAGTTTCGGCGGCTACTTCAAAGAAGAGGCCATCAAGTACGGTTACGATTTCATTGCCGGCAAGGATTGGATGGGTCTCGATATCGAGTACGTGACGATCTTCGATCCGGACAAAGTTCCGCTCGACGATTGGCGGAAAGGCGTGCCGTTCGACGAGGAATCGTACCATATTTGGAAAAAGATCGGCTTGCCGGAAGAAAAGATCCGCCGCGACGGTGTGGACGTCTTTTGGGGGCCGACGGGAAATGAAGGACCGTGCGGACCGACGACCGAGATCTACGTCAAAAATGCCGAAGGCAAAGCGGTCGAGATTTGGAACATCGTCTTCAATGAATTCTACCGCGACAAAAATATGCATCTTACGCCGCTCAGAACGCCCGGCGTCGATACCGGCATGGGGCTCGAGCGTTTGGCGATGGTTTCCGAGAGCGTCGGGAGCATTTTCGAGACGGACCTTTTCGTTCCGCTCATCCAGGTCTTGGAACTGAACGACCGGTCGGGTCGCTTGAACCAGCGGACAAAACGGATCATGGCAGATCACGCACGGGGGATATCGTTTTTGATCGCCGACGGGGTACGGCCTTCGAACAAGGAAACCGGGTATGTTTTGCGGCGGCTCTTGAGGCGCTTCGTCGTCAATGAATATTTGAACGAAGGAACGAACCCATATTTTGAAAAACTGCTCCACGTCATCATTGAAAATTACGGGAAGTTTTATGGGGAACTCGATTACGATCTCATCGACACCGTTTTCAACGAAGAAAAGACGAAATTCATGGCTACCATCGAAAAAGGCCTTCGGGAACTGAAAGCCGTGGAGAAGCTCGATGCGAAGGCGGCCTTCAAGCTTTTCGAAAGCTTCGGGTTGCCGTACGAGGTCGTGAAGGAACTGGGCGGCGGAAAAGCGGAAGCGCTCACACGGGAAGATTTCGAGAAGGAATTCGACAAGCACCGCGAAATATCGCGGGCGGGCGTCGAAAAGAAATTCGGAGGGCATGGATTGATCCTCGACACGGGAGAACTGAAGGCCGGGAACGAAGAAGAATTGAAGAAAGTATTGCGCCTCCACACGGCGACGCATTTGATGCAGCAAGCGCTCCGCGAGGTTTTGGGGCAGGGCGTCCACCAGATGGGATCCGATATCACGCCGGAGCGGACGCGCTTCGACTTCTCGTTCGATCGGAAGTTGACGCCGGAGGAGATCAAGCAGGTGGAAGATAAAGTGAATGCGATCGTAAAAGCGGATTATGAGGTTCGATTTCAAGAAATGGCGCGGAGCGAAGCGGAAAAAACGGGAGCGCTCCACTTTTTCAAAGCGAAATATCCGGATCAGGTGAAAGTGTATTACGTGACGCCGAAAGGTAAAGGAATTCCCGAGGCGTGGAGCAAGGAGTTTTGCGGAGGGCCGCATGTGACCCACACGGGAGAGATCGGAACGTTTAGGATCGCGAAAGAAGAAGGGATTGCGCAAGGTGTCCGAAGAATTCGCGCCATCGTTGAATAATTTTTGGAGGATAACTTTTCCTCGCAAACACGCGTCAGTCCGTCCCAGCCGACGGACTGCGCTCGTTCTCGACCTCGCTCTTCCGCCTCCAGCGGAAACCATGCCCGCTCGGTCTCCGAAACGGTTTGCTCAAAAAAGTTATCCTCCTTCCTTTTGCGCCGATGAGTATCCGGAGTTATCTGTTGGTTGTATACTGAAGGTATGCGGGGGAAAGGCGAGCGATATTTGGTGATCGAAGAAGTGAAAGGCGGTTTCCGTGCGACCGTCGCCAAAACCACTCCGCCGGAAAAAGAAATACGGATCGTAAAGACCTTCGAAGTGAAAGAGATCGCGAAACTGAAGAAGCTTTTCTATTTTACGTTCGACAAAATAGTCCTGGCGCTCGACCGCGAAACGGCAGCGACGGTGCAGGACTCATGTGCCGTTCAAACATCGTCGCGGACGGAGATCATAACCGAAGCGGAGCTCGAAAACCTCGTGTTCAAAGGATTGTGGGAATTTTTAAACAAGTACCGGAGCTGGGCTTCCAAAAAACTCAACGTTTCCGACGTAAGCTTGATTTTGAACGACGTGCAGGTGCGGGGGGTGAAATTGGACGGACACAAGCTTTTCAATCCGGTCGGGTTCAAGGGGGGGTCGATCGAATTCACGCTGAAAGGAACCTTCATTACAAGGCAGCTCATGAGCGATCTTGCGGGCTTGGGGAGGACGGGAAAGCTTTCGATCATCGAACGGAATGCAGCCCTTGCGTCTTTCCTGGAGGGCGATCGCGATGTTTTGGTCTCCATCGGCGAGGAGCGGACAGCCACCTTTTTGAAGGACGGCGAGCGGCAAATCTCCGGTGAGGAGATCGCTTGGGGGGTAAGAAAACTGAAGGAAAAAGTTTCCGAGGAATTCAGCGTCGATTATGAAACGGCGGGGAAGCTCATTGGCATATATGCCGCGGGCCTTACATCCGTTCCGATCGGCCGACGGTTCAAAAAGATCATCACTGACGGCTTCAACGATCTTTTGCGGCTCCTCGGGTCGAAGCGGAAGAATTTTACGTTCTATTTCGAGTCGTTCGTCCTTCCGTCGGAGATCCTCCAAAAGGATGTTCGGGCGGACCTTTGCCGATTTGACGAAGAGCTTTCGCGGCGGAACTTGCGGATCACGGCGGGAAGAAAAGCGAAGTTCGATTTATTCCAAAATCAAGGGACGGCAATCCTCCTTACGTATTCGTACGTCGACGAACGATACGATCTTTTGAACATTATGCTTCGGCGGCGTGCGGGATGGCTCGTCTCGCATTTTTGATTTTCGCTTTTTCTCCCCGCAAGGGCGTGATACAATGAATAGGAAACAAAGGCGTATGAAAGTTGAAAACAAGATCTTTTTGGATAAAGAAAACGACGTTGACTTTGCCACGGACCGGTTGCTTTCCACGACTGCGACGAAGGTCGTCTTGAACATTCCAAAGAATTCGGTCCTCGGGATTTCGGTCCATAATTTTCAAATGCTGAAGCGGGAAGCAGACACCGCGGGAAAAGAGATCATTATTGAATCCATCGATGAACACGTTCTCGAACTTGCGGGGCTCGTCGGTATGACGGCCCTGAATCCCGTTTTCAAAACGAAGGAGCGGATCGTCACCGACATTCTTCCCCAAAGGAGCGGGAAAAACGGATCGAAGAAGGCGCGGAGCGCCGTTGTCGACGAAGAAATAACCGAGTTCTCGAGCGAAGAAACGGAAAAAGAAGAGCCGGAAGAAGATGATGATGAAGCCGAGGAAGCGAAAGATACCGGAGAAGAAGAATATGTGCCGCCGCCCGGGGGAAGGGAAAAGCGGCGCCGGCGAGAAAGGGGGAAGGGAAGAGGAAAGATATTCCTGTGGGGAGGGATCTTGATTGCGGGTCTTGTCGGAGCCTTTCTTATCATTACCTATGTCATTCCGCATGTGACTATCCAGGTTTCCATCAAGAAAACGACGGCTGACTTTTCAAATACGGTAGTCATTTCAACCGCTGTTGCTTCATCTTCTCTTTCGGGATCCACGGTAACGCTTCCGGGGCAGATCATTTCCGCGGCAAGCAATCTCAGTTTTCATTTTGCAAGCGGGACGGAAGAATACGTCCAAACGAAAGCGACGGGAACGCTCGTCGTTTACAACGCATATGGTTCGGCGTCGCAGGTTTTGGTCGCAACGACAAGATTCGTTTCTCCGGAAGGGAAACTTTTCAGATCGACCGAGCGGGTGACCGTTCCGGGCTCAAAGATCGCGAACGGGACGACCACTCCCGGCTCCACGAAAGTCCCAGTTGTCGCAGATCAACCGGGTTCGGATTACAACGTCGGGCCGTCGGATGGGTGGACCATTCCGGGATTTCAGGGTACGGCGCGCTATGACAAATTCTACGCTGCGGCACTCCAACCCATGAGCGGGGGATTTGTCGGCACGACGACCGTTCCGACGAAAGACGATCTAGCGGCTGCGGAAAATCAAGCGACGCAAAAACTTGAAGATGCCTTGACGAGCCAGTTATCCCTCCTCAATTCAGATAACCTGACGATCTTGCCGCAGTCGACCGCTTTTCAGATCTCATCCATGAATGCGACGCCAAGCAAAGACGGAAGCGGTTTCGATGTGTACGTGGTTGGGAGCGCAAAACAAATGGCGTTCGACGCAACGATGTTCCAAAATGTCATCCTTGGTTCGTTGTCCAGCGAAGCGAGCGGAACCATGAAGGTCGACGAGTTCAATCCCTCTTATTCGACGACGACGCCTGATTTTACGAAAGGCACGATGTCTTTTACGGCGACCGGAACCATCACATACGAGCCGAATATCGATTTTAATAAAGTAAAATCGGAAATAGTGGGAATGACTTCCGACAAGCTGAAAGCGACCATTTTCGCGTTGCCGGGCCTTAAAGAGGCGAACGTTTCATTCTGGCCGTTCTGGGTTTCGACCGTCCCCACAAATCAAGCGAATATCAACTTGGAGGTACAGTAAATAAGAGAAGTGGTTTCTCCTCGCAAACACGCGTCAGTCCGTCCCAGCCGACGGACTGCGCTCGTTCTCGACCTCGCTCTTCCGCCTCCAGCGGAAACCATGCCCGCTCGGTCTCCGAAACGGTTTGCTCAAAGAAATCAACTTCTCTTCACCTTTTTTATTGTCTATTGAATGGGACCGGCATGCTGTCCGAGCGGCAGCTCTCGGAGGCGAGCAAGCTTGGTTCCCTGAAAGGGATTGCGAGCCGAGAGCGCAGGGCGGCGCTTGCCGCCGGAGCAAGCGAACGCCCGGTGCCGAGAGGATGGCGTGCCGGTTCCGTTCCCGAATCCTTGACTTGCGGAAAGGTTTTTTCTATTATAGAAGTACTTGATGAAAACCGGAGAGAAGCTTTTGCAAGTCCACGGGATCGTGGTAGAAGCGCTCCCGGGGTTGCTTTTTAGGGTCAAGTCTCAGTCTTCGAACGGCGAGAAAGAAATCCTCGCCCATTTAGCGGGGAGATTGAAATTGAACCGAATCAAAGTGATCCCTGGAGATAAAGTCATCATGGAGATGACGAACGAGAACGATACCCGGGGAAGAATTGTAAGAAGACTTTAATATAAGAGAAATCAATGAAGGTACGGGCATCCGTAAAAAAGATTTGTGCAAGCTGCAAGACCGTAAAGCGAAACGGTCGGTTATACGTCATTTGTCCGAAAAACCCGAAGCATAAACAACGGCAGGGATAATTATGAGAGTCGCAGGAGTCAACATACCCGACAATAAGAAGATTCAGTACGCACTGGCGTACCTTTACGGCGTGGGCCCGACGCTTGCCGTTAAGATCCTTTCATCGACGAAAGTGAATGCCGACAAGCGGGCGAAGGATCTTACTCCGGAAGAAGTGAACAAGATCCAATCATTCATCGAAAAGAATTTCAAAATCGAAGGCGAGCTCCGGCAAGCGGTTCGCCAGAACATTTCGCGCCTCAAGGACATTAAAGCGTACCGCGGCATCCGCCACCTGAGGAAGCTTCCGGTGAGGGGCCAGCGGACCAAAACCAATTCGAGAACGGTTCGCGGAAACGTCAGGAAGACCGCCGGCAGCGGTAAGCGGAAGGTTGAACTGAAATAAAACCATGGGAAAGAAAAAAGTCATACAAAAATCGAAGGAAGAGGTCATCAAGGAGAACGAATCCGTCGAGCACGCGGTTTCAAAGCAAACGGGATCGTCCGGGCGCCAAAAATTCTCCGAAGGAAAGATCTTCATCCAATCCACGTACAACAACACGATCATTTCGGTCACCGACCAAAAGGGGAACGTCATTGCTTGGATGTCCGCGGGATCGCTCGGATTCTCCGGCCCAAAGAAAGCGACGCCGTTCGCCGCTTCGAAAGTCGCGGAAGCGATCGCCCAGAAGGTTGAAAAAACGGGGCCATCGACGGTCGAGATCTACCTTCGCGGAGTCGGTTCCGGCAGGGATTCTGCCGTCCGATCGTTCGCCGCAAAGGGTTTCAACATCACCGCCATTAAAGACGTCACCCCCATTCCCCATAACGGTCCCAAACCGCCGAAGGTAAGAAGGGTTTAAAAAAAATGAAACCGGTCAAAGAAAAAAAAGAACGAGCACTCGGCATCAAGCTCTTTTTGAAAGCCGAGCGCTGTAATTCACCCAAGTGCGCAACGATCAGAAAGCCGTACGGGCCGGGCATGCACGGACAAAAAAGAAAGCGGATGCCTTCCGATTTCGCGCGGCAATTGAAGGAAAAACAAAAAGTGCAGCTTCTTTATGGATTGAACAATCGGCAGGTCATGAATCTCTTCAGGAAAAGCTCGCCTGCGGAGATCTTTTCGGTCTTGGAGCGGAGACTCGATCGCGTCGTGTACTACCTCGGATTCGCCGCCTCGCCTCGCGTCGGCAGGCAGATGGTTTCCCACGGACACATTACGGTGAACGGGAAGCGCGTGACAATTCCTTCATATCGTGTTAAAGTTCACGACGTCATTTCGATACGCCCTGAATCAAAGAGCGGCAAGCTTTTCGAAGGGCTCGACGAACGACTGAAACAGCGGGAAGTTCCTTCGTGGTTGAAATTCACGACCGAGAATCTTTCCGGCGAATGCATTGCTGAACCTGATTTGGGAGGGGCACAAGTGCCTTTTGACATAAGTTTGGTCGGTGAATTTTATTCAAGATAAAATAAATGAAATATTCTCATTTGAGCGAAACGGTATCCATTAAAACCGTTTCAGAAAAAGAAAACGTCGGTACGTTCTATGTCGAGGGGTTGTACAGCGGTTTTGGGATGACGCTCGGAAACGCTTTGCGGCGGGTCCTCCTGTCGTCGTTGCCGGGTGCCGCCATCACGCAGTTTAAGGCAAAGGGCGTCGATCATGAATTTTCGACGCTGCCCGGCATGGTAGAAGACGTCGTTGAGCTTTCTTTGAATCTGAAAAAGGTCAGATTTTATTTTACGGCCGACGAGCCGCAAACGCTCACGATCCGCTCGAAGGGGGAAGGGGAAGTTACGGCGGGTGACATCGAGGGGAATGCATTCGTAAAAGTTTTGAACAAAGATTTGCATTTGGCGACGCTGACCAAAAAAGGTGCCGATTTCGACGCCGAAATCGTCGTCGAAAAAGGCCTTGGGTACGTTGTCGCTGAATCCCGCAAAATGGAGCGGTTGTCGGTCGGAACGATCGTCATCGATTCCATCTTTTCGCCCGTCATGAAGGTTTCGTTCGAGGTTGAAAATATGCGCGTTGGCGACCGGACCGATTTCAATCGCTTGAAAATGGAAATTGAAACCGACGGATCCATCAGCCCGTCCGAAGCGATCCACAAGGCAGCAAACGTTTTGAAAGACCACTTCGAGAAGGTTGCCGAAGTTGAAGTTCATGCAGCTGAGGTTCCGGAAGAAAAACCCGCGAAAAAGAAGAAATAATGAGGCATTTGCACAAAGGCAGAAAATTCGGTTTAAAAACGGGAAGGAGAAAGTCGTTTCTCAAAATTCTCGCCAGCAACTTGATCAGCCATGAACACATCGTGACGACCGAAGCGCGGGCAAAAGAAATAAAATCGATCGTGGAACGATATGTCACGTACGGCAAACGGCAAAATCTCGCCGGTATGAAGCTTTTGTTGAAATACTTGCCAAAGAAATCGGCATACAAGGTATATCACGAACTTGCGCCGCGCTATAAAGACCGGAAAGGGGGATATGTAAGGATTTTGAAACTTGCTGCGCCGAGAAGGAACGACGGTTCGAAAATGGCGAAAATAGAATTCGTATAAATCCATGAAGGAACACGTTATCGATGCAAAAAACAAGAAGTTGGGGAGGCTCGCCTCGGAGATCGCAATGATCCTTCAGGGGAAGCTCGATCCGCACTATAACCCCCGCTTGGAAGGGGAAGACAAGGTGATCGTAAAGAACGTGACGGGCATCGTCCTTTCGGGGAGAAAGCCGACCACGAAGATTTACTACCGGCACACCGGTCCTTTGGGTCACTTGAAAGAGGACAAATTCGAGGATGTTTTCAAAAAGAAACCGGCATGGGTTTTGCGGCATGCCGTGCGATTGATGCTTCCCAAGAACAAATTGGCCGCCAAAAGGTTGAAGAGACTGGTCGTCGAACAATAATATGCCGCCGAAGAAAACGAAAGAAAAATACATCGAAGCGATCGGACGGAGGAAAACGGCCGTTGCTCGCGTTCGGATCCCCGCGAAGAAAAGCCAAAAAGAAACCGAAGTTGAAATAACGGTGAATGAAAAAGCGATAGAAAAATATTTCCCGTTGAAAAAGAATCAAGAGACGGCGAAAGCGCCGTTCAAAGCACTGACCCTCAAGGGATATACGGGTGAAGTGAAAGTTGTAGGCGGAGGCGTGAATGCGCAGGCGGAAGCGATCCGCTTGGGATTTGCCCGGGCGCTTCTTACCATGAATCCGGATTGGAGATCGACGTTGAAGGCGCTTGGATTTTTGAAGCGTGATCCGAGAATGGTGGAACGAAAGAAATACGGTTTACGCAAAGCCCGCAGACCCCAGCAGTGGAGGAAGCGTTAGCTTCCGGAACTGTTGGGAAGAAGGGGCGATGGG
>JAMCYI010000012.1 GCA_023474215.1 Patescibacteria group bacterium
ATGCAGTATTCGAGGATGTCGATGTTGTTTTGACGCCCACGACGCCGACCGGGCCTTTCAAGTTCGGCGAAAGATCGGGAGACCCGATCCAAATGTATCTTTCCGATGTTTTTACCATCCCTGCCAACATGGCCGGCATTCCGGCGATAGCGATCCCCGTTGGAGGCGATAAAAAATTACCCATCGGCTTTCAATTGATGGGCAAACACTTCGAAGAAAACAAGCTCTTCGCGCTCGGCAAGCTCTACGAGAGCAACTGATTCGCTCTTGCTAGGTCCTCCGGCGTACCGATTGGTATCCACTGATCGGCCATGACCGCTTTTATCTTGTGGTCCTTCACCATGCGTGAAAGGGCGTAAGAAAGATATTTTTCTTTGCCGTTTTCAACGGTCGGCTCATAAGCGAAAATATCGTTCGAAAGAAGGAGGCCGTTTGCAAGGACGATGTTCGAAAGGGGATGTTCGGGTTTTTCCACGATTTCTTTGATGTCCTCATTTTCGTCGACGATCACAACGCCGAACTTCTGCGGTTCCGTATGGGCCGCAACGGCCGCCGCAAGGTCGTATCCCATCATTTTCTTGAGCGTCCCCCCGTCGATGAGGTCGTCCGAATAGAATACGAAGAACTTCCTTTCGCCGTCCAAATATGAACGGCAAAGCTTCAATGCTTCCATGGTGCCGGAAGCCGGATCTTCTTGGAAAACGTAGTCGATTTTCTTGCCGAGGAACTCGCTTCCGAGGAAGTTTTTGATCTGGTCGCCTTTATATCCGATGACAACGACGACTTCGGACACTTCGGAAGGAAAGGCGCGGATAATCCGTTCAATAAGGGGAATGCCGCTGATCGTGAGGAGCGGTTTTGGTGTCTCGTTTGTTAAAGGTTGCATCCGGGTTCCTAATCCGGCGGCCAAAATTACTGCTTTCATAACACTTCTTTTTTGCGCGGGCGATGGGGCTTGAACCCACGACCTTCCCCGTGACAGGGGGACGCTCTAGCCAGCTGAGCTACGCCCGCAAATCTCCTTCTATGGTATTTTAAAAGATCGTTTTTTGCAAATGAAAGAATCGATGAAACCGAGCTTGAAGGCGAGGAAATTGACCGAAAGTTGAAAAAGAAAGACGAAAGCGATGAAAGACGGCCAATCGAAAAAGAGGGGAGCGGTTCCCGTTGCATAAAGGAGGACAGTGGTAGAAAGGGCGTAATCTATTTGATCGAAAGGGAAGAAATTTCCGCCGTCCCGGATGCCAACCCTCCGTTTTATGAAACTGTTGATAAGAGAACCGGCCAGCACGAAAACTCCCATGAGCGCCCCCGCAGTTCCGTCCCCCTGCAGCGTGCCGACCATCCAGCCTGCCGCAATCATGACGCTGGACCCGATGAGCGTCTTGTTGTCGCCGAAGATCCTCTTTCCTCCCCATTGTAAACCGCCGTCGAGGGGCCGAACGATCGAAGGATGATTTTTCTTCAAAAAGTAACATAAAAGAGCGGCTGCGGTGTTCGCTGTCCATGCCGGCGCGGTGAAGCAAATCGTTTCAATTATCGAGGACATGTTTTAAAATGGTTCGTATGCGAGGGGGGAAGGTTTTTAAATACGAGTACATCGGGGCTCTTGCAATTATTTTATCGATCGGCGTTCTTGCGGTTTCTTCCGGCGGTTTTTTGGGCCTTTTCCATCATTATGTCAATCTTATAGCGACCGGCAGATCAAGCATCAAAGTTTTCGGCTTGCTTGCTTGGCTCTTTGCAGTGTTCCTCTTGCCGCTCTTTTTCTTCGCCAAGCCGAGGAAGTCTCCTGACCGGTGGTTGCTGAAGCGGGCCTTCGTTTTGATCACCATGATGAGCCTTGCGGGGACCGCTTTGTCCTTTGGGGTGATCGCACGTCATCAATTCCCCTTGGGGGGCGACCTTTATGCCGTGAGCAACGACAATTTCAGCTTTACCAGCCTTGTTCATTCCCACGTATTGAAGCCGGTGGTGGGCATTTTTCAGCCTCTTTTCCCCAACGCCGATGCGGGTGGGGCTTGGTTTCATGTTTTGGCCGATGAGTTCGGCTTTCCTCCGCCGCTCTTATCCTTCATTCTCTTTTCTCTCTTGATGCTTTTGGCGTGCGGGGCGGTGCTGTTTCTCATTGCTTCGGAGGGGTATGAAAAGCCGTCGGAGAAATTGCTGTATGGCGTGCTGACATTCGTCCTCTTGAAGAACGCCGTAGATGGAGGGTTTTTGAATGCCGAGAATCTTTTGACCATCTTTTTCTTCGCGTCGATCTTCCTGAAGAAGCCGATCTTCGCTTTCGCAACCCTGCCATTCGCGGTGTTTTCGGCGATCTTGACTGCGGGTAATTTTATCGGCGAAACGGTGCTCCTCGCCGCGATCTATTCCTCTCTGTGGTTGTTTTCGAAAGTGCAGGGTAAATGGGGAAAGATCTCGCTGGTCGGAGGGTTGCTCTTTGTGGTGTTCACCGTTTACGCCGGGGGAACATTCGAGTTTTTCGATCAAGGCCTTCGGGCCGATGTCGCCGATGCCGAAAGTTCGAGCGGGATCCTGCCGGCCGGGGAAACAGCTTATTTTGTAGCCCGTCGCGACGGGGCGGTGCATTGGACTTTCATCGGACAAAATATCGAGGTGAAAAATTTTATAAAGAACAACGACGTTTCCTTCGATTCATTCGCGGAGTCGATCAAGGTCGACGGCATGAATTGTCACATCGGCTCATGGATGCCCGTCTTGAACGGCTTTTCCCTTCAAGATCGAGAAAAAGTAAGTGCGACCTTTGCATCGAGATCGGGCGGGTTGATCCGGTTGGATGCTGCAAAATCCGACGCCAAGGGTGAGTTGTTTTTCGATGCGAATAGCTGTCTCCCCAACGACCTCGGCTCGCTCTTTGCATTCATAAAAGATTCATTCCCTCAAAGGGGAGCGGTGGTAGTAAGCGTCTCTCATTGAGATCAGCTGCCGATCACGAGGCCGACGGGGCATTCTCCCCCTTGCGCAGTGTTCGAGCTGATGACGCCGTTGCTGTCAGCACAGTAAATATCCCCGCTGTTCAAGACCGCAGAGACAGCGTAAGAAAAGCCGGCTTTGCTGAGGGTAAAATTTCCCCCTCCGGCATTCACTATATCTTCTGAAGCGGTGGAAATTTCCGGGTCGCTCGTCGATCCGCTGTAGCTTCCCGTTATCGCATCGTACGTCGTTTCCATGTACATCCGTACTTGATTGATGTCGGAGACGATCCTCGTATCTCTTGCCTTGTCTCTCGAAGGGCCCAAAGCAATAAGGACGACCGCCGACAAAAGGCCGATCATGGCGACCACGACAAGCATCTCGATAAGCGTAAACCCCTCATTCCTCCCCCTCATTGTTTTTTATTATATCACATCCCCGTTCGAATCCGGCGTCTCGTAATTTCGAAAGGGGGTCGGGGAAGGGCGGCAGGGCTTCCCCGTGTCGGAAAAGATTAGAAACCGAGGGTGTCTAAAACGCAGGGAAACTATCACAAGATAGTTTCCCGAGTATGTTGCGGGGGCCGGATTCGAACCGGCGACCTCCGGGTTATGGGCCCGACGAGCGACCGCTGCTCCTCCCCGCGATATGTCCGCATTATACTTGTAAAAATCGTTTTGGTCAATTTATAATAGGGATACTCGCCGGTGTAGCTCAGTGGTAGAGCGAGGGACTCATAAGCCCTAGGTCGCAGGTTCAATCCCTGCCACCGGTACTATGGCAGATATTATCATCGATCGAACGGAAGAAAATAAACTGCGGGCGGAACTCGAGCGCCGGACCGATGCTGACGCGGCCCGGATGCGGCGGTTCCTTTCGATGCCCGATCTCTCGCGGACGCCGGGAAACCCGCTCTACGACATCGTCGCGCAAGCGAGGGAAATTCCGGTTTTGAAGGGTTTCGATAACATTGTGATCCCCGAGATCGTCCCGGCCGACGTGAGTTTCGACCTTTTTGATTTTGCGCCCGACCATCCGGCGCGAAGCCATTCGGACACGTACTATGTCGACGACAATCATATCCTCCGTACGCACGATACCGTCATGTGGTATTACTACACGCAATTACCCGAAGTGAAAGCGCGAATCGCGCGCGACGAAAAATTCGGCGTCGTCTGCTACGGCAAGGTATATCGCAAGGACGAAATCGACCGGAATCACATGAACGTATTCCATCAGTTCGGGGGGTGGTATCTGACTCCTGCCGCAACGGACCCTTTGACGCTCGATGATTTAAAAAATGCTCTTTCCGACATCGTAAAAGGCCTCTACGGCGCGGACGCAAAGTACCGCTTTTTGGACGATACTTTCCCGTACACCGACCCCTCACTTCAGGTGGAGGTCGAGATCGGCGGACGCTGGATTGAGATCTTGGGCGGCGGCATGACGAAACAAAGCGTCTTTAAAAAATTCGGCGTCGAGGGATACAATGCGTGGGCATTCGGGTTTGGTCTCGAGCGGCTCGCGATCATCAGCATGAATCTGCCCGACATCCGACTTCTCTGGTCGGAAGATCCGCGGGTCAAACAGCAATTGAAACTCGGGAATCCATACAAAGAGGTCAGTAAATATCCGTCGATCATCCGCGACATTTCGTTCGTCATCGATGCGAGTTTCGTTCCGAACGATTATTTCGATGTGATCCGCGATCTGGGCGGCGATTTGGTTGAAGAAGTTTCTCTTTTGGACAAGTACGAGAATGCCGAAAAGTTTGGCGCCGGGAAAGTAAGTTATACCTACCGCATTATCTACCGTTCGAACGAGCGGACGCTTACGAACGAGGAGGTGAACAAGATCCAAGACAAGGTGATCGAAGAGACGCAACACCAGTTCAAGGCTGAAGTAAGATAGAGGAAAGGGACGGATAGATACGGATATTTCCGGATATTCATGGATATTAAGGCCCCCGGGTGCGGCAAAGCCGCACCGGGGGCCAATTCCTATTCTCAAAAGCGAGCCGACCACCCCCTTTGCGAAGGCTAAGACTTGGGCGTCGCCCCGGAGACAGCCTGAGCAGGGGGTGGGAGGCGAGTCCTACTCCCAATGTATTTCTTTTTCGAAGGCGTTGAGGCGCTCACGGAGCGCGGGATATCTTTTAAGCGCGTGGTCTTCCTTCAAGATCTTTAAAGCAAGCTCACGCGTGCTTTTCACGAGTTCAGGGTTTTGGATGGCTTTCATCGCGAGATCCGGCATGCCGGTTTGGGAGTCGCCGAGGAACTCGCCGGGTCCCCGCTGCCGCAAGTCGTATTCGGCGAGCTCGAAGCCGTTCTTTGCTTCGACGATCGCTTTCAGCCGACGATTGGCATTTTGCGTTTCGGATTCGGTAAAGAGGAAGCAATATGACTGATGCTCGCCGCGGCCGACGCGCCCGCGGAACTGGTAGAGCTGCGCCAGGCCGAACCGGTCGGCATCCTCGATCATCATGATCGTCGCATTCGGTACGTCGATGCCGACCTCGATGACGGAGGTTGAAACGACGACATCGATCTTCTTTTCTAGGAAATCCTGCATGGTCTGCTCTTTTTCGGCCGGTTTCATTTTGCCGTGGAGCATCCGGACCGTGAGATCGGGGAATATCTTTTTGGAGAGCTTTTCGTATTCTTCCTTCACGGCCTTCATTTGCGAGAGGAGCATGGCTTGGTAGCCGGGGCGGCCGGCCGATTGGTCCGAGGGATCGATGCGAGGGCAAATGACGAACGCTTGCCTGCCGTTCTTGATCTCGTTCCTGATGAACTGGTAGGTATCACTCCGTTCTTTTGAAGGAACGACCTTCGTTATGATCTTCTTCCGGTTTTTTGGCAGCTCACTGATGATCGAGAGATCGAGGTCGCCGAAAAGCGTCAAGGAAAGCGTCCGGGGGATCGGCGTTGCGGACATCGAAAGGAAATGGGGAACGAGCGCCGCGCGCTTGCCGCCTAAAAGCTCCGCCCGCTGCCTGACGCCGAAGCGATGTTGCTCATCGACGATCACGAGCGCAAGGTTGGGGAAATCGACGTACTTTTGGAGGAGCGCATGGGTTCCCACAATGATCTTCACCTTGTCCTTTTTGATCTCGCTCGCAAGGTTCTTTTTGGGAACCTCTGTCGAAAGATCGTGGCCGTAAAAAACCTCGCTCTCGTGGGAAGTAAGGAGTGCGACACCTCCCTCAAAATCGCCGAAGAGTTTGACGAACGTGTTGTAGTGCTGGGAAGCAAGAAGCGAAGTCGGTGCGAGGAATGCGGTTTGACGCCCGGCGCGCGCGGCGTTCAGTGCCGCGATTGCCGCAACGACTGTTTTCCCCGAACCGACGTCGCCTTGGAGAAGCCGGTTCATGGGCATTTTTTTTTCGGTGTCCTTTAAAATTTCCCATAACGATCTCTTTTGTGAATCCATGAGGGAAAAGGGGAGACTGCCGATGACCGATTTCACGTAGTCGAGATCGATCGGGATATCGATCGATTCACTTTTCGCGAGCGTGATCTTTTGGCGCAAATTATAAAGCTGGAGAAGAAAAAGATCTTCGAAGGAGAATCGATGTTGTGCCGCGACGGCATCGTCGAGAACATCGGGAAAGTGGATGTTCTTCAAGCTTTCATTGATCTCCGGAAGTCCCGTTTCAGTTCTCACCGATTCCGGCAGGGGATCCTTGAGCGAGGTAATGTTCTCGAGCGCCGCGGCGACCATGTTCCTCAAACCCTTTGAGGTCAAACCCTTCGTTTCCGGGTAGACGGGCACGATGCGCCCCGTGTGTTTTGTCTCCATACCCTCGCCGCGCACTGTCTCGTACGTTGGATTCGAAAGATACATGTCGCCACCCCCCGACGTTTTGCCTGAAAAGTTGGCGACGGTGCCCGGTTGGAGGATGTTTTTGATATATGGTTGATTGAACCACACAGCCCGGATGGATGCCGTGTCGTCGGAGATCAAGGCCTCCGTGATCGAAAGATTTCGTTTCCAGCTTCGCCGAGTATCGATTTCCTCGACGACGCCGCGAATGGTCGCTTCTTGTTTCGGGATGAGATCGGCAATGTTGTAGATCTCCCGGAAATCCTCGTACCGAACGGGAAAATGAAAAAGAAGGTCGCGCACCGTCAGAATGCCGAGTTTTTTGAGCTTGGATTCCCACCTCGTTCCGACGAATTTTACGCTGGATACCGGATCATCGAGGCGTAACATCCCCGCTATTATACCGCTTTTTTATCCTCTTGTCCCACGGGAATCGAACGTCGCTCGTCGCTCTCCAGCAACTCGCTCCCTGATACCTCGCGGTTTCAGTGCTTTCACAACGGGAAACCTTCCGCTTTCCCCCGATCCCTCTTTGCCAGGTTCAAGTCCGGGGGATGAGAAACGAGAAACAAAAACGCGCACCATGAAAGCGCTCGATTTTGTTTTGGTGCCCCCACCAGGACTCGAACCTGGGACCATCTCCTTAAGAGGGAGCAGCTCTACCAACTGAGCTATAGGGGCGTTTTATTGGTATTGTAAATGAAAAAACGGAAATTTCAACCCGGTGCGCCCTGCAGGAATCGAACCCACATTCCTGGTTCCGAAGACCAGTGCTCTATCCGTTGAGCTAAGGGCGCAAGCGCTTTTATCTTATACCGTTTGTCGATGCTTGGGAAGTTCCCTTTTATTTCCGCCTATTCTAAAATTATAGCAATGACCTTGAAGATCCCAAAAGAAGCGAAGGATGCGGCGAAGCAACTTGAAAACGCGGGCTATGCCGCCTATCTCGTCGGCGGCTGCGTACGCGACCTCGTGGTTGGGAAGAAGCCGAAGGATTGGGACATTGCGACGAACGCGACACCGGAAGAGATCCAAAAGGTCTTTCCGGAGAGCGTCTATGAGAACAATTTTGGCACGGTCGGCGTGAAAACCGGATCGAGCGACGAAACATTGAAAATATTGGAGATCACGACGTTCCGGTCGGAAAGCGTGTATGAAGATCGCCGGCATCCGAAAGAGGTCAAATTCGTTTCGACCATCGAAGAAGACCTTTCGCGCCGCGATTTCACGGTGAACGCATTAGCGTTGAATTTGAAATTTGAAATTCAAAATTTGAAATTGTCGCTCGTTGATCCATTCGGCGGGCAAAAGGATTTGAAGAAGAAGATCATACGGGCGGTCGGGAATCCCCGTGAGCGGTTTCGGGAAGACGCACTCCGCCTCATGCGCGCCGTGCGGTTCGCGGTGGAGCTCGATTTCAAAATAGACCCGCCGACGCAGGAAGAGGTCGCAAAGAACGCCGGTCTCATCGAGGAGATCGCAAAGGAGCGGATCCGCGACGAGTTTACAAAAATTATCATGTCCGATCGCGCAGCCGAAGGGATCATCCTCCTCGAGGATACCGGGATTTTGAAATACATCGTTCCGGAGCTCCGGGAGGGGATCGGGTGCGGGCAGAACAAGCATCATATTTACACCGTCTTCGAGCACAATGTACGGGCGCTGAATTACACGGCCGAGAAGGGCTACTCGTTCACGGTGCGCCTTGCGTCGCTCCTGCACGACGTCGGGAAGCCGCGCGTGAAGCGGGGGGACGGGCCGGATTCGACGTTCTATAACCACGAGGTGGTAGGCGCTCGAATGGCCTTGAAGATCATGGATCGGCTGAAGTTCCCGAAAGAGCTCGTCGAAGAGGTCGGCCATCTCGTTCGGTACCATCTCTTTTATTACAACGTCGGCGAAGTGACGGAAGCCGGCGTTCGTCGATTCTTGGCGCGCGTCGGGCCGGAGAACGTCGATAACCTTTTGAAGGTTCGAGAAGCGGACCGGATCGGTTCCGGCGTTCCGAAGGCATTCCCGTATAAACTGCGACATCTCCTTTTTATGATCGAAAAAGTGAAACGCGACCCAATATCGCCGAAAATGCTCAAAGTGAACGGGACGGATGTGATGAAGATCTTGAATGCCGCGCCGGGGCCGAAGATCGGCTGGATCCTCACAATCCTTCTTGAGGAGGTTTTGGATGATCCGAAGAAGAACGAAGAAAAATACTTGGATGGCCGGGTGGGATATCTCGGCATGCTCTCCGACAAGGA
>JAMCYI010000009.1 GCA_023474215.1 Patescibacteria group bacterium
GCAAGGAGGACATATCAGATGCCTTTATGGTATTCGGTTTTTATTTGTTTTTCAACTTTCCTGCCGTTCGATTTTTTGGTCCTCTGTATGCTGATTTCTCTTATAAAAAAGCTGTTTGTTGAACAAACGCTCGCGATGAATTCGGCGAGTTCCCGCGGATCGATAAGTTCGTTTTTATCCCGCCTTCCGGAGGACATGCCGGTTGCAAGCGCCCCCGAGTAAATGTCGATCATTCTAACCCCTTGTTTCAGCCAAATTTCTTTCACTGATTCGGAAAAACCGCGCAGTCCGAATTTTGATGCTGCATAGACGGCCTCATGGGCACTACCTCTCAAGCCGGCGCTGGAGTTGATGTTGATGACGATCCCTCCCCCTCGTTTCGCAAAGTACGAAAACGCTTCACGGGATAATGCGATCGCCGAAGAAGTGTTGACCGATATGATCTCGCCTATGTTCTTTGCGTTGCCGAGCGCTCCTTTTTTAAGTTCCGGATTGACGCCGGCGTTGTTGACGAGTATATCCACATTATATTTGTGGAGCGTCGACTGCACGGTATTCAGGCCCTTTTTGGTCTGTAAGTCGGCAATTACCGAAACGCAACGCACGCCTTTCTTTGAGATTTTGTTTTTTACCGCTTGGAGTCTTTTTTTGTTTCTCCCGTGGAGCACGACATCATATCCTCTAGCCGCAAAAGCTTCCGCCAAATGCGCTCCGAATCCAGAAGACGATCCTGTTATGAGAACGGTTTTCTTCATATAAGATTATTCCTTGAAAACTATACTTGTGATGATACCTCCTTTCCCCCGGTTTTTGAAGGAGAGCTTTTATGCTATGATTCTTCAATTGAAAGACTACTTCGCGAGGCTTTCCGGGAATTTGAGGTTTATTTTTGGTCTTGAAAACAGCCTGGGTTTTAAGCTTGCTTATCTCGCCGAGCGGTTCCTTTGGAAAGTGGAGCGTTTTCTCGGAGTTTCCGATCCCGCCCCCATTTTCCTTCGGAAAGATTATGTTTTGAAGACCAAAAATTTCGCGTGGCAGATAAAACCGGGATCGGACTTCGATCGCGTTGTCGGTCCGACATTTGAAAAAGAACTAGAGCCGTATTTTTCCTGTAAGGGCGTTTTCATCGATGTGGGAGCTCACGTGGGGAGGTGGACATTTTCTGTCGCTCGAACGGCTTCGAGAGTCCTTGCCTTCGAAGCCCACCCGGAGACATATCGGTATTTGGCAAGCAACAAGGCGATGAATCATGTGGAGAACGCCGAAGTGTTCAATGTCGCCCTGAGTGATGCCGAGAAAAAAGTCCGCTTCGATGCTCGGGAACTGTCTCACGCGAGCATTTCTGGTATTTCTGAAAAAGGGAATATTGAAATCGAAGCAAAACCTCTTGATTCATTCACGGACGAAATTCCCGAAATAGAACTTTTGAAGATCGATGCCGAAAGCCATGAGCTTCATGTTTTACAGGGAGCGCGCAAGACGCTTCAGAAAACCCGAAGAATTATTTGCGAGATAAACGGCGAGTCCGACCGGCAGAAAGTGATCGATCTTTTGATGTCTTTCGGATTTACGCACGTGGAAAAATTGCCCGATGAAGCGGACTTCTATTTTACGAAGTGATCGCTTTCTCAGCTTCCTCGAAACCGATTTTTACATCGAGGAGGGTCGCCGTTCGTATGGCGGGGATCATCATCCGCGCATCGACGGCGAATCTCTTTTTTGAAAGATTTTTGATAAAATAGGCGCCGGGGGACACAAAGATGAAAGCCTTCGTTCCGCAGGCGATGGCGAGGTGAGCGGGAAAAGAATCGATGCCTGCGAAGAATCGAGCCCCCGCCATCAAGGCGCCGAAGTCCGGCAGTGAGAGAGAGGTAAAAATATTCACCCCTTTCTTGTCTTCAGGGAGCAATCGATCGATATATTCTTCGTGGCCCTTGATGCCGGTTACCGCGATTCCTATGTTCTTTTTTTGCATGGCTTTGATCAGCTTTTTCCAATTTTCATCGTTCCATTGCCGCTCCGGATCGAAGGAAACCGGCGAGATGACGGCATAGGGTTCCTTTCCCGACATGGGATTTTTACCGAGATTGAAAAATTCCTCCTTGCATTCGGCGGCCGTACCGTCGATGCCGATGGGCCGGAGGAGGTTCAGGTAGTTCTTCCATTCTTCCTCGTCAAGATCGTAGTCGGCCCAGTAATCGGCGAGGAAGCTTTGTTCCGAAATATCAAAAGCGATAAGCGGTCCGCCGATCCTCCGCCACGGGATGTTCGAGCTCGGGGGATAGCTCCTCGTGTTTATGACGGCGTCGTATGTCCGAGCTTTGAGAAGGCGAAGCGTCTCTTTGTTTTTCCTTATGATGCTGAAAATCCCTCCTGTTTTGGCCTTTTCTCTTCCAAGGAGGGATAACAACAAGATGTTTTCCCAGAAGTAAACATTCGCAATATGCGGATTCTTCTCTAAAAGCGGTTTTGTTTTTGGGTTGACGAGATAGTCGATCTCAAGGTTGGGATACTTCCTTTTGATGATGGGTAACAGGAATGTTGAAAACAAGACGTCGCCGAATTGGTCTATTTTCACGATCAGAATGCGGCGCGGATCTTTTATGGCGCTTCGCTTTGCCCTCTTCCAAAAGAACAAAATGTCGCCGAGCACTTCGATCGGCCACATGATGAGAAGGTAGGGGAACTTCAGGAGCTTTGTGACCTTCTTTTTCCATCCGAAACGAGGCCGGGCGATATTACCCAAGAATTTCCGAAAAAGTTTGATGTGTTTTCTGATCATGCGTTTAATCGATGATTTCCCAGTTCTTTTTCAGGGCCGGCAGACTCCAAACAGGATTCGGCCGGGCGTAGCGGTGAATGACGAGCTTTTGTTCCGGGTTTGTGTACGGCAGAAGGTCCACGAGATACATGAATGAGGATTCGATAAGATGTATCTCCTTTGCCTTCTCGATGAGGGAGCAAAAGTCGAAGATATTGTCGGTGAGGCCGCTCGCGGGGGAAACGACGGCGTGATCGGCGGGAACTTTCTTTCGATCGATGGCAAGCCCGCGTGCCGCATCGTCGTGGAGGAAGATATAATCGCCCTTCGGTTTCATTTTGTCGAAGAGCGCTTGCTCCCTCGATCGATCGCGCTCAACGCGGAAGCTTTCCCACTTCTTCGCGAAGTCGAGCCCCGCGAGGCGGTAAAATTGCTTTTCCATCGGTTCGCTGTCGAAGATATCGAGGTGGGGGAGGCCGACGTTTTTCGTCTCGTCGTATTTCCCCCTGAACTTGTTGTTGAACATAAAAAGAAGCGCGAATGCTTCGTCACCCGGTATGACCTCGAGATTCGGTATGTCTCGGAACATGAACGATACCGAGGTATAGTTCTTGGGGTAAGAAAAAATGGCGACGCGATCGTGCATTTTGCAGTATTCGCGGACCATGCCGTTCGTGATCAAGTGATCGCCGAGGCCGAGGTGATGGAGGAGGATGATCTTCGTCATCGTTTTTTATTTCTCTTTGCCATGTGTTCGTGGAATGCTGCGGGTGACGGGCGAAGCCGGTTGGGAAGGAGAATGTAAAAAAGATGGTATGCCGGCACTTCTCCTTTCAGCCAATGCACGATAGCCATGGATCTGAAGAAGCACGAGGCGTATATCTTCCATGCGATTTTCACCGGCGGCCGGAGGAACGTTTCCATCCATCGGGGAATGCTTTTTTCCGCGCTGTATTCACTCGACATCACCTTGATTCTATCGTAGAACGAGCCGTCGGTACAATTCTCCTCCATCCTTGAAAAGCTTCTAGGGTTGATATAGAGTGAGTTGAATGAAAGCAGCTATCTTGGAAAAAATAAACGAACCGCTCACCGTTGCCGAAGTCGAGATCGGCGAGCCTTCGTTCGGACAGGTTCTTGTGAAGATTTTGGTGAGCGGCATTTGCGGCTCGCAGCTCCAGGAGATCGGAGGATATAAGGGAAACGGCGCATATGTTCCGCATCTTCTCGGGCACGAGGGAGCCGGCATCGTGCAAAAGATCGGCCCCGGCGTCACGAAGGTGAAGGAGGGCGATAAAGTGGTGATGCATTGGCGGAAAGGCGACGGCATTGAGTCGGATTTCCCGGTGTACACATTCAAGGGGAAGCCGATGCGGAGCGGGAAGGTTACAACGTTCAGCGAATATTCCATCGTTTCGGAAAATCGGGTGACGCCGGTCCCGCAAGATACACCGAACGAGCTTTGCGCGCTCCTCGGGTGCAGTCTTTCGACGGCTCTCGGGACGGTCAATATCGAGGCGGATTTGAAGCTTGGCGAAAGTTTGATGGTTGTCGGCGTGGGCGGCCTTGGCATCAATTTGATCAAGGCTGGCAGATTGGTGGGCGCCTATCCCATCATCGCCGTCGATATTTACGAAAATAAACGGGAACTGGCTCAGCAGATGGGAGCCCAGCTTTTTGTCGATGCTTCGAAAGGGAAGATCGGCGAAGCGATCGAAAAAAATCTTGGCATGAAGGATGTCGATGTCATCGTCGACACGACCGGCAATCCCGCGAGTCTTAAAGAGACCATTCAGCTTTTGAGCGGCACCGGAAGATTCATCATGGTCGGCCAGCCGAAGCCGGGGGAAACGGTTGAGCTTGCGAACGCCAATCATTTCTTCGGGGGGAGCGGTAAGACGCTCAAGGCGACACAGGGCGGAAGGTTTTCCCCTTCGACCGAAATTCCGCGGTATGTGCGTTTATACCAGGGAGGCGTCTTGAATATCGAAGGCATCGTTTCGCATCGGGTGAAGCTCGACCAGGTCAATGAAGCCGTCGATTTGGTGCGGAAGGGTCAGGCGGGGAGGATCATGATAGAGATGGAGTGATGGTCAAGGGTTTTGTTTTCGCTTTAAAGTTTTATTCGGAGAGATTTTTAGCTTTCTTTATTAGGGTCTTTGTGCCGATGCGCGGCTCCAAGGTCCTTCTTGTCCAGGCGGGCGGGCTGGGCGATATGGCCGTCGCGACGGCGGTTTTGAAAAATTACCAACGCTATTTCGGCGAGGGGAATGTGTATATTGTGACGCATCTCCAGAATCAAGCGAGGAATGTTTTGGGTTCCCGGTTCGCCGGCAGGGTCATCGAGATCGATCAAGGCCGGTTCAAGAGGAACCCGCTTTATGCGGCGAAGAACGTCATAAGATTGAGGAAGATCGGATTCGGGACGGTGATCTACAATATTACAAATCCGATTTCCCTCTGCCATTCCTCTTTTTTTATTGCCGGTCTCGACGCGCGCCAGACGGTGGGTTACGAGGGAGAAAGATTTTATCTGGACGTTGGACGCAAGGAAAATCCATATCACCGGTTCCTTATAAAATTCATGTTGCCGAAAATTCTCGACTCCTTCTCGTTCGTCGTACCGAGCATGCCCGCGAGCCTTCGGGATGGAGGTATCCTTCCTTCGGCCATAGCTCACCAAAAAAAGATACTCGAAGATTTTACCGGCCGAAAATTCGACGATTACTCTACCGAAGCTTACTTCGACGGATCGAAAGCCGGGGAGGGTTCCGGAAAGATGCCAAAGGAGAAATTTTTTATTTGCCATCTGGGTGCGGGGCACCACAAATTGCGGTGGCCGGTTGAACGATACGTCGGCGTTTCGAAGATGATCGAAAAAGAATTCGGCCTCGTTCCGGTTCTTACCGGCATGTCCGCCGAGGAGGGATTGGCCGAGCGATATCTCCGCGAAATACCGGATGCCATCAGCTTCGTCGGGAAAACGGACTTTAGCGATCTTGAAGGTCTTATCAAGGGTTCATCTCTTGTTATTTCCAATGATACGGGCATGGTGCACTTAGCGGTCGCTTTGAAAAAACCGAGTTTTTGCATTTTGGGTGCCGGCGAAGTCGGCCGGCTTTCCCACTACGGATATCAAGACATCAACCGATGGATCTATGATAGGAACGCGGGATGCTTTCTTGATAACTTCCGGTGCGGGAATAACGCGAAGGATCTATATCCGTGTATTGATTCGATCACCGAGCAAATGGTGGAGAAGGAATTGGAGAAGTTTTTAAGGCGTCTCTTACTGACCAAAGACGTGCCTCGAGAAGCGTTTTGTTATCAATAAAAAATCGAAGTCTTTGCTTTACAGTTCCGATGGCGTTGGATATCATTTGACTATGCAAAGGAGTGTTCCTCGAGTGATCGGTATAACCGAAAAATTATTAGGGAGGAAAATACAGACGGTTTTTGAAATGGGTGCAAACGACTGCAATGATACGGTCGGTTTCTCAAAACTATTGCCGGGTGCGGAGATATACGCCTTTGAGTGCAATTCAACAGTTCTCCCCAAAGACCGAGAGGTGGTCGGTGGTTTGAAAAATGTGACGCTTGTCGAGAAGGCTGTTTCTGACAGGGAAGGTATGTTGGAATTCTTTCCGACGACGAATGGAAATACGGGAGCTTCATCCCTTTTCAAGGAATCAGCCTCTTACAATATCGAGAAATATAATCAAATTAAGACAGTTGTAGAATCTACTACGATCGCGCATTTCGCCGCCCAAGAGGGCATAGATGGAGTAGATCTCTTATGGATGGATATGCAAGGTGCCGAGCTCGTCGCTCTAAAAGGAGCCGGTAAATTCCTGAGTAGAGTAAAGATAATCCATGCCGAAGCGGAGTTCAGGGAAATATACGAAGGTCAACCCTTATTTGGCGCGGTGAAGAAATATCTTGAGGATAACGGTTTTGTGTTATATGGTTTTACGCATTTTGGGAGGTATGCGTGCGATGCAATATTCGTCAACGAGTCTATACCTGTTTCGTTGTTGCGTAGAAAGTTTGTATACCCATTCTATGAGTACCTGTGGAAGTATGTTGAATTTGCGAGAAATATTTTCGTTGATCGCGCCAAAAATATCCAACCATCGCAGGCTGGCTAACCTGTCGGGAAAGTTTGCTTTATTCGCTCTGGAAAGGAGGGGGTTTCTGGCGTATACTAGGCGTACATGATTAAGGCGAAGCAATTTGTGCTTCTTGTGGGGGACGTAGTACTCCTCTATGCCGCTTTATTCCTCACGATTTTCGTGCGCTACGGGCATATCGACCACGGGCTTTTGCGGGCGCACCTCGTGCCTTTTTCCGTCATTTTCGTGGTGTGGCTCGCCCTGTTCTACTCTGCCGGCTGGTATGACTTGCGGGCGATCCGGAAGAGTTTGGTCCTCCTTGAAACGGTCATTGTAACGCTCCTCGTCGGCTTCGGCGTCGCGATCATCATTTTCTATTCCATTCCGTATTTCCACATCGCGCCGAAGACGAATCTCGCGATCTTCACCGTCTTCTTCGCGATCCTTGCGTTTCTGTGGCGGATGATCGTCGGGGCGATCGGGAAAACGCCGCGCGAGAAAGTGCTCCTCATCGGCTCGAATGCCGACGCCGAAGAGGTTGCTGATTATCTGGAAAGGAATCCGACCATCGGATACAAGATCCAGTCGTGGATGAAAAATCCGTCCGCCGTCGAGGTGGATCGGTTGAACGACGTGATCACAAAGGACGGGGTAACGACGGTGGTCATTCTCGAGGCTGAGCAAAACAAGAATTATGTTGCCGCTTCGCTCTACAAAAACCTCGGCCTCGGCATCGAGATCGTCCCGTTCGCCGATTTCTACGAATCGGTTTTGGGGAAAGTGCCCCTCGGCGAGCTTCGCGAAGAATGGTTCTTCGAGAACATCACGCGCCGGCACCGCGGGTACAACTTCGTGAAACGCGGCATCGACATCCTTGCGGGGGTCATCGTCGGTGCCGTCTTTTTGGTCCTTGGTATTTTGCTTTACCCGCTCGTGAAGCTGACCTCGAAGGGCCCGTTCATCTTCAAGCAGACGCGCGTCGGAAAAAACGGCATTCCTTTCACGCTCTACAAGATCCGCACGATGTATGAACGCGACGGCGAAAACGGCTGGCTCGACAAAGATGCCAAATACATCACGCCGGTCGGCAAGCTCCTCCGCGCGACGCATATCGATGAACTGCCGCAGATCTGGAATGTGTTGAAGGGCGACATTTCGCTTGTGGGACCGCGCCCCGACTTCATCGATTTTTTCAAGAAGCTCGAAACCGCGATCCCGTACTACGCGATCCGCACGCTCGTAAAGCCGGGCGTGACGGGCTGGGCGCAGGTCGGCTACCCCGTGACGATCGGGCTCGAAGAAACCCGCGTCCGCCTTTCCTACGATCTTTACTACCTGAAGCACTACTCGTTCATGGTCGACCTGCTGATCGTTTTAAAAACCCTGAAAACCGTGGCCACCGCCGCCGGCCGCTGATCCCAACCCTCGCCCCCCGCTCTCCTTCAAAAATTGAAGGAGAGCGGGGGGCCCTCAATTCTGTGGATAACCTATAATCATGGACACCTCGCCAAAAAACATCATCGTAACGGGAGCCGCCGGATATATCGGCGGGATGGTCGTCGACCGGCTGATCGAACTCTACCCGACCGCCGTTATAACCGGCATCGACCTTTTGCCGAT
>JAMCYI010000011.1 GCA_023474215.1 Patescibacteria group bacterium
TTGGCAGGGATGGTAAAAACATCGGAAAGATACATTTGGATCGGGTCTCCCGATCTTTCGCCGAACTTGAAAGGCCCGGTCGGCGTCGTGGGCGTCAAAACAACATCGACATCCTCGAATACTGCATCGAAATCGTCGGCAATGAGACGGCGTACTTTCTGCGCTTTGGCATAATACGCATCATAATAACCGGCCGAGAGGACGAAAGTTCCCAAGAGGATCCTCCTCCTCACTTCGGCTCCGAAACCCTCCCCTCTGTTCTTGAGATAGAGATCGTGAAGCGTTCCTGCTTCGACATTCCTCGAATACCGGATGCCGTCGAAGCGCGCCAAATTCGAACTCACCTCGGCAGGCATCACGATATAGTAACAAGATAAGGCATATTTCGTGTGCGGCAAACTTATTTCTTTGAACCGTACGCCGAGCTTCTTGAATTTCTCGATCGCCGATTGAACGCCCTTCTCCACTTCCTCGCTCAAGCCGGATATGAAATATTCTTTCGGCAGCCCCACCGTCAAATTTCGGGCATTTTCGGATTCGATCGATTCATAATGGTATTCCACGCTTGTCGCATCGAGCGGATCCCGGCCGGTTATCCCGCGGAACACCTCTTCGGCATCTTCAACGGTTTTCGTAAACGGCCCGATTTGATCCAAACTCGAAGCCATGGCAATAAGGCCGCTCCGCGAGACGGTCCCGTACGTCGGCTTCATACCAACGACGCCGCAGAAAGCTGCCGGCTGACGTATGGAGCCGCCGGTATCCGATCCCAAGGCAACCAATGCCTCACCGGCGGCGACGGCTGCCGCCGATCCGCCGGAAGATCCCCCGGGGACCCGTTCAAGATCGCGTGGATTTTTTGTTTTTTGGAATGCCGAATTTTCCGTGGAAGATCCCATCGCGAATTCATCCATGTTGGTCTTTCCGAGAATAATGGCGCCGCCTTGCTTAAGTTTCGTGACAACCGTCCCGTCGTATGAAGCAACATAATTTTCGAGTATTTTCGAAGCAGCGGTCGTTTTCGTCCCTTCAACCAGCATATTATCCTTCAAGGCGAAGGGAACGCCGGAAAGCCCGGATGGTCTTTCGCCCGACGCGATTTTCCAGTCAACGGCAGCGGCATCTTTTCGCGCTTCGTCATTAAAAACGGAAAGATAGGCGCCGATTTCACCGTCCTTTGTTTCAATGGATTTCAAAAATTCGTCCGTCACCTCGCGCGCTGAAAATTCCCTCTCCGCGAGCCCCTGCTGCAATTTTTTAACGGTGAGTTCTTTGAGATCCATGGGTCTTAATCCGCACTTGAATCGAAGACAGCGGGCACTTCCAGATAGCCGTCTTCGGTTCCCGGAAATCCTTTTTTTGCGCGATCGCCGGTAAGTTTTGCCGCCCCAGGGTCGTCACTCCTCCAAACATTCACCGATGACGTACCGCCATTCATGGTCAAAACATCATCCGTATTCAATTCCTTCAATTCCTCAAAATGACCCAAAATACCCCCCAAATCCCGGAGAAGTTTCTCTTCCTCATTTTCCTTGAGGTGCATCCTGGAAAGGTCGGCCAGATGCCCCAAATCCTTTTTCGTCAGCATAGGAGCATTATAAAGTAACCGGTAACGAGTAACAAGTAATGAGGAAAGATATAGATAGAGATATATTGTGCAATTTATATCTATCGTATATCCGCCAATATCCGTACTATCCAATAAGCTCTCTGAACTCTTCCTCGTTCAAAATTCTTACCCCCAGTTTCTTCGCCTTATCGTATTTGGATCCTGGATTCTCTCCCACGACGACGGAGGTCGTCGTTTTCGAAACGGTTTCCGAAACGTCGCCTCCTCGTTCCCGTATCTTGTCCTTCGCTTCGTCGCGGGACATCGAGGACAAGGTGCCCGTCAAAACGAATGTCTTCCCTTTCAGTCTCTCCGCTTGAGCTGCCCGTTTCTGATGCTCGATCTCAACGCCGGCTTTTTCAAGCTTTTCCATCAGCTTTTTATTCTTCGCCGAACGGAACCAGTCATAAATGCTCTTCGCGACGATCGGTCCGATATCCGGCAATGCTTGGAGTTCTTCCAGGGAGAAGGATTTTGCGGCTTCACCGACGTTGATTGGTTTGGAAATTTGGAATTTGGATTTTGAAATTGCTTGCGCAAGCAAGCTCGCCGTTTCTTCTCCAACATGGAGGATGCCCAGCGCGTACAAGAATCGCGACAGGACAACCTTCTTTTTCTCGCCAACTTCACGTACGATATTTTCCGCCGACTTTTCGCCGAACCGCGGCAGCGCTTCGATGTCCCCTTCTTTCAGTTCGAAGATGTCTGCCGCATCCGCTATAAGCCCTTCATCCATGAACGTATCCAAAATCTTCGGTCCCAAACCGCGAATGTCGAATGCGGCGCGGGAAACAAAGTGGTACAGCGACTCCCGGTGCTTCGCACCGCAGTCGGGATTCATGCATTTCGTGAGAGCGCCGATCTTTTGGACGTTCCCTCCGTCGACGGGGCATCGCTCCGGCATCTTGAAACGCCGTTCGTGCCCGGTCCGCAAATGTCGCAGCACTTCCGTTACTTGCGGAATGACGTCGCCGGCGCGGGAAACAACGACCGTATCACCGATCCGAAGGTCGAGACGCCCCACCTCATCTTCATTGTGAAGCGTCGCGTGCGTGATCGTAACGCCTCCTACGTTCACCGGCTCCATGACGGCAACCGGCGTCAAAACGCCTGTACGGCCGACTTGGACCACAATATCCAACACTTTCGTCGTCGCTTCTTTCGGTGAGAATTTATAGGCCATTGCGCCGCGGGGCGCTTTCCCCGCAACCCCTGCCGCATCGAAAATCCTGTTGCTGTTCACGACAACGACCGTCCCGTCGATCTCGTACGGGATCTCTCCCCGATGATCCGCCCAATAGTCGCGGAATTCGAAGATTTCCTTTAAGGAATTCACCGGCTTGTTGTGCGGGTTTGTTTTGAATCCGAACGCTTTCAAGAGGAGATGTTCTTCCTCGTGGAACTTTTGGCCGATATCGGTGAAAAGCGCATACTGGAACGAATCGAGCTTCCGCGAGGCCGTGACGGCAGGATCGAGCTGTCGGATGGACCCCGCAGCAATGTTTCGCGGATTGGCATAAAGTTTCCCGCCGTTTTTTGCTTGTTCTCTGTTGATCCGCTCGAACTCTTGCTTCGTGATGAACGCTTCCCCGCGGACCACGAGACGACGAGGGTATAGGGTATAGGGTTTAGGATCAATGCCCATTTTTTTCAGGTTTTCGGCAACCTCGTCGGGCGGCAAAAGGTTCAAGGGAATCGCCTCGATGGTTTTTAAATTTTGCGTTACGTCTTCGCCGATAAGGCCATTTCCCCGGGTTGAGCCTTGCGTTAAAACGCCTCTCTCGTACACGAGTTCGATCGCGAGGCCGTCGATCTTCAGTTCATCATAAAAAAGCGGCGGTTTTCGATCTCCCTTCCGGTACGGCTTCTCGCGGAGCGCTTCATGAGCTTCTGTTATATCCTTTCCGAGAAAATTCTCGAGACGCAAGAGCCACTCTTTCATATCCTCCTCGGAAAACGAGTCGTCAAACGAGATCATGGGGCGTTCGTGGGGGACTTTCTTGAATGCCTTCAATGGTTTTCCTTCGACTCGCTGTGTCGGCGAGTCGGGCGTCACGAATTCCGGGAATTCATGCTCGAGATCGAAGAGCTCCTTCTTCAAGGAATCGAGAGCATCGGCAGAAATGAGTTCTTTGTCCAGCACATGATACGCGTACCGGTACCTGTTTATCTCTTTCTTCAGTTTCTCGATCCGCCGCTTCGCTTCTTCCTTCGTTAAACGTGCCATATCCGCCTATTGAATGGAAAAGAATGACTGCAAGACCCGCTCTGCCTTTCCGCCGCCGGCATAGCCGAAACTTTGGGCCCAAAAACCGGTCGGGCTGCCACCGGCGCAAGAAAAACTGAGCGATGAGGATGCCGTTGCTCCGTTCGGCAACGCCGTCGTTTCCTGGCACATGGAGAACGTGGATCCGTCAGGAGGACAAAGGACCGACGTAGCGGGCGTTGTCGTTGCATAATAGCAAGAGAGGCTGTGTTCGATGCCGGCATCGGCCGCCATGACTGCTGCGCCGGATGAAGCCGCATCGGCCGCTTGCCGAAGCTGGTAAAACATAAGAAGCCCGGCAATCGCCGTCCCCACAAGGAAAAGCCCACCCATGAGGATGGATACGATGATCATCGCTTGGGCGTTCTTTTTATTTACATGATTCATAGACTTTGCTGCCGTTTTGTATATCGTAAGAGGCCTTTGTTTCAGCCGACATATCTTTCGGCAAAACCCGTGAGCTTACCGTCGTTTGAAGATAAAATGGCTGGACGCTCAAATTCGAAGCAACCGGTTCCGCATTCAAGAAAATGCTCACCCTCCAGGGGTTGCAACTGTCGGCAGGATGGACGGCTGGATAAGGGCTTCCGATTTGATTGATGACGAAACAGAGATTCTGCACGCTGACGTCCTGCGATGTCAAGAAATCGCCGTTCCGCTCGATCCTCCCCCCCGAAAGAGAGTAGGTTGTCGTACCGTTGGGGCCGACAAAGGTCATGGATGAATAGCCGTTCAAGGAACCGAAGGATGCACCGGTGGTGCCGCAGTCGGGGCTCCCCGGCGTCAGGTCATTGAACAAATAGCCGCCGCGGATTTCTCTTGCCATCTGCTCCAAGGCGGAATTCAAACTGCTTTGCGTTCCCATAATGGCCGTAAGCCGATTTTCGTCCTGCATGGAGCGGATGAAAATGCCGCTCGCAACCGTGACGATGATCACGAAAATCGACATGGCGACCAGAAGCTCCGCAAGAGTGAACCCTTCGTTAAACTTGGAATTTGGAATTTGGAATTTGAAATTGCGCATGCTACGGTCTCCAGTTATAAAAGATGTCCGACAAGGTTGTGGTTTGATTCGTACCGCGTTCCGACCAATTCACCGTAGAATTGACGGTCATGGCATCGCCGCTCACGCTGATGCACACGGATCTCATAAAGAGCGTCTGGGAAGGCGAAAGATAACTCGAATTAAGATCGGTCTGTGAAGCAAAGATGCCTTCACCGGACGAAGAAGTGGCGAAAAAAAGATTGATTCCTCCCCCCGATGCCGACAAATTGCCGTCATTCGAATCGTAAGAAACGGCATAACAACCGTCGAACGGCTGATTGCCCGGGCCGCTGTCCCACGGGTTGCCGTTTGCGACATCCGCATCCGAGATATTTTTGACGACTTCAATGCCTTCCGCTGCAAGATAGGTCGCCTGCAACTGGTGAATGACGAGGCTGTCGCGCTCCGTTGAGTTGTATATCAAATTGAAGAGGCCGAGGAGCCCCACGACAACGAGACTTGCGGCAACCATCGATTCTATCATCAAGCTGCCTTCTTTGTCTTTGAAAAATCCCTTCATAGTTAGCCTACGGCGACGAGAGGGCGGAAACGCTTCCGCCGGCATCGACCCCGATTGCGACCTTAGCACCGCTCTTTTTATCTTGAATGACGATCTCCCCGGTGGCACTCCCCAAAAAATAAGGCGGAATGAAATAAATATCCGCGGGAGTCGGCGAAACAAATTGGGCCTGGCCGGTTAATGTAGATGTTTGGATTGCAGATCCGGGCCACGCATAATTCACGCCGGAACAGTTGTTGGACGACGTCGCGATGCCGTACAAATAATAATTCCTCCCACCGGCCAAATCGAAATGGACGCCGAACGCGCAGTAAGAACCCTCTGCCCCGTAGTTGCCGTATGCGCTCTTGTCGAGCGCAAGCGATTTGGCCCTCTCAAGCGTTGATACCACCTCCGCCCTACTCGTATAGAGATTGAGATTGCTGTTTGAAGATCCGCTATAAACGATGAAAATGGTGGAAAGCACCGCCGTGATGGCGATCACGACGAGAGTTTCGATGAGTGTGAAAGCGCTTTGGTCTTTCGCATCTTCCATTCCATTAATGATATCACAGACTTTCTGCGGTACACAGACCTCCCGAGCGCCTCTTGCTACATCCCGAAGAGCTTGAAATAGCCGTAGACAAGCGCTTGTCCGAAGAGAGCCGTCAAAAACACTCCCGTCACGAAAAAGGGCGCATAAGGTATCCGATCCTTCATTCCCTTTCTCTTAAAAAGGAGGAGCAAGCTTCCCAAAATCCCTCCCAAAACGAAAGAAATGAATACCGCAAGGCCGATATCCGGCCAGCCGATCGCGATTCCCGAGGCAAATGCAAGTTTTACATCACCGAATCCGATCCCCCTCCCCCGGCTCACGAGAACGAGAAGTTCAAAAAATATGCCGCCGCCCAAGGCCCCGATCAAATGATTAGCAAGGACGTTCCCCGTCGATGCAAAGATCATTACGTAATTTTCGAGGAAAGACGTCCGGAACGGTAAAAGTTCCCGCATGTGATAGAAAAGCAAAAACGAGACGATGGCGCCGAAAACGATAAGGAGAATGTTCAATTCGTCGGGCACGACGTAGTACCGGAAATCGATGAGCGCGATAAGGAGAAATGTGAGTGCGACGGCGAGCCATGAAACGACGAGGAGATAGTACCAGAGAGGCATCGTGAAACTCCAAAACTCCGCTCCGGAAATCCCGTAGAACGAATTCAGAAAATAGGGCACGCCGGTGAAGAGAATTGCAGTCGCAAGCTCCGTAAAGGGGTAAAACCACGATATTTTTTGACCACAATGCGAACATTTCCCCCCGAGAAAAAGGAAACTCAAAACCGGAATGAGCTCTTTGACGCCGAGCTCGTGGAGACATTTCGGACAGTGCGATCGGCCGCTCAATCTTTTACGATCGAAAAGCGGTCCTTCGGGCGAATACCGTAAAATCAAAACGTTGAAAAAGCTCCCGAATGCTAGGCCGAGAATGAACAGTAGGAGGTAACCGACCGGAGTGGGACTCATCTTAGTCGCACGTTGCCGGGGAAGACCCCCCTACCGCGGCATCATTCGGCTGCGAAAGAAGGAACACCGCTTTCCCGCTGCTATCGAGGCAATAGTATTGAGTTTGTTCGGTCCCCGATTGATCCGTTGCCAGCGTGTTCAGCTTCGAGTACGCAATAAAGGTTGCCGAATCGGAAGACAGAACCACGTGGAGCTCGCCGCCTTGGGTTGTAATGTCAGAATCAAGGGAAGCAAGATCACTGTTCGACGGCGTGACGCCGGGCGTTACCGCAATGCTTTCCGGATAATGGCCGTTATAGAGCGTTTCCGCGATGTCTCTCACTTGTCCCACCTCCTGCATAATGCGGGCATCCTTTGCTTTGTTTCGTGCGGGTCCCAAGGCGTTCAAGACGACGGAAGAAAGAAGGCCGATGATGGCCACCACAACGAGCATTTCGATGAGCGTGAAGCCGCTCTTTTCTTGTTTTATTTTCCGCATTGCACTTATTATACTACTCTCCCCGACCAAAAAACATGACCCCTGAAAGGAGCCATGTTTTTGTCTCATGAGAAGAGTCTGAAATATCGTTTACGGGCACACCGCGGCAGTACCGATGGACGATGCCGTTACCGTCCCGCTGTTGCCGGCACTATCGACGCAATACGCCTTTGTGTCATCGCTCGCCAACTTGGCATAAAAGGCATACGCGGAATAGACCGATCCGGACTTTGCCTCATTGAGATAAAGGCCGCCGCTGTTCTTCCCCGCCGTATCGCCATTTTGGTTCGTAACGTCGAGGCTCAAGGACGCCAAACTGCTGCTTGCACTGAAACTGGCCGTGTAATCCGGGTATCCGCCGGCAGTCGGGTCATAGGTCGCTTCCATGTACGACCTCGCCTGGTTCACATCCGATATGATCCTCGTATCCTTCGCTTTGTTCCGCGACGGTCCCAAGGCAACCAAAACGACTGCCGAAAGGAGCCCAATCATCGCGATCACGACGAGCATTTCGATGAGCGTGAAACCCTCTTTTTTGCTTTTATTCATTGCGTTTGTTCGTATATTGTTCGACCGTTTGTATTTGCATTTATTATAGCACACTAAAATGCCTGCGACATATTATAAATTGGAAGCAAGATCGAGGCGAAAAGAAACGCGATAATAACGCCGATCACAACCATGAGGATCGGTTGGATAAGAGAAACCAAATTCTCGACGGTATTTTCCACTTCGCGCGAATAAAAGTCGTTGATTTTTCCCAGAAGTTCTTCGAGGCGTCCGGTCGATTCGCCGACTGAAATGAGCTGCGATACGAGCGGCGGGAATTCCGGCATCGCCTCCAGCGCTTGAGAGAGCAACCTCCCTTTCCGGATTTGCTCCGCCGCACTGTGGAGTTGTTCTTGATAAATGGAGTTTCCGATGACCCGGGAGGAAATTTCCACGGCTTGCGGAATCGTAAGACCGCCTTTAATCAAAACCCGCGCCGATTCGGCAAACCGCGAAACATAGAGTTTTTGAAGCATTTTCCCGACGATCGGGGTTTTTAAGGTGATGGTATCGAGGACCACCTTTCCTTCGCTCGTTTGGAAATAATCCGCAAGGATGAGAACGACGGCAGCAAGCATAATGACAATTGTCCACCACCATTTCATCATGAAGTTGCTGACACCGAGCAGGATTTGGGTCGTAACGGGGAGCGCGACGTTCGATTGCTGGAGGATCGGCGTGATCTGCGGAAACACCATCGTCACCATGATGATGACGACGACGACGAAAAGGGCGATGATAAACGCCGGATACGTCAAAGCATTCTTGATCTGCGAAACGAGCGTCGACTGTTTTTCCAAGTAATCAGCAAGGAAGTCCAAGACCTCACTCAAGCGTCCGGTCACCTCGGCCGACCTCACCATGTTGACGTAGAATTCCGAAAATATCCCCGGGTGCCTCCCGAGAGCCTGCGAAAGGGAAAACCCGGCATCGATGTCGGAAGCTATTTCATACACCGCTTCTTTCAAGACCGGCTTCGTTGTCTGTTTATAAAGGTTTACCAAGCTGTCGGAAAGCGGCACTTGAGACGCGAGGAGCGTCGAAAACTGCCTCGTGAAGATCATGAGATCCTGCACCTTGACCCGCTTGAAGAATTCGGAGATCCTCGAGATCCACGTATTTTCCACCACCGGCTCGAGACTTAAAATGAAAAGCCCGTGGCTTAATAAAATCGCAAGAGCCGCCTCTTTTGATGCGGCATCGACGTTCCCAACTTGCAGTTCGCCTTCTTTAGTTCTCGCTTTGTAGTTAAACTTCATAGACCTGTATTGAGTACCCAGTATCTAGTATCTAGTATTTAGTATACAAAATACGAGCTACTAAATACCACCTACCCCTATGTTCTTTCAAGGAGAATCCTAAGTTCTGCCGGATTCAAGGAATATGATTCAGCTTGTTCAAGTGAGACTTCTTTTTTCTTCACGAGAGTTACGAGCGAGCGGTTCAGCGATATCATTCCTTCTTGAACGCTCGTTTCGATGACGAGATCGATTTGATAAATCTTCCGTTCGCGGATCAGGTTTCTGATGGCGGGGTTCACGATCATGATTTCCATAGAAGGAATCCGTCCGCCGCCAACCCTCGGAATCAACCGTTCCGAAACGATGGCGACCAAAGTCGACGCAAGCTGTGAAACGATCTGCCCCTGCTGGTTCGGAGGAAAACTGTCGATGATCCGGTCGATGGTCTGCGAGGCTGAATTGGTGTGAAGCGTCGAAAAGACCAAGTGACCCGTTTCGGCGGCGGTCATGGCCGTTGCAATGGTTTCGGCGTCGCGCATTTCGCCGATCATGATGACGTCCGGATCTTGCCGCAAGACCGCCCGCAAAGCCGAATTGAACGAAATGGTGTCCGCACCGACTTCACGCTGGGAAATAATGCAGCGGTCCTGCGAAAAAATGTATTCGATCGGATCTTCAATGGTGATGATGTGATCGTTCCGCTTGTGATTCACTTCATCAAGGAGCGCTGCCAAGGTCGTCGATTTCCCGTGTCCAGCAGGCCCCACGACCAAAATGAACCCCTGGTTCAACTTCGTGAAATCGTGGAGGATCGGCGGCAGGTTCAATTCTTCAACCGTTTTGATGTTTGCCGGTATCAAGCGGAGCGCTGCGGCAACAAATCCCCGCTGGAAGTATGCATTCACCCTGAACCGCGCTTTATCCTCGTAGTTGTAGGAAAAATCAAGCTGCTTCCGGTCTAAGAACGAAACCTTTTGGTCTTCCGTGAGAAGCGCAAGGACCAATCCTTCCGCGTCTTCTTTCGTCAAGATCGGCTCTTCGGCGATGGGAATGAGGACGCTGTCGACCCGTATGGTCGGTCTTCGCCCGACCGCCAAGTGGAGGTCGGAGGCGTTTTGCTTCGCCGTCATCACAAGCAGACTGTCCAGCCTCTGTTTATAATCTTGAGCCATGTTCACTTATTATACACTAGAATTCACTCCAAAAATACTATTCCTGTTCTGCTCTTTCCCCTACTCTTCCGTCTCCCGCAATACTTCCTCGAGCGATACGTCGCCCGCGAGTGCTTTTAAAATCCCGTCCTGCCGCATGAAGATCATGCCTTGCGTCTTTGCTTCAGCGATCAGGGCGTTTTCCGTGAATCCGCGGCTGATGATATCTGAAAGATTTCGCGTCATTTTGAATATTTCGAAGAGCGCAACGCGGCCGGATATTCCTTTTCCGTTGCACACATCGCAATTCGGATCCGGCTCTGCATGCCACGAAGTGTACGGTTTTTTGAATTTTAAATTCGATCGAACCGATTCCGGCAAATCAGCGAGTTCTTTTTCGATGATATCTGCGGCTTCTCCCGACACTTGCCGTTCCTTCTTGCATTTCGGGCAAAGGCGGCCCACCAGGCGCTGCGCAAGCATAAGATTCAGGGACGACGCCAAAAGGAACCCCGGAACGCCGAGATCGATGAGCCGCGGAACGACGCCGATGGAATTGTTCGTGTGGAGCGTCGAGAGCATGAGGTGGCCGGTCAAAGCGGCGTTCACGGCCAAATTCGCCGTTTCGGCATCGCGGATTTCACCGACCATGATGATATCCGGGTCCTGCCGGAGGATTTGTCGAAGGCCCGATGAAAAGTCGTAGCCGATTTCGGGCTTCACTTGGGATTGGTTCACGCCATCCATGAAGTATTCCACCGGATCTTCCAAGGTCACAATATTCACTTCTTCCGAGTTCATCTTTTGCATGATCGCATAAAGCGTCGTCGATTTTCCAGACCCGGTGGGGCCGGTGATGAGAATCATGCCATAAGGAGATTCGATCGCATGCTGTAAAATTTCAAAATTGTAATCGCTGAAGCCGAGCTCTTGAAGGCTCTTCAGACCGGTCGTCGGGTCGAGCACCCGGAGCACCACTTTTTCGCCAGACGGCGTCGGAAACGTTGCGACGCGGAAATCGATATCACGGCCCGATATCACGGCCCGAAACCTGCCATCTTGCGGGATCCTTGTTTCGTCGAGCTTCAAGCGGGAAAGGACCTTGACCCTCGAAATGACCGGCTGCGCGAGCGCCAAGGGCATCGATGAAACTTCGCCGAGGTCGCCGTCGATCCTGAAGCGGATCCGGAGACGCAGCCGTTCAGGCTCGATGTGAATATCGGAGGCTTTTCGTTCCACCGCCTCTCGCAAGGTCGCTGCAACAATCTTGATGATCGGGGCTTCTTCGCCGGCTCCCCGATCTTCCTCCAAGGAAACCAAGAGCGAGTCGACTTGTTTTACGTCCCCCATTTCCTCGACCGCCGACTCAACTTCGTTCTTGTACGGAGAATATTTCCTCCAAACAGCCGCGATATCCGACGGCGTCACGAGATACACCCCGAGACTTACCCGTTCCTGCTTTGCGATGAATTTCAGCGCTTCTTGTGCCTGCAAATTGTCCGGGCGGAGCATCCCGACGACGAGCATGTCTCCGTTCTTCTCGACGGGGATCACTTGATATGTTTTCGAAGTTTCTTTCGGAATGAGCGCAATAAGCGCATCCGTCACGGCGTCAATGCTCACTTTCTTGTACGGAATGCTGAGCATTTCGCTCTTTACCTTCGCAACGGCGACTTCGTCCGCCAACCGCCCTTGGTAAATCAAGTCTTCCGCCGGCTGCCCCCGGAGTCCCGCATCGCGAAGCACTCTCCTCCCGACATCATCAGTGATGATCTTTTTCTCTACGAGTTTTTTGACAAGCTCTTGATCGGTCATGCCAATTTTGTTCGAGTAAAGCGAGACGACAAAATTGAGCACCCGCCTAAATGAGCGGTGCTTTTTCTTTCCACCCTGTATTTATTCATTGAACTCATATTATTTGATATCTACTGTTTCAAATGAAATTTTGGCGGGTAAGGTTTGATGGATGAAATTCCATCGCCTCCGGCTCGGAGTTTCGTATCAAACCCTTAAAACGGCGCGAACGGATTCGTCCTTCCCGGCGTCGGTATCGTGATCGACGATCCGTAGTTCGTCGTGAAATATTTCTGGAGCGATTGAACGACTGGCGTCGGGTCTATTTGAACTTGGGACAACGTATTGATGCTCTTTAAATTCCCCGGCAGCACGACGTCGATGAGCTGCGGTTTATTGAAAAAGATGAAGTACGCGACCGCGAACACCAGCACGATAAAAACCACGATTGCGATGATGTTCACCCAATTTACCGGCTTCTTATCTTGTTCTACCATGATCGCCATAGATTTAGTTCCCTTGATAAAATGTATTGACCGTCATTTGTAAAGAATAAAGTTGATTTGAGCTCGGCGATTGTGTCGTCGCGCCTCCTTGCCCGCTGCTTACCAATGGCTTAAAGTCGAACGACGTGACGTTGATGAGCCGCGCGTTCGATTCCACCGATGTCAAAAACTGCTTCACGGCGTCATACGTTCCCACGATGCCGAGATCGATGGTTATCGTTCCCATCCCCTTCGCAAGCGGTTGATTGGAACTCGTGAGAGTTTTCCCAAGCTTGATATTGAGCGACTGGACGCTTGCTTGGGAATTTTGGGAAATGGTGTACCACTGATTCAAAGCGTCAGTAACGCTCGGCCCCACGGGCATGGCAAGGGAAAGCGTCTGCTGGAGCTGCGCCGCGTTCTGGAACTGGCTGATGAGCTTCGAGACTTGGGATACAGCGGCTTTTTGGTTCTGATATGCGTTGGTTTTCGAAGCAACCTCGGACTGCAACTCACTCGAGTTTCCCATTTCCGGTTCTATTAAACTCGAATAGACAACGATCGTCGCGATCAAGAAGAAGACCGAGAAGAGAATGCTGAGAGCTCTTTTGGTTGAGGGTTTCATGATGCCGGTTTCGACAAATAGCTTTGATTGAAGGTGAGAGTGATGACGAAGGTTGTACTGCCGCTCGGGTTGAAATTCATGCTGGATAAAACCGCACCTGAAAGTTCGGGCGCTTTTTCAAACTGCGAAAGCTGCATTTCCTCGACCGCCGACTCAACTTCGTTCTTGTACGGAGAATATTTCCTCCAAACAGCCGCGATATCCGACGGCGTCACGAGATACACCCCGAGACTTACCCGTTCCTGCTTTGCGATGAATTTCAGCGCTTCTTGTGCCTGCAAATTGTCCGGGCGGAGCATCCCGACGACGAGCATGTCTCCGTTCTTCTCGACGGGGATCACTTGATATGTTTTCGAAGTTTCTTTCGGAATGAGCGCAATAAGCGCATCCGTCACGGCGTCAATGCTCACTTTCTTGTACGGAATGCTGAGCATTTCGCTCTTTACCTTCGCAACGGCGACTTCGTCCGCCAACCGCCCTTGGTAAATCAAGTCTTCCGCCGGCTGCCCCCGGAGTCCCGCATCGCGAAGCACTCTCCTCCCGACATCATCAGTGATGATCTTTTTCTCTACGAGTTTTTTGACAAGCTCTTGATCGGTCATGCCAATTTTGTTCGAGTAAAGCGAGACGACAAAATTGAGCACCCGCCTAAATGAGCGGTGCTTTTTCTTTCCACCCTGTATTTATTCATTGAACTCATATTATTTGATATCTACTGTTTCAAATGAAATTTTGGCGGGTAAGGTTTGATGGATGAAATTCCATCGCCTCCGGCTCGGAGTTTCGTATCAAACCCTTAAAACGGCGCGAACGGATTCGTCCTTCCCGGCGTCGGTATCGTGATCGACGATCCGTAGTTCGTCGTGAAATATTTCTGGAGCGATTGAACGACTGGCGTCGGGTCTATTTGAACTTGGGACAACGTATTGATGCTCTTTAAATTCCCCGGCAGCACGACGTCGATGAGCTGCGGTTTATTGAAAAAGATGAAGTACGCGACCGCGAACACCAGCACGATAAAAACCACGATTGCGATGATGTTCACCCAATTTACCGGCTTCTTATCTTGTTCTACCATGATCGCCATAGATTTAGTTCCCTTGATAAAATGTATTGACCGTCATTTGTAAAGAATAAAGTTGATTTGAGCTCGGCGATTGTGTCGTCGCGCCTCCTTGCCCGCTGCTTACCAATGGCTTAAAGTCGAACGACGTGACGTTGATGAGCCGCGCGTTCGATTCCACCGATGTCAAAAACTGCTTCACGGCGTCATACGTTCCCACGATGCCGAGATCGATGGTTATCGTTCCCATCCCCTTCGCAAGCGGTTGATTGGAACTCGTGAGAGTTTTCCCAAGCTTGATATTGAGCGACTGGACGCTTGCTTGGGAATTTTGGGAAATGGTGTACCACTGATTCAAAGCGTCAGTAACGCTCGGCCCCACGGGCATGGCAAGGGAAAGCGTCTGCTGGAGCTGCGCCGCGTTCTGGAACTGGCTGATGAGCTTCGAGACTTGGGATACAGCGGCTTTTTGGTTCTGATATGCGTTGGTTTTCGAAGCAACCTCGGACTGCAACTCACTCGAGTTTCCCATTTCCGGTTCTATTAAACTCGAATAGACAACGATCGTCGCGATCAAGAAGAAGACCGAGAAGAGAATGCTGAGAGCTCTTTTGGTTGAGGGTTTCATGATGCCGGTTTCGACAAATAGCTTTGATTGAAGGTGAGAGTGATGACGAAGGTTGTACTGCCGCTCGGGTTGAAATTCATGCTGGATAAAACCGCACCTGAAAGTTCGGGCGCTTTTTCAAACTGCGAAAGCTGCTCCGCAAGCATTTGGAGCGATGCGGCTTGGCCGCTCAACTCAAGCGTTCCGGTATATCCCGTGAATTTGGCTTCCGTATAAAAAACCTGAGGGAGGGTGTTTTGCTCGAGGAAGGGAAAAACATTGGCGGTAAAAAGATGGCTCGACAAGACGCTCTTGAGGTTCACAATCTGCGAATAAATGTTAATGAACTGCTGCTGATCCTGCTGACTGATCGAATTTGAGAGTTGTGCCAAACTCTGGTCGAGCGCTTGGGAGCGCGACTGAAGATAATTCTCGTAGCCGACTTTCAGCCCGAAATAAACGAGAAGGGAAAATGCGAAAAGGAGGAGGGAAAAAACGAAAAGCCGCCACGGCGTTCCGATTGAAACGGGTGAATTCGCAAAAGCCTCGTTGAGGCTGGTGGTTGGTTGCTGTTGATTTTGTTCCGGGTTCATAAATTATGCAAAGTATCGTTCGGCCAATCCCACCGCCGTCGGAAATTCGTTGGTGAGCCGCCGGAGGGTCGGTTCGAGATTCAGCTGATAGGAAACTTTCCGGAAGATGTTGGGTTGCGCTTCGATGAGGCCGGTTTGCCGCACGAAGTACTTCTCGATTCCGATGAGATTGGCACCTCCGCCTACGAGCATGACCTTCTTAACTTCTCTGCCGTAGCGCCGATGATACACCTCCTTCACGTGATTTACTTCTTGTATTATAACATCCAGAAACGGAATCGTTAATGTTGATAACTCTGATTCCGGGCCTTCCGAAGATAAACCTCTCCGCCGCTTCAACTCTTCCGCCCGGAGGGTCGTAATGCCGAGGCTTCGCGCGACCGATTGCGTCAAGTGAATACCGCTGTAATCCGTTCCGCCGACATACTCCAAGTGACCCTTTGAAGCAATGAATATTTCCGTCTCCTCGGCGCCGATGTCAACGATGATCGTCTCGTCGTCGCCGTCGTCGATAAGGGCTCTCGTTGTGGCCAAAGTATCAAATTCAAGGGATACAAGCCGAAGACCGGCTTCCCGGAACATATCTTTGTATTTTTGAATGAGTTTCTTTGAGATGCCAATGACGAAAATATGCTGGAATTTTTGCCGCGAATCCCCGGTGAATTCGTCGACTTTGAACCAATCGACAAGCGTTTCGGCGACCGGCATCGGGATGTACTGCGGCGCTTGAAAGGTAACCGCCTTTGCCGTCTCATCCCGGGACATGAGCGGCATATCGATGACCGTTCCGAACGACGCGAACGAAGGGATCGAAGCAATCGCAAGATTCGTCTTCGTTTTCATTTCGACGAGGAGCATCTTCAAAAGATCGGCCGTTTCCCGTTCTTCGATGGGAAGCGAGCTCGTTTGGATCGCTTTATTGGGATGATTCAAATAATCTTTCGTTTCCAAAATGCCGTAATTCGTGAGATTCAGCGTTCCGCTTTTTTCGCTTATTTCGGCGATCTTAATGGATGCTGTACCAATATCGACGCCGAGGATTGCGCGTCCTTTGAAAAAATTGAAAACGTCCGTAAAAAAACCGGAAACGCCGTTCGTTATCCCCGTGAGTTTCATTGTCTTATAATAATAGCATGAACCCACCTCGAAAATACCACGATGACGCGTTGCGAGCTTTTTGTTTGCTTCCGCAAGGCGCACCGAGGAAGGCGTACCCCCTGCGGTACGTCGACGAAAGTGCAACACCGCGGGGCGAACAAAGAGCCGCAACCCGAAGGGGATACGGCAGATTTCCCCGCTGCCTTTGTCGCATTCGTCTCAGCGGATCGCTACGGATACGCCATCGGCTCCGCTTCGCGGCACTCGGTGAAATCTGCCAGTATCGCGGCTCGTGGTATTTTCGAGGTGGGTTCTTATGAGGGGATTTTGCGAACTCATCGATGCGATCTTTGATGTCGTTTTCCCGCCGATCTGCCTTTCGTGCGAAACGATCGTCGGTGAGAATGAAAAAACATTGTCGCTCTGCACATCGTGCCGTTCCCGCCTTAAAACAACAAGCGGATTCTTTTGTCCGGCATGTGGCAGGAGACTTCCTGCACCGCATGTTCCTTGCCATGGAGGAGTTCAATTCGTGCTTGCTGCACCGTTTTTTTTCGAAGATCCAGTGATTCGAAAGATTATCCATCTCCTGAAATACAGTCACATCAAGCGAGCGGCTGCTCCGCTTGCCTTTTTCATCGTTTCCTATCTTCAAAGCATCACAAGCATCAAGGATGCGGGCTATGACGACTTCGTGATGATCCCGACTCCCCTCCACTCCTCGCGAGAAAGAAGAAGAGGCTTCAATCAATCGCTCCTCATTGCGCAAGAAATGGAAAAATTTTCAAAGATACTCGATGGCGAGCACCGGCTGCCGAATTTCCGCATTGAAGCCGGCGTTCTTGCAAGAGTGCGAAAAACGGCACCGCAGATCAAGCAATCCTCGCGCGCAGCGAGGGCCGAGAACGTCCGCGGATGTTTTGCCATCCGAGACGCCTCGAAGATAGCAGGGAGGAACATATTCCTCGTCGACGACGTTTTTACTTCAGGCGCCACCATGGGAGAGCTTGCAAGACTCCTCAAAACAAACGGAGCAAAGAAGATCATCGCCATCGTTGCCGCAAAAGCGTAAGTTCCCTTGATTTACTTTTCTTGGAAGAGGTTGTTCACGCGGCCGACATTGATGCAGTCGGCATTCGTAAGGCACTGCCCTTCGGATTTTTCAACTTGCGATCCGCTTTGCTGCGGCTGAAGGCCGAAGCCGCTCAAGTCGGATGATTGCGCACCAGTGATGCTTTGATTACAAACGCTGTTCGCGGTGCAAATGGGTACCGGCGTGCCCGTCGAGCTTGCGCCGGAAACGAGCGTCTTGACCGCAGCCCACGTTGACCACGCGCTGTCCGGGTTCGCTCTTCCGTCCGTATAGTGCACCTTCACGCGGTACGCATAGATCGTGTCCGGCGAAAGACCGCTGTCTATAACCACGGGATTCGTCGTCGTTGTAACGGATATGAAGTATGGATCATATGGCGTCGTTTGCCCTTCCGCGGTCGAAGGGGTTGTGAAGAGGGCGATCACCTTTCCGAAGCCGGAAGCTATGCCTTGCACCGCATTGGAAACCGCCGACGCAACGCTCTTCGCCACACCGTCAAAAAACCCGGCGACCGACGACATGATCGCATGAAGAGCGATCTTCCCGCTCACGCCGGGGGTGAAACTGCCATAGGCGCTCGAAACAAAGGTCGATGTCACGGTGGCCGTTCCGCTCAAGTGATACTGAGGGCCGTAACTGCTCCCGCAATTGCCGGAACACGACCATGAACCAAAGACATAGTTGACCGCAGGGCTCGCATTCAAGGCGACCTGCGTGCCGTTCAAAAAGCTCGCTGAACAACTGTTCTTGCCGCCGCCGCAATCGATGCCCGAAGGATTGCTCGCCACCGATCCTCCTCCAGTAGGGCTTATTTTCACGCTGACAATAAAGTTGGTCGTTGCAGACGATGCATTGCTCTGATTCGAACATGCCGTGACCCTGTTCCCCTTCACGGCATCGTATCCGATATAGCATGCCCGCACGGTGTAGGAATGCGTCGTATCGGATGATAGGCCGGTATCCGCGTATGACGTCGTCGAAGACGACATCGTAGACAAAAGCGATCCGTCCCGCCAAACCTCGATATATGAGGCCCGCCCTGAGTTATTGGTCCAGCTCAAATCGATCTCAGACGTGCCGTTTGCCGAAACCGTGAGATTCGTCGGCGCATAAGGCGGCGTGGTCACTGAAAAGGCGGTGGACGGCCACGTGCATGCGATGTTCGGTTGACCATCGGGTCCAGCATTCAAAACGGCATTTCCGGTGCTTGAAGCATAGAGACCGCTAAGTCCCAATGTCGAACATTCGCGGACACGGTAATAGTAGGTTGTCGCCTCGCTCAAAGATCCGTTTGTCACCCCGTCGGTCTTACTGAAACTCTTCGTGGGATTCATGGAATCGGGAATCCACGGCGTATCGGTTATTTTCGAAAGCACGGGTACTTGGGAATTGTTCTCGTAGTGAAATTGATTCGTCGTCACAAAATATGTCGAAGTGCTTCGTTCGATCAAGCCATAGTAGGTTGTCGAAGTCGTGTTATCTTTCCAACTCACTGTGGTAAAGACGTCGGTCGGTGTATCTTCGGTCGCACTCGCCGAAGTCGACGTCGGATTGTTCGGTGTTACTTTCATCCGCTGCACGACGAACTGGTACGATCCGGCGGTCGATGTTGAATTGTCTTTCCAATTCAAGTAGACCGTCGAGGGGCTGTTTGCGAACGCTTGCACCAGGGTCGGCGCATCGCTCGTTGTCGGACCCTGCGACCCACCAATCGAGCACGTCGTCTGATTGCTGTAGCTGAAGTTACGAGGACCTTGAACTAACCGAAGAACGTAGGTATAACTTCCCGGTGCCGGCGGATAATCGCTATACGTATAACTCCCCCCCTGCGATTGTGGAGCATACCATATGGAACTTGTCGTTACGGAACCCGTGATGTAACCGGAGGGGGTTATGGGAACATAGTTGCCGGAAACTCTTAAAAGGTCCACCTCTTGCACTGCGGAATTCGAGCCGGTCCACGTCGTAAAGATGGCACTGTTGTAAGACTGGCAACTAACGGTATATGGCACCGGCGGTTTAGGCGGAGGTGTCGGGGATGTCTGGACGGTTATCGTATCGGAATCGCAATAGCTACTATTGCACATGCCGGCCCAAACCTTCACGGCAACAAAGCCGGTCAGGATAACGAGCACTCCAACGAAAACGATTGAAGAAATTTTCTTCCCCGTCATTTCCTTTATTATAGCAAATCGATACGCCGAGAAACATGAAACCCCATGAGGTAGATACACACTCATGGGGTTTGCTTGTTGCTAGTGAACGAGATAGACCGGCGACTGGCTCGCGGTCACGGTGCATTGCCCGTTTTGAACGGTTACGGTTTGGCTGCTCCCGGTAAGCGTCGTGAGCGTTGCGCTTGATCCCGCGATGTTCCCGACCGTTACCGTCTGTGGAGTATTTGCCGTAGTCCAAATGGCATCTATCGTCTTCTGATTCCCAGAAAAACGGTATTCGAAGATCCCGTTTCCGAAGCTATTGCTCTCGAAAGTCGCTCCACCGAGGATTCCCGTAAGAGTCTGGTAGGCATCGTAGTCCTCTTTTGAAGACAGCGCCCGATCGCGATGAACGAGACCGAAGTTATCCTCGTAAGGATCGCCCGTCCCGTCATCCCGGAAATCGTACCAAAATACCTTTTGGACTTCCGGCAGAGCGAGCAGTTGGACATATGCGCGGACCAGGTAGTCGGCTTGCTGGCTTTCTGATACGTAAGACACTCCCGTCGTCCATCCTATCTCGGTAATCCATAGGGGCTTATCCGGAAACAAGTCGTGGAAACCGGCGATCTGTCCGACGAGCATGCTGGGATAGGTGGTGTCGCCGCGCACCGTGATATCGGGTGCCACGCCGGGATACAAATCGACCGCAAGGATATCGAAATAGCTCGACCCGCCTGCGGCGTATACCTGGCTCACAAAAGATGTGTCGGTTCCGACAACGCCTCCCATAAGAATATGGCTTTCCGGCGCAACGCTCATGATTGCTTCGTAACTTGCCCTCAAGAGCCGTACATAATCGTTCGCGTTGGGGGTTGGATGCCAGAACATCGAGAAATCTTCTTCGCTCCAGATTTCCCAGTAGTGAATCTGGTTTTTGTACCGACCCACAACTGTTTCCACATAGCTGCTCCATTCAGCGAGCATGGTATCGGTCAAGGAAGACATATCCTTGTGATTGTTGGCTGCGCCCCACCATGACGCTCCATAGCAGAGCATCCCCAACACGTTGATCTTCGCCTTCAGTTCCCCATTTACCGCCTTGTCGAACGGTGACCAATTGAATTGGTTCTTCTTCGGCTCGAGAACCGTCCACTCGAAAGATTCCCGCTGCCATCGAATTCCGGCATCTGCCATCTTCGCGATAGCGGTACCAATGAGCGCGGTGTCGCTCCCCTGGTAACGGGTTGCAAGACAAGTAGTGGCGCCAAAAGGCCAACTTTCATATTCCGAGGCGAAGGTTGGGGAATCGGGAGGGTTCGGATTTGGATTCGGAGACGGAGCATCCGGCGGCTTGCATCCTGCAAGGGTAGCCACCAAGAGCATAAAAACTAATCGATTCATGAATTACCTCCTGTTCAAGAAATTCTTTTTCGTTATAAATATATGTAAATGTTCTTTTATCTCAGGCAAAACTTCTGTAAAAATCATACAATAAATGCGTCATGTTGTCAAAAACGGAAAAGAGGTTCAACTTTTTAAGCTGAACCTCTTTAAACAATGATCACTTGAGAAGAACCATCTTCTTGGTTTGAGTGTAGTTTCCTGCACTCAAGCGATAGAAGTAGGTGCCGCTGGGAAGTGTTCCAGCAGCGAAGGATATTTCATGAACTCCTAGGTTCATTTCATCCTCGACAAGAGTTTTAACTTCTTGACCGAGAACATTGTAAACCTTGAGTGTCACGAAAGTCCTTTTCGGAATTTCGAATCGAATCGTGGTCGTCGGATTGAAGGGGTTCGGGTAGTTCTGAGACAGGGCAAAGGTGCTCGGGTTGTGAGTTGGCTCGTCAACAGCAGTCACGGTTGTTGACGACACGACGTACACGCCATCATCGGTACCGACGAGAACGCTGTCTTTCCCGTAAGGATACAGACAACTTACGTTTTTCCCGATGAAGTCGACGTCCTGCCACGTGGTACCCGAATCGGATGAATAGTAAAGACCTCCGTCTCCAGCGATACCGGTTCCGATATCGTTATGGAAGGCGGCCCATACTTTTCCATCTACAGCAAGAACGGCAGAGGCATACATGGGCATGGGAGTTTTTCCCGTCACCTGTGCCCAACTTATGCCGTCATCCGTCGAACGGAAAACACCTTCTCCATCGGTCGCCGCGAAGACGAAACCAGTCGAAGAATCTGAGGTAAGACCCCAAATGTTATAGCCGTTGGCTTTCATCGTTCCGTCGGGATTCGTGCTACCGTCTCCGATAGTACCGATCTCGCCGATTAAACCGCTGTCGGATTTTATCCAACTACCGCTATCACCATTGGCGGTGGAACGATAGATGCCCTCGACATAACCTTGAGGGTCACCATTACCGGTACCCGCAATGACTGTTCCTTTTGGCGTGACAGTTACGGCACGGAATCCCCCGATTGGAGGATTGAGCACATCGGACCAACTTGAACCATTATCGCTCGAACGATAAATGGAACCGCCAAAGCTCGTTCCTACAAATATGTTGGAATCCTTCACCGCTATTGCTAACGGGCTCGGAGAACTCATTTTAGAAACGGAGTTCCAAGAATTACCATTGTCAGTGGAATTAAAAAGATCTCCTCCCGTTCCCAAAAACAAGGTTCCGTTTGAACTCGCCTCGATCGCATACGCAGAGGCAAACGGCATATTGGCGCCCTTCAGACCATTCATTAAATGGACCCAGGTGCTCCCCCCATTTGAGGAACGATAAAGATAATCGGTTCCGGTACCCACGAAAATAGTTCCTGTTCTGTCCACAAAAAGACATTGGGCAGCGGCATTGACCTTCACTCCGTCCAATACCCGATCCACGCCGAAATTCGTCGTAGCACTTTGCTGTGCCACGGCATCTACCGGCATCATGCTCGCAAGGAGCACAAAAGCCGAAAGAATGATTGCTTTCATTTTGAATCGCTCCTTTCGAGCTTTTATCCAGTTAAAATCAGTTAATTAAAATTTTTTCACAAGGATTAAAAGCTACTTAATCCTTGACTATCAAGTATTATACCATAAATCTCGAAAAAAAGGAAGGGGTCGATTTAGTGCAGTAATCCTCGCACTTTTACGTAGTAGGTGGTGTTGGCGTTAAGATTGGTTATGGGCTGCACGTAAGTGCCTGTCGCCGTAGAGTTTAGCACGTTGAGAGTATTCCATATCGACGGATTACTTGAAGTTGCATAGAGCACTTGGTCGTCTTTTGCATAGCTCTGCGGATTGGTCCACTGCACCGTGAAGCTGTTCGATGTCACGCTTCCCGGCTGAATGGTGACGTTCGTCGGCCACGTGTTCGATGCCACAGGAGTGGTGGACGACGTCTGTACGCAGTAAAGCCCGTTTTGCGGATCGCTCACGTGGCTCGGATCGCAGAAAGAAATTTGCCCTATGACGTTCGCGGGAGTCGTCGCTCCCGAAAACGTGCCGGAAGCGAGAGCAAGCGATACGCCGGAAAGATTGACGTAGCCGTCAGCCGATCCAAGCGAGGGATCGGAAGTCAAAAATCTTGCATAGCCGGAAAGGGCGCCCGTACTCATGTTCACCGTCGGAAGATTGAAGCCCGGATACGTCGGATCCATGTCCCCTTCGTTGAACGAGAGCCAGCCGTAGCCGCAGCTCGGACGCGTGTCGCCTGAGAGGCATGAATTGCCGCTCCATGCATATCCCATTAGCCTCCCGGTATCGGGATTCAGGTAAACGCCGTAAGAAATCGGGCTCGTGCCGCTCAAGTTCGGCGAAACGGTATCGGAACTGAACTTCACCCAGCCGACGGCATTTGCCGCCGATGAGGGGATTGTGGAGCTGCCGGCCCACGCCCAGCCCTTCACGGGCGACATTTTGCTCAAATCGAGCGTTATCGAAGACCGGGGAACGATGATGACCGGCGTTGCATCGCCCGGGTTCAATTGATAGCTCGTTATACGGTACTGAACCGTCTGGCCGATGGTTGGCGAATCGATGTAGCAGTTGAGGGACTGAGCACCGGGACACTGCACGGTGAGTAATTGCCATGTCTGGCCGTTATCGGTGCTCTTTTGCGGATTGAACGATTGGAACTGGCCGGCCGAACTCCACAAGACCGGCACCGTGACGGTATTGTTCGAATTCACGTTTTGCACGACGGCCCGGAAGTTGCCGATCACATAGGCAGTTGTGATCGAGGTTTGTCCCGCAAATGAGCAGCCGTTCATGCTGCACGCCGATATGGAGTACGTGTAACCGGTCCCGTAGCTTGCCTGGTTATCCGTGAAACTCCTTGCGCTGCCGGAAACTGTTGCTAAAGGAACAAAACTTCCTTGGCCCGTTGCACGCTGCAAGACAAAGTGATCCACGTAGCTCGAGGGGCTCGCATCGCTCCACGTGAGCTTCACGGCAACCTGGCCCTGGTCGGGATGAAGGCCCGTACCGGTCGTCGTCGCGGAAAGTCCCGTCGGCGTGCGCGGTACGATGACGGTCGATACGCCGGACGCAATGGTCACCTGGTTCGAATCTTTCACCGTCACGCTGTTTCCGGAAACCGTATCGTCGGAAAACGGATGACAGTACAAATCCGTTTGGTAGTAGTTGATCGAGTAAATGCTGTCGCCGTTGAAAGAAACATTGCTGTCGGGAACGATGAGCGAGCCGCCGCTGAATATGCTGGATGCGCTGTATCTCGTGAGCCCCCATTGATTGGGGCCGCTTTTGCTGATCATGATGCCGAAGGTCTTGAGGTCCCGTCCGCCGAATTCCGGATCGATCGGGATGTTGATACTGACCGAACTCCCGCCGGTCGTCGAAAACGTGGCGCCTTGCGGCCCGTTTTGATTGATCGACGGCAGGGCAGGCGTCGTTGCCGACGCTGAAACTTTGACGCCCGTTTGATAGCTGACCGGTTGCGATGAATCGACCGGCCATATCGAATAATTAATCTGCATATTGGGGTCGAGGCCGACGTAATTCGAGAGATTCGACGAACCCGGGGCGCACTGCTGGATATTAGTGAGGCCCGTGGCCGCCGTGCCATTCACGCTCGCTCCCAAAGCATCGTCGATGCAAACTTTCGGCGAGGTGTTTTGGGGATCATTCCCCAAATTGAACCCTTGCGAGGTATTGATGCTCCCCGATCGCGAAAACCAAAATGAAACGCTTGGTTGATTGGGGTTGCTTTGCCAGCCAAGTTCGATGGCGCAGGCCGAAACGGGAGTTGCCGTGAAATTGGAGATCGACGGCGTCGTTTGAGCTTTCACCTCTGTGTGCAACCACAAGCCGGCCGCGAAGACGACGGCAAGGAGTATAAAAAATGAAATTTTTAACTTGCTCATTGTTTTACACATGTATAAACCCAACCGTTCGGCGCATCATAATTGCTATGGGAACCCATGAAACCTTCCAATATTTTTACCATGGTATAACCAGCAGCACAGCCGTTAGCACTCGAAAATTGATTGGAGACGCCAACAGCGGAATCGTTGAAGCCGCCGTTATTGTCGCATTGACTTATTGTAGCTTGACCCGTTCCAGCGATACCGCAAACATCACCCTGCGGTGGAAGGACAAGCGACCCAACCGTTACATTACCGCTCATTTTGAAAAGTCCGCCGCTTAAAACCAAATTACCGGTCTGCCCGTCTTCATACGAAGAAAAATGCGTTTGGCCGTTCGCGACGGAAAGCATCGACTGCTGGGGAAAATTGATGAACGTATTGCTACCAAAAGAAAGGGTTCCGGGAACTTGAAGTCCAAAAGAGTTGCCACCCAATACGCTGACCGACCCAACAGAGAAATTTCCGGTTTTTACTTGAGCCGAAGGACCTTCGTCGACGGGAATGACGCCCCCGCCGCCGGCTACATACGGAGGAACGGTCGGTTCGATAAAGGAAGCTCTCACCAAACCGAAGTAGGCCACTTGAACCGCAAGGAAGATCGCAACGATGATCAAATAGCTCGTTTGTTTTTTCATAATTTTATGTTTTCACGCAAACATGGATATCGTTAGTGCCACCGTCGATCACATACTTACCGAAGTCGACACGCTGGTATCCGGCGGGGCAGCTTTGATAAGCACCGTTGGGGTTATAGCCGCCGCAATCGTAGACCAAGTGGTCGGTATAGAGCCCGCACCATTCACCCTTAATCGGGAAATCGTTTTTGTTCACCATGACCGTACCCGCCTGAATGTTCACTCCCCCACCCATCGGCTGATAGACGAGCTCCGCATAATTATCATATTGAATTATCTGACCGATCACTCTGCCGTACTGATCAACGCAATTTCCGCTTCCATCGGAACTGGCCCCCGAACCGTAGAGAGTTTGGCAATCCAAAAATATTTTTTCATAATCATACCCGTAACTTCCTATCGGCGGAGGCGTCGATTGACCCTTGTATGGAGCATTCACGGCACCGCTGCAATCGATGTTGTCGGTCGTGTCACAAGAAAGTATCTCGGACTGCTGCGCCGCCGTCATGGAAGAGGTCGATACGTACACCCCATCCTCTTGCCAAACACCGAAACCGGAGATCGCTTGGCTTATCAAGGTACTCACGCTGCCGTCGGTCCCAATGGTAAACCCAATGTCTTGTCCGGTCACCGGCGCCGGGAAGAAAACGTTCAATTCGTTGTTCCCGAAACCTATCCGATTGCTCCCGCCGTTCGGGGCACAGCCTTGATTGCCGTTGCCGCTGAATATGATGCATCCCCCGTTCGCCTTGAAGGTGACGCTGTCTTGGGGCGTCTGGAAGGAAGATTGGCTCATCGATAGATCGCCTGATTTCGTTTGTCCCGAAGAATTGGTCGTAACGGGCATCGGCGATTGCTGCGCGCTCGCCAAAAGAGTCGCCCCCTCAACGAGAATGATGGCGATAAAGAGTGCGATGAGCGATTTTTGTTTCATAAGTTCCGGTTTACTTCTTAAAGCAGGTATCGACGGTATCTGGCCCATACGTCCACTGTTTATGCTCATACCCCGCGGGGCAGCCGTTTGACGGCAATATCCCTTGGCACGCTTCGGATCCGAATATTTTACTCCCCGTGCTTGCCAAATTACCGTTACTGTCGTGGGCGTAGGCATCTTGAGATACGAATCCGCACCACGTTCCGCGCATCGGAACCGGGATTCCATTCACCGTCAAAGCGCTGCCTCCGGGGACCGATAAGACGGTTCCGGTCGGTTCCCATTTCTTGACAAGATAGGTCGTAGCAGCGTTGTTCGGCGTCGGATAACATCCGGCAGGATAGCCGATCTTGTACGGCCCGCTGGGGCAATAGCTGCACGATCCGGCTCCGTTATTGCCGCCCGAGGAATTATAGTAGTAGGTACAGCTTGCCACGTACTGCGGAACATATTCGGTATCTCCGAAAGCCGGGCAGCCCCCTCCTCCGAATGCGTTATTACCGACATAGCTTTGTGTGCTTACTTGAACCCATTGCCCCACGGCGCTCGTAATGTCTATATTCCCCGCGCTGTCGAACGACATTCCGCATCCCCATTCCGGAGATCCGGAGAAGCTGTCGGTTGTAGCGGTAATGTAGAAATTTTTCCCGTAGCTGTCATAGTACATTCCTCCCTTCGGGTTGTAGCTCAAGGGGTCGATCAAATCGACCGCTCCACTGGGAAGTAAACTGATGCCGATACTGCTCAACGAACTGTTCGCAATGCTCAATGTCCCCGACTTGACCTGCGTCGTCGAACCAATATCAAGGAAGTTCCCGACTTGGTTCTTCGGTGCGTAGTTCGGATTGTTGATCGTCGGGCCGGTTGGGCCGGTTCCGGTACTCAAGTTGAAGCTGACGACTTTCACGCTCGAGAGATTGGTGGTAGGGCCAAGATATATTCCGTATGCTTCGATTTGGCTGGCGTTCGCCACGGTGTCGGAAAAGGAAACGATCATGTTGGCATTACTCTGATAGGGATTAATACTGCCGCTTCCCACAAGTGTTGCGTTCGATTTCGAGAACTGATTTTCGGAGCGATAGATCCAGTACGGCTGGATCGTCGAGTTGGGATTGTAAAACTTTATGGTAAGGGTAACGGTCGATGCATAGAGAGACGTGTTCGTCGCTACCGTGACCACCGCCGATTGCGGGTGCGTCGTCTTATTGCCGCCATTCCCATTATTATTGCAATTGGGGTTCGTTGGGGGGCACGGCTCTTGAGGGACAACGGGTGCGCCGAAAACTCCTCTCGGCGCCGACACCAACACGCCGATTCCCAAAACCAAGAGGAGCGTCACGGCAAAAATTTTAAAGTTTCTTGGAAACATTTTTAAACTTGAATATGATATAATGATTATACCATATGCAACAGAATAAATTTAAGGTGATCATATACGTCTTAGCCGGCATCTTGATTTTAGTCGTCGGATTCATTGTTGGTTTTTACGCCGGCAGGCAAAACGGGCAAGCGATCGGCGAAGCGGCCGGCCAATCGCAGTACAAAGCATTGGTTGACTTTGCCTACCCTGCTCCAGCTCAAGAAATTCACGAAATATCCGGCGCCGTCAAATCGATCACCGCGAATTCGGTCACCTTTGTGGCAAGAGATCCGAACGATTACTTGCCGCACACCGACGGCTCTCCCTTCAGGCAAATCACCCTTACGGCAAATACGACCGCAAGCACCACGATCATGTCGGTCGACTATTCCACGCTTGACAAGAATGGCAATCCGAAGACCGCCATCATCAGCTTGAACGACCTGAAGATCGGACAGATCATCACCGTCGACAGCAACGCCAATATACGCGACGTTTCAAGCTTCGACGCGACCGTGATACGGGTGGTCAACCATTAATAAAGGAACATGAACTTAATACCAACGGTTATTGAAAAATCGTCGTACGGTGAACGCGCCTACGATATCTATTCCCGCCTCCTTATGGAGCGGATCATCTTTCTCGGCGGACCCATCATGGACGATGTCGCAAACAGCGTTATCGCCCAGCTTCTCTTCTTGGACCACGAGGACCAAAAGAAGGACATCAAATTGTATTTGAATACGCCGGGTGGATCCGTGACGGCAGGTCTTGCCATTTACGACACGATGCAGCATGTAAAGGCGCCGGTCTCGACGATTTGTGTCGGCATGGCTGCTTCCATGGGCGCGGTGCTCCTCGGCTCCGGGCAAAAAGGAAAGCGGTTTGCGCTCCCCAATTCCGAGATCTTGCTTCACCAGGTAATGGGCGGCGCGGAAGGCCAAGCCATCGAAATCGAGATCACTGCACGGCAAATCGTAAAAATGAAGGATAAACTGAACCAAATCCTCGTCAAGCACACCGGACAGAAGGTGGACAAGATCGAGCGCGATACCGACCGCGATTTCTATCTCACGCCCCAAGAAGCAAGAGATTACGGATTGATCGATGAGATCATCAAGACGAAAAATAATTTTAAGGCATAGGGATTAGGGTATAGGGTATAGGGTATAGGGTATAGAAAATAGATGGAGCCGCCGCAAGGCGGCTTTTGGTTTTACCTCAACCTCTTCCTTCGAACTTTCTCTTTTTCTGTGATAAAATTTTAATCATGCGAAACAAAGAAGAACTGATCCGGAGGATTCTGAACCGGGGCGTTGAAGAAATCATCGAAAAGGAGAGTTTAACAAAGAAACTCGATTCCGGAAAGAAGCTGCGAGTCAAGTTCGGCATCGATCCCACAAAGCCGGATATTCATCTCGGCCACACTGTTCCCCTCTTGAAGCTCCGTGAATTCCAGGAACTGGGGCATAAAGCTGTGCTCATAATCGGTGATTTCACGGCTCAAATCGGCGACCCATCCGGCCAGTCAGCTGAACGGAAGCCGCTGACCGAAAAAGAAGTGAAGATGAACATGAAGCACTACCTCGAGCAGGCGGGGAAAGTTATCGACATCAAGAAAGCGGAGGTGCGGTACAACAGCGAATGGCACAAGAAAGAGGGTCTTATGTCCATGTTGACTATGGCGAGAGCCGCCAGTATCCAACAAGTCATGAAACGGAGAGAATTCAAAGAAAGGATCAACGCTGGCGGCGACATAACACTTCTTGAATTCTTATATCCCCTCTTCCAAGGGTATGACTCGGTGAAAATAAAATCCGATGTCGAAATCGGCGGCACTGATCAGAAATTCAATCTCCTGATGGGCCGACGGGTGCAGCGCCACTTCGGCGTTCCGGAACAAGATATCATAACCGTACCGCTCATCGAGGGTACGGACGGTATTCGCAAAATGAGCAAGAGTTTTGGAAATTATATAGGCATAGCCGAGGCGCCCAATGATATATTCAGTAAGGTCATGTCCGTACCGGACGCCTTGCTCGCAAAGTATTTCGAAAATCTTACGGAAACAAAACCGACGAGCAACGATCCTTACCAATCAAAAATGCTCCTTGGGGAAACAATTGTCCGGATGTACCACGGCCAAAAAGCCGCGGAAAAGGCGAAGGAGAACTTCGTAAAAACGTTCTCAAAAAAAGAAATGCCGGACGAGATCGAAATAAAGACGGTTTCTTCTGATGCCCTTTCAAGCGGCACCACCGCGATGCTCGTCGCTATTGGAGCAGCGAAGAGCAATAGTGAAGCCCGAAGGTTAATTGATCAAGGCGCGGTGAAAGTTGACGGAAGGACGGTTAGCGACCCCAATGAAAAAAGAAAAGATGGCGAGGTCTTAAAAGTGGGTAAGCACCGTTTCTTTAAACTAAGGAAGAAATAAATCAGTTCAAGATGAGCTTGCCGACGACGCCGGCTTGAGCACGTCCCGGTACGTCGTCATGAAATCCGTAAATACCCGGCTTCATAATGACAAACGTGAGGAGCCGCGCACTCGAAGGCCCCACGCCGACGCTGATTGAAGAAAGGCTTGGATTGTCGAACTTGAAGACGTGCGTATTATCATCGCTTGAAATGATCGCAAGCGTAATAATGCCACCCGCTTGGCCTGTAATGACGACCGGCGAAAAGCCGGTCGAGCTCACAGTGAGCTTCACCGCATTCGATGGTATTTGATCCTGCCCGATTTGACCCGATTGGCTGATCAGCCTGTAATCGCCGGAGGACAAACTCGGACCCGTGATGCTCGCCCCCGCCGACGATCCGCCGGATGACGGGGTTTGCTCGCTGGGGGTTTGATTTCCGGTACTTGTGGCCGGTGCGGTCTCCGCGGGCTGACTCGGCGTTTCCACGGGAGGAGTTGTTCCTTGGCCTTGATTCCCGTTCGGAGTTTGCTGGTTCAAAGGAGGCAGAGTTACGGTTTCAGTCGATGTCGACTTGCCCCCCAAAAGACCCCCGACGTTTCCGAGCGGGGCAAGAAAGAAGATACCAAAGAAGACGATCGCGACGACAATGAGACCGATAAAAAGAAGGATGATGATGAGACGAATGGCATCTTCCATGGGAAGGTTGCGTTCAATTTAACTTTATCAGATTTGCAAGGAAATAGGAACGGAAGTTTTCCCGACCCATTTCCCGAGTTCGATTCTCACTGACATTAAGGAATATAGAAGACCCACTACAAGAGTGGGCTTTGTATTTTGTGCGGCCAGGGAGAATCGGCTTCGCCTCTCGCTGCGCTCGGGCTAGCCACCGCCTCGCGTCCCTCGACAAGCTCGGGGCATGCTCCGGCGTTCGATTCCCCACGTGAGCCAAGCAGTTAGCTCACTCTGGCCAGGCATAGAAAATACAAAACCCACTACAAGAGTGGGCTTTGTATTTTGTGCGGCCAGGGAGAATCGAACTCCCGTCTCATCCTTGGCAAGGACGTGTTCTACCACTAAACCATGACCGCATCCGCTTCTATTGCAATGTTCCCGGCGGAGGTAACGTTGGTCCCTTGACATAGGGTACCGATCCTGCCGGTGGCCCGACAAAATTTGTCGAAGTTGCCGCGTTGCCGCTCTTTTCGGAAGAATTACTCGTTCCAATATACGATAAAACGACAAGTAAGGCAATGAGAAAGAGAAGGATGCCTAAAAGATAAAATATGATTTTTCTCTGCATTTTGTGTTTACACTGAGCTTGTCGAAGTGTGCCCGGAGTCGGACTCGGACCGACACGCCCTTGCGGGCAACAGATCTTAAGTCTGTCGCGGCTGCCAATTACGCCATCCGGGCAGTTTCAATTCAGTTTAACGGGTTACCGACTAAGTTTCAATGTTGTTTACTATTATGCGACTTATGAATTTGATAGTCGGGTATCCTAGAAAGGAATATGGCTTTGCGCTCCAGTCCTATTGGGAACCCAGGATAATACATATAGCGCAATAACTCATCGGAATCTTTCATCCCATACCCCAACTTCAAAGAGGCGCCATTATTAAACACACCCAGCGCTTTCAATGGGAGATTGATTTCTTTCTTAAGGATGAACATAAGCTCTTCGAGAAACTTTCTGCTACCTGACGTAAAATTGGTCCTTAATTCACGAGCAGGTCGACCGTCCTTTGTTCTAATATACTCAACGAAGAAAACACTACCGTCGCCATCAAAATAGCCCCTTATAAAATCTCTTAAATATTTTCTTGGCACACGAGGAAAGGTAATGGTTTTACTTTTACGCCTGAATCCACCAAGTTTAGTTAAAGATCCATAGAGATGTTTCGAGTGAAAACTAACATGCCAAGCATCGTCCCCCTTGCTCCTCCTCACTGGATTAGTAGAGCTCATCGCAGACCTTATATCCATCAGAATGTGCTTATCATTAGAGCACAACACCACCCTATATGATCGCTCCTTCCTCATATAACCGTCCGCAAACCAGAAACCAAGAATGTAAGCCATGGACGATGACCACTTATCAAAGAACTTCTCATTGAGGGTATACTTTCTACTGTGATATTTGCCTTGGGTTAATATCTTCACAAAAATATTATATCTCAATGAGGCTTAAATAGGAATCGAACCTAACAACTAATAAAAAGGTTTTCATCGTTGTCTTTTGAGGCGGCAGCCGGAGTCGGACCGGCGCATAGTGGTTTTGCAGACCACCGCGTTACCGTTTCGCCATGCCGCCAGTTTTATTTCGCTTGGTCGATGGAGAATTCGAGCTTCGGCATCGGCTTTATGTTCATTTTCCGAAGAAGCCTGCCTTGGATCTCGCGCCTCCGTCCTTCGATTATTTTATACACTTCTATCTCTTTTTCAAAGGGGAGGACGGAAACCTTGACCCTCGCGGCCGACATGTCTTCCGCGACCTCGACCGACGTGATCGTTGCGAGCGCACCTCCGAAATCGAAATCGCTCTGGAAGATCTTATTCAGTTCTCCTTGGATGACGCTCCCCACTTTCAAATTTCGGTACGGCCTCATAACAAGAAGAGTAAAAGATAACCTGCTTTGATCGGCGCATCGCTTTGAACCAAAAGGCCGACTTCCGTATCCGTAGAAGCTTCCGCGGCATCTTTCCGCCCTGATTGCAAATTCAAGATTTTCCCCTCGCCGAGTTTCCGCTTATCGCTCCATACCTCAAATGACTCCTGATTCTTGACCGGCCCTAAAACGATCTTCCCTCCGACGACCTGTTCCTTGCCTTTTGCCGCACCGAACGTTTTCAAAATTTCGATCCTTCGCATTTCCCGCGGGGTCGATTTTTCGATGTATTCCTTGATGCTCTTTTCGAGTTCATACACGATCGGCGACTCGATGATATTCACCTTTTGCGTCTTTGCGAGATTTTCCGCCGACTTATCCGTCTTTGTCTTGAATCCAAGAACCAAAGCGTTGAAAGCGGCGGCATCCTTCACATCGTTTTCAGTGATGTTGCCGACTCCCTCTTGAATGATCCTGACTGGAACCTGAAAATTCGTGTTTTGAATGATCGTTTTCAAGGCCTCAAGTGACGCCATTTCGTCGGACTTCAAAACGAGATTCAAATGTTCACGGCTGTCTGATTCGACGGCTTCTTTTTCTTCGATCTTTTCCACTCCAGCGCTCTTGACCTCGAGATTGAACGACGCATGGAATTCTTCGCCGACGACCGGCATTTTTTCAAATCCAATAATGACAACTGGGGAACTCGGCGACGCCGACGGAACATTTTTCCCCAAAAAATCGTTGATTTGCCGCACCTTGCCGCTCGCACTCTCCGCTTTGATGATTTGGCCGGTTTGGAGCGTCCCGTCCTTCAAAATGCCGCTTGCAACCACCCCTTTCCGGGGATCCTTCGTACTCCGAAGGATGATGCCGGACGCATCATGCGACGGATCGTACTCCAAATCTTCCATTTCGGCCGCAAGAGCAATGAGATCAAGGAGCTCCGGAACGCCTTCGCCCGTCTTCGCCGATATTTCTTGCCACGAAACATTCCCGCCGTATCCTTCGAGCAGCACGCCCGCTTGCGCTAGATCCTTTTTTGTTTTCTCGATGTTGGCGTTCGATTTATCGATCTTGTTCACGGCAACGACAAAGGGGGTTTTTGTGTTTAATGCGATTTGAATCGCTTCTTTCGTCTGCGGCTGAACGCCGTCATCCGCCGCAACGATCAAGACCGCAATGTCCGCGACCCGCGCTCCATATTGCCGCATGTTCGAAAAAGCCTGATGGCCCGGCGTGTCGATGAACGTCATCTTCGTTCCCTTATGTTCGATCTCGTAAGCACCGATCGATTGCGTAATGCCGCCGGCTTCCCGCGCAGCGAGGTTCGTTTTCCGAATATAATCAAGGAGCGTGGTTTTTCCGTGATCCACGTGACCCATGATGACGATGATAGGAGGCCTCCTCATAACACTGGTAAAATTACCAGATAAATGATATAAATACAAGCAGTTCGCGGATTTTTTCGGAGTGTGGAGGCGTGGCCGAGTGGCTTAAGGCAGCATCCTGCTAAGATGTTAGGGGAGCAATCCCCTCGAAGGTTCGAATCCTTCCGCCTCCGCAGGAGCGCATGCACGTGAACCGCTTCACGTGCATGAAGATTCGAACGCCGGAGCGTGTCCCGAGCTTGTCGAGGGACGCGAGGCGGTGCCCAGCCCGAGGCGCAAAGCCGAGAGGCGAGGGAGAATCCTTCCGCCTCCGCATTGATGGCCTTATCGTCTAACGGCTAGGACAACGCCCTTTCACGGCGTAAATCCGGGTTCGATTCCCGGTGAGGCTACAAAAAGTTATAATTGACTTATGGACGACGAAAAGAAAATAACGTGGGAGGCGCCGGAATTCGATTATGTCGAGAAGAGCGTCGGATGGTATTTCATTTTCGGCGTTGTGTTCTTTGCCATGATCGTCTTCGGATGGTTCAGCCGCAATTTTTTCTTTATGATCTTCCTCTTGATCGCCGGCATTCTCGTTGTTGCATTGAGCAACCGGAAACCGGAAAAGGTGAAATTCATCCTCGGAGAGGAAGCGTGTACCATCGGAGCTTCAAAGACGCCCTACCGCTATTCCGAAATGAAGGGATTCGCCATTGTGGAACGCGAACACCGGAATAACCTTCTTGTTTTCCGGCGAAACGTCGCGGTGAACCAATATTTGAAATTGCCGCTCGAGAAGGGTATAACAAGCGAGGTACGCAGCTTCTTAAAAGAGAAGCTCGCCGAAGGAAGTTACGAAGAAGGCCTCTTGGACGTTCTCATCGATCGAGTAGGTCTGGGGTCATAATTTGCCCTCGTCGTCCAACGGACAGGACGCGAGATTGCGGATCTCGAAATAGAGGTTCGATTCCTCTCGAGGGCACAATAAAGTAAATTGAGAAGCGCGCAAACTGCTTTGCGCGCGTTTGGAATCGAACGCCGGAGCATGTCCCGACCTCGCCGAGGGACGCGAGGCGGTGCCCAGCCCGAGGCGCGAGCCGAGAGGCGAGGGAGATTCCTCTCGAGGGCACAAAAATCCCGCCGGTCCATTGACCGGCGGGATCTTTTTGTATTCGCTGTTTTTTCTATCCTATTGTCCTTGCCCGAATGTTTGCGGTCCGCCTGACGTTTGGCGCAACTGGATCGAATTTGCAGTCACGCTGCCATCCGCATTCGGCGTGCCGACCACAACGACTCCCTCGCCCGCGGTAAGATCGGACGACGAAGCCGCAACCGATTTCATGATCGGCGTCGATGTCGAATAGAAGACAATTTCCGACCCTCCGTTCGGAAGCGACACAGTAATGCTGTTCGTCGCGACCTCACTCACGGTCCCCACAACACCCGATCCGTTTTGGCCGTTCCTTGTGAACTGCCGCGTGCCGTTCGAAGACAACGTTTTGTTGCCGGCCGATCCGCCGCGGATCAAGATGCCGAGACCGAGACCGACGACCAGACAAATGACGCCGACAATGATGGCTGTTTTATTTTTTTGCATAGTCTCTTGTTATCATTCTGCGACCTTTTCCCTATTCATATCGCAGCGCTTCGATTGGATTCAACTGCGAGGCCCTGCGGGCTGGATAGTAGCCAAAGAGAATGCCGATGCCTGCCGAAACGCCGAATGCGAGAATGATCGAGAAAAGCGAGACTTGTGTCGTAATGCCGGCGAGAAGAGAGAGGAGAAGCGCAAGGATCCATCCGAGAAGGATGCCGACAAACCCCCCGGAGAACGTGATGGCCACGGATTCGACGAGAAACTGATAAATAATGTCCTTCCGCTGGGCGCCGATCGCTTTCCGAAGGCCGATTTCCCGCGTCCGTTCGGTGACCGTCGTCAGCATCATATTCATGATGCCGATGCCGCCGACAAGGAGCGAGATGCCGGCAATCGACGCAAGAAGCATGGTAAACGTGTTTGTGATGGTCGATGCCGTTGCGACGATCTGCGCTTGGTTATAGACGCTGAAGTCCGCCAAGGCTGGGTTTGAAATTTTGTGCCGCTGGAGCAAGAGATTCGTGATGCCCTGCTGCACGGCATCCATAACTTGGGAGTTCGCCGCCTCGACGCTCACCTGGCTGATGTACGTATCTCCCGCAAGATATTGCTGGGCGGTCGTCAAAGGTACATACACCATGTCGTCGGGACTGTTGAATCCGCTGCCTCCTTGCGAAACCGTGATGCCGATGATGCGGAACGGCACCTCGTTGATCTTGATGCTTTTTCCGACGGGATCCGTTCCCGTGGCAAAAAGGTCGCTCTCGACGGTCGGTCCAATGACCGCAACGCGCTCGAAGGATTGAAGATTGGCGTTCGAAATGAACGACCCTTCGGCAATCTGGACATTCCTTACGTTTGCGTAATCCGGCGTGGTTCCGACGATCTGCGTGTTGGTGTTGGTTCCTGGCGCGGTTATTTGAAATCTCAAGTTAAGGGCCGGTGCAACGGCCGCGACCGAGGGCACTTGAGAAGCGATCGCGTCCGCATCGGCCTGTGTCAGAGTTTGTGCGCTCCCCCGCCCGCCTGACACTTGGATGCCGACGCCTTTTTGAGTGCCCGGCACGACAAAGAGCAAATTGGAGCCAGCCGACTGGATGCTCGCTTGGATACTCGCCTGAGTGCCCTCACCGATCGCGATCATTGCGATGACCGATGCGATGCCGATCACGATGCCAAGCATCGTGAGAAACGTCCGCGCTTTATTCGCGGTCAGGGCCCAATAGGTTTCTTCCAAAAGATCAATGGTTTTCATGGCGTTTGACTAATTCATCGCTCAATATTTTTCCATCCTTGATATGAATGATGCGCTTCGCGTGCATTGCGACGTCGGGTTCGTGCGTAATAAGGACGATCGTCCTCCCCTCGTCGTTCAATTTCTTGAATGTACCGAGGACGATCTCGCCGGTCTGCGTGTCGAGATTGCCGGTCGGCTCGTCCGCAAGCACGATGGTTGGGTTATTCACGAGAGCGCGCGCGATCGCAACGCGCTGCATTTGGCCGCCGGACAATTGGTTCGACCGGTATGAGAAATGCGCTTCATCAAGGCCTGCGGCGAGGATCGCCCGTTCTGCGCGCTTGTTCCGCTCTTCTTTCGGTACGCCGGCATAAATGAGCGGAAGGGAAACGTTCCGGACGACGGTCGCGCGCGGCAGGAGGTTGAACGCCTGAAAAACGAAACCGATGCGCTCCTTTCGGATATTCGCAAGTTCTTCTTCGGAGAAGGATGAGATATCTTTGCCGTCCAAAAGATACTGCCCTGCCGTCGGCGTATCGAGCGCTCCCAAGATATGCATCAAGGTCGACTTGCCGGACCCCGAAGGCCCCATGATCGCGACATACTCGCCATCTTTGATGGTGAAAGAGACACCCTTCAAAGCGTAGGTCGAAATGTCGCCATTGCTGTAGACCTTCGTAATGTCGCGGCATTCTATCATATTGATTATCCGCCGATGCGGAATATACCGCCGCCGGGGCCGCCGAACCGTCCCGCACCTCCCGCTTGAGTCGCCGAGACGGTGCTTGCAGAAGAACTGTTGGTTTGCGTTACGACGATGTCCCCCTCCGAAAGTCCATTTGTCACTTCGGTGTTTGAATCATCAGCCGCACCAGTTTGCACGACCGTTTCTTTCGGGGCAGCCGAAGAAACAACGAGAGAGCTTTCCGCAGCGGCCGGCGTTATCGTCGACTTGTCGAGCGTTTCCACATAACTTATGGAGCCTTGCGACTTCACTGCGGCATTGGGGACGACGAGGACGTTTTGATGGACGCCGGTCACGATATTCGCCGTCACGCTCATGCCGGCGCGAATGGAAGGATCCTGCGTTTCAAGCGATATTTTTACGTTGTAATTCACGACGCCTTGCGTGACGGTTCCCACGTTGTCGATCTCCGCGACTTTCCCGACGACAGTGAGATCGGGCAATGCATCGAACGTCACGGTCGCAAGGTCGCCGATCTTAATGTTCGCCACATCGGCTTCATTCAGCGTCACTTCGGCGATCTTTTGATTTGCGACGATCGTCCCGATCTCCGTGGAACCGGTGGTTCCCGCGACCGTCGATCCGGTGATGAGGTCGCCGACTTGAATGTTCAAGATAGCGACCTCACCGGAAAAGGGCGCCGTAATGATGTTGTTGTTGTAATTGGTTTGGGCATTCTGCACCGACGCTTCCGCATTCAAAACGGAGGCTTGAGCCGCTTTGATGTCGGCATCCGTTGGCGGCGCCGTCAGTTGCGCAAGCGAGTTTTCCGCCGACGCGAGCGAATTTTTGCCGCTTTGAATGCTTTGCATGTCAGAAATGACGGTCGAAATGTTCCCTTCGACGCTCGTGACGGCAGATGCAACGCTCGACCGATCGGATGCGATGGTCGTTGCACTGAACGAAGGAGAAGCAATCGCATTCACGAGCGAATTTTCCAAATCGAGGAAAAATGTTTTGATCGCCGAGAGATGGTTCAGCGACGCTTGGGCTTCCGCATCGAATGCACTCGAGGTCGCCGTCGGACTGAGCGCCTGGAGTTCGCTCTGCCATGCGGCAAGGTCGCTGTTCACCGCAGCCCGGTCGTTTTGGGCGTTGATCTGGGACTGCATGTCGTTCGTCGAGTAAATGAGCGTTGGAAGGGATGTGTTGGGATTGTTGAAAAGGCTGTCCGTCGTATTGTGAACAGAGCTCCAAACGGTCGTATACACGGAGTTCAAGTCGTTATACAAGCTTACGTATTCGTGGTTCAGCGAGTTTTCCGCCGAATCGACGGAAAGCTGCGACGCCTGAACCTGCAAACTGGTCGGTCCTGCAATGAGTTTTTCATAGTTCGCCTCTGCGCTTGCAAGAGCTGCCTTTGCTTGGCCAACGGAAGACGACGCTGCCGATTCGTCGAGAACGGCGATCACTTGTCCGGCTTTTACATAATCCCCTTGCTTGACCTCGACGGCCGTCACTTTTCCGGACGCCAAGGGCGTGATATTCACCTGATTCTCCCCCGAAACCTGCCCCGTACCGCTCACATATGAAACGATGGTTCCCCGCGAGGCCGTCGCGATCGCGTACGTCGTGACGGTGCTCTTCTTCAAGAACAAGAAGTAACCGGCGACTAAAACGACGACAATGACGACTGCAAGAGCCCACTTCTTTTTGAAAATTTTCAACATTTTATTTTTATTGACTGGTCCCCGTTGCGCGATAGAGCATCACGGGACCGCTTCCACCGGACGGCAACGTCGCGTCTGTCGGAAAGATCCGGATAAGTTTCGCTTCGATCTCGCCCGTCGAACTCGGCTCGCCGATCACGACCAGCGGGTCTCCCACGTGGATATCTCCGATGGCGGCATTCGACGCACCGGCCCGGATTACGGTACTCGTATCGACGGCGATGGTTTTTTCGTTATTGTCGTTCGATTTGATGACGATCGTGCTCGATCCGACGGAAATCACCGTTCCGGCATTCCCGAAAGCACTCCGCAAACCGCTTCCCCCGCCGGACGAAACGAAGAAGCCCGGTCTCGGCTCACCGAAGAAGCGCCCGTAATTTCTTCCCCAATTCTCATTGAAATTCGCCTTTCGGATCCCCATAACGACGCCGAATCGGAAAACCAAAAGAAGGAGGATGATCTCGAGAATCCCTCCGACAACGACCCAAAACCACTTCATTTTAAGAATGTCGTGATGCATACGTTAATTTTGTCTTGACGGCCTTCTTGAAATTTTTGATTGCAAAAATCAAAGAAATGAAAAGGACGAGCGCAAGGGCAAGAAAACCGATGACGGGGAGGATGGGAAGCGATTCCGCGAGAGACGCAAAATAATCGCCGAAATTTGCTATGACGGTCCCGAAATCCGAAAAGAGAAGTGGAAAGATCTGCGATGTTCCCGCCGTTGAAAATGCCGCCCCTGCCGACTGGATCACAAAGTAAAGCCCCGCAATCGATCCGGCCGCAAAGATGCCGAAAATCGTCGCTTTTCTTTCCGCAAGCTGCTTTCTCTTCTTTTCCAAAGCAAAAATGATCCGATCGGCAAGGCCGGAAACGGTCCGATAATCCAAATCAGAGAGTATTTTCCCCAAGCGATCGGTATACCTTTCCATCAAAGATGGATACGAGAAACCCTAAGGTTTCGGTGCATCCCCTGCCTCCAGTTTCTTTTTGAGCTCCTGGAGAGCCCTTCGATGTCTGCTCCGCACCGTGTTTTCGGAGATACCCGTCGCTTCGGCGATCTCCCGGAAATTCATTTGATTCTCATAGTAGAGCACGAGGACCGACCGGTACGCCGGCGAAAGTTCTTCGAGCATCTTCCCAATCATTATTTTCACCTCCTTCCGTTCCAGAACCTCGCTCGGGCTTTCGTTGTCATCCTCGACATTCTCCACGATGCTTTCGTTGTCTTCGGCCTCGATATCTGAGAATTTGAGTTCTCTTCGTTTCCGGAGATGGTCGATAATGGCATTCCGCGCGATTTGGAAAATCCACACCTTGAATTTCCGTTTCGTATCGAATTTCGTGAGGTTCTTCCAAACGCGGAAGAAAACATCCTGCGTCAGATCTTCCGCTTTTCCTTCGTCTTTGATGTATTGATGGATGAAGTTGAAAATATGGTCGGCATACCGCTTGACGAGCACATCGAAAAGATGCTCCTCTCCCTGAAGGCAGAGTTCCACCAATTTTTCATCCGACCCCATGGAGGAGATTATCGCACGAACCGGAGATAAATGCCCGACGGAACGATCCGGTCGGATGTTCTTTCGCGAATCGCGATCTCGCCGAATTCTGCGTTCTTCGCTTCGGGAAATGATCCTCCGACTGCTTGGAGGAACGACTGCGGCGAGTACCCGGCAGCATACCCATTCAAAAGAAAAAATGATCCTGGCTTCTTCGCGAGAAGTTTCGCAAGAACACCGAGAAGTTTTTGAATATCCTCTTCGATGCGCCACACTTCATTTTCCGGCCCGCGGCCGAATGCCGGCGGATCAAGAACGATTCCTTCATAAACGTGGCTGCGCCTCACTTCCCGCTCGGCGAATCTCAAGGCATCATCGAGAAGGACCCGCATCGCGCCCTCCGGGACATCGGAAAGCTTTGCGTTTTCCTTCGCCCACAAATTGCTCTGTTTCGACGCGTCGATGTGCGTGACCGTCGCGCCGTTTTTTGCCGCAACGATCGATGCGATCCCCGTGTACCCGAAGAGATTCAAGACCTGCGGCTCTTTGAGCGCGGCGACGCGCGCGGCAAGCCATTCCCAGTTCACCGATTGTTCGGGGAAAATTCCCGTGTGCTTGAAGGACGTCAAGCGCGCCGTGAAGCGAACATCGCCCCATGACATTTCCCACGATTCGGGAACGCCTTTGTTCTTCCACGCTCCTTTCCCGCCATTCCAGGCAAATTCCGCTTGCGCTTCCTTCCATTCCGCGGGCCGGCTTGGTTTCCAGATCGCCTGCGTTTCCGGCCGTATCACGATATATTTGCCGTACCGCTCGAGTTTTTTATTGTCTCCCGAATCGATGAGCTCGTAATCACTCCACGGTTCCGCCATAAGATCAACATTTTTCATAATAAATTCTAAATTCAAAATCTTAAATCCTAAATAAATCCAAATGTCCTAAATCTAAAAATACTAAACACGTGTTTTGGTCATTGTTATTTTGAATTTCGGTCATTGTTTAGGATTTAGTGCTTAGAGCTTAGGATTTCGAAGCACCAAGATGCTTCGCGCTCCACGCATAGAGAACGACGGCCGCGGAGACCGAGGCGTTCAGCGATTCGCATACGGGGTCCATTGGGATCCGAAGTCGTACGTCGCAAAGTTCCAGGGTCTTCTCGCGAATCCCCCGCCCCTCGTTCCCGACAATGAAAAGCGCAGGCGCATCGAATGGTTCGTCCGCAATGTTCGTGGAACCGTTCATCACAAGACCGTAGGTTTTGAATCCCATCTCCTTGAGATCCTGAATCGCATAGTTCACGTTCCCGATCGAGACCAAGGGCACCGAAAAAACCATGCCGGCCGAGACCTTCACGACGGCGCCCGTGACCGGAGCCTGCCGGTGCTCGGGAATCAAGACGCCCGACGCGCCGAACGCGGCCGCCGACCGGATAACGGCTCCCACATTGTGCGGATCGGTCAGTTCATCTAAGAGGACGAGGATTGTTTCTTCCGTTGGTTTGAGATTCTTTTTAAAAACGCTGAAATCAACGACAAGCGACGTGGGATCCACAACGGCGATGACGCCTTGGTGTGACGCGTCTTTCCCCACGAGGTGCGCGGCGTCGTTCGATTTCATAATCGAGAACGGAATCCCCCGCTTCGAGAGGTTCTCCCGGAGATCCCGCTCGCTCGCTTCGGGTGAGAGGAATACCTTCTTGACCGTGTGCGGAGCTTTTGCGAGCGCTTCCTCCAAGGCATGCCGGCCGTACATATAGATCTTCTCCTGATTATGGGAGGTGCGTCCGTTGAACTTCTCCCGCCTCTCGAACTTCCTTGACCTGAATTTCTTCATATATGCTCAAGCATACCCTACGCCCACTGGATTTGACAACGTCTTCTCTGTATATAATAGTTAAATCAATGAAATTGACTATTGTAATAGATTCTTGGCATTACCATCACCTTTTCTGGCGAAAGGGTGCATAATGCACTTGTTCTCGATAAACGATTTTCCATTATTGAACACCCTCTCGCGAAGCAGGGTGTTTTTATAATTTTCTTCTTCCATGAAAATAAAACTTATACTTTTCGACATAGACAATACCCTCATATACGGCGAATCCGCTTCCCGGTATTATCGGCAATATTCCCCGCTCCTTGAGAAAACTCTCGCTTCTTGTCTCGGCATTTCCGTTCCTGAAGCAAAACGAATAGCCGACGAGCACCGGCGGATGTTTCATGGGCGTGGAGAAAAATCATTTGAGACCTACGGCGTCGGCTTGTCGGAATGGTACGAGTCAATATGCAGCTTAGACCCCCGTCCATTCATAGGCGAAATGCCGCGGGTTCGATCACTCCTCCGCTCTTTGAGAGAAGCGGGATACGAATTGGGAGCAATAACTGACGGTCCAATCAGCCAAGCGGACAGGATTTTGTCGTGCGCCGGCATTGACAAGAACACCTTCTCTCTCTTTACCGGCTGGATAAAAGGCAGAGCGATGCCAAAAGGAGGCGAGGAACAAATCTTCAGGAAAATCATAACTAAAAAGAAATTGAAGCCGGAGGAGATCCTCATGATCGGAGATTCCGTCAATACGGACATTCTTCCGGCACAAAAGTGCGGGATGAATATTCTCCACGTGAAAGGAAATGGCGCGAGCGAATTTCCGAGCATATCATCAATCGAGGAATTGTTACAATATTTAAAGACATATGAATAAAAGGAAGATCAAAATACCAATCATCATCGACACCGACCCGGGGCACGACGACGCCCTCGCCATCATGCTCCTTGAAAAATCCGGTGTGGCGGATATTAAAGCCGTTACCACAGTTGCCGGAAACAGTACGATTCAGAATGTGACCAATAATGCCCGGTACATACTCGATCTCTTGGGCGTTTCTACTCCTCTCTTTTCGGGATCTTCAAAACCGATTAAACGAAAACTAGTACAGGCCGTCGTACATGGTAAGAGCGGCCTCGATGGCGCAAAGATCAAAAAACGCGAAAAACTGACGGGTGATGCTGTGGAGAAAATCATATCGATAGTCCGAGAAAATCCCAGGGAGATTTCGATTGTTGCCATCGGCCCGGAAACCAATCTGGCAAAAGCTTTCATTCGTGATCCGAAACTTCCTTCACTCATCAAACAACTCGTGATCATGGGCGGGGCAATTAGTGCTCCGGGAAACAAGAACAGAGTTGCTGAATTCAACGTCTTTGTTGACCCGGAAGCCGCAGACATTGTGTTCAAGACAGCAGTAAAGAAAGTATTGATACCCCTCGACGTTTGCAACGACATTGTCCTCCGAAAAACCGATTTTGAGAAGTTGAAAAAAACTCTTCTCACTGAATCCGTTTTAAGAATGATGGATAAGTACATCTACGGTTTGTCGGTCAATGAGAAAGCGAACGGTGCGTTGATGTATGATCCTCTCGCTGCTTACTACCTCATAAATCCTTCGGCATATAAACTCCAACCTATGGATATTCGGATAGAAACGGCAGGTGAGATCACAAGAGGAATGACGGTTGTGGAACGACGAACATGGGCTCAAAAGAACCCCAATGTATTGGTAGCAACCAAAATAGATGGGGGTGTGTTCAAGAAGGATTTCTTAAGGACCCTTCAATGATCCTCCGAACGGATGCGCTTTGCGCCCGCTTTCTCCGTTCTCGCTGCAGCGAGGTGGGATATCCAGGAAAAGCACCATAAAAATAACGCGGGGGTTGATCCCGCGTTATTTTTCAGAATCGATTCTTTCTACCCTTTCTACTCGGCGCCGTTAAACTCGTGATTGACGTTTATGCCGTTTGGATCTTGGTGACCAATGCCGGGCACGTCTTTCTCTTTCACTTCACCGTTTACCGACCCTTTCTCTCCTTCAATATTCGCCGATTCTTGGGTGGGTTGCCCCTCGCTAACCCCGAGGTTCGCTTGACTGCTCGTCTTTTCTATAACCGGCGATTGATTCGCGTTTACCGACGAAGTTTGGGCGAATGACTGAGCCGCTATTGAACCGAGCGATCCCAAACCGGCAAGGGCGACGGCGAGGAGGAGGGCTGTTTTTTTATTGAATTTCATACCATAAAACTGATAGTTCTGACATCTCACGCCGACCTTTATATCATGAGATGGTATCAGTTTAACCGACCATTGATGAAATCTTTGTGAATCACGTCTCATCCATCAAAGGAAGGGTGATGGTCACAATCGTTCCCTTACCTACTTCGCTTTCTAAAGCAATCGCACCTCCGCATTTCTCAATAATCTCTCGAGTTATGGAGAGACCCAGGCCGGCTCCCTCCCTCTCGGAATGCGACTCATCAACTCTAAAAAATGGATCAAAGACGCGGGAAAGCTGCTCGGGTGGTATGCCAATACCGGAATCTTTTACTATCACTTTTCCAACTGCATGCTCCTTCAGGAGAGTAACGGCGACACTTCCGCCGTTTGGCGTATATTGAATAGCATTGTGGATGATGTTCGACAACGCCCGCTCAAAGGAAATGGCATCGCCCATGACGAAAATTTCATTGTCCGCGTTTTCATTGACCGCAAGGGCAATGTGTTTCGCTCGAGCAAGTGGTAATAACTTTTTTACAACCCCCAAAGAACTCTCCGTCACCGAAAAACGTGCCGCGTTCACCTTTGCACCCCCACCCTTTATCATTTCCAAGAGATTGTTTGCCAACGCGGTCAATCCATTGATTTCCTCGATGGCACTCTGCACAGTCTTTTTAACCGGCGAGGAAATTTCCGGCTGACCGCGGAGGGTCACCTCCATCTCCGTTTTCATAACCGCGAGGGGGGTACGGAGTTCATGGGCCGCATCGGCAATAAATCGCCGTTCTCGGTTTGTTGCTTTCTTGATCGGACGGAGTGTGATACTCGTAACAAAAAAGCCAAAAATGAGCACCAACGCTAGGACAACAATATCGGCAAAGATGATTCTCGCCTCGAGGGCTCCCGCCGCGTGATTCAGCGCCGCCTGCTGGATAGCATCGGTCGGGAAATCACCGTTCAGCGAGTCATTGAGTTCCTTGAAAAGAGTTCCATAGAGGAGGTAGCTGAAGATGCCAAGCATCACTGCCGCCGTTCCCACATAAACCGCGGTTAATTTAACGCGGGCAGTGAAAAATTCATCACGCCGCCATTTTGTAACCAACGCCGCGAATGGTTTGAATAATTTTCCCATTGTCTTTCAATTTTTTGCGGATATTTTTTACGTGGACATCTACCGTATTGCTGAGCGATGAATCGGCAAAATCCCAGGCATGATCGTACAGATCATCCCGCGTGATAACTTGGTTCTTGTTTCTCATGAGATACTCAAGTACCATAAATTCCTTCAGCGTGAGCGCAATTTCTCTCCCTGAAGAGTGCACGCGACGGGTCTGGGGATCAAGGGTGATGTTGCCGGCAGTAAGAAGCATATGCGGTTTACCTTGTGGTCTCCGGAGAAGCGCACGGACTCTCGCTACAAGCTCATCAAACGAGAAGGGTTTGGCTAGATAATCATCGGCACCTGCATTCAATCCGGAAACCTTGTCGCCAGTAGCATCGCGCGCAGTAAGCATTAGGATGGGCGTTGTAATGCCTTCGCCGCGCCACGCGCGACAAACCGCGACTCCATCCTTGCCGGGGAGCATCAAATCAAGCACGATCGTATCATAACTGTCGCGGTTCACCAACACCCTCCTTTCAGCGATCAGTCCGTCAAAAAGACAATCGACCGCGAAGCCTTCCTGCTCGAGGCCAATCCGAAGACTCCTCGCGAGTTTTTCATTATCTTCAACAATCAATATTTTCATCTCTTTGTACCCTTCTCCATTATAGGTGAAAGTTTTATGAAGCAGTATCTACAGCTTCCGGGCAAGGAAGTAAACGCTCGGCCCAAAAAAGAACTTAGCGAGCGGCCTTTGAAAATGGTTTTCCATAAGCAATAAAAGTGAAAGAGGTATTGCCTTCTTCATAAGCGGCGAACGGAAATTCGAAACGCTCAGCGTTGTTTCAATTATGAAGTCATTCCATTCGAGGAGAGAGGCAATGGTACGAGGATGGTGATTGACGAAAGGAATATCATCATATGATGAATGGTCGACTGATTCGCGGGACAAGAGATTCCAAAAAAGAGAGGGGGCGTACAAGAGCGCCATAAGGGCGCGAAGGCGGTTTTTAAAGTGTACCTTGTTGGGAATTTCTAAGATAAGGTATCCGCCCGGCTTCACGACGCGTGAAATTTCAGCTATTGTCTTCCGCGGATTGTCTATATAGTGAAACATTCTGACGCAGAGGGCGGCATCGCATGAGCCGTTTGGAAGAGGCATATCCCACGAGGAGGCAATAAGGAAACGCACGTTCTTTCCCTCGGTTACTCTTTCTCTCGCGGCAATCAGTTGTTCTTTTGAAGAATCAAGCAGGATAAATTTTTTCCAATCGTTCTCATAAAGAGAAACCATGCGTCCATTGCCAGCCCCGATATCGAGGAGAAGGCCTTTCTGGGACGGCATTGCGGAAAAAAGCTTTTTCACTGCCATGAAATCGGCCTCTTTTTCGTAGTCGCGGCCGCGCCAAAACTCATCATAGCGATAGTCATCGTACGCAGATGGCATCCTAAAAACATACCAAGAATTTATGAAGATAGCATGAAAGCGTTTTACCGCCCTTCAATGATCCTCCGAACGGATGCGGCATCTTCCGCTTCCATGAGCTTTATGCGCAATTCTTTCGCGTCGTCGAAACCGGAAACATATGCCTTGAAATGCTTTTTCATGACCTCGAAATTCTTGATGCGAGCTTCCGTGTTGCTCTTGTAGAGTTTCTCGAAAAGTTCCGTGTGCGTTACTAATCTTTCCAGCTTCTCGCGGAGATCGGGCACGCGGCCCGAGAAAAACCATGGATTTCCGAAAACGCCGCGCCCCACCATGACGCCATCGAGGCCGGTTTCTTTCGCGCGCCGCTTCGCTTCGTCGAGCGATGAAATATCGCCGTTCCCCAAGAGGAGCGTCCGAGGCGCGATCTGATTTCTCATTTCCACTATCTTTGGCGCCAAGTCCCAGTGCGCCGGAACTTTCGACATTTCATTCCGCGTCCGGAAGTGGATAGTAAGCGCGGCAATATGTTCTTTAAGAAGCGCCGGCATCCAGGTTTCGATCTCGTTTTTCCGGTATCCGATGCGCGTTTTAACCGAGACCGGAAGTTTCCCCGCGCCGCGCTTTGCGGCCCGGATAATTTCCTTTGCGAGTGCGGGGTTCTTCATGAGCGCGGCTCCCCCGCCGGATTTTTCAACACTCTTGTCGGGACACCCCATGTTGATGTCGATGCCGTCGAATCCGAGTTTTTGTATCAATGCTCCTATTCGCTCAAATTGTTCCGGCTTGCCGCCGAAGAGCTGCGCGACAATCGGGTACTCTCGCTTGTCGTACCAAAGGTCAGGCAAGAGTTTTTGGCGCCCTTTCGAGAGGAGCCCTTCAACCGAAACGAATTCCGTCCAGAAAACGTCGGGCTTTTTGATTTCCACGAACATCCGCCGGAACGCGGCGTCCGTCACGTTCGCCATGGGCGCCATCGCCATGATCGGTTTTTTGAGCTTTGCCCAAAACCCGAGGTTCGGTTCAGTGTCTCGCTTCATATATATGAAGACAGCGTACCATTTCTGATACGCTGAGTTCAATGAGATACTACCTCACCTAGTGCTCCCTCTCGGCGTCGCGGAGAAGGATCAAGTATCCTTTCTTCCCAATCTTACCAATCTTACGAAGTCCAACTTCGTAAGATTTACGATACTGCACCGACACCGGCGCGTTGTAAGAGCTTCTCCATGAACTCATCTTTGTGCTTTCGATAGGAGGTGTAGTCATTGGGGTATTGGGCATAGAGGTCATTTTTAAAATCGGAGTATGCCCTCACTTCTTCCGGATGCGAACGCAGGTAGTCGCGCAAGGCGAGGATCTCCTGCACCTCCGGATTGCCTTTTTCGAAAACATGAACGTTCGACAGGAGAACGTGGTCCTTCATCCGACGGAAGAGATGAGAATCGGACACCACGTACTCCGGCAGATGTTCATAGCCAAGACGCTTCATTTCCGCCGTATGCCGGTCGGCGGATGTAAGGTCGTCGACCACAATCAAAATATCAATCGTCGGCTTCCCGCTCATGCCCGGCACCGAGGTGCTTCCGACGTGCTCAATGGCGAGAACATCACTCCCGAAGATTTTCTTTAATTCTTCCGCCTCTGCCGCAAATCGCTTCGGCCACTCCGGGTTGTACGGCCCCACACTGTACCTGCGATTTTGATATTCTGCGTTCATTTACCTAAATACATTCGCACTCCTTCCAGGATGCCGGATGTGAAATACTCTGACGGATCGATCACCGCTAAGTCCAACCATTGATAGCCGGCGTGCTCGCTGCTGATCTTCAATTCCCCGCTTAAGTATTTTGCCTCAAAGAAAAGATACAACACGTGGACGTCTTTCCCCGAACCGGTCATCGAGGCTGGGATCAAATGCCTGCCCGCGGCAACCGGCTTTTGCCGGAGCTGGAACTCAACATTTCCGATCTCTTCGGCCACTTCCCTCGCGATGATCTCGGAGAAATCTTTCCCGAACTCGTCCATATCGATCCTGCCGCCCGGCAAATCGTAGAAACCGGCATAGCTGCCGTCATCGACGGCTTTCAGCGCTAAAATCTTGCCGTCGTTCCTCTTCAGAAAGAGTTTCAGCGAAATTTGGTAGAGATCTTTTTCTTTTCCCATACGAGGCGGAAGGTGGAGGATTCGAACCTCCGAGAGGATTGCTCCTCTACCGCATTTCAAGTGCGGCGCGTTAGACCGCTCTGCCAACCTTCCCAGTGCTGGTATCATAAACCAGCACGAAGTCCTATGGCAAGAAATTAGTACGGCCGGTGGATTCTGCTGAAAGCGCCGAAGCCGAAGAAGCTTCCCGCAATGCCCGCAACACTCAAGATGGCGAAGACGAGGAGTACGATCACTGCAACCACGACGAGGATCTTTCCAGCATAATCGAACACCTTGAAGAATCCGTCGTACTCGGCTTGATGGTTGAACTGCGGGCTCTTTGCCGCGAGATCGTGGCCTTTCACGCCGAGGTATACCATGAAAACGATAAAGAAAGCAATGTTCACGAGCGGAATGAAGGCGAGGATGTACCACCAGAGCATCTTGTATTTTTTAATGCCGACCAAAAAGGGCAATGCGAAGAGGAACGCTCCCCACGACCACCCCGACGACGCAACGATATGTTTGTTTTCTTCCATAGAGTTGATTATAGCAGATAAAGATGAATAATTGAGTTATGCTGAAAATCTACCTCGCGCGGCATGGGCAGGATAAAGACAATGCCGCGGGCATCTTGAACGGCCGAAGAGACGAATTATTGACCGAACTTGGCTGGGAGCAGGCCCGGACGCTTGCAGCGGAAATCAAAAGTGCCAATCTTTCATTTGATGCGGTTTATACCTCTCCGCTCAAGCGTGCGGAGACGACTGCCCGGACCGTGACCGACGCACTCGGCGTCGCGCCGCCCATTGTTATGCCAAATCTCATCGAGCGGAACTTTGGAATCATGACGGGGAAACTTGTAAAAGATATTGCGGCACTTTGCGCACCAAATATTATCCAAGCCGATATCATCACCTACTTCCTCTCGCCCAAGGGGGCGGAAACATTCCCCGATCTCATCGAGCGAGGAAAGAAAGTAATTGAGGAGGTGCAACACCGGCACAAGGATGGGAACATTCTCCTTGTTGGTCACGGCGACATGGGAAAAATGATCTATGCCGCCTACTATCATTTGGATTGGCGGTCGGTTCTCACGATGTTCCATTTCGGCAATTCGGAACTGCTCCTCCTTTCGGAGGATTCACCATCCGATGCCGCGCACGTTTTTACATTTAAGCAATTCAATCACTAAACAAACACCCATCATAAAGATGGATGTTTGTATTTGTGGACCTACGGGGAATCGAACCCCGACCTCCTCCATGCCATGGAGGCGTAATACCATTTTACTATAAGCCCTTCTTGCCTGCACGCCGAGCAGGGTCGAAATGTGCACCCTGTAGGGATCGAACCTACGGTCTTTACAATGTCAATGTAACGCTTTACCACTAAGCTAAGGGTGCAGCTTATTTCTTTTCCTTCAATTTCCTAACAGCTATATTAATGTCATCTTCGGGATAGCGCAAGGAGGCCTCGATGAAATCCTCGATGTTGTATTGGTCGTTTCCGATCGGGAGCGTCCCGCCGAGTTTCATAATGTAGGTGCTTTTGAAGCTTCCGTCTTTTCTCTTCGTCGTCACGGTGTACACGTCGGGGTTCTCGGTCATCTCGAAATCGAAACCTTCCGCCTTGAGGCGCGCGACGGTTTTTTTCACTTCTTCCGCAACTTCGTCGGAGATTTTCAATCCTTCCCGCTCCGGCATTTCCCGCTTGATGGCCATGGGGCTATGGTATCACAAAGTCCATTGATATATCAAAATAGTACTTGGACGATACTATTTATTCTATACTTAAGGTATATATGAAATCCATAGATGATGAAGTAATACAAAAAATAAAGAAGCTGCGCGCGACGGGCCACAGTATTTCAGAGATTAGTAAGGAATGTAGGATTTCTCCCGCAACAGCATCCCGCTACATTAGAGGCGTCACTATAAAGAAACAACATCTAAAAAGATGGTTAGAGCGCCGTAATGCCAGTAAAATTATGTCCGAAAGAAACTGGGAGAAAGCCAGAGAAACCGCCGATGCCTTGGTGAATAAGCTCACAAGAAAAGAACTGTCACTTATTGGAGTTTCTCTCTACTGGGCAGAGGGCGCCAAACGGGATTTTACATTCTCAAATACCGATCCCCGAATGGTTCGGGTTTTTATTACCATCTTGAAAGATATTTTTCAGATTTCAAACGATGACTTTAAAATATCGCTCCGCATATATGAGGATTTGAATAAAAAGGCTTGCCTCACCTATTGGTCGCAAATAACCGGTGTTAACCTAACAACGAGAAAAACGAGTGTAGATGTTCTCAAGGGATCCAAAAGGGGGAAACTAAAGTACGGGATGTGCCGGATTCGTGTTCGCAAAAGCGGCTTGCTTCTTAAGAAATTTTCTGCAATTATTGATAAAATAGTGGAAGAAACAAGGCCCTCGTAGCTCAATGGATAGAGTTGCTCACTCCTAACGAGCCGATCGAGGTTCGATTCCTCGCGAGGGCACACTTCAATCCCCTCGTCGGGGAAAGAAGGGAGATAAACGGAGGAGTACCAAAGCGGTCATAATGGCACCGACTCGAAATCGGCTGGCGGGTCAAAAGCCCCACGTGGGTTCGAATCCCACCTCCTCCGCCAATAGAAACTTCGCGACTTGGAAGAGCGGAGCGACATTCAATTTCTGTACCCTCCGCCAATCAAATTTTATTGATACGTCGCCTGGATCCACGAGAGCATGCTTTTTGCATCTTTCGCATAGTCGTCCGATCCCAAAACGATAATCACATACGGCCGCTCTTCGGTTGGAACGGTCGAGGTTACGGTTGATATTGTTGGGGTGGACGACGTTGCATCGAGGACTGGGAATTCACCGTTGAATATCGAAACGATGGTTCCGCTCGCCGCTCCATTTTGCCCAATCTTTCCACCCACAAAATCCGGGTTGTCGGCGAAGACGTTGAAATTCTGAAGGTGCGAAAAAACGCTCGGGCCGTACGCGTTTGGAGCATTGTTATCCGTCGTCATTTTCAGGATGAAACTCCGGTTGTTGTAGAGATACCGCGCGAAGAGATAGAGATCGTGCGCCGTCGAGACATCACCCCAGTCGCTCCCCGACACATCCACGAAATGGGTTTGAGTCATGCCGATCGATTGCGCAGTCTGGTTCATGAGGTTCACGAAATATTTCGGCCCGAGGAAATACGAGATGGCGACGGCCGCTTCGTTCGATGATTCCCTAAGGAGGGGCTGCAAAAGATCGTAAAGGGAGAGCGTTTCGCCGGGCTTGAGGCGCGGAACGGATGTCGGAACAATCATCTCGGGCGTTATCGTGATCGTACGCTCGATATTCACGTATTCCACCGCGACGAGCGCAGTCATGAGCTTCGTTAAGGACGCGACGGAAAGCACTTCGTCGGGATTCTTCTCCGACATCACGAAATTGCTTTCGAGATCGGCCGCGAGATAGCTCTTCGCGCCGATGCCGGGCCCCTGCACCGTTTCCTGAAAATTATCGCTCTTAAAATCATCGCTCACGACCAAAACCGGCGTCCCGACGGAAACCGAATCGTACAGCGCTTTTGCATCGGAAGTCGACAGGCGGATGCATCCGCCGGAATACGTGGACCCGACCGGCGTACCGTCCGGATAGTACGGCCAGCCGTGGATTAGGAAGTTCCCCTGAAAATCGAGCGCCCATGGACTATAGACATGGGCGATGCTTGAGTAGTCGCTTGGGATCTTTGATTCGACTTTATAAAGACCGGTCGGCGTTTCCCACCACGATCCCGGCTTCCCCTTTGAGAGGACGGTCACGTCCTCGGCGATGGTGCCGTCTTTGTAATATTCCAGCCGCATCGTCGAGAGGTTGACGTAAATGAAGGTCGCTTTCTCGCCGACGAACGTTCCTAAGATCTGCTCATAAAAGTTTGCGTTCGAAAGAGCCGGCCAGGCGCCATACTGAAACACAATGCCGCCGGGCGTTCCCGCTGGAAGATTAATCTCATAGTTGTAGACGATCTCGCGGTAGAACACGAAGGCGCCGACCAAGATTCCCGCGACGATCACGAGCGAGACGATGGCAGCCCACAAAGGAACGCGATAGCGAAATACCCCCATAGGGATTATTATAGAGGAATATGTGGAATCTCATCAAAAGTTACGGGATTTATTTCCTGACGGGCGGTATCTTTACCGCACTCATCGTTGCACTCGAGGAAAACGGCGAGCGGCTCCTCTCGGGCTTCGCCACGTTGGTGCCGGTTTTCACCCTCGTTGCCTACTTCTTCATCGGCGAATCGAAGGGTGGCGCAGCTGTGGGGCAGCATGCGTGGTTCGTTCTCGTGGGAACGATCATCTCGTGGGTCCCTTATATGATCGTGGTTGCAACGCTCGCGCCAAAGATCGGATCGAAAGCCGCCATCGGCGTCGGCCTCCTGACGTTCTTCATTTGTGCATTCGCGTATCTCGAGATCGTCCATCACTATCATTTCTTCGGCGAGCCATAATTCTTCCTCTCCAATCCCATAAGCATTTCTCGATTGCTTGCGAGTGAAACTTGTTGAGAACGTCAGAAAAATTCCCAAGCTCGCCGCGGCGCCGAGCCAGGCCCCCCGCCGAACGGCGAGTTGGGTGGCGAGGAGCGTGCGAGCGCGGAGAATTTTTACGTTCAAAATATTTTTGAATGAACAAGCAGTCGGGAAATGCACCTTTTAAAAGTTATCCACAGATTTTCTCCGCGAAAAACTCTATAATTAAAGAAGAAGAGGAATTTACTGCGATTGAGGAGTCGACAGTCCAACGGTAAATTTCGTAAACGAAAAATAAAAAAACCAATGGCAGCAAAGAAAAAGGCGAAGAAGTCTTCAAAGAAAGCCAAGAAGAGCGGCAAAAAGAAAAGATAAATTGCTCTTATAATCACCCCTCATGAGCGAGGGGTGATTATTTTTATGCCTGCTATAATAAGTGAAACCCCATGAGTGACCTTAAAACCGTACGCATCATCAAGAAAACCATGCCGGCAGTCGTTTCGATCGTCCTTTCGAAGGACGTCGACGATTTAAAAGCGGAACTCCAAAAGGAAGGAAAACGGGGGAAGGTTATAAAAATTCCGGAAGACAAAATATCGCCGGAAGGCACGGTTGAAATCGGTGGCGGTTCGGGATTTTTTGTCGACAAGAGCGGCATCATTCTCACGAACAAGCACGTCATCGCCGAATCGAACGTGCGCTACAAGATCACAACCGACGACGAACGGACGTTCGACGCGGAACTCTTGGCGCGCGACCCGATCAACGATATTGCCATATTGAAAACAAAGGGCAGTGAAGGAAAAACGTTCTCCTTTTTGAAACTCGGCGATTCTTCGAGCCTCGATTTGGGCCAAATGGTCCTCGCCATCGGGAACGCACTCGGCATTTTTAAAAATACGGTTTCCATGGGGATCATTTCCGGCCTCTCGCGTTCCGTAAAAGCAAAACCCGATCCGGAAAAACCGATTCAAGAGCTCCGGGGACTCATTCAAACCGACGCCGCCATCAATCCCGGAAATTCCGGAGGTCCTTTGGTCGACATGTCGGGGCGCGTCATCGGCATCAACGCCGCCGTCGTCGCCGGAGCGCAAAATATCAACTTTGCGATTCCCGTGAATGCGGCGAAACGCGATATCCATGACCTCAAAAAATTCGGAAGGATCCGCCGGCCGCTCCTCGGCATCCGGTACGTAATCTTGGACAGTGAACTTTCCCGATCGATGCACACCGCCCTCGGCCACGGCGCGTACGTAACGAAAGAACATCCGCTGGACGACGCCGTCATCGCCGGAAGCCCTGCTGCAAAAGCAGGTATTAAAGAAAAAGATATCATCACGGAATGGAACGGCAAGCCGATCATGGACGGATCTATCCAAGAACTCTTGGAAAATTCGAATGTCGGCGACGAGATCAAATTAAAAGTGGTGAGGAACGGCAAGACGTTCGAGACAAGCGTCGTTCTCGCCGAGCGGAAATAAAGGACTAGTACGTATATTCGTTCACTAAGAGCCCGTTTTGATCGAGTAAGAGAACTCGGTCGTGTTTCGAATCGAACGACCACATGCCGGGGATCCAAGCGATCCATTGATTCGTCAAAAATCCGGCGGTATCGACGTTCATGTTATAGCACGATGCATAATTGAACCGGTTGAGGAATTGGACGCAGGCCGGTTCGTTGGAAAAAGAATTGAGCGATGAGGCACTCGGCGACTTGCACGATCCCAACGAAAGGATGTAGCTTTGGCAATTGCCCGATAAGGCCGAAATGTCCGACCGATTATACATGGGGATGTAGCTGCACTGAAGCTGCGGCGAAAACGTGTACGTGTTATTGAGATATCCCATGCACTTGTTGATGCGCAAGTTCTTTGCGATGGGACTTGCCGTATTGTAAACATCCAAACGCCCGCCGCTCGGGAGCACGATGTCCGTCGATGGACTCAAACCCGACGGATTGTAATCATTGACTGCCTGCGGAATTTGCATCGAACCTTCGTTCGATTTGATGGTCCAGCCGCTCACGTCGATCGGCGACGCTGAACCGTACGCCGAAAGCGAAAGGTGGCTGTTATACCAAACGTACGTATAGAGGGATGTTATCCTTACGTTGCCGTAGAAGGGAGAAAGGTCCGCTGCCGTGAACCCTGGCGGAGGCGTGACCGTCGGCTTCGCGGGCGCACTTGTTGCGGGGTGCGATGGCGAGGACGATCCTCCGCTCGTTGCGCCTCCGTTCTTTACCGTGCTCGTTCCGACGGACACCGATGGCGTTCCGTTGTTTGCGGCCGACGGTGCTTGATAATTCAGTTTCAAGAGCGAACCGATGTTTTCGAACTTCATCGACCCCTTGAGCTCAGTCACCACATTCACGACGGCGACCGCAATCACGATGAGGACGATGATAAGAAAGATGTATTTTCCCATAGATTAGACGACGAGGTTAATGATCCTCCCTTTCACATATACCACTTTTTTGATCTTTGCGCTTCCGAGAGCGGCGGAAACGGTTTCGAGCTTCATTGCGGCTCCTTTCACTGCTTCTTCTTCCGCATCGTGAGGAACCATAACGCTCCCTCGCCGCTTGCCGTTCACCTGAACGACGACTTCCACGGCTTCTTCTTTCAAAAGTTCGGGATCGTATGCTGGCCACGACTCGAAATGCACCGATTTCTTGTTCTTCAAGAGATGCCACAATTCGTCCGCGAGGTGCGGCGCGAACGGCGCGAGAATTTTCAAAAAATCGCTCCAAACGCCCGCCGGAACGGCCGCTTCGTCGCTTGTAGCATTTATAAAGACCATCATGGAGCTTATGGCCGTATGGAACGCCATCTTTTCAATGTCGCCGCCGACCTTCTTCACCGTCGCAGCGAGAAGACGCTCGAGCTTTTCATTCCTCGCTTTTCCGATCTCTTTTTCGTGCGCAATATCCCACGTGCGCCACAAGAACCGCTTCACCCCTTCGATCCCTTTTGCGTCCCAAGCGATCGCCCGATCGAAAGGCCCCATGAACATTTCATAGACCCGCGCAACATCGGCGCCGTACGCCTCGACGATGGTATCGGGATTCACGACGTTGCCGCGCGATTTTGACATCTTGACGCCCCCTTCCCCAAGGATCATTCCTTGCGCCGTCCGCTTTCGGTATGGTTCGCTCGTCGGGACAAGCCCTTGATCGTGGAGGAAAATGTTCCAGAAGCGTGAATAGAGCAAATGGAGCGTTACGTGTTCCATGCCGCCGTTGTACCAGTCGATCGGCATCCAGTATTTCAGCTTCTTCATCGAAGCAAATTCTTTCGCGTTCTTCGGATCGGCATATCGCAAAAAATACCAGCTCGATCCAGCCCAATTCGGCATCGTGTCCGTCTCGCGCTTCGCCTTTCCCATACATTTCGGACATCGGACGTTCACGAAACTCGCGACGGATGCCAAGGGTGATTCACCGTCATCGCGCGGTTGATAATTTTTGACGGGCGGCAGGACGACCGGCAAATCTTTGTCGGGGACCGGCACGTAGCCGCACGTTTCACAGTGAATGATCGGGATCGGCTCGCCCCAGTATCTTTGGCGCGAAAAGACCCAGTCGCGCAGATGGTAGTTCACCGTCTTTTTTCCGCCGACAAATCTCGTGATCTCCGCTTTCGCCTGCTCGGAATCCATCCCGTCGAACTTCCCCGAATTCATAAGACTCCCCTTTCCCTCCCAAAGCTCGCCCGGCATTCCTCCCGAAACGACACGGACGACCGGCAGATTGAACTTCTTTGCAAACGCGAAATCGCGCACGTCGTGCGCGGGGACTGCCATGATCGCACCCGTACCGTACTCGGCAAGGACATAGTCGGCGATCCATACCGGAATTTCCTTTCCATTCGCCGGATTCACCGCCGTGACGCCCTTGAGCTCGACGCCCGTTTTTTCCTTGTTCTCTGCGGTCCGCTCTTCTTCCGTTTCTTTCCGTGCGGCCTTCACGTATGATTCAACTTCCTTGAAGTTTGAAATTTTATCCTTCAATTTCTCAACGAGTTCGTGTTCCGGCGCGAGGACCATATAGGTCGCGCCAAATAAGGTGTCGGGCCTGGTCGTAAATACCTTCATTCGGAGTGCGGAGTTCGAAATTCGAAATTCCAGTTCCGCCCCTTCGGATCGTCCAATCCAGTTCATCTGCTGCGCCTTGATCTCATCCAAATAATCGACGTGTTCCAAACCTTTCAGGAGCTTGTCGGCATACGCGGTGATCTTGAGCATCCATTGCGCCTTTTTCCGCTTCTCGACTTCCGCACCGCACCGCTCGCAATGCCCTGCGATCACTTCTTCGTTCGCGAGGCCGATCTTGTCATTTGGGCACCAATTGATATCGATTTCCGCTTTGTATGCCAAACCTTTTTTGAAAAATTGAAGGAAAAGCCACTGCGTCCATTTGTAATACTTCGGGTCGGTGGTGTTCACCTCGCGGCTCCAATCGAACGAAAATCCCAAGCTTTTGAGCTGTTTTCGGAAGGTCTCGGTGTTCTTTTTCGTCGCGACGCGCGGATCGACGCCCGTTTTGATGGCATAGTTCTCGGTGGGGAGTCCAAAAGCATCCCATCCGATCGGATAGAGCACGTTATACCCCTCCATCCGCCGCTTGCGGGATACGATGTCCATGGCCGTAAGGCTCCGGATATGGCCGGTGTGGAGCCCTTGGCCGGACGGGTACGGGAACTCGATGAGTGAATACCACTTTTTCTTTTTGGAAAAATCGACGGCCTTCCCGATGCCCAGTTTTTCCCATTCTTTCTGCCACTTCTTCTCGATCTTCTTGAAGTCGTACTTCGCCATTATCCAACTATTCTAACCAAAAAGGGTCTCTTTTCAAAGCCTTACTCTCAATGCCCCAATAATAAAAAAGGAAGGGGGATTGTTTTCGAGGAAGCTCTCGGAGCTCCGATTCGCTCGGTCCGCCGCAGAGGGGAACCGGAGCGAGAGCGCAGGGCGGCACTTGCCGCCGGAGCAAGTGAACGCCCGGTCCCGAGAAGACAATCTCCCTTCCGACTAAAACGTGAGGTCTTCCGGCGCGCTCACTTTTTTCCACCACGTCGCCTTCACGATCTTCACACTCTTCCCATCCCGCACCATTTGCGCCATGGTTTGCGGCAAACCGAATTCTTTCGAGCCCGGGTCCGCCTGGCGCAAGGGATAATCGAAATAGCTCATATCAAGGACGTACGCGGCGGCGTTTTCAAGCATATCCTTTCGCGCTTCCGCTTGTTCGTCGATATCAAGCACGTTCCCCGATGCATCTGTTTTGATCTCCGCCCGATGCTCGCCCGGCGAGAAACGTTCGAGTTCGGCCGCGAGGATCGAAAGCGGGTATCGGACGAGCTCTTCAAGATCTTCTTTTGCGTACAAATCATCGCCCATCAAAACGAGAAATCGATCTTTTAAAACCGGCCGGCAAAGTCCGAGCGCGTGGCCCGTACCCTTGAGCTCTTTTTGTTCGATGTACGTTATTTTTTTGCCGGCATATATTCCGTCAAAGGTCGCCTTAATCTGGTCGCCGAGGTATCCGATCACCATAACGACCTCCTCGACGGCGTCCGGGAGATTGTTCAACTTATATTCCAAAAGTGTTTTGTCACCGATCTTCAAAAGCGGCTTCGGCGTCCCTTTCGTGAGCTCCTTCATTCTTGTGCCGAGACCGGCCGCCAGTATGACTGCTTGCATGATAATTATTGTATACGAAAAATCCTCGCCGCGTTTGCAACTGTCGCTTCCGCCATCTCGCCGGCAGAAATCCCCTTTATTTCCGCAAGCTTCTTCACGGTTTCGATGACATATACGGGTTCGTTCCGATGTCCGCGGTACGGAACCGGTGCCACGTACGGCGCATCGGTTTCCGAGAGTATCCGGTCAAGGGGGAGATATTTCACGAGCGTCGCATAATCGGGCATACCGGCCTTCGGCGGATAGGTAACGGTGCCACCGAATGTGAAACTAAAGCCCATCTCAAGGAGCTTTTTCGCATCGTCTTCGGTGCCGGTAAAGAAATGGATGATGCCCGGAATGGTATTTAGTATTTTGTAGTTAGCATTAAGTATATGAATTAAATCATTGAAAGCATCGCGGCAGTGGATCATCAATGGCTTTCCGACATCGTGCGCCAATTTTATCTGCCCGAGAAATGCCTCTTTCTGCCGGTGTTTCATTTCAGCTTCATCTCCTTCGATATGATAATAGTCGAGACCGCATTCGCCGATCGCGACCGTCTTCTGGTCGAGCGCCAGTTCTTTGTAATATTCGTAATCGAATTCCTCGCCGCGGCTCGTGAATGCTTTCGCCGCATCTCCCCCGCCCAGCTCATTCTCGTCGTGATGCGATTTTGCGGTATGGACGGGGTGGAGGCCGATCGCAGCATAGACCGGATCGCTTTCAAATTCGTTGGCAACTTCCACGGCCCGGCGCGAGGTATCTTTTTGCGTCCCGACGTTCACCAAGCCGACCCCGGCATCAAGCGCCCGTCGAATCGTGTCGCGGTAATCGTCTTTGAACGCCGAAAAGTGAGCGTGGGTATGAGCGTCGAAAAATTGATTCATGTATTGAATTATAGACGAAATAATTCTACTATAGGAACCAGTTTGTTTCACAATATATAAGGACCTTCATCATGTTCAAAATAGTAATCTCCGACCTCGACGGCACCCTCGTGGATTCCGCCGGCTTCTACTACCGATCATCGGTAAGCATCTTCAAGACCTTCGGCATTCACCCTCCAAGCTTCCAAACCTTCCGCGGAGAAATAACGGGGAATATACCCGGTTTTTTCTACCGGCACGGTATGAGCCATTCGGTTGCCCCTGAAACCATAGATAAAATGACTCTTTCCTATGTCCGTGAACATTGGCAGGAATACACCATACACCCCGGCGCACGAACTGCGCTTGCACTTTGCCGAGGGCTCAATATCCCCTTCTTCATCGTGAGCCATAACCTCGACGGCGTGATCAAGAAGGCTATTAAGAAGTTCGAGTTAGGGCTTTTCGTCACCGGAGCCATTTCTTCCGGCAATAAGAGCGAGTCTCTCTTTGCCATCGTGCGGAAGTATGGTGTTTCACCTCAAGATGTTTTGTTTATGGATGACACGGCAAGCGGAATACGGGATGGCAAGAATGCTGGCGTCGCAACGTTGGGTTTCCTCGGTGGGTATGAATCAAAATGGAAGATCAGCCGGGCCCGACCCGATTTTAAAACCGCCAGTTTTCAGGACGTCATGAAGGTGATCGTCCGGCGTCGGATTTAGCGGAGGCGAGTAAACAACAACTCGCCTCTTTTCGTTTTTACGCTGCCCTCTTTCCAAACGATACTCTTCGTTATCTTTTCCGCGGTACCAGGTAGAAACGGCCCGATCATGGCGGCAACGTTGTCCAAGATGGCGATGAGATCGAAAACCGCTTTCTCCTTTTCCCCGTGATCGGAAGCGGCCCATGGCTTTTTATCGTTCACATATCCGTCTCCGAACCCGATGAGACTCCAAACGGCGCCGAGTGCTTCATGGAATTTGAATTCGTCGAGAGCTGCCGTCATTTTTTTCTTCGTTTCGTCGATCTTTTCCGCAACATCTTCTGAAACTTCGCGGCTTTTCATTTCACCGAGCCCTTCGCCGAGCGCGAGAACGCGCGCTGCAAAGTTGCCGAGACCGTTCGCCAAATTCGCGTGATAACTTTTATCGAACTTGTCCCACGTAAAATCACCGTCTTCAAAGGGAACTAGATCGTGAAGGAGCCAAAAGCGGAGCGCGTCCGTGCCGTATTTTTCGACGACATCGAACGGGCCCACGACGTTCCCCAGGCTTTTCGACATTTTTTGGCCGTTTGAATTCACAAACCCGTGGATCAGTATTTGCCGCGACGTCGGGAGACCGGCCGACATGAGCATTGCCTGCCACATGGCAGATTGCTGGCGGAGATTGTCCTTGCCGGCGACCTGCAAAGCATTCGGGTGCTCATTCGTCCCCCAAAAGCGTCTGAAATTTTCTTGATCCTCCGGCCAGCCGAGCGTTGAAACATAGTTCACCAGAGCGTCGAACCAAACGTACATCACATGTTCATCGTCTCCCGGGACCGGCACGCCCCACGGCATTTTCGACTTGAGCCGCGAGATGCTGAAATCTTGGAGCCCCGCAGAAACGAAATTCCTTATTTCCGTAAGGCGGTGGGGAGGTAAAACGAAATCGGGGTATTTTTCATAGAGATCGAGGAGCGGCTTTTGATATTTCGAGAAACGGAAGAAATAATTTTCTTCTTCAATGACTTCGATCTTCAAATTGGGATGAATGGGACACATGCCGTCCACGAGCTCCGACTCCGTCTTCTCCAATTCGCAGCCGACGCAGTATTTGATCTGATAATTTTTTTTGTAAATATCGCCTCTCGCATCACACCGCTTCCAAAACTCCTCGACGGCGGCGACGTGGTGCGGATCCGTCGTCCGAATGAAGTTCGTGTAACTCAAGTCGAGCGCCGAACGGAGCTTGTCGAATTCAGCCGCTTTTTCGTCGACATACGCCGTTACGTCTTTCCCCGCTTCCTTGGCATTCCGATATATCTTTTGCCCGTGCTCATCCGTGCCGGTATTGAAAACGACGTTTTCGCCCAAAAAGCCGCGGTGGTAGCGCGCAATGGCGTCCGCTTGGACGATTTCCAAAGCGAAGCCGATGTGCGGTGACGCATTCACATACGGCAAGGTGGTCGTGATGTAAAAATCTTTCTTTTCCATCCTCTTCGAACCTATTCGAAATCAAGTTCCAGACGTTTCGATTTCTTCTCCGCCAGGTAGTCGAAAATTTCTTGAACAAGGACCGCCACCGGCACGGAAAGGATGATGCCCGTGAATCCCGCAATTTCACCTCCCGCGAGGACCGAAACGAGAACGATCACCGGGTGCACCCGCATGCTCTTTCCGACGAAAATCGGTATCAAGACGTGGTTTTCAACCTGCTGAATGACAATGAAGAAAATAACCGCGTAAATCGCCAAGCTCACGGAATACGAGGCTGCGACAACAAACGCAATGAGCCCGGTGACGATCGGCCCGATGACGGGAACGATCTCGAGAATCCCAGCGATGACGCCGAGAAGGATCGGGTACTTGACGCCGATCAAGAACATCCCGACGAAAACCGCCATGCCGACGAAAAGAGAAAGTGCGAGCTGCGTCGCAAACCACCGGCGCATTTTCCGTTCGTAATTTTTGAAGACGGTCATAACCGACCGTTCGTAGGAACCGGGCAAAATAACCTCGAGCATCCGTTCTGCCCCATGGCGCTCCACCGAAAGATAAAGCGTTACGATGACGGCCGAGAAGACGAGAACAATGTCTGTGATAAGGGACCAAAACGTCGCCGTGATCGAAAAGTTGATGGTGGAAAGGAACGTCGAAATTTGATCCAGGCCTGATTGGGCGCTTTGAATGGAAGGAAGTACGAACTTGATGCCCGGCAGCGTCGGAATGATCTCATTCAGCCGGCCGACGAAACCGGAAAATTCGACTATAAGGACGGGGATGACGAGATACAAGAAAAGTCCGACGACCGCGACCGAAAGGATAAAAATGGTGATCGTCGCAAGGATCCTCCCGAATTTCAATTTCTCGCTCAAAAATCCGACGACCGGTTCAACGCCGAGAGACAAGACGACGCCGACCAAAAGCACCGCGAAAGCGTCCCGCGCAAAATACAAAAGGAGGGCGAATCCGATGAATATGAAGATGCGCCACAGCGCCGTCCACCCTACTTCCAACTTTTGAGATGATTGGCTCACACCTTCAATATATCAAGAAAGCTTCGTTTCTTGAAGGGGCCGATAACGGCCAAGTTCAACCGATCGTTCCGGATGATCTGCCCCATGACGCTCCGGATCTGGTCCGCCGTCACGGCATTGATGCTTTTCGCAACTTCCTGGGGGGTCGAAAGCTTCAAACCGAAGATCTCTTGCGCCGCATAAAAAGACGCCAGCTCATCGGATCCCTCGAGCGCCATGAATAAATTCCCGATGAGGTGCTCTTTGGCGCGCTTCAATTCTTGAACTCCCACCGGTTCTTTCGCTATTCGGTCGAATTCCTTGAGAGCTGCCTTCAATACCATATCGATCTTTTCATGTTCGACGCCGGCCGACATTTCGAGGAGTCCGTGATCGACATATAAGTCCGCGTCGGTACGCACATAGTACGCCGCACCGAGTTCCTCGCGTACTTTTTGAAACAAGCGCGAGCTCATTCCCCCGCCCATGATATCGGCGGCGACTTGAAGGGGGTATCGCCGCTTGTCGAACACGTCGAACGCCCGGAATCCCACAATCAAGTGCGATTGATCGACGTCTTTGAATGAAACGAGCTCTTTCGGCCTCCTTTGTGATTCTTTCGTTTTTGGTTTTGCGCCTTTCTTGCCCGCCGGTAACTCCTTGAAATAACCTTCGGTCTTCTTCAATAAGTCGCGCGTTGCATGCCCGCCGGAGATTGTCACGATCGTCGATTGCGGTAAGTAATGCCGTCCGCGGTAATCGACGAAGTCGTCACGCGTGAGGCGCCTGATGATCTCTTTCTTTCCGCCGATATCCCAACCAGCTGGCTGATCGCCATACACCAGATTCATAAAGAGCTCTGCGACCCGCCGCATCGGCGTGTCTTCGTACATATTGAGCTCTTGAATGATGACGCCCCGCTCTTTTTCGATTTCTTGATGCTCGAACGTCGGATCCAAATACATGTCTGCGACGACGTCCAAGATTTCTGCGGCGTTTTCATTCTTCGCTTTTGCGTAATAACTCGTTGATTCCTGCGACGTGAAAGCGTTGTATTGCGCGCCGAGCCCGTCGAGTTCGGCTGCAATATCCATTGCCGTGGGGCGCTTGTGCGTTCCCTTGAAGCACATGTGCTCTAAGAAATGCGAAAGGCCGTTGATGTTCTTCGTTTCGTATTCCGATCCAGCTTCGACGGAAACCATGACGGTCGTCGTCAAATTTTGCGACTCCGGCACCAGGATCACCCGGAGGCCGTTTTTCAGTTTGAATCGTTGCGGTTTTGTCATGTGTTCATTATAACTGCTCAAAAAAGAAAACGACAAGCGCACGCTTGTCGTTTCCTCCGTCGAACCAATTGAATTTATTGGAGAGTGAAGACGCTGCTTATGGCCGGCGTTCCGCCCTTCCCGTCGATACCGATGGATATCTTATAGCTCCCGCTTGGAATGGAAGGGTCATATCCCCAAGCATAACTTCCCGTATCAGGAATATCGTCCGCAATGACCTTGACGATGTTGCCGCTTGTATTCAACAGGGTTATGCCGACCGTTTGGCCGGCTACCCCCTTGTCCATCCACTGGATGGTCATGATGACGTCCTTTCCGCCATTGGACCACACGCTGCCCGCCTGCGGACTTTTAATGACTACCGGCGAAGTAGAAGGCGCCACCCCAAGACTAATCCCCTCTTTGTCGCTACCCAAGACATTCCCGGTTGAGTTATAAGCAACGAGACCAAGGGTCACTGTTGCGGGAACGTCCGAGTTATTGATGGCCGGTATGGTGAGTGCAAGATAATCCTGGGTGGGATCGTACATATCGACTGTACTGAATTTCAGCGTCGTCCCGCAGATATTTTCTCCGTTCTTCCCGGAAACCGTTACCTCTTCGGGGCAGCTGATAGAAAGGTTCCAGTAAGAGACTGCTTTATTTTGAGGATATCCGGCAATCGAGACATTCGCGAATGCGCCGTTGGAAGACTGACCCTGGATATTTATCTTGAGAGTCACCGGGACTTGGACTACCGGGGACGCCGAGGTGATCGGCGCCGGAATTGGAGCTTGAGGATTCGTCGAATTTACCGCAGTGGCCGTACTGCCCCCCAAAGCAACCTGAACCTTCGCTATCGTACTGACATCTGCCCCGAAAGCCTGCAAGAGATTAACGATCGCTTGAATTTGCGACGAGGTGAGGCCGCTCGCGTACGTCTTCCCGCCTACAAAAACGACGCCGAGAATTATGATGAACGAAAAAACTGCAACGATAAATTTGTTGTGTTTCATATTTTGATTTTTAATGTTTTTACTTTTTAACTATCCTTCCCCCGACCTTTCTTAAGGATCACCTCAAGTGCTCTTTGAGATATGCCTCCAATTCTCCGATCTTCACCCGCTCCTGCCGCATGGTATCGCGGTCGCGGACGGTCACGTCGTCCTGTTCCAGACTGTCGAAATCGACGGTGACGCAGAAGGGCGTCCCCGCTTCGTCCTGCGTGCGGTATCGCTTGCCGATATTCCCCCGGTCGTCCCACGCAACCATCATGTCTTTTTTCAAATCGTCGTAGATCTTCTTCGCGGTTTTCACGAGATCGGGCTTATTCGCGAGGAGCGGAAAGACCGCCGCCTTGTACGGCGCGAGACGCGGATGCACATGAAGCACCGTCCTCGTTTCTCCCTCTTTCACCTTTTCTTCCTCATATGCATTCATAAGGAAAAAGAGCGTCGCCCGATCCACGCCGCCGGATGTTTCAATGATGTGCGGCAGGAATTTTTCTTTCGTTTCTTCGTCAAAGTACGCCATATCTTCGCCCGAAAATTCCTGGTGCCTTCTCACGTCCCAATCGCCGCGGTGATGGATGCCCTCCATCTCTTTCCACTCGCCCTCCGCGTTATACTCAATATCGAATGCCGCCTTCGCATAGTGTGCAAGCTCGTCTTTTGCGTGTTCCTTGAGCCGCAAATTCTCCTCCTTCATGCCGAGCGAAACATACCAATCCATCCGTTTTTTCTTCCAGTACTCAAAAACTTCCATCGACTGCTTGAGATCGGGACGGACATAATACTGAAGTTCCATCTGTTCGAATTCGCGCGAACGGAACGTGAAGCCGCCGGGCGTGATCTCGTTCCGGAAGGCTTTGCCGATCTGCGCGACGCCGAACGGGATTTTCACGCGCGTCGAGCTCAAAACATTTTTGAAATTCACGTGGACGCCCTGCGTGATCTCGCCCCGCAAGTATGTCTTTTGCTTTTCGCCTTCGATGACGCCGAGGTACGTTTCAACCATCAAATTGAACTGCTTCGGTTCCGTCCAGTCACTCGCGCCGCACGTTGGGCACTTGACGTCTTTCGAAATTCGAAATTCGCCATTCGGAATTCCGATTTCGTCCTCGCGAAATCGGGCATGGCATTTTTTGCACTCGACGAGCGGATCGGAAAAGGACGTCAAATGCCCCGAGGCTTCCCACACCTTCGGGTTCATGATGATCGCGGCATCGAGGCCAACGACATCGCTTCGTTCCTGGACCATCGATCTCCAAAATTCGTTCTTGATATTGCGCTTCAGTTCCGCTCCGAGGGGGCCGTAATCCCACGTGCCCGCGAGACCGCCGTAGATCTCGCTCCCGGGAAAAATGAACCCGCGGCGCTTGGCCAAACTCGCCACTTTTTCCCAAATGTCCATGTACTCAATTGTAAATGAAAAACTATTCTCTTGCCAAACCGAGGAGACGGATTTCCAATGCTCCGGCAATATTCACTCGGGGGGTATTGGAAATCTCAAAAGTAATGGCAACGCCCCCCGAACGAGTATTGCTGGAATGAGCGTCAAAATCACCGAAGCTTTGAGGAAGGAGCAGGAAAAGAGGACTGTTTGAATCCCGAAGCGGAGCGAGGTTGAGTTCCGCATTTTCCGTTACGCATGACGATAAGCGAGGATGATTTTAGCGAATGGAGGCCTATGAGAGAGGAGGGTGTTGCCATTCCCTCTTGAGGAGAAAAATGAAGAAAGTCCTACTGAGTAACGACGCCGGAACCCGGCGCAACGCTCGAGTCGTCCGGCAAAGCCGTCGTCACCGGCCCCGCGGAGATGTTCACGGTCGCGCCCGTAAAGTTATCCGTTGCCTGAAGATTGCTCGCGCCCAGAAGACCTTCATACGAACCGATAAAATCTGAGCTCGGCGTCGCCGAAACTTGAAACACGGCTTCTGCCGGACCGCCGAGGAACCCGCTTCCGGCAAAGATATTCCCGATGTTCCACACCATGCTTTCGGTCGACGTGTCGTATGAAATCGAAGATGATGCAACCGTCGTCGTCGCAAAACCAGTCCAGGTAACGCCCGTCGGAAGCGGAGCCGACACGACGGCATTGCTCAAGTCGTTCCCAAAATCGCTGATCTTCCAGTGAATCGAGTACTCCGTGGCACTCCCGACGTGGGGCGGGAAAGGACCCGAGTTTTGCACGGCGGACGACGGATCGTTTGTATAACCTTTTGCGCTGAAGTAAACCAAACTCGAGATCTTCGTTTCTTCCGTCGTTTCAGCGAACGTTTGATTGCCGGACACGTAGTACGGCACCGACGGCGATGAAAGTACGACATCTGCTTTGACATACAAATTCTTATTCGAAAGTCCCTGCAGGGAAACGGGCGCGGAGAGCGTCGTCGAAAGGGTAAGGTTCAAACTTCCGACCGTGCTGGGTTCGACGAACGCGAGGGCCGGCGTCGTCGATGAATTCCACGTCACGGTTCTTGTCGAAGGATTGAAAATTCCGTCCGTCTTCACGCTCGACCAGTCCGCAAAACCGGAAAGGATCGCTTTCACGACGACATCCTTCAAAGCGATCCCGCTTTGATTGTTGTACTGGATCGAATAGTTCAACGTATCCACCGGCTTTGCGACGTAATTGTCCGATCCGTTCACGGTGACACTCACGCCGATCGGCGAAGGTGAAAGGGAAAACGTGGCTTGGTAGTCGGCAATGTCGTAGTTTTGGCCGTTCAAAACGGCGTACAGCTTCAAGGGTATCGTAAATGAAGAGGCGCTTGAGTCGGTGAATACCCCCTTGATGGTTACGGTTCCGGTCGCGTTCGCCGCAGCCGAACCGAGCGCGAAGGTGTTGGCGAGGGTCGCAGCCGGAGCGCTCGCCGACTTGAATTGAAACGAACTCGGGAAGTCCGCTTCGAGGATCATCGCGGGAAAATTAAAATCGGAACTGTTGGCATAATTGACATCGAACGAAAGGGCGGAGCCGTTCAATATTTGATCCGGCTTTGTAACGCTCATTGCGACGGCCGAATTGGATAAAAGAACTTTCACTTCTTGCTTCACCTCGAAGCGGCTTCCCGTTTGATTGAAATAAAAGAACGAAACGTCCAATGTTTGGCTGGAATTCAAATCGCCGACCGGGATCACTTGATAGCTCTTTTTCACGAGATCTCCAACCCCTACGTCGCCTGTATTTTCCGAGTAAACGCTTCCGCTCGTCGTCGAGTTCCAAATCAAAAGTCCGTTCGAGAGGGTTACGGCGATCGACGAGTTCGTGATCGGATTGCCGGACACGTTCGTTATGTTGAGATCCAGTTCGAAAGGAACCCCGCGCGAGACGTCGGTCGGCGCCGTGACTTCCAAATCGACCCCCTTCGGCTGATTCAAGTAGTACGTAATGAACGCAACGCCGGCGATGATCACGGCGAGGCCGACGAAGATCATTCCCCAAAGGACTTTGGGGATCCAAGCCGAAACCGTCCTCTTGGCGGAGGACTTTCTGAATTTTTTCAATCTTTTTTCTATATCCGAGATTGCCATATAAGTGCAGCGGTCACTTCAAATATAGTAAATTATTTTCATTTATTTTTGAACCGCAGGATTCGCACAGAAACTCTTGGCTTCCTTCGTTGAAGAACGCGATGTCCGATGCGCCGCACCACGTGCACGATGCATGGCGCGGGTCATATCCCAAAACGGAGATGAGGGCGACGAGGTCGAAAGCGCCGGATCGGAGCGAATGAACGAGAAGGTTCCACAACGCGGGATCAGGAACCGCTTCCGGGGAAATCGTCCGAAGGACGCTTGCCGCCCGCAAAGCTTTTGCAAGAAACTCCTCCTTCCCCTTCGACGCCCTAAAATCATCCTCCACGACCGCGTCGGTCAAGGTGAGCGCGTTCTTTTCCACGATCTTCACCGTTGCGAGATTGCATGTGTCCAAATGGGGGGAAAGCTTCGAGACGATTTTTTTTCCTCCCGGCGCCCGTACGCGAACCCTACCGAGATCCTCCGTATAGAAATCGAAGATCTTGTCGTGCTCCTTGCTGTTTTTGAAGCCGAGAACGATGGCTCTCGTGACGTATTCGGACATATTCGCCTAATTGCCTTGCCCCGCCGCTTTCGGCGTCCGCCAATAGCCGAGGCGCGCTTTTCCTCCGATCATGAGCCTTGTTTGAGCATCGAGTGCCGGAATGGCGCCGAAGAAAATGAAGACGAGCGGCATAAGCGCCCACTCGACGAAATAATAGAAATAATATCTTTTCTTGAAACCTTTGATCCGGGGCGCCATAAGAATGAGGCTCAAGACGGCCGAGACGATGATGCCGATCGTCGAAAGATTTAAAATGACGCCCGTCATCCGCGGCAGGTTATACGACAAGATCGAGCTTTTGAAATTCTCGTTTCCAAGGATATTCGGGAGGATGCCGAACAAAAAAATGATAAACGAGCTCGTTGACCACGAAAAGAAGCCGTCGAATTCCGTCCACAGCCAAAATCGCCTGACTCTTTTCGGAATGCCACTCTCTCTTTTTAAATCCCTTGCAAGATACACGAAGTTTTCCGCCCCCCACGCCCATCGTCGCTGTTGCTTGTAGAGATTCTTCATGGCCTCGAAAAAATTCTTTCCGACCACTGCGTCCATGTATACCGGATAGAGAAGAGGGACCGTCCGCCAATCGCCTTTGTAGCGCGCCAAGCATTGGAAGAATATCCGCGCATCCTCCGAAACGAGGTCGGTTTCCCAAAAACCCACATCGACGAGGGCTTTTAAAGGAAGGCTGTGCGAAGAAAAAGTGACCAGCTGTTCGGGGCGCGAAGATTGCATCAAATGCCAAAAGCTCGACGAAAACCCGACGAGCCGCGCAAAAAATTTTGCATCCCCAAGATTGTTCGTGAAAAGCGGAATGGGCTGATAACTCGATCGGAGAGGATTGGGCGCTTTGAGGAAATGATACGCCAAGATGCCGAAGTAATCGCTCTCCGTTCTCGTGTCGCTGTCGAAAACGGAAACCAAAACATCCTCGTACGGAATGTGGCGTTCGTCGACGAGGACGGGTAAGGCGTGTTTGATGGCCCACGTTTCATTGGATCCCTTCCCGGGCAGCTCGCCGGGCAAACCAGCCGGATGGAACGTTGTGGCAAACCCGCCGAATACCGATCTGAACTTTTTCTCTATCTTTTCCGCCGTCTCGCGATCCGCTTCCCCTCCCCGTTCTTCGCAGGCGAGAAGAACGAATATTTTTTCCTTCGGATAGTTCGCCTCAACCAAGCTTTCCAAACTTTGATCGACAACGCCGTATGGTTCCTTGTACATCGGCAATATAACGAGGTGGCGGATCCTTTCCCAATCCAACTTTTCCGCTTTCAGTCTTTCAAGCCAATCGATCTTGAGGTTCTTTCTCATACGCGAGAGGGCGAATCTGAGATGCAAAAACAAATAAAAAAGCTTGAGGAGCCAATAAAGATCGTAAAGTAAAATAAAAATAACGACCACTTGGGGCAACTTCCACGAAAGAAACGTAAGACCGAGGAGAGTAACCCAAGCAGCCGTGCCGGGAATCAGTTCATAAATCCGCATGATGATTTACCAAAGAAGAATGCCGAGCAAGCGATCGATGCTCAAAGACCCGCCGCTCAAAAACACGAGAAGCACGGCCGACGCGAGGATCAAAAGATCGAATTCATAGCCGCCGACGAAACCGCTTTTCCGTTTCACGGCCGCGATGATCACGATGAATTCAATGACGAAGAGTGCCGCGACGATTTGCGTGAAAAATCCCGCTATCAATGCCAAACCGCCGATGACCTCGAGGATCGCAACAAGCGTCCCCCACAAGCGCCCCGGTTTGAACCCCATGCTGGCAAAGCTCTCGCCCGTCGCTTTCAAATCCTTCATTTTGGGCAAACCGTGGCGAATGAAAATGAGCCCCAAGACAACCCTCAAGAACAAAATCCCCCAATCGCTCCAAATCAACAGCAGTTGAATCATAGGGATAGTATACCCCTCCCCTTGAGCGATTTCCAGTTCCTTGATACCTTCTATACTACTGGCTTGCTATGAAAATCCTATCGATAGAAACAAGCTGCGACGAAACGTCGATCGCCTTCGTGGAAGCGTCCGGTGGGATCAAGGCCCCCCGCTTTACAGTGCTGCAGAACGTCGTTTCGTCTCAAATAGCGCTTCACGCCCCTTTTGGCGGCGTCGTTCCGAACATCGCGAAAAGGGAGCATCTGAAAAATTTACCTTTGGTTTTCAATACCATCTACTCCAAACCCTATTCCCTATCCCCTGATGTCATTGCCGTCACCGTTGGTCCCGGCCTTGAACCGGCGCTCTGGACCGGCGTCAACTTTGCAAAGGAGATCCGCAAGAAATATTTCCCGAAAGCGAAGCTTGTCGGCGTAAATCACATGGAAGGACACCTGTATTCTTTTTTGCTCGAGCAAAAAAAAATCAAATCCAAAGCTCAAATGACAAATGCCAAAACCTATCCAGCGGTGGGACTGGTGGTGAGTGGAGGGCACACGATACTCCTCTTACTCAAATCGCTCACGGAATGGAAAAAGCTCGGCGAAACGAGGGACGATGCGGTCGGCGAAGCCTTCGATAAAGTGGCTCGGATGCTCGGCCTCCCGTATCCCGGCGGGCCCGAAATCCAAAAGGCGGCAGCACAAGGCGATGCCGGGTCCATAAATTTTCCGCGACCGATGATGAAAGACAAGAACTACGATTTCAGCTTTTCCGGCCTCAAGACGTCGGTACTCTACTATATAAGAGACCATAAAGAGCAATCACGAAACAAACATTTCGTCGAAGATGTCGCGGCGAGCTTCCAGGCGGCTGCCGTCGAAACACTCGCCCATAAAACGGCCCGCGCCGTGCAAGAATTCAAGGCACAATCGATCATTCTTGCCGGCGGCGTCGCTGCAAACCGATCGCTCCGTGAAACGCTCGAGAGAACAAGCAAGAAACTCGGCGTGCACTTTTTTGCGCCGCCCATGGCATACAACACCGACAACGCCGCAATGATAGCCGCTGCTGCTTATATCCAAACGCTCAAAAAGAAGAACCATCGCATTACAGCACAAGCAAATTTGACCCTTTGAAAGCTTTATTTTAGGCGGAAAATCGACCATAATAAGGTACATGAATGCCGACTTTTCGAAGCCGTACGATCCAAAGGAAACCGAATCTGGCATTTACCAAATGTGGCTCGATTCCGGGTACTTCAACCCCGATAACCTCCCAGCCGCTAAACCCCATACCCCACACCCTAAGCCCTACGTAATCTACATGCCCCTCCCGAACGTGACGGGAACGCTCCATATGGGGCATGCCTTGGATAATACCGGATCGGATATTTTGATCCGGTATTACCGCATGAAGGGTTTCCGGACGCTCTGGCTTCCCGGAACCGATCATGCCGGTATCGCAACGCAGTACAAAGTTGAAAAAGAATTGCGTAAAGAGGGCGTTTCCCGGTTCGAGCTCGGTCGGGAAAAATTCATTGAACGCGTCTGGAAATGGAAAGAAGAGTATGGCGGCATCATCATCGATCAGCTCAAAAAACTAGGCGCCTCAGCCGACTGGTCGCGCCTCCGGTTCACCATGGACCCGGATTACGCGAAGGACGTCCTCCAAGCCTTCGTCCATTACTACAAAAAAGATCTTATCTATCGCGGCCTCCGTACGGTCAACTGGTGCCCGCGATGCGGTACGAGCTTATCGGAGCTTGAATTGGAACACCAGGAAGAAAAGGGGGCACTGTGGTACATCCGGTATCCAATCTCGAATGAAGGATTTCAAATTTCGAATTACGTGGTGGTTGCCACGACGAGGCCTGAAACGATGCTCGGCGACACGGCCGTTGCCGTGAATCCGAACGATAAGCGGTATGCGAAGCTCGTCGGGAAAACCGTACGGCTTCCTCTCGCCGACCGCACGATACCGATCGTCGCGGATATGAAAATAGATCCCGGATTCGGGACGGGGGCCGTGAAGGTCACGCCGGCGCACGACATTCTCGATTTTGAGATCGGCCAGCGACATAAGCTCCCATCGATCCAAATCATCGACGAACGGGGGAAAATGAATGCGAACGCCGGATCATATGCCGGCATGAAAACGGAAGAGGCGCGGAAAGCAATCGTCGAACGACTGGCATCCGAGGGATTGCTCGAAAAAGAGGAACCTTACGTGCACAACGTTACGATCTGCTATCGCTGTGGACACGTCATCGAGCCGATCCCTTCGATGCAATGGTTCCTCAAGATGGACAAGCTCGCCCATAGCGCCTTGAAGACGGTTCGATCCGGCACCGTGAACATTCAGCCGGAAAATTTTCAAAAGATTTATTTCGACTGGCTCGAGAACATACGCGATTGGACGATCTCGCGCCAGCTCTGGTGGGGACACCAACTGCCCGTTTACTTCTGTAAACAGGCAGCGAATGACAAATTCCAAGTTCCAAGTTCCAAAAACGGAAATAATTTTGTTGTCGCTTCGGAAAAACCGAAAACCTGCCCCTTCTGCGGGGCATGCGACATGGAGCAATCACCGGACGTGCTCGACACGTGGTTCTCGTCGGCCCTGTGGCCCTTTGCCGGCCTTTCAGAATCCGACCGGAAGAATTATTACCCCGGCAATTTCGTTTCAAATGCACGTGACATCTTGAATTTGTGGGATGCCCGCATGATATTTTCCGGACTTGAATTCATGGGGAAGCCGCCTTTTCAAAACGTTTTCGTCCACGGCACCATCCTTACAAAGGACGGCAAACGCATGTCGAAAAGCTTGGGAACCGGCATCGATCCCCTGAAATACATCGATCAATACGGGGCAGACGCAACCCGCTTTGCTGTCGTTTGGCAGGCGAACGGACAGGATATCCGCTGGGACGAAGCGGCGGTCATGGCCGGCAGAAAATTTTGCAACAAGATATGGAACGCGAGCCGGTTTGTTCTGGAACAAACCGCAACTTCAAAATTCGAGATTCGAAATTCGAAGTTGGCTCCACAAACCGAAGCAGACAAGGAAATCTTAAGCAAGTTGGCTGAAACCAAAAAGCAAACCGAGCAATACATCGAAACGTTCGAATTTGCGAAGGCTCTTCAAAATCTTTACGACTTCTTTTGGCACAACTTTTGCGACACCTACCTCGAAGAATCGAAGAAGCAGGTCACTGACGAGAAGATGAGACCTTCCACCCAAACGATCTTGCGGAATACCCTCATCGAATCTCTTAAAATGCTCCATCCGTTCATGCCTTTTATAACCGAGGCTGTCTATCAAAACCTCAACGAGCAAAGCGATCGATTTCTCATGACAACCGAATGGTGACCGACTACCTCAATTTGATCCCGGTATTTGTGATTGCCGCCATCCCGGCTCTCGTCTGGCTTCTTTTTTTCCTCAAAGAGGATCTGCATCCGGAGCCAAAAAAGATGCTCGCTATAACGTTCCTTGCGGGCATGGCGTCAAGTATCCCCGTCCTCTTCATTGAGCTCGTATTCCAAAAAATAGCGATAAGCCCGCTCCACAGCATCCTTCTCTTCATCGTTGGCATCGCTATTATCGAAGAGGTTTTTAAATTTTTCGCGACCTATCTCGCGAATGCCGAAAGTAAGTACCTCGACGAGCCCGTCGATGCCATGATCTACATGATCACGGCCGCTCTTGGATTTGCGACAATAGAAAATTTCTTCGTTGTGAGAAATAGCCTCGATATCGTGAACTTGAAGACCATCTTCGACATGCTGAATGCGGTCTCCCTCCGCTTCGTCGGTGCCACGCTTCTCCATGCGCTCGCTTCCGGTATCGTCGGTTATTACTGGGCACTCGATCGTTTCAAAAAAAAGCGCGGGGCGGTTTGGATCGGCCTTCTCATAGCAGCTGCAGTTCACGCCATTTTCAATTTCTTCGTCGTGCAATTCCAATCGAGCGATATTTTTTACCCGACGTTTTTCCTCGTTTTCATCGCATTTTGGGTTCTTGCCGACTTTGAGCGTACCAAAAGAATAAGCAACGGTGTATAATGGAAATATGGACGAAGAAAATAAGGGCAGTGATATCTTTGTGGAACTCGCCAAGGTGAAGAGCGATCCAGTTCCCATTAAAATCGAGGATGATAAAACTTCCATCTCTTCCGACGAAGGCGAAGGGACGCTGACGGTTGACGTGTATGATGACGGCGACGATATCGTGGTTCAATCGACCGTTGCGGGCGTCGATGATGACGATCTCGAGATCAACATCACGACCGAATCAGTGACTGTGAAAGGCACCCGGAAGCAAGAAAAGAAAATCGAAGAAAAGAATTATTTCTATCAGGAACTTTTTTGGGGATCGTTTTCACGGTCCATCATCCTTCCTCAGGAAGTCGATCCGGACCACTCGACGGCGAATCTCTCGAAAGGCGTTCTGACCATCCGCATGCCGAAACTCACCCGCTCGAAGACAAAAAAATTGAAGGTGAAGGCAGCAGACTAGGGCGGATACGGAGCGGAGATACATGGAGATGAGGAGATACTATCCACAAGTATCAGTTTTTATCCATTTGTATCCAACCACCTTTTTACGTATCCGTTAAATTTCTCTCCTCTGTCAAACTCGTTTTTGAATTTTTCGAAGCTCGCAGCGCCGGGAGAGAAGAGAACAACCACAGGGTTTAGGGGATAGGGTTTAGGGGATAGGGTTTTTACCCTTTCCACAATCGATTCGAGATCTTCAAATAGTTGGGGTCCCCCTTTTTTGAAGTAATTCTGCTTCTTCAGTTCGGCAATAAGCCTTTTCGTCGCGCTGCCGTTCAAGAAAAAAACATCTCCCGACGGAAGCGCGCTCCGTATCTCCTTCGCGAGCGGTTTAAAATCGAGATTTTTGTCCGTCCCGCCGGTTATTAAGATCAGCCGGCCGTTACCATGGAACCTCCGAATGGCAGCCATCACGGCATCGGGTGACGTTGCCGCCGAGTCGTTGACCACCCGCAAGCCTTCCTTTTCGAGGATTATCTCCTCCCGGTACTTTATCTCCGGCAAACTCCTCACTGCCGCCGCGATCTCGAACCAAGAAATGCCGGCGAGGTGCGCAGCAAGGGCTGCGGCCATGAGATTTATCACATTATGTTCTCCCCTCTTTCGAGTCAACGAAACCGCACCCTCCGATATCACTTCTTCACTCCGTCCATTTTCTTGGAAAAACAAAGAGCCGTTCTTCAGGAAAATCCCGTTCTTGCTTTTCGATAAGCGTCTCAGGGAAAAGAAATAGATCTTTGCCTTCGGATGTAGTTTCAGGAAAAATGCGGTCCATCGGCTGTCGCCATTCAAAACCAGCTTTTGATCCTTCTTTTGCCCCTTGAAGATGTTCGCTTTCGCGCGCGCGTAATCTTCCATTTCTCTATAACGATTCAAATGGTCCGAAGAAAGGTTCGTTATGACGGCGATTTCCGGTGCATACTTCGACCCCGGCAAGCGTTCCAGATGCCACGACGAAAGTTCAACGACCACCGGCGTTTTCGTGCTTTTCAGCCGATCCGCCAAATCAAGAAGTGCAAGATTTGATGAATTTCCCGCAGCAGCGACATTTTTATTTCTTGTCCGCAAAAAATGAGCTACCCAATTTGTCGTGGTCGTTTTTCCCCGAGTTCCCGTGACAGCGATCACCGGATTTTCCACGACATCAAAGAATATTCGCGCATCATTCACCAAAAGCCGCTTCCGCTTCTTTGCAACGGCGAGGTATTCGCTTTCGCGCCGCACGGCTGGATTCACGACAATGATGTCGTTCCATTCAAAATCTTCCTTCCGATGTTCGCCAAGAATGAACTTTATTTTTTTCGCCGCGCTTCCGAGCGATCGGATCGAAGCCTCGAGCTCGCTTTTCGTCCGCATATCGGTCACCGTGACACGGGCGCCGTGGCGCACGAGCCATTTGGCCGTCGCAACGCCGCCGCCCAGGACCCCGAGTCCCATCACTAAAACTTTTTTATCCTTAAGATTCATACCTTCTATTAATTATAAGAAAAACCATGTTATTTTGAGGCAGCTCTCGGAGGCGAGCAAGCTTGGTTCCCCGGAAGGGATTGCGAGCCGAGAGCGCAGGGCGGCCTTGGCCGCTGGAGCCAAGGAACGTCCGGTGCCGAAAAGTAACATGGTTTTTTGCTTAAAGGAACGGAACGATGAGGAGAGCCACAATGTTGATAACCTTGATAAGCGGGTTAATCGCGGGACCTGCGGTATCCTTATACGGATCGCCGACGGTGTCTCCCGTAACGGCAGCCTTATGAGCATCCGACCCCTTGCCGCCGAAGTTGCCCGATTCGATGTATTTCTTTGCATTATCCCACGCGGCTCCACCAGAAGTCATGGAAATCGCGATGAAAAGTCCCGAGACGATCGTGCCGATCAAGAACCCGCCGAGGGCCTCCTTTCCCAAAACGAATCCAACGAGGAGCACCATCGCGACCGGCAAAAGCGCCGGAACAATCATTTCTCGGAGCGCCGACTTCGTCACGATGTCGACGGCCTTCTTATAATCGGGTTTCGCCGAACCCTCGAGAAGTCCCTTGATTTCCCGAAACTGCCTCCGGATTTCTTCGACAATCGAGCCGGCCGCCTTACCGACCGATTTCATGGCCATCGATCCGAATAGATAGGGAATCGAAGCTCCTAAAATGAGGCCGATTAAGACGTATGGGTTTTGAATATCGAACGTGACATTCGAAGAGATTTTTTGAACCGCGTCTGTGTATGCACTAAAAAGCACAAGTGCGGCGAGCCCGGCCGATGCGATGGCATATCCTTTCGTTACCGCTTTCGTGGTGTTCCCGACGGCATCCAAGGCATCTGTGATCTTCCGGACCTCTTCCGGAGCACCGCTCATTTCGGCGATACCGCCGGCATTATCCGTGATCGGCCCAAATGAATCAATGGAAACGATGATGCCGGCAACGGAAAGCATCGAAACAGCGGCGATGGCGATGCCATAGATGCCCGCAAGCAAGTATGATCCAATGATGCCGGCAACGATGACAAGAATCGGCAGGAAGGTCGCTTCCATACCAACCGAAAGGCCAATAATGATGTTTGTTCCATGCCCCGACTTCGAAGCGTCGGCGATGTTCTTCACCGGCTTGTACTTTTTCGAAGTGTAATAATCCGTGATGACGACCATGAGAGCCGTTACGAGAAGACCGATAAGGCTCGAAAGAAATATATTCATGGCATTCCCTCCCATGAATGACTGAGCGGCAAAATAGAATAAGATCGCTGCCACAATCAAGGCGACAGCGAGCCCTTTGTAGAGTGCACCCATAATTGATTCGCTTGTACCGAGCTTCACAAAGAAACTTCCGATGATTGAAGCAATAATCGCAAGGCCGCCCATGACGAGCGGAAAGATGAGTTGGGCACCGGAAAGCGCAAGTGCGCTTCCGATCAAAATCGAAGCGGTCAAGGTCACCGCGTACGTCTCAAAAAGATCGGCGGCCATGCCGGCGCAGTCGCCGACATTGTCGCCGACATTGTCGGCGATCACGCCCGGATTCCGCGGATCATCTTCCGGAATGCCGGCTTCAACTTTCCCGACTAAATCGGTTCCGACATCCGCCGCTTTCGTAAAGATGCCACCGCCGAGGCGGGCAAAAACAGAGATTAAGCTCGCGCCGAATCCAAGACCGATCAAACTCCGGACATCATGCGTCAAAAGGAAGAATCCTGAAACCGCAAGAAGACCAAGACCGACGACAAGGAGTCCCGTGACCGATCCGGCCTTGAAGGCGAGCGAGAGCGCCGATTTCAACCCTCGGCTCGCTGCGTCCGTCGTTTTCGAGTTCGATCGGACGGCGACGCTCATGCCGAGAAATCCCGCGAGAGCCGAAGCGATCGAGCCGACCAAAAATCCCACGGCCGTCAGCCAGCCGAGCGCGAGGTAAATTGCGACGAAAAGAATGACCGCAACGACCCCAACCGTTTTGTACTGCCGCCCAAGATATGCGGATGACCCTTCTTGGATCGCTCTCGAAATCTCTTTCATTTTATCGCTCCCCGAACCCTGCTTTTTGAGCCAGAACGCAAGGTATCCGGTATAGAGAACTGCAAGAATGACGGGGCCGAAAATCAAATAATTCATGATTTTTGATTAATTATTGATAGTATTATTCGACTTCTTTTTTATCTTCTTTATTTTTATTCTCCAAAACATCGACGTCGAGCTTCGGATTGTCTTCATCTTCGTCGTCGACGGTCGTTTCTTCCACCACATTTGCGGTGACCTCATCGTCATCATCCAGGCCGACGCTCGCCGCAATGCCGCCTTCCTGGACTTCCTCCGGATTCGACTGCGACCGGACGTCGATCTTCCAACCCGTAAGCTTCGCCGCAAGCCGGACGTTTTGTCCGCCCTTGCCGATCGCGAGCGACAACTGATCCTCGGGAACGAGGACCTTTGCTTCACGCCGCGGCAGAACGTCGATCGATTTTACCTTCGCCGGCGAGAGCGCACTTGGAATGAATTTCGCCGGATCGTCGGACCATTCGACAACATCGACTTTTTCATTGCCGAGTTCGTTCGTCACCGCCATGACCCGCGTTCCACGCTGGCCGACGGCGGCGCCGACCGGATCGATGCCTTCTTCATTCGAAGCGACAGCAACCTTTGTCCGCGAACCTGCTTCGCGCGCGATGTTTTTAATCACGACCGTGCCGTCCGCGATCTCCGGCACTTCGAGCTCGAAGAGCTTCATGACGAAGTTCGGATGCGAACGCGAAAGAACGATACCCGGGCGGCGCGCATCGTCTTGAACGGCTAAAACGTAGAACCGCATCCGGTCACCGACGCGATAGTGCTCGCCGGGGATGCTTTCATTCGGATACATAATCCCCATGGCCCGGCCGAGGTTCACGTACACGTTTCCCCGCTCAAACCGCTGGATCTGTCCGCTCATAATCTCCCCTTCCTTGCTTGCAAACTCTTCCTTGATGGATGAGCGCTCTGCTTCACGGATGGATTGCAGGACCACTTGCTTTGCCGTCTGCGCCGCAATGCGGCCGAAGTCGCTTTTCCCTTCAAGTGGGAATTCCAACTCGTCGCCAGACTTCGCATCCGTCTTGACCTTCTTCGCGTCTTCGACGAGGATCTGCCGATCCGCATTGAACCGCGGAAGGGCTTCTTCTCCTTCTTGATGTTCGGATTTTTCGACCTCTTCAGTCTCTCCCTCGACGATCATGACCTCGGACGGATCGACGACGGTCTTCACTTGGAAAAATTCGAGGTCTCCGGTCTTCAAATTGAACTTAGCCCGGACGATCTCCGACTTTTTCCGATACTCCTTTTTGTAGGCGGCAGCGATTGCCGCTTCGATCGCGCCGATGACCTTCTCCGGCGCTATTCCCTTTTCCGCGGCGATTTGTTCGACCGCGCTTGCTAATTGTTTTAAGTCCATAGCATTCAATAATTTTTAATTTCCAATTTTTAATTTTTAATCAATTTTCAATGACCAAATTTCAAAACCGGAATGACCTTTAAAAATGACAGCCACTCAAATGAGCGGCCTTTACGTCAATACTTTACCATAACCCCATGAAAAAGACAAGCCGGGTAGTAGAAACTCGATTCCGCTTCGCGCGCCAGCCCATCGAGTTTTCACTACCCAGCAAGCAACAAAAAAGAGCAGTTTTCAAAGGCATGCTCGGGCCACTCGGCTAAAGATTTCTGAGATACTTCTCAAAAACCCGCCGGTGATTCGGAAAGAAATCCGCCATACGAAGAAGTTGCTGAGGGGAAAAAACTTAAAAACTTTTATTTCCTCTCCTTCGTCTCCAATCTCTTTGAGTTTCGGAAGGGCAGGAAGTTTCGCTACGAAGAGTGTCAGAACATGACTCCCTTTATCTTCCTCGTAAGCGATCCTGAGATCACTTTCCAGGAGAGTAACGCCGAGTTCCTCTCGGATTTCCCGGCAAGCGCACTGTCTTGCCGTCTCGGTCGCATCTCCCCTGCCGCCGGGAACTTTCCAAAATAGCGGCGGTTGTTTCTTGGGATCCCGCACCAGCGGAATTCCCTCGGGTGTAATAATCATCACTGCAGTCGCATGGCCTTTTGCCATGGTAGACCTCCTTCTTTACTTTACGTTTTGGGTTTTTGTAAAAAACTTTTTAAAACAGCAAACTCTTTATTTTTATATTATATCTTATTTTCTAATATATGTCAATGCTACAAATCCAGCGATCGCATGTTTTGTAGCACTCACTACTGCCCGCCTCTGATTGGTACACTTTGTGCGATCGCATGTTTTGTACCACCTGCCTCACTTTTTCCCATACGGGCAAAAGTGAGGCGCTTCGATCAATCGAAGCGCCTGCATAATTTCTATGGATATCTATTTATTTCTGTTTATCTTTCTCTTTGCCTCCTTCTCTATCCACTCTACCTCTATGATATATCCGCCGTATCTTCTTTCGTGAATTCTCCGACTCGCGTTCTCATGAGTTCCGCGATATAGCCGCCGACCCCGAGCGCTTCACCTAAATCACGCGCCAAAGCCCTCACATACACCCCGGTGCCGATTACAACTTTTATTTCCAAAAACGGCCAGGCATACTTCATGATTTCGATCGAAAAAATTTTCACCGCGCGCGGTTTCAGATGAATTTCTTTTCCCCTCCGCGCCAATCGGTATGCGTGGATACCGCCCACTTTCGCCGCGCTGTAATCCGACGGCACTTGATCGATGTCACCGATGAATTTTCCAATCGCCCGTTCAACGTCGTCGAGTTTCGGAATTTCTTTCACCTCGCAGATTGTTTTCTTTCCCTCTTCATCGTCCGTTACGCTCCGTTCGCCGAATTTTATCTTCGCGATATATTCCTTCTCCACGCCAGCCGCTTCCCCCAACTTCTTCGTCCCTTTTCCGACGCCAACAACGAGGATGCCGGACGCCAAGGGATCCAGAGTTCCGGCGTGGCCTATTTTTCTTACCCCTAATTTTTTCTTCAATGAATTCAGGAACTGAGCCGAGCTCGGCCCCTTCGGCTTCCACGCGGCGAATATTTTTCCTTTTTCGTTATTCATGTTTTAAAGACGCCCTGTTTTTGTTCGAGCGGCAGCTCTCGGAGGCGAGCAAGCTTGGTTCCCTGGAAGGGATTGCGAGCCGAGAGCGCAGGGCGGCTCCGCTCGCCGGAAGCGGAGAACGCCCGGTGCCGGAAAATAAAAACAGGGTGTCAAATATTTTCATAATGCCTCACATCGAATCCTTCTCCGTCGTTCTTCGAGAGCGCGAGAACATCGAGCCGCCATCCCTTTTTGTCGCTGATCAATTTTTCATGGGCTCCCGCATAGACGCATGCCGCTCTCGCGAATTTCTCGATCTTCGCCTTCGTCATTTGTTCTTCCGCTTCGACGCCGAGACCCCCGACCGTTTTTACTTCGACGAAAACCAGCGTCTTGTCCGGCGCGATGGCAACGATATCGAGCTCCCCCCATTTCTTTCTGTTATTTCTTTCGATGATCCGATACCCCCTCTTCTTTAAATACTCCGCCGCAAAATTTTCTCCCAATCTTCCCAATTCGGATCCCCCACTCGTCATAGATAAACTATACATCGAAAGCGTTGACATCAAAAAGCTGTCGTAATAAAGTTACGAAAGTTTATAAAAATAAAAATCATCTCACGAACGAAAGGTAGGTGCGAAATGAGAATCATCTTCTTGGCAGCCGCATTGTTTTTATCGGGGTGCGCTTCCTCATTCTTTTCAGGTAAAAATCACGAACCTCTTCCGGAAAAGTTCTATGCCACCATCACAACCAAGGACGGCTATGGCTCCTCAATAAATCTTGGGGAAGGATATTTTTTATCCTGCAGCCATGTTATCAGAAACAATGCCGGAAAATTCGACAAAAAAATATGCCTGAAGGAAGAATTCAAAACCGGACCCGAAATAGACTCTTCGGCAACGATAGTTGCCGCCGATACTATTAACGACCTGGTACTCCTCAGATCATCTAAGTTGATCGATAAGATAAACGTAAAATTCGTCCACGATCCGGTTCTCGAGAGAGTATATTGGGTCCAGCCGGCATTCTATTCAGATGGAGATCTTTTCTTTTTAGTTTCCGGCAGGATATCAGGCTTTAATTTAGGAAACGTATTCCTTGATAAGCCCGTTTTCGATGGAGCTTCTGGTACCGGTATATTTGATGAGGACGGCAACTTGGTCGGAATGGCTCAGAGTACATTCATATATAGTAAGAATCTTCTATTTGGTTCTTTGGCTAGTCCGAAAAAAATAGAAGTTTTCCTAATCAAAAATGGGATAAAAATCCCCAAAATGTGAATTTTGGGGATTTTTTGAACAAAATAAGTGTTTCAAAATGTTTCACGCTAAACATTTTTTTCATCAAAAAATCAAAAGTGTAGGTTTCATCGCATTATCAGCCTGTTAAACATTTTCGATGTTTTACAGGCTGGTTTTTCAATTTACCAGGTTTTTCAACTTTTTTGTGTTTTTTGACTTTTCCTCTCTTTCTAACCACATTACCCTCGATCCATCCCTCGGCCCCCCGCTCTCCTTTAAAATTTGAAGGAGAGCGGGGGACCCTAGATTCTGTGGATAAGGTTGAACAAACAAAAGGCACGAATTCGCTTTTCAGCAAATCCGTGCCCAAATTCCCTAGATGCTCGGCTACGATTGGCCTTCCAATCTCCACTCCAGAAGCCGTACCCTTGCCGAGTACTGACCGTAGGTGACGACAAGACCAAGAGCGAGCATGATCACAAATGCGTGGAAGGGGAAGGGAACGTTCTTGAAGCTCAGGGATCCCATCGTCAGGAGGAAACCTATTGAATAAAGAGCGAAGGAAATCCTCATAACAATGAACCGCTTTTGGATCTTTCCAGCTCTGCCTTTTTCTTCTTCGAGATCCACGTCATAGTATGCATATATCGCAAGCATCAAACTTACGATACAAACAAGGACTCCAACTAATTCCACCATGAGATGATGCCTCTCTTTCTTTTGTTGTTTGTGTTCTACAATCTTAGGTTATTACAATATCATATTTATCATTATCTGTCAATACTTCCCGTTTGACCTTATCTGCGGTGGATTGATACAATCCACACTACCGAAATCACAGAACCTTAACGTAACCAAGAGAGGCATCACATGGAAGAAACTCAGGATCTTTCGCTGTCGGAATGTATATGGCTTGTACGTCCGGGCAATGGGAACAAAATCGCGGCGGCGGCACTCAGTAAGAATTGCATCGAGGGGGTACGCCGGACATGGAAAAGGATCTCCGACGAAAACGGCGCCATCCATAAATTTTGGCAATGTGACCAAAAGGCAACCGAGATGTTTTTGAGCCCTCGAATTCCGCTCAGAGGGAAATTCCTCCTGTATCGGCTTTTCCCGAAGGGGAAGTGTCCTTCCACTGCGGAATTGTTCCTTGAAGTCGGATAACGATCCGCCGACATTTTACCACGGCCGCCGAGCTCGAATTTCGGCGGCTTTTTCATTGAAGAGGATGGCAAAAGGGAGTAAAATATGGGTGTCATGGCGAAAAAACCCCAGAAGGAAACCAAGAAAAAAAAACGAGATCAGCGAAATAATCGAGACGACAATGAAGGGAGCGGGGGATCGTATATGAAGCAGTCGCCGCTCCATCCGGAAACAAAACAAAGCATCTGGTCCATCGCCTTCATTGCGCTCACCGTCATCTTTCTTCTTTCGGCTCTCCATCTTGCGGGTCCGTGGGGTGACGGTATTTTCAACTTCTTCACAATGCTCTTCGGCGTTGGGTATTATCTCTTGCCGGCCTTAGCGCTCATCATCGCCTTCACGCTCCTTTCCAAAGACAAACAGGAGGTTCTCGGATTCTCGCTCATCGGAGCGGGACTTTTCATTCTCTCGGCGTTGGGATTTATCGATATCGTAAGCCCCGGGAGCGGCGGAGTTATTGGGAGCATCGCGGGAGCGATCAAAACGCCCTTTAGCGTTCCCGGCGGCATTGTGATCACGATCGCCGTCATGGTGATCTCATTCCTCATGATCTTAAATAAGCCTTTGCGCCTCCCGAAACGGGAGGAAGCCGAAGAAGAGGAGGAGCCAGAAGAAACGATCGTGACTGCGCCGTCCGTTCCGGAACCTCAAAGGATCGACGAAGAAAAACCGAAGAAGCAGAAAGAAAAGGAATTGGAAATCAAAACACACGAAGACAAGATACCCGAACTCAAAACTTCATCCGTCAAACAATTCAAAAATTACGTTGCACCGCCCTTGAATCTCCTCGCGTCGCAGGTTGACAAACCGACGATCGGCGATCTCCGCGCAAATGCGAATGTCATCAAGCGGACGCTCGAAAGTTTCGGCATCCCCGTTGAAATGGGGGAGATCAACGTGGGACCGACCGTTACGCGGTACACCCTGAAGCCGGCGGAAGGCATCAAACTTTCCCGCATCACGTCACTAAACCAAGATCTCGCGCTTTCGCTCGCGGCACACCCGATCCGGATCGAAGCGCCGATCCCCGGCAAATCGCTTGTCGGCATCGAAGTGCCGAACAAATCGGCGGCCGTCGTGCGCCTCGGAAGCTTGCTTCTCTACGAGGACTTCGGGAAGGCGGGATCTTTGGCTTTCGCGCTCGGCAGGAACGTTTCCGGCGAGCCGATCTTCAAGGACGTCGCGAAGATGCCCCACCTTTTGATTGCCGGTGCGACGGGGAGCGGAAAATCCATTATGATCCACTCGCTCATCTTGTCACTCCTTTTTAAAAATTCGCCCGAGACGCTCCGCCTTCTTATGATCGATCCGAAGCGTGTCGAGCTTTCCATCTATGATGGCATTCCACACCTCTTGTCTCCGGTCATCACCGAAAACAAGAAATCGATCGGCGTCCTTCGGTGGGCAATCCAGGAAATGGATCGGCGGTACCAGGTTCTCCTCGAAGCGGGCTCCCGCGACATTAAGAGCTACAACAGCTCCGGCAGATCGATGCCGTATATCGTGATTGTGATCGATGAGTTGGCCGACCTTATGACCTCGTACGGCAGGGAAGTGGAAGGATCGATCATCCGCCTGGCACAAATGGCGCGCGCGACCGGCATCCACCTCATCGTTTCGACGCAGCGGCCGTCCGTCGAAGTCATCACCGGCCTCATCAAGGCGAACATCACCTCGCGCATCGCGCTTCAAGTCGCGAGCCAGATCGATTCGCGGACGATTCTCGACACGCCGGGCGCAGAAAAATTGCTCGGCCACGGCGATGCGCTGTTCATTTCAGCTGAACTTTCGAAGCCGCTCCGCGTCCAAGGCGCTTTCGTTTCGGAAGAAGAGATCAAGAACGTTTCGGGTTTCATTGCCAAAAACAACGAAGTGTCGGGCGAAGAACTTGATTTCGGCGGCGGTTCGAAAGAAGAAGGGGAAGGTGGTCAACCAAATCTCGACTTCGACGCCTTGGGAGGGGACGATGATAACGACGAACTTCTCGACGAGGCCATTGAAACGGTCAAAGCGGCCCGGAAAGCTTCGGCATCGCTTCTCCAGCGTCGGCTCAAAGTCGGGTATGCCCGCGCGGCGCGCCTCCTTGATATGATGGAAGAACGGGGAGTCATCGGCCCCGGCGACGGCGCAAAGCCTCGAGAAGTATTCTATACGAATGACGACCATGAATGAGGGGGAACGGAAAAATTTTTCGAGCATTCTCATCGAGGCGATCAAAGTGAAGTCGACCTCGGTTGAAAAGCTGTCACAAGCGACCGGTGTTCCCGAAAACGTGATCGGCCTTCTTATCAACGAAAAATTCGACAAGCTTCCGGCCGCACCCTATGTCCACGGCTATCTCTTGAAGATCAGCAGCACCTTGAACCTCGATGGCGAAAAGGTTTGGAAGGAATATTTAAGCATGGAAGACGAAATCAGGAAATCGGGCGCGGAAGATATTCTGCCACCGAACCGCTTCGCAATACCGAAAGTGAATAAGAAAATCGCGGGTGTTATAATAGGAGTAGTTTTGATCTTGATCTACGCCGCTTTCCGGCTCCCAAGCATTGTGGGAACCCCTCTTCTCTCATTCACCGATATGCCCGGCGACATCACCGTGACCAAAGATCAGAATTTTACCATCCAGGGGATATTGAAGAATGGTGATACGCTCTCGATGAACGGGGAGGGCCTTACCGTCGATAAAAACGGCGATTTTCAAAAGGCCGTCGTCCTGAACCCCGGCTTTAACACCTTCAAATTCGAGGCTGCAAAAATCCTCGGAAAGACGTACTCGACGACCAAGCAGGTTTATTTCCAATTCGAGGGAAGCTCATCTGAAACATTTTCGACTTCGACATTGACCCATCCAGCCGCTACGTCGACCAATCAATAAAAATATGGCACAGACCAAAAAAATAAAGGAAGAAAAAACGGAAAGCGTCGATTCGCTTCTCGAATCGCTCCAATCGCGGTTCGGCGAAGGCTCGGTCATGAAACTCGGCGAAATGAAAAAAACGAACGTGGACGTCATTCCATCGGGGTCGTTCTCGCTTGACATTGCGCTCGGCGTCGGCGGCCTTCCCAAAGGAAGGATCGTTGAAATTTTCGGACCGGAAAGCTCGGGAAAGACGACCTTGGCGCTTCATGCAGTGGCGGAGACTCAAAAGAAAGGGGGAAAGGCGGCCTACATCGACGCCGAACATGCCCTCGACCCCGAATATGCGGCTCACATCGGCGTGAAAGTAAAAGATTTAATCATCTCTCAGCCGGATAGCGGCGAAGAAGCCCTGAACATCATGGAAAGCTTGGTTCGATCGGGGATCATCAACATCGTCGTCATCGATTCGGTCGCGGCCCTTACGCCTCGTGCGGAAATAGAAGGGGAAATGGGCCAGCAGCAAATCGGCCTTCAAGCACGCTTGATGTCCCAAGCCCTCCGCAAAATAACCGCCGTTGCCGCGCGATCCGGGACGATTGTCGTTTTCATCAATCAAACCAGGATGAAAATCGGCATCATGTTCGGAAATCCCGAAACGACACCCGGCGGATTAGCCTTGAAATTTTATGCTTCGGTCCGCATCGACATCCGGCGCATCGCTCA
>JAMCYI010000013.1 GCA_023474215.1 Patescibacteria group bacterium
TTCATGACCGATTGGCAGCAGCCGTTTACCGTCCTTTTAACGCAAAGTGAAGGCGCGTCGGTCGTCCACGAAACGGTGTACGAAGATCGGTTCGGATATACGAAAGACTTGAATTTAATGGGGGCAAATATTAAAGTAGTGAATGAATGCCTGGGCGACTTGCCCTGTCGATTCAAGGATAATTTAAGCCCGCACAGCGCCATCATCGAAGGTCCAACAAAGCTCCACGGAAGGGAAATCACCGTGCCCGACATCCGAGCCGGTATCGCCCACTTGATAGCAGCACTGGTTGCGGAAGGAGAATCGACCATTCGGGGCATTTCGGAAATAGACAGAGGATACGAACGGATTGACGAACGATTCAGGAGTTTGGGAGCAAGTATCGAAAGAAAATCCTAAGCACCAAATCCTAAACTCTAAACAAAATTCAATGACCAAAATACCAAATTCAAAACGTCGCGTTTATTGTTTTGAACATTCGGATTTCGATATTATTTAGGATTTAGATATTAGGATTTAATATTTTACAAAACATGTTCACCAGAAAAATAGGAGTTGACTTGGGGACGACGAATACGCTTGTCTTTCTCCCCAAAAAGGGGATCGCCATCAACGAACCGACGGTCGTGGCTTTGAGCAAGCCGGACAATACGGTCCTTGCCGTCGGCGCCGAAGCGAAGGAAATGGTAGGCCGGACGCCGGATGACATCGTCACCTATCGGCCTCTGAAGGATGGCGTGATCGCGGAATACTATATCACCGAATCGATGCTGAGGTATTTCATTTCGAAGAGCGTCGGACCGTTCAATATTTGGAAGCCCGATGTCGTGATTTCCGTTCCCGCGGGGATCACGTCGACCGAGTACCGCGCGGTCATCAACGCGGCGAAGGAAGCAGGCGCCCGGGACACGTACCCGGTAAAGGAGCCGATCCTCGCGGCCCTCGGTGCCGGCATTCCGATCCATTCAGCGGAGGGGAACATGATCGTGAACATCGGCGGCGGAACGACGGAGGTTGCCGTCATATCCTTGGGCGGCATCGTTACGTGGTACAGCTTGCGCGTCGCGGGCAATAAATTCGACCAATCCATCAGCGATTACATCAAAAAGAAATACAATCTCGCGATCGGGGAAACGACCGCGGAGAACATCAAAATCACGATCGGCACGGCGCTCCCGGGCAGGAACAAAACGGAAATGAAGATCAGGGGGCGCGACTTGGGGTCGGGCCTCCCGAAGGATCTCCTCATCAACTCGAACGAGGTTGCGGAAGCCATCAACCAGCATCTCGTGGAGATCATGAATGCAGTTCAATCGGTCTTCAACGTGACGCCGCCGGAGCTTACGGCCGACATCATGGAAAAAGGAATCATTCTTTCGGGCGGCAGCTCGCAGCTCCGCGATCTTGAAGAATTCTTTAAGCGGTCACTCGGCGTTTCCGCATACGTCGCGGAAGATCCGATCCTTTGCGTTGCAAAGGGAACTGCCATGGTTTTGAGCCATTTGGACGTCTATAAGCGGACGCTGCTCAATAAACGTTAATTTTTAATTTGAAATTCGAAATTTTTAATCAATTTAAAATTCATTAAAAATTAAAAATTTTAAACTTCAAATTTGGAACATGCTCTTTGGCTACGACGATAAAATCGATCTCTTCAAAAAACTCATTGAGAACGACGATCTCGCGCACGCCTACCTTTTTTACGGCGAACCGGAAACGGGAAAATTTTCGTTCGCTTCGTTCCTTTCAAGGTTTCTCGAACACCCCGAATCATTGGACGATACCGGAATTCTCCTTGATGCACTCGTTATGCGAAACGAGGAAGGGGGAACGCTCGGCATCGACGACGTCCTCCGAGTGCAGGAATTTTTGTATCAGCGGCCGCTTGTTTCGAAGCGGCGGACGGTCATCGTGGACGATGCTTCGAGTTTGACGCGGGAAGCGCAAGGGGCGCTCTTGAAGATCGTGGAAGAGCCTCCGCAAAGCTCGCTCATCATTTTCGTGTCATCTGACAAGCGCGATCTCTTCGATGCGCTCCTTTCGCGCGTGGAAAAGATCTATTTCCCGACGCTTCCCTCGGCGCTCATCGAAGAAGGTTTGAAGAAACTTTATCGGCTGGATAAGGAAAAAGCGAGGAAGATCGCCGCGATCTCGTTCGGAAGATTCGGCAGGGCGGCTGCCGTCGCGGCAGGAAAATCAGCACCGTCGGCGGAAGAAGAGGACGAAGAAGATCTCTTGAAAGAACTTTCAGATGCTATTGTAAAGCTGTACCGCGGAGGGGTTGTAAAGAACCAAAAACTCCTTTCATGGCTTCTCGAACGCGAAGTATTCATAAAACGCTATAAGAGGTATAATTTGAACATGAAACTGCAAAAGAAAGCCGTCGATGCGGTTTTGCAAAAAGTGAATTGATGGCAGAACAACAAATAGAAAAAATAAAAAAAGAGGGAGAAGCGGTCGTTACGGCGCTTAAAAAGGTGTATTCCGGCATCAGGACGTCGCGCCCGAATACTGCGCTCGTCGAGGATATTCGCGTCGACTACTACGGCCAAACGCTGCCCATAAAGCAGCTGGGGACGGTCGGCGTCCACCCGCCGCGGGAAATAGATATCCAGATTTGGGATCAGAATGCCGTGCCTTTGATCGCAAAGGCGATCGAAGCTTCGACACTCCATCTTTCCGCGAACGTTTCGGGAAATTCGATCAAGATCAATCTTCCGGAATTGAGTGAGGAGCGGCGCGAAGAGCTCGTGAAATATGTGAAGAAGATGACGGAAGAGCACAAGATTCAAGTGCGCCATCTGCGGGATGAGGCGAATAAAGGCGTTCAGTCGTCGTTCGACGCGGGAGAGTTCAGTGAGGATCAAAAATTCAAATTGAAAGAAGGCATTCAAAAGGAGATCGATAAGATCAACGAAGAGATAGAAAAGCTTTTGGAAAATAAGATTAAGGAAATAGAGGAATAGGAAGAAGGGGCTTGCGGTTTGTTTTTGGGAAACCGTCTCGGAGGACGAGCGGCCATGGTGCCACAAGGGAACGTGCCCTCTCGGAACCGGATGTCCTTTTGCTCCAGCGGCAAAAGCCATCCTGCGCTCTCGGTTCAAAAACCCTTCGGGTGCCAAGCTTTTGAACCCCCGAGAGCTTCCTCGGGGGTACGTTCCCTTGTGGCGAGCGAGTCCGAGAGCGAGCGCAAATTCCTCGGCGGGAAATTTGATAGCGTGTTTCTAAAAAGCAAACCGCAAGTTATAATGAATTTATCGTATGGATATTGTATTGGTGATTCTCGGTTTGGCGCTTTTGATCCTCGGACATGAATTCGGCCATTTTTCGGCGGCGAAATCCTTGAAAATGAAAGTCGAAGAATTCGGCATCGGATTCCCGCCGCGGCTGTTCGGCAAAAAGAAAGGAGAGACCGTTTACAGCGTGAACGCGCTGCCCTTCGGCGGCTTCGTGAAAATTTACGGCGAAGACGGCGAGGAAAACGGCGACCCGGAAGCGTTCCTCAATAAATCGTTTTGGCAAAAATCGGTCGTGGTCCTTGCGGGGATCGTGATGAATTTTTTGATCGGCTGGGTGATGCTCGCGATCGTTCTGATGGTCGGCACCGCTCCACACCTCATGATCACGAGCGTCGAAAACAACTCGCCGGCAATGCAGGCGGGGCTTAAAACGGGAGATGTGATCAAAAGCGCCGAAGTCGGCGGAAGGATATTCACTGATCCGATAAGCGATGCGGAGTTCGCATCCGCCGTGAAGGATGCGAGTGACCCCGCAGTCCGGCTTACCATTCTCCGGAACGGATCGACGATGCAGCTATCGCTCGACAAAAGACTGAATCCGCCGCCGGGGCAGGGGGCCATCGGCGTCGGCTTGTCGGAGATCGGCATGCCCCCGGAGCCATTTTTCCAAAGCCTTTCTGACGCTGCCGTCGAAGTTTGGAATTTCTCACTCCTCATTTTCGGAGGGCTGTGGACGCTCATTTCGGGAATTTTCGTCAATCCTTCGGTTGTGAACGAAGTTGCAGGGCCAGTCGGCATCGTCGTCCTTGCTTCGAATGCGACGTCAATTGGCATTGCTTACTTGATTCAGCTCTTGGCGCTCATTTCAGTGAATTTGGCCGTGCTGAATTTGATCCCGTTCCCGGCGCTCGATGGCGGAAGATTTTTGATATTCGTCATTGAAAAAATAAGGAAAAGGAAAATCTCCGCGAGGGTGCAGCTCGCGGTGAACGGCGCGGGATTCGCCCTCCTCATCCTCCTTATGGTTTTTGTCACGTTCAACGACGTCAAAAATTTGGTCATTCACTAAGGGCTTGGTATGCATTTCCGAGCCGGGGGGCGATGGAAATGCATCTACCAAACTTACCCGCCAAAATTTCCAAGGATCAAGCAACAATTATGAAAAACGAACGAATCAACGAGAATAAGTCGTCCCTTGCTGCCGAGGGAGAATTTAGGCGGGTGCTCACTGTTGTGGCTCAATTTACTGCGCCACGGCATGGGCTTGTAAATTGAGACAATAATGGCAAAAAAGAAGATCGCAGTTCTCATAGGTGGGCCGTCGCACGAACATGACGTTTCACTCCAAAGCGGAAGGAAGGTTCTCGAACATTTGCCGAAGGAAAAATACGAAGGCGGGGAGATTTTAATCAGCAGGGAGGGGAAATGGCCGGTTCTCCCCGAGCACCTCCCGGAACTCTACGATGCGGCGTTCGTTGCGATGCATGGCACGTACGGCGAAGACGGAACGGTCCAGCGGATATTGGAGGAGGTCGGCATGCCGTACACCGGGTCGAATTCTTCGGTTTCCGCTCTTGGCATGAACAAGTTCTTATCGCTCCGGATGTTCAAGATCGCCGGCCTCGAGGTGCCTCCAACGCTCTTTTTTTCGAAAAGCCATTGGCTTCGCGACAAAGATGACGTTTTGGAGAAGATTTCTCACCATTTGAAAAAACCGTGGGTTTTGAAGCCGAATTCATCGGGATCGTCCGTTGGCGTGAAAATCGCGGACGATAAAACGGAGCTTTTGACGTCGCTCGACTTTGTTTTCCAGGAGTTCAAGGACGTGATCGTCCAAGAGTTCATCGAAGGGAAAGAAGTGACGTGCGGCGTCATGGATTACGGCTATCCCGAAAGCGCCTTCCCTTTAGTTCCCACGGAGATCATTCCAGTGAGGCGCAGATTTTTTGACTACACGGCCAAGTACGAAGCCGAATCGCATGAAGAAATAACGCCGGCGAGGATCCCTGCGCCGTACTTGAAAGAAGTGCGGCGGATCGCGCTCGTCGCCCATAAGCTCATCGGAGCGCGGCATTTTTCGAGGACAGACATGATCATCGGAAAAGACAAAAAGATCTACGTTCTCGAGATCAACACGATTCCGGGCCTCACGGATCAGAGTTTGGTGCCGCAGGAAGCCGAAGCGTACGGCATTCCGTTCCCGAAATTCCTCGACATTATTTTGGAATCAACTTTAAAAGAAGGACCGAAGAAGAAAACCCCGCCGCGGAAGGTTTAAGGGCAGATTTCTCATTTCCCGGATCAGACCGTCTCGGAGGACGAGCGGCCATGGTGCCACAAGGGAACGTGCCCTCTCGGAACCGGATGTCCTTTTGCTCCAGCGGCAAAAGCCATCCTGCGCTCTCGGTTCAAAAACCCTTCGGGTGCCAAGCTTTTGAACCTCCGAGAGCGAGCACAAATTCCTCGGTGGGAAATTTGATAGCGTGCTTGAGAAGGGAAACGAGAAATCCGTGTCTTTGCTTGAGCGAAGATTCTTTGGTAAGATACTTGGAATGAAGCAATCCGAGCTACTCTTTAAAACGCAAAAAACTCCGCCGAAAGATGAGGTGGCGGTGAACGCACAACTTTTGATCCGGGCGAATTTCGTCCATAAGCTCATGGCGGGAGTCTATTCGTACCTGCCCCTCGGTTTCCGCGTGCGCGAGAAGATCATGGAGATCATCCGCGAAGAAATGAATGCACTCGGCGCCGCGGAACTTTTGATGCCTTCTTTGCAGCCGAAATCCGCGTGGGAAGCAAGCGGCCGGTGGGAAGGTCTCCAAAAGATCATGTACCAATTCCAGGATCACTCGGGCCGCGACGTCGGCCTCGGCGTGACGCACGAAGAGATCGTGGCGCTCCTTGCACAAGGGATCATCGATTCGTACGCCGATCTTCCGAAGTACGTGTATCAAATCCAAGCGAAGTTTCGCGACGAGCCCCGGGCGAAGTCGGGGATCCTTCGGGGACGCGAGTTCACCATGAAGGATATGTACAGCTTTCATGCGGACGAAGCGTCGCTCAACGATTTTTATGAGGAAAGCAAAAAGGCGTATGTGAACGTTTTCGAGCGGTGCGGCCTCAAGGCGTACGTGACGGAAGCATCGGGCGGCGATTTTTCCAAGAGCTATTCGCACGAATTCATGGTAGAAACGCCGGCAGGCGAGGACGAAACGTATCTTTGCCGCCTGTGCGGTTTCGCGCGGAATAAAGAGATCGCTGACTTCAAAAAAGGCGAACGGTGCCCCTCGTGCACGGCGGGAGTCCTTGAAAAAGTGAAGACCGTCGAGGTGGGGAACATTTTCAAGCTGGGGACGAAATACTCCGAAGCGGCGAATTTGAATTTTAAGGACAAAGAGGGTAATCTGAAACCCGTCGTTATGGGGTCGTATGGCATCGGCGTGGAGCGCCTTATGGGGACCGTCGTCGAGGTCCATCACGACAAGAAAGGCATCGTGTGGCCCGAAGCGGTTGCGCCGTTCAATGTCCACCTGCTCCTGCTCGGAGAACCGAACGAAGAGCTTCAGAAATTCGCGGACGGGGTATATAATGAACTCGAAAAAGCGGGTATTGAAACGCTCTTCGACGACCGGACGAAGGTTTCAGCAGGAGAGAAATTTTACGACGCTGACTTAATAGGAATTCCTTTGCGGGTTGTCGTGAGCGAAAAGACCATGATCCAGGACAAGGTGGAGGTAAAAAAAAGAAACGCGGAAGAATCGAGCCTCATGAAAATCAAAGATCTCGTGCAACACATCAAAAAGTAAAACGTATGATTTTAAAAAAAATAGTCGGCGTTGATCTCGGGACCGACACGACGCAAGTGTATTTGAAGGGAGTGGGGATCGTTTTGAACGAGCCGTCGATCGTCGCGTTCAACAACCGGACGAATCGGGTGGTTGCCGTTGGCCTCGAGGCCAAGCGGATGCTTTCGCGGACGCCGTCCCATGTGACGGCCTTGCGGCCGATCACGAACGGCGTCATTGCCGATTTCGACATGGCGAAAGAAATGATCCAGCGTTTTTTCAAAACGAAAACGTTGCCATGGTCGTGGTTCACGGAAACGATCGTTTCCGTACCGACGAACTTGACCGAAGTGGAGCGAAAATCGGTCGAAGATCTCTTCAAGGAAATCGGCGTCAGCAAAGTATATCTCGTCGAGGAACCGATTGCAGCAGCATTGGGGAGCGGCCTCGATATCGTGCGCCCGACGGCGCATTTGGTTGTTGACATCGGCGCCGGCACGACCGATATGGCCATTATTTCCATGAACGGCATCGTCGTCTCCCGGCGTTTGAAGATCGCGGGCGATCACTTCAATCAAGAGATCATCCGGGGGGTGAAGGATGAAATGAAACTTTATATCGGAGAGCCGACGGCCGAAGAAATAAAGATAGCCGTCGGGTCCGCCATTCCGCAGTTGGAAAAACTGGATATTGTGATCCGAGGGCGCGACGCAGTTTCCGGCCTTCCCCGGGAAACAAGCGTTCGCGATACGCAAGCCCGGTATTGGCTTTTGAAATCTTTGAAAGTGATGGTCGACAGCTTGAAGGAGCTTATCGACATTACGCCGCCGGAGCTTACTGGAGATATTTATAAGAATGGCATTTATCTTTGCGGCGGCGGGAGCCTTCTGCGCGGTGTAGCGCCTCTTTTTGAAAAGGAGATCGGCGTGAAAGTTCATTTGGTTGACGAACCGCTCCTCTGCGTCATCCGGGGAGTCGGGATCATAGCCGAGAACATGAGTTTTTACGACGGCGTACTGGAAAGCTTTTCAACGCCTTCGCCCATTAAAGTATGAGAGCAGTAAAAGTGTCGGTCTTGGGTGTCGCCGTTCTCGTTCTGGCGCTCCTTTTCTTTCTATTCAAACAAAGCGTCTTTTTGTTTTTTCAAAATCTGAGAATGGCCTTTGCGGGGACGGCTGACACGAGTTTGAGCTATCAAAGTCTTTTGGATTTCAAAATGGCGGCGGAAAGCTTGTCTTCGAAAAATTCGACCGCTCTTTCGACGAGCACGATGGATGGATATCGCGTTATCGCTGCAGACGTATTTTCAAGCTACCCATTCAATAACTATTCGCTCCTTATCGTAAATGCCGGGTCGGACGAGGGTCTTGCCGTCGGCATGCCTGTTCTTGCCGGAAATAACGTCCTTTTGGGGAAGATCATGTCCGTGTCGGTTCATACGTCGGAAGTGCAAACATTTTTCGATCCGTCGTGGAAAAGCTCCGTTTTCGTGGGGGATGCAAAAGTAAACGGCCTTTTGGACGGCGGACCGTCGCCCAATGTCGATTTCATACCGAAGAATGCAACGACAAGCGCCGGAATGGCCGTTACGAACGCCGATGCCGGTTTCCCCTTGGGACTCCTTATCGGATCCGTTGATTCCGTGCAAAGCATCAATAATAACTTGTGGCAAAGTGCGAAAATAAAAACGCTTTTCGACCTGTCGTCCTTGCGGCGCGTCTTTATCGTCGCGAATTTCAAATGAAAGAAATTTATGTACTTTCGTCATTTTTGGCGGCGTCCGTCGTGATCGCTTTTGTATTCGTGTCGCGAGTGCTTGCGATCGACGGCGTGAATCCCGATCTTCCGCTGCTTTTCTTCGCATGGCTTTCGAGCTTTCCGCAGAAAAAGAGGATCGGACCCCGGAGTTTCCTCTTCCTCCTTGTCGTCTTTTCTTGCGCCATGTTTTTTGTGGGGAGATTTTGGCTTCCCGAGATCGTCATTTTTGATGCCGTTCTTTTTATTTGCTTTTACGCCTCGAGGTTTTTGACCGCCAACTGGTTTCTGGATTTCTTGATCGTCCAAATTGCGGCCGTGTTCATCTTTTATGGTGTTTCGGCCGTTCTTATGAGATCGCCCTTCATCGTTCCATTCGTTCTTCTCGAGGCGGTCTACGGTATCGTTCTTTCCTTGATCATGTGGCCGATCGCGCAAAAAATAATCGCAACCCTATGAGCTCCGATAAGTTGAACTTGAGCGACGTTTTGACCGATGAATATTCGGAGGAAGATTTCATCGAAGTGCCCCTTTCGGATCGGGCCTTTCGGTATTTCTTTTTCATTGCAGCTGCGGTCCTTGCTGTTATTCTCGTGCGTTCGTTTTATCTCGGCGTCTCAAGGAACGGTTTTTATGCCGGAAAAGCGACCGATAACATTTCGAACTTGAGCGTGGAGGTCGCTCCGCGCGGCATCGTGAACGACACGTTTGGGAATCCGCTCGTTGAGAACATCCCTTCGTTCAACGTTTTCGTTTCTCCTGTCGATCTGCCGAAGGACGAGGCGGCAAGGAACAGCGTTTTGGATTCGACGATCGCGACGCTCGGCTTGAACAAGGCCTCGACGACGGCGGAACTTGCGAGTGCAAGTTCCAATCCGGCAGACAAGATCCTTTTGAAGGGCGACATCGATCACAACGAGCTCATAAGCCTCTCAAGCCAAAATTTGCCCGGGATCGAGATCTTGCCGTCGTTCAAGATGATCGACACGACGCCCCTGAAGTTTTCCCACCTCATCGGTTATTCTTCGCTTGCCACGGCGGAAGACTTGAAGGGCAATCCGGATTTGACGCCGAACGATCTGGTCGGCAGAGCCGGCCTCGAGGAGTATTACGACAAATACTTGCGGGGAATAGACGGCAAGGAAGTTTTCCTGACGAATGCAGCCGGCAAGATCCAGGGCGAGAATGTGGTGCGGAATCCCGTGCAAGGCGATACGGTGAACACATACATCGATTCCGGTTTGCAGAGCTATTTTTACGACAGCCTTCAAAGCGATATCAATGCCCTCGGGAGGAATATCGGCGCCGGTATCGCCATGAATCCGCAAAATGGTCATATCTTGGCCCTTTTCAATATTCCGGGATACGATCCCAACGCCATTGCGAGTTATTTGAACGCCCCCTATCAGCCGCTTTTCGACCGTGCCGTGTCGGGCCTCTACAGTCCTGGATCGACGATCAAGCCCCTTGTTGCGACGGCGGCTTTGACCGAAGGGATTTTGGACCCGAATCACGAGATCTTTTCGCCCGGCTACCTTTACGTTCCGAATCCATACAATCCTTCGCATCCCACGAAATTCTTGGACTGGCAATATCAAGGATGGGTCGATATGTATTCGGCCCTTGCGCGATCGAGCGACGTCTACTTTTATGAAGTGGGTGGCGGCTTCGGGGATCAGCAGGGGCTCGGCATCACGCGCCTCAAAAAATGGTGGCAAAAGTTCCTCCTCGATAAGCCGACAGGGATCGATATGCCGGGCGAAGGGAGCGGCTTTTTACCCGATCCCGCATGGAAACAAAGGACCCAGCATATGGCATGGACGCTCGGGGATACCTTCAATGTTTCGATCGGCCAAGGAGCTCTTACCATGACGCCGATCGAGCTTTTGAATTACATCAGCGCGGTTGCGAACGGCGGAAAGCTCTATAAGCCGGAGATCATGAAAAATATCGTGGATCAAAACGGCAACGTCATCGTCGAGAATACGCCGGAGATCCTGAGCGATTTGAGTTCCGAGATCGGAAAATATTTGCCGCTTGTGCAAAAGGGAATGGAAGATGGCGTTTCAAAGCCGTACGGCACCGCTTATATGCTCCACGATCTGCCGATCCAGGTCGCGGCGAAAACAGGTTCGGCTCAGGTTAAGAACAATGCAGAAACGAATGCTTTCTTCGTGGGGTATGCTCCCGCCCAAAATCCCCAAATCGCCATCGTGATTTTGGTTGAAAACGCAAAAGAAGGGAGCTTGAACGTCGTACCGGTGGCGCGCGACGTTTTTCTGTGGTATTATGAAAATCGTCTAAAAAACCAGTCAAATCAATAGAAAAATGGCTAAAAACTATCTAACGAAAGAAAGGTACGAGGAGTTGAAGAAAGAGCTCGATGAATTGAGGCTCGGAGGCCGGCAATCGGTCGGAGAGAGGCTTCGCCACGCAAAAGAGCTCGGCGATCTCTCGGAAAATGCCGAATATCAAGCCGTCCGGGAGGAGCAAGGTCTTCTCGAAAAAAGGATAGCGGATTTGGAAGATCTCTTGGAAAATTCATCGCTCATCGACAAAGCGGGCGGTGGGGAAACGGTGAAGGTTGGATCCAACGTCGACTTGAAGAAAAACGGTACGGAAACAGTGTCATACACGCTGGTCGGCTCCAATGAGGCCGATCCGGCGAAAGGGTTGATTTCCAATGCTTCTCCTCTGGGGAGGGCCCTTTTGGGGAAAAGGGTGGGCGATCTCGTTGCTATAAGCGCCCCCAAGGGAGAGATGAAGTACATCATCTTGAAGATCAAGTAAGGCAAAACAGATGCTCGAGGATATCATCGGAGAGCGAAAACAAAAACTCGAAAAATGGAGAGCATTCGGCGATCCATATCCGCCGCGCGTGAAAAAAAGCGACGGCGCAAAATTTTTGGCCGAAAATTTTTCGAAACTCGAAAAAACGAAGAAGAAAATTTCTTTGGATGGAAGGGTAACGAGCATCCGCGATCAAGGGAACATCCTTTTCGTCGATGTGCAGGATGAATCAGGCCGAATACAGGTGGTCTTGAACAAACGGGAAACGAAGAATTTTTCCGCCGTCAAAGCTTCGCTCGATGCGGGGGATTTTTTGTCCGTTTCGGGGACCCTCTTCAAGACGAAGAAAGGGGAAAAAAGCGTTCTTGCAAAAGACGCCCTTATCGTCGCAAAGAGCTTGCGGCCGATCCCAAAGGAGTGGTTCGGCTTGGAGGACGTTGAAACAAAGCTCCGTAAGCGGTATCTCGATTCGATCGTGAACCCGCATGTCCGTGAGCTTTTCAGGAAAAAGAATTCGTTTTGGAGGACCGTTCGAGACTTTCTGATGGATGAAGGGTTCTTGGAGGTTGAGAACCCCGTTCTTGAGGCCGTGCCCGGCGGCGCTGAAGCGGAACCGTTCGTTACGCATCACAATGCCCTCGACGAAGATTTTTATTTGAGGATCTCGCTTGAGCTGCCTTTGAAAAAAATGCTCGTCGGCGGGTTCGAAAAAGTATTCGAGATCGGCCGCATTTTCAGGAACGAAGGCATTGACCGGGAACATTTGCAGGATTATACGCAAATGGAAGTGTATTGGGCGTATGCCGATTACAACGACATGATGAAGCTCACGGAAAAGCTGTATAAAAAGATCGTGAGGAATGTTTGCGGCTCGATGAAGTCGAAGAAAGGGGACGAGATCATCGATTGGAGCAAGCCGTTGAAGAAAGTGGAATATTTCGATCTTTTCAAGAAGTATGCGGGTATAGACCTTGCAAAAGCTTCCCAGGAAGATTTGAAGCGCGAAGCGAAGAAACAAAAGATTGACTTTGGGCCGGGCGACGGCAAGGGAAGGCTCATCGATATGATCTATAAAAAAACGGTGCGGCCGCATCTCGTTCAGCCGTGCTTTTTAGTGAATCCGCCGGTCGAAATAGAGCCGCTCGCGAAGCGGATCCCCGATGATCCCCGTCGAGTTGAACGGTTTCAGATCATGGCCGGAGGAACCGAGCTCGGCAAGGGGTTTTCAGAACTCAACGATCCGATCGATCAAAAAAAGCGGTTCGAAGAACAAGCGGCTCTCCGGGAAGGAGGGGATAAAGAAGCCCAAATGATGAACGAAGATTTTGTGGAAGCCTTGGAATACGGGATGCCGCCGGCAGCCGGATTTGGCATGTCGGAGCGCTTCTTTTCTATTCTTATGGATATGTCGATCCGGGAAACCGTCTATTTCCCGCTGATGAGACGAAATTCTAAATCCTAAGTGTTAAACTCTAAACAATGACCAAAATCAAAAATCATAATGACCAAAACGCGCGTTTAGAATTTCGAATTTTAAAAGTTTGGAGTTTATTTAGGATTTAAGATTTTGAATTTAGGATTTTAAAAAATATGCTTGATGTAAAACTCATACGGGAAAATCCCGAGAAGGTGAAGGCGGGAGTCGCGAAAAAGAAAGTCGACCCGAAGCTCGTCGACAAGTTTTTGCGTCTCGACGAAGAATGGAGGGTGAAGACAAAGGCTTTGGACGATCTCGCCGCGGAGCAGAACGCCATCAGCCGCGAAATGGGCCAAAATCAAAGCCAGGACCTTTTAAGCAAGGCTCAGCTTTTGAAACAGCGGATCACCGATATCGAAGCCGAACGCGATGTCTTGTCTTCCAAACGAGATGATATTTTGAACAAGCTGCCGAACTTGCCGTTCGACGATGTTCCGCTCGGCAAAGATGAATCGGAAAACAAAATTCTCCGCGAGGTCGGCAAGAAGAAGAATTTCAAGTTCAAGCCGAAAGATTATCTTACGATCGCTGAAAAATTGGGGATCGTGAACGTCAAAAAAGCGACGGAAATAGCCGGCTCGCGGTTCGGCTATTTGATGGGAGATGCTGCACTTCTCGAATTCGCGCTCGTAAGGCTGGCCTTTGATACGCTTGTCAAAGAGAGATTCACGCCGGTTGTTCCGCCCGTCATGATAACGCCCACGGTCTATCGGGAAATGGGGCGCCTTGCGGCGGATCAAAAAGAAGACAAGTATTATCTTCCGAAAGATGAATTATATTTGGTCGGCAGCGCCGAGCACACCATCGGGCCTTTGGGGAGGGGGGAGGTTTTCGAGGCCTCTTCGCTGCCCAAGCGGTTCGTCGGGTTTTCAACGTGCTTCCGGCGCGAAGCGGGATCGTACGGCAAAGATACGAAAGGGATCTTGCGGGTCCATCAATTCGACAAAGTTGAGATGTACTCTTTCGTGGATCCGGAGAATTCGGAACGCGAACACAAATTCCTCTTGAGCATGCAGGAAAAACTGGTCAGTGCTTTGGAACTTCCGTATCGGGTTGTGGAGATTTGCACGGGAGACATGGGGTGGACCGATGCCAGGCAATTTGATGTCGAAACGTGGATGCCGGGCCAAGGCGAAGCGGGCGAATACCGCGAAACCCATTCCTGCTCCAATACCACCGATTTCCAAACGCGCGGCATCAATGCGAAATATAAAACGAAGGACGGGAAAAAAGAATTTTTGTACGCCTTGAACGCGACCGGGTTCGCCATCGGGAGGATCTTGATCGCCATCATCGAGAACTACCAAACCGAGGACGGGGGAGTGGAGGTTCCGAAAGTTCTGCGCGATTATCTCGGGAAAGATAAAATAGAATAGTTCACATGAAGAAATTCCTTAAATTCGTTCTGGGGGTTGTCATTCTCGCCGGGGCGCTTTACGTTTGTTATCTTGGATACACCGAATGGTATCTTGCGGGAGGAGTTTCAAAAGCTGCCAATGCGGTGCGCCAAAACGCTTCGACCACTCTTGCCAACGCGAAAAATTCGATCATTGCGGGAGCCGAGAGCCTTATTGCGAAGAATGCAGCCGATATCATGAAATACTTGGGGAATCAAATATCCTCGGCGGGGAATAGTTTAGCTCCTGCTTCATCGACTTCGGCATCCTCCTCAACTGCGCCGTCTTTTTTCAATAATCAAGTGATACCCGTTTCTTCTTCGACGCCGGGTTCATTTTCCGTTCCGCCGCCCCCCGTATCTCTTTTGACGCATGTGAATTCTTCGGTCTCGATTTCTCTCGTCGCAAACGGAGCATATGAAGTGAAATGGGGGGATGGAACGCTCGAAGACGGAACGGCGAGCGGTACGTCGAGCATCACGGTCGTTTCGCACAGTTGGAAAAAACCCGGCGACTATATGATTACGGTTGCAACGGGGATCTTGACGGGCAGCAGTTCTTACTCCTTGCCGATAAGAGTGTTAGAATAAGAGAAATCTTATTGCGGATATGAAGGATGCTTTGGAAAAATACCGCGTAACGGGGGAGCGGAAAGCCAAGAAAAAACGGTTCAAGTTTTATTTGCTCATCGGTCTTTCTACGGTGGCGTTTTTGATCTTGATCTTTGCGGCGAAGCTCGCCATTTCGTGGCAGGGCCTCGAAGTTTCCTCTATTTCGGTTTCTAATCCAACGGCCGTCCCCAACGCGGCGATCGTGGCTGCATTGCGGAACGAAATGCTCGAAAGCAGATTGCGAGCCGTGATCGGCCCCGGCAACATTCTTTTTTGGGGATTGGGGGCGAAGCCGTCGTCCTTGAGCTCCTTGCCGGAACTTCGGAGCGTTACGGTGGATTCAAATCTCCTGAAAAAAACCGTTTCCATCGATGCTGTCCCGAGAGTGCCGTTCGGCGTGATTTGCGAAGCGACGACGACTACTTGTTTTACGTTCGACGACAACGGCATCATCTTTTCCGCTTCGCCGGATGTCGAGGGCCCCCTTATTTTGAAGGTCAACGATATGACGGGAAGAAATTTGATACTTGGAGAAACCATCCTGCCGCAGGCCAGTTGGTTCAAGAATTTCATGTCCGTCATTCAAGGGTTTTCCGCGGCTCATGTCGCGATCAAGGAGGTCGATTTCAACGACTTTTCGCTCCGGGAATGGCAGGTGGTGCCGCTCGAAGGGCCGGTTTTTTATTTCAGTTTTGATTTCGCTCCCGACAATCTCGGCTACCTTTTGACGACGCTCACCGAGCGGATGAATTTTGCAAAGACGACCTACGTGGATTTCAGAGTTTTGGATCGGATCTACTACAAGTAGGGGATAGGGTTTAAAGAAGAGCCCCCGAGCACCAGCGGCGCTCGGGGGCCAGTTGTGTTATTATTAAACAAAGCCATGAGGCAATACGGGCAAAAGAACGGTTTCTCTCTTGTTGAGCTTTTGATCTACATCGCGATTTTCGCCGTGATTTCCATTTTTCTGGTCGCGATACTCACGACATTCACAAGGATCCAAGTTCAACAAACCGCTTCCAATGAAGTGAACCACCAAATCAGTTTCATCTCGAGCGTGGTAAAGCAAATGGTTCAAAACTCCAGTTTGGTTGATATGACGGACGGCGTTACAACTTCGACCATCGACCTTCGGATGTCATCGTCATCCGCCGACCCCACGCTCATTTACGCAAGCGGTACGGTTGTGTATTTGGAGCAAGGGAGCTCTTCTCCCGTTGCTTTGACGAATTCGAACGTCAATGTGACGAATTTTTCCGCAACGAAGTACGAAAGTCCGGGCGGCGCTTCGATCGTCCAGGTCAATATGTCCCTTGCTTATAATAATCCGAGTCCCGCAAGTCAATTCAGCCAGTCGCTCCAGATCGCCGCAGCAAGGATTTCTGCTGCGACATTTGACTCGTCGCTCTATCCGGCGAGTTCCACGTCGCTCGATCTGGGGAGCGCGGCGAATCCCTGGGGGAACGGCTACTTCGGCGGCAACCTGAATGTTTCGGGCCAAGTAAATTCCGGTTCGGGTGTTTCGGGCGCGACGGCCCTGAAAGCGAACGGCAATGTCGGCTTTTCAACTGCGGCGCAGGGATTAATCCTCAAGTCCTCGGGCGGAACTTGTTTTCTTGTTGGAGTGAACGCTTCGGGGACTTTGACGACGACTGTCGCTACCTGCCCCTGATATGCTGCAGTATCTCGTTCTTGTAGGAGCTTTATTTAATTTTTTCGGATCACTTCCTTATCTCGTCCAAGCCCTGAAGGGGGAAAATCAGCCAAACAAAGTTAGTTGGGGCATGTGGTCTATTGCCCCGCTTATCGCGACAGCCGCGGCACTCTCCGCCCATGTGACATGGGCTGTCGTGCCGGTCTTCATGTCCGGTTTTATGCCCCTCTTGATCTTTATCTCTTCTTTTTTAAATAAAAAGGCATATTGGAGATTGGAACTGTTCGATTATCTTTGCGGTGCGGCTTCGGCTTTGGCCCTCATTCTATGGGCGATTACCAAAGAGCCGACCGTCGCCGTCGTGTTTGCGATCATAAGCGATGCGCTCGCCGCTGTCCCGACGCTCGTGAAGGGCTGGCAGCATCCGGAAACGGAAACCGGCTTCGTATTTTTTGCGGGGCTCATAAGCGCCCTCACGGCATTTGCCGCGATAAAAGTTTGGACTTTTCCGTCGTACGGATTCGCCGTTTACCTTGTCGTCATGAACACCATGCTTTTTACTTCGATTTGGCATCTTAAGATAAGGAAGATTTTCCTGGGGCGTTGAGGCTGATCCCCTCCGGGGCACTGAAAGCGCCCCGCTCGCCTATAATTTGATGTAAAATAAAAGTGTGAATCCTGAGAAGAAAACCTGTCAGAATTGTAGCCGAGAATTTACGATTGAACCGGAGGATTTTGCGTTTTATGACAAAATCAAGGTTCCGCCGCCGACATGGTGTCCCGAATGCCGGATGGTGCGAAGATTGCAGTTCAGAAACGAGCGGACGCTCTATCATTTCATATGCGAACTTTGCGGCGAGCCGGGCATTTCGATGTACCCGGATACCGCGCCCTTCCCGGTCTACTGCGCGAACTGTTGGTATTCCGACAAATGGGACCAGCTGTCTTATGCTCGCGATTACGATTTCTCGCGCCCGTTTTTCGAACAGTGGAAAGACCTTTTCTTTAAAGTCCCCAAGGCGAGTATTTTTCATCGAAATGTTGAAAATGCGAAGTATTCGAACATTGTCGGGGAAAGCAAAAACCTATATCTCTCTTATTCTTCGACTAAAAATTCCGAGAATGTCTATTATGCCAAGAACATCGATCATTCGACCGATGTTTTCGATTGCTTGAATATTGTGGACGTGAACCGATGCTATGGGATCGTTGACGGCACGAAGAACTACAACTCGAAGTTCCTTGTGTCATCGCAAAATTGCATGGATTCTTCGTTCTTGTACGATTGCGCCAATTGCCGCAATTGTTTCCTTTCCACCGGCTTGCGGAATAAGGAGTACGTGATACGGAACAAGCAGTACGCGAAGGAGGAATATGCGAAAGAAATAAAGAAATTCGATACGGGAAGCTTTTCCGCCGTCGATGCTTTAAAAAAAGAGTTCGCTTCGATGATGGAAAAAACTCCCCGAAGGTATGCGGTGGTTTTGAAGTCGGTCGATGCGACGGGGGACAATATCGTGAATTCGAAGAACGTTAAGGATTCGTTCGATGTGTACGATATGGAAGATACGCGGTACGTATTCCGGTCTTTCGGCACGAAAGGCGTTTACGACGCCAATAATATAGGCAATTCGGAGCTGATATACGATTTCGCGGGCGGAGGAGGAATGAATAGTTCCGGGCTGATGTTTTCAAGTAACGGCATACGTGACTTGCGGGATATCCAATATACGGATTACTGCACGACGAGCTCGCATCTGTTCGGCTGCGCAAGCATGCGGGATAAGCAATACTGCATCTTGAACAAACAATACTCGAAAGAAGAGTATGAAGCGCTCATCCCTAAAATCAAAAAGCATATGAACGATATGCCCTACGCGGATGCAAGAGGGAGGATATATCAATACGGCGAATTCTTTCCGCCGGAAATGTCTTCTTTTGCCTATAACGAGACGATCGCCCAGGAATACTTTCCTTTGTCGAAAGAGGAAGTGCTCGAGCGCGGATACCGATGGAAAGACCCGGAGGAGAAAAATTATCGGATTACTAAAAAAACCTCCGACTTGCCGGATCATATTAAAGATGTCGACGATTCGATACTCGAAGAAACGGTGGAATGCGCTCACGGAGGAAGATGCACCGACCAATGCACAAGTGCCTTCCGGATCGTGCGGGAGGAGTTGGTGCTTTATCGGAAATTCGATTTGCCCTTGCCCCGCCTTTGCCCCAACTGTCGCCATTACGAGCGCCTGAAATTGAAGAATCCTCTGAAGCTCTGGCACCGCTCCTGTATGTGCGATAAGCCGAACCACGGCCATGCGGGGAAATGTCCCAACGAATTCGAGACCAGCTACGCCCCGGACCGCCCGGAGATCGTGTATTGCGAGCAGTGCTACAACGCGGAGGTTGTTTAGTTATCCCCAGATTTAAAGGCCCCCCGGTCTCCTTGAATTTTTGAGGGTCCCCCGGAGGCCTTTAATTTTTGAAGGAGAGCGGGGGCAAGGATTTGAGAGATACAATCCCGAGGTTATATAATAAATTTATGGAACTCAAAAATCTGGTTTCCCGCGCTATGGAAGTCCGGGAGAAATACGCAGAACTCGAAAGGAAAAAATATGGCAGGGAATGGAATGAAGCGCAGATTGCGGAAGGATTCGTCGGAGATGTTGGCGATCTCATGAAGCTCGTCATGGCGAAGGAGGGAATCCGAACAACCGAAGCGGTGGAGGAGAAATTGGAACACGAACTCATGGATTGTTTGTGGTCAATTTTTGTTCTCTCCAAGAAATTTAACATAGATATCGAAAGTTCTTTCCCCAAAGCGATGGACCAGTTGGAGGAGCGAATAAAAAAAGAATTATGAAGATAGCGCTAGTTGATTTGTGCGGCGCAAAAGATTTCAGAGAGCATAAAAGCTATGTCGATTCCATGGCGTTTCTCGCGGAGGAGGGAATCGACTTCGAGGATTACGCCTCTGGTTTGACCGGTCTCGACGCAAAGATCGAAGGCCTCAACAAGGCGCTCGCGAGTGATGCCGATCTTGTTTGGGTGATGAGGGGCGGTTTTATCTGCATCGATACGCTCGATAGAATCGATTGGGAAAAAGTCGTCGCTTCCGGCAAGAAATTTTACGGCCTGAGCGACTTTACCCACTTCTCGACGTTCGCTGTCCCGAAAGGAGTTACGTGCTACTACGGCCAGGGCCTGAGCCATATCAAGGAGTTTTTTCCGACAGAGCCCGAAAGAAAATTCATCGCGGATTTTTTGAAAACCGGCATTCCCGTATGTACAAGTCCGGAACCGCTGGCTTGTGCAAATGCCGGGCTTGATATAGCGAAGGAAAAGATCATCGGCGGCCATCTCCTCATCTTCACTTTAATGGAAAGTCAACTGGAGATCGATTTGAAAGACAGATATTTGTTTCTGGAATATCATACGGGTACGACAGGCAATAACCTTGAAGAGCTCGGTTATTATTTTGACCAACTGCTGTATGTTCTAAAAAAGAATCTTCCGAAGGGATTCGTTCTCGGCCACACATCCATCAAGGGGGAGGATGGAAGTTTTATTCCCGTTGAAGTAATCAACGATTTTTGTTCAAAAAAGTTGTCGGCACTAGATTTGCCGGCCTACTATCTCGATCACTACAAAAACATCGTCACTTTTCGTTAGGCGTGGTTTAGCCAGTTGCAGATTTAAGGCCTCCCGGGGGCTTCGCACCGGGAGGCACGAAAGCGAGCCAAGTATCCCCGCGAAGGCTAAGACTTGGGCGTAGTTCTCGTGATACAATTCTCATATGGATCAAAAGATCAAAAATGCGGCTACAAATCTCCTGGAATCAACTGATATTTTAAACATCCTGGCTCAATTCGGCGAAGTGCATATCGTGGGTAGTTACGCATTTGATTTGATGACTGAACCGGATATCGATCTGATCGTTTTGACAAATGAACCTCAAAGATCATCGGAAGAAGCTCTAGCTTATGTTTCTAAACTTCATCTTTTTCAAAAACTCGAGTACGGGGACTTCCAGAAATTTCCACGGAAAAAGAGACCTCCTTTCTTCATTTTCAATATGAGAACCCCGTGGGAAGGGGAGTCGTTTGAGATAGAAACTTGGTTTCTACCCGAAGCCGCTGACCAGCTGGCATTCGTCGAAAAGATGAAAAAGATATCCCCGGAGCAAAAGCAAAAGATCCTCGAACTCAAATTGAAAAGAAAACAATCGGGTGCAAGTAAAGCCGAGCTCTCGTCATTCGATATTTACAGAGACGTTCTCGATTTTTAACTGAGGAAAACCACTACCTCACCGAGAAATTCTAGCCCGCCCCTTGGGAGCCCGCCGAAGAATTCGAAACTTCGAAATTGATAAAATCGCTAAAAAGTGGTATAGATTCATAAATTCGAGGGGTAGTAATGCAACACTGATGTGCATCCTTCGAGATCGGGTTATGGTTCATAAACCAGAAATAGAATGGAAGACACCGACAGAATATATTGGCATTCGACCAGGTAGTGTGGGGTTTGAGGAAGATTTTGAAAGCTTTCCCGATCAAAAAAGATTGAACTGGTTTATTACATCGAACGAGATGCACAGAAATATGCTATGAAGGTTGGGTTATTTACTGGGATACTCATTGGTATCCCCATCGGAATCATCTTGGCCTTTGTGGTTTAATTTGAAAATATCCGTAGCTCCAATGCCTAAAAACTTCTGGGAAAATATCAATTATGAGATTATCGAAGGCTTATCGAAGGGCTCTTACTCAAAATATAAAAATGGGGATCACATTGGTGCGGCTTTAATAGAGGCAGCTCTGCTAGATGGAAGTCTAAGATTCTCGTTGATAGAAGAATTCAAACGCGACGGGAAAGTTAAGGATAATGATTTTTTAAAACTTTCCGAGGAAGACAACTTTTACCACCTAATCAAATTTTTCTTGGCTTACACAAAGGATAAGAAGAACTACAGGAAACTAGATTCTGTTAGAAAAAATAGAAACAAGTTGATACACAACATACCCTACTTTAAGAGCTTGGAGGAACTAGATAATCACGCCCGCTCTTTGTACGAGGAAATTGCTGAGGTACATTCCCACTTGTTCCATGATTATCTTTCCCTGAGACCTGAAGAATTGGAGGAGAAAATACGACAAATAACGCGCGGGGTAGGAGCGGCAGTTCACTTTCAGAAAATTAAAAGCCCAGAAGCCGTTATCGCTCTGTTCCGATGCGACAAATCAAAGTTTGACAATATAGAGAAAGGACTTCGGCGGAAAGCTCTAGCTGGCTGGCGGTATGAAATACATACCAAGAAGACGGGGAACGATGACTATCAGATAGATTTTTCAAACTTATATGGCTATGCATATGGAAAAATATGAACAAAGAAGAATTCTCAAAACTCATATTATCTGATCCAAGCGAAGCATGGAAAAAAATTAGAAGCGGAGAAATCGACATCTCCCACGTAGATTTTAATGTCGTCAAAAAACGAGTTGAAAATAAATTCCTAACCAAGGAACAAATTGAAGCCGTTGAATCTGTATACTGGGCATCCTATCTAGTCGAGAAAGAGATATCGGATATAATTTCCTCTACAGAAAAAACATTAGGCAATACAGATATAGTTGACGCTATGTTGGGCCGCTTGGCCTTTGGAGATAAAATCTCGTTGATGGACGAGAGATACAATAAGGGAGGTCAAATTAAGCCATTCATAAGCTTTGCCTGGAGGGTTAACCAATTAAGAAATAACGTGGCACATGGAAGATTTGGAGATCTTAAGTACGAAGGGCTTGATCTATCTAACAGAAAGGGGCAGTTCAAATTCTTAATTGACCTGATTGGTGCTTTCTCAAAATCGGTTAAGAATATCCGCATGACACGTGGCACTTAGAAGTTCTCACGGCGTCAGCTTAGAACAAGTTCCATCACTGGAGTAGTATAATTAATAACGATGAACAGAGATGAGGGGAACATCGGCGGTGGGACGATCCTTATAATAGCCGTCATAGTCCTAGGTTATTTTCTAATACGAGCCAACCAACAAGTTAATAGCTTAAATAAGGCTCTTTCAATGGCGAACAGCAATATCAGTCAACTGAATCTTGAGATCGATCAGGCAAATTCTGACATCGAAGATCTTAACGGCCAAATGTACGACGCCCAGAGTTACGCTTGGAGTGATTATTACACTATGGGTTCTACTCTAGAAAACCTTAATCCCATTGAAGATTCATTTGACACCTTACCAACAGTCAGTAGTTCTACTTCCAGCCAATAAAATACACCGAGGTAGATTCACTCCCAGATTAAATTTATCAACATGAGAAAGGTAGACATTTTTGAAGAGGAAAATTCAATCGTCATAGATGATCAGTACTCTACTGACACCTTCAATTTCTTTCCTAAAGAGAGAAAGTTTGAGGTGAGTTCAAGCACAAAAAATGATGTTTTTTATAACAACTCAACGGTTGAGTATAAAATTTCTCTCAACCCAATAGAGTTATGGATGAGAACAACAGAACTCTCACACGAGCCACCGCTGGAATACTCGATAAAGGACGGCGTCGTACTAGAATCAGAGATTAATAAAAACAAATTCATTCAAAAAGATTGGATAGAACACCTCAAGAAAGAGGTTGAATGGACAAAAATTCCATTGCTCAACAACTGCGAAGTAAATCTTTACATTCTTTCTAAACACCCCGAAATTATTTCCAAGGACGATTACAGAAGGATCTTGAGGCAATCTCTCGAGAAAATAAAGCTCGGCGTTTCCAAGGTCGAAGAAGCCGTCAGGGAAGATAAGTACAGCTTGCAAATTGAGACTACTGAGTGTAGCAAGGGTATATGGTATCCCGAAAGCGAGGCGGAAAAAAAGGAAAGAAATGAATATTACAAATTAGATGCCGAAAAGCAAAAGAACTCCCCCTATGAGAAAAGGTTTAAATACGTCAGAGATTTTGAAGACTCTCTTTTCAAGGAAAATTCGCCGAAGTACGTAGGCATATCCGAAGAGGAGTTTAGAGGCAGTGACGAGATAATGAGGCATCTGCAAAAGCTCCTCGATAAAAAAGAATCAACATCGGAGACTAGTGCCGAACCGAAGATCTCAAAGGCAAATGGGATTATCATCTCATTACTCCTAACCCTCTTCATTTCGTGGGTTGTTAGTTGGTTTATTGCTATTAACCCATTCCTGATTTTTATACTGGTGGAAATCGTAGCTTTTCTCCAAGGCGTTATTGGCAGCTGGATAGAGAAACGACTCTAGCGCGTACACAAATTAGTTCGAAAATCGTCCAAAACCCGCAGCAAGCCACCAGGCGAGCCAAGCACCCCGCGAAATCGGGGCATTGACTAATAACTTAGTACGTTTTATAACAATAGGCCATCCCGGTTTGGCGGGTATGATGATGGACTCATTCGGAGAATCGCAGATAACCAATTTTACTCTCTCGAAAGGCATCCTAGCTTTTACCAAGCAGTACCAGAACCGCCCCCCAATCAAATACAAGTTAGAACTAACAACAAGACCGTGGGGTAGTTGGTACAAGGGACAATATAATGGCAAGGACTGCAAGAATGGGTTTGCTCATTGCGTGGTGAACGTCGTTGATGAGGAATTTTTCCAGCCCGAGGAACTACCTGCCGCCTTCAAAAAATAGCTTCCGGCTTGAAGCTGTATAAAGCTTGGGTTCACAGAAATGTGAACCCTCCTTTGTTTTTATCAATTCCATGAAGGAGCGGGAGAACCTATTCCCGAACGAACATTGCCAGAATGAGCGTTAAAATCACCCGTAACAATGTTTAAATACAAAAAGGTCCACTGTTAAGTAGACCTTTCGGGAATGCGTGAAGATCATTCACTTACATTCGCAATACTTCTTCATGATCTCCTCAAGGCATTCTTCGCGAGGTTTTATTAATTCGATCATCGAATTAAAAAAGAAATTCGCCCTTTGATCGCCAGCTCCATACGCCTCGTCCAGCATCTGTTCGACGATCTTCTTTGAACCTTCGTCCAGAACCAGCTTGTTTGCGACAACTTCGGCCGACATTCTATCATCTCCATTTTTGATTAGTAAGAGCTGTAGGATTATGCCCAGAGAATAATACCAAAACTAAGCAGTGTCAATGAAAAGGGAGTCGTTTTCCCCTGAAAAGGATGGTTTGCATAATTATTTCTAGGAGGATACCTTATCTTGTGAGAAAACTGTCTCGGAGGCCGAGCGGGCATGGTTGCTCGAAGGGCAGAGCGAGGCCGAGAGCAAGCGCAAATTCCTCGCCGGGGAATTTGATAGCGTGTTTTCGAGCAGGATAAGGTATCCGACGCCCCTCTTTTAGCGCTTGACACTCCCCAGTGCTAATATATAATGGTTCCTACATGGAGAAAGACCGGACCAAAGAAATATTGAAAGCGGCCGTCGAGGACTACATCAAGACCGGCCGTCCCATCACGTCCGAAGGCCTCTACGAAGACCACCAGTTCGGCATCAAGCCCGCCATGATCCGGTGGGAGCTGAATGATCTCTCTGAAGACGGCTATTTTTACCAAACCCACCCCTCCGGCGGGCGTTTTCCTTCCGACAAGGCCTACCGGTTCTTCGTCGAGGAACTCGTGAGAGACGGCTTGAAGGCCCGGTATGCCGACGCCGGATACCGGAACTCGGTTTTGAAATTCTTGAAAGGGGAAATGGATTCCTTTGTGGAGGACGTCTCGGACGAACTCAGTATGCTCTCCGTGGGGTATGAGGCGAAGAGGAACGAGATGTGGACGAGCGGCCTCTACGAGCTTTTGGACAATCTGGATCTCTTGAACCGGGAAGAGCTGGTCGATGTCGTGAAAGACGTTGAAATGCTTCCGGAAAAGATACGGACGGGATTTTGGAAAGACGAAGAGAATTGGCCGAAAGTGTTCATCGGCAAGAATCCCTTCGTGCGGAGCAAGGAGGTCGCGGTCGTGGCGAACTGCCTCAAAATCGACGGCGAAAACTTCCTGTTCCTCGCCATCGGTCCGAAACGGATGGATTACGCGAAGCCGCTGGGGCTTTTTGAAATATTAAACAAGTCGGTAGAAGAAAAATAATCAGTAACTAGTAACAAGTAACTAATAACTATGACAAACGACGATACAAAAGAAGTGCAGCAACAGGTCGAAGAAACGGAGGTCGAGAAACTTACCAAGGAGCGGGATGAGTACCTCGACGGGTGGAAACGGGCGAAGGCGGACCTCGCGAACTATAAAAAAGAGGAAGCCGAGCGGATGGAACAGTTCGTACGATACAGCACGCAAGCCGTCATTGCCGACCTCGTAACCGTCCTCGACAGCTTCGATCTGGGGCTTTCCGTCATCAAGGAAGATGATCCGGCGCGGAAAGGTGTCATTCTCATTAAAAGTCAGCTGGAAGACATTTTGAAGCGGTATGGCTTGGAGCGGATCGAGACGAAAAAGGGAGAAGCATTCGACCCCTCGATCCACGAAGCCGTTGAAACCGTCGAATCGGAAGCACCGCCGGGAACGATCGTCGATGAGCTTTCCCCGGGGTACCGACTCCAGGGAAAGGTCATTCGGCCGGCGAGAGTAAACGTATCAAAACAAAAAGGTCAAGATAAATAACATAAATTAAACAAACAAAAACATGAGTAAAATATTGGGAATCGATTTAGGGACGACGAACTCAGCAATGGCCGTCGTCGAAGGCGGCGAGCCGAGAGTCCTCGAAAACGTCGAAGGCGCACGGACGACGCCGTCCATCGTCGCGATATCGAAATCGAACGAGCGACTGGTCGGTCTCCTCGCGAAGCGGCAGGCGGTCGTGAATCCGCAGAACACCATTTTTTCGGTAAAGCGCTTGATTGGCCGGAAATTCACCGATGCGGAAGTCCAGCGCGACAAAGCGTGGCTGCCGTATGAAATCAAGGAAGGGGCGAACGGCGGCGTCGAGATCAAGATGGCCGACCGGTGGTATAAGCCGGAAGAAATCTCCGCGATGGTTCTTCAGAAACTGAAAGCGGACGCGGAAGCGAAGCTCGGCGAGAAGATCGAGGAGGCCGTGATCACAGTGCCGGCCTACTTCGACGACAGTCAAAGGCAAGCAACCAAGAATGCCGGCGAGATAGCCGGATTCAAGGTCAGAAGGATTTTGAACGAACCGACGGCCGCGGCCCTGGCTTACGGTATGAACAAGCAGAAGAACGAGAAGATCGTCGTCTACGATTTCGGCGGCGGTACGTTCGACATCTCGATTCTCGAGGTGGGCGACGATACGGTGGAGGTTAAGGCGACCGGCGGCGACACGCACTTGGGCGGCGACGATTTTGACAAGACGATCATGGAATACTTGGTCGCCGAATACAAGAAGCGGGAAGGCGCCGATCTTTCCAAGGATACGCTGGCACTCCAGCGGCTGAAGGAAGCTGCGGAACGCGCGAAGCACGAACTCTCGACGACCATGGAAACGGAAATCAATCTTCCGTACATCACGTCCGACGCGACCGGTCCCAAGCACTTCCTTATGAAATTAACGAGAGCCAAACTCGAAGAGCTGGTTCGGGAGATGATCGACCACTCGATCCAACTCGTGAAGGAAGCCGTCGAATCGCCGTCGCCGAAGGGAGCCGGCATGAAACTCTCGGACATCAATGAGGTTGTCATGGTTGGCGGCCAGACCCGGATGCCGGCCATCCAAGAAGCGGTGAAAAAACTTTTCGGGAAAGAACCCCACAAGGGGATCAACCCCGACGAGGTCGTTGCCGTGGGAGCCGCCATTCAGGCGGGGATTCTCCAGGGCGACGTGAAGGATATCTTGCTTCTCGACGTCACGCCTTTGACCTTGAGCATCGAGACCTTGGGCGGCGTCGCGACGCCCATGATCCAAAAGAACACGACGGTTCCGACCGCGAAGACGCAGGTCTTTTCGACGGCGGCCGACAATCAAACGTCGGTCGAAGTCCACGTGGGACAGGGGGAACGGCCGATGATGGCGGACAACAAAACGCTTGCCCGGTTCATCTTGGACGGCATTCCGCCCGCGCCGCGCGGCGTACCGCAAGTGGAAGTCACCTTTGACATCGATGCAAACGGGATTTTAACCGTGAAAGCCGTCGATAAGGCGACCAACAAGGAACAATCGGTAAAGATCGAAGCCTCGACGAGCTTGAACAAGGATGAGATCGAACGCTTGAAGAAAGAAGCGGCCGAACATGCCGCGGAAGACGAGCGGAAGAAAGAATTGGCTGAACTCCGGAACCAAGCGGAAATGACGGTGTATCAAGCGGAGAAGGCTTTGAAAGATGCGGAGGGGAAAGTGAGTGACGACGTGAAGAATGCGATCAACGAGAAGGTGAGCGCCGTGAAGGCGGTGAAGGATGGAACCGACGCGGAAGCCATCAAGAAAGCGCTCTCTGAATTGTCATCGGAACTCCAAAAGATAGGGGAAGCAATGTATAATAAGAAAGAAGAACCAAAAGAGGGAGAGCAAAACCCCAATGGAACCGAACCTACAAGTGGTCAGTGAATCGCCGGAGGCCGATGAAGATCGGAAGTGGTGGAAAATAATCCTCATGGCCGTTTTGGGCGCCGGCGCAAGCGTCGGAGCGCTCCATTACTTCAATATTTTCCTTATCAACCTCAATACGTCAGACTTTTGGCTGTTCGTCGCTTGTTTTGTCTTGCTGCTCATTTTTTCGCTTCTCGAGGTCCTCTTTGTGAAAGGCATTTGGAAAATATTCTTTCTGGGTCTTTTTCAAGCCTGTGTTCCGCTCATTCTCTTTATCAATCGTTTCGCCACTTCGAACTCCAATGACGTGCGGATCTTGATCTTAGGGTTCCTCGTGGGCTTTTACTTCGTCTTTCTCGGTATGCACCGGGGGCGGCGATTGATTCAGAACGCCATGAAGTTGCGCTTCTTCGACGTATCAAGGCGGACGCTGCCGCGGGTAGCTTCCGGCATGCTTATCGTCGTTTCGGTCGTTCTTTATCTCAGTTACTTTTCATGGGGTGTCGCTCCCGCCGACGTCGGCATGAAGATCACCAACGGGATCGTTTCCGACATGAAACCGTTTTCGGGCATCATCGTACCGGGTGCGGCCATCGATCCGCAGCAAAATATGGGCGACTTGATCAAAAGCATCGCGCTCCAAAAACTCGAATCGTCCAAGATAACGGTACAGGATCAAAATCGAAGCGTTCAAGTCACCTACGCAAGTTTACCGCCGGACTATCAAGCAAAAGTGCTGAATGATGTCATGAACGGGATCGACGGAGGGCTCCAAAGCCAATTCAGCTTCTTTAATTCGAACCAAACCGTCGGAACGTTCGTCTTCGGCGTGGCAAACGAATACTTTGCCAAATTCAGTTCGTTCTTGGGCCCGTACGCTTCGATCCTTATCATTGCAGTTCTCTTCTTTTTGGCAAAGGGAACGCTTGCTGTATTTTATTGGCTGATAGAATTTTTGGCGTTCGTTTTGTTCAAAATATTGATCGTTTTCGGGTTCGCCTATGTGAACCTCGAAACAAGGACCAGGGAATTCCTCCTCTTGTCATAGCGGGATTTTTTCAACGGAATGAAAGATTACTATAAAATTTTGGGCGTTTCGAAAAACGCCACGGACGAAGATATCAAAAAAGCCTATCGAAAACTGGCGCATCAATACCATCCGGACAAACCTGGAGGCGATGAAGCGAAATTCAAAGAGATCAACGAGGCTTATCAAGTTCTCTCAAACAAGGAAAAACGCGCTCAATACGACCAGTTCGGCCAGGTCTTCGAAGGCGGTGCAGGACCGCAAGGCGGGTGGAATCCGTTCGAGGGGGCTCAAGGATTCGGCGGATTCGGTGCAAATGGCGGCTTCGACGTCGATTTGGGGGATATTTTCGAGGGGATTTTCGGCGGACCGTTCGGCGGTGCGGCCCGAAGGGTCGATCGCAAAGGATCGGATGTCGAGCTTGCAATTCAAATCACCCTGGAAGATGCATTCCGGGGATTGAGGCGGGATATAAGCTTCAAAACATTCGTGGAATGTCAGGTTTGCAAAGGATTGGGGTATGACAAATCGAAGGGCACAAAAAAATGTACGACGTGTGGCGGTAAAGGGCAGGTGCGGGTGGAACGAAGAACGTTCTTCGGCAACTTTGCGCAGGTAAAGGTCTGCTCAACATGCGATGGAAAAGGAGAAGTCCCCAATGCGCCGTGCAGCGCTTGTAAGGGAGAAGGGAGGATCTATTCGACAAAAGCGGTTCCCGTGACCATTGCTCCCGGCGTCGAAGACGGACACGTGATAAAGGTAAGCGGCGGGGGCGAAGCGGGCGCGAAAGGAAGTTCGAGCGGAGATCTCTATGTGGTCGTGAAAGTTTCACCCGACACTCGTTTCGAACGCAGAGGGAGTGATCTTTATGCGGTGAAAGACGTCGGTTTGCGGGATGTACTTCTCCAAAAAGAGATACCAATGACGGACGTCGGCGGAGAAAAGTTCACCGTCTCCATACCGGCCGGTTTTTCGTTGAAGGATAAAATGAAAATATCGCGCCGTGGCATGCCGAAATTCGGTCTCGGCGGACGGGGCGACCTCTACCTTACGTTCAACTTGAAAACACCGAAGTCGATGTCGTCCAAGGCGAAAAAGCTCATCGAGGAACTGGGCGATGAGCTCGGAGGATAGCATGGACACTGCGGAAAAAATCTGGAGCGTCGAAGGGTTTCTTGATCACGTGAACGAGATCCTGTCCGGCGACAAAGCTTCCATCGTCGGCGAAGTGAGCGAGCTTCGGAAACATCCGACCGGCTTTTATTTCTCCTTGAAGGATAACGAAGGCGGCAATGGCATCCTGCAATGCTATTTGAGCCCTTGGAAGGCGCGGATGCTCGGCATCGATTTTGAAGAAGGGTTTTTGATCAAGGCACGCGGAACACCCTCAATTTACAAACCGCGCGGCAGCTTCAGTTTCGTTGTGGAAGAAGTTGAGCTCGTAGGGGAAGGATCGCTCAAGAAAGCCTACGAACTCTTGAAGAGCAAACTCGAACAAGAGGGCCTCTTTGCGAGAAAACGGGAATTGCCGCAATTTATAACATCGATCGGCGTCATTACCTCGAAGACCGGAGCCGTCATCGACGATTTCAGGAAAAATTTGAAAAAACTCGGATTCCAGGTGTTCTTGTACGATTCGCGCGTCGAAGGGGCGCAAGCGGTCCCCATGATCGTCAGGGGCATCGATCACTTCAATGCAGCGTCGGCGAACTCCGTCGATATCCTCGTCATCATCAGGGGCGGCGGCAGTCTGGAAGATCTTCAAGCGTTCAACAACGAACTCGTCGCGAGAAAGATATTCTCATCCCGTATCCCCGTCCTTTGCGGCATCGGCCACGACCGGGACGTTCCGATCGCAAGCTTGGTATGCGACAAGGCGGTTTCAACTCCTTCCATGGCCGCGGAAACGGTGAACGCTTCATGGGACGGCTTGTTTCTCGATTTGCCCGTTGCAGTACACCGCCTGGTATCGCTCTTTGAAGCGGTCATCGTGCGCGAAACGAACGTCGTGGAGATGCTTGCAGGGCCTCTTGCGGATCGCTTTGCTTCGGTTGCGGAAGGCGTACGGGAAAAACTGGAAAATATTTCAGCCTATTTACGGGCAGCGGATCCCATGCGCAACTTGAAGTTAGGATACAGCGTCGTTTTCGACGCTGCGGGAAAGGTGGTAAAAGATGCCCGATTTTTGAAAAAAGGTGATACAATGAAAACCAAGCTGTACCGGGGATCGGTCGAAAGCGAAGTTTCGAAGATCAGTGGGGAATAACAACCATGCCGGCAAAGAAAGAAAAAAGTAAAATAACGGAAGATCTCGCGAAACTCAAAAAGATCGTTGAATGGTTTGAAGCGCGAGAAGAAGTGGATGTGGAGGAAGGATTGGAAAAGGTGAAGGAAGGATCGGAGATCGTGAAACGCTTAAAAGCACGCATGGGTGAGATTGAAAACGAATTTGAGATGGTGAAGAAAGATTTGGAACAATAGCATGGCGAATATCTCAATAGAACAATTCAAGGAGATCGACCTCAGGGTGGCGAGGATAACCGCAGCCGAGAAGGTCGAAGGGACTGATAAGCTGTTGAAATTGCAAATCGATCTGGGGGATGAGCAGCGACAGATCGTTTCCGGAATCGCCGAAAAATACGCCCCCGAGGATATTGTGGGGCGCGAGATCATTGTGGTCTATAACTTGGAGTCGAAATCCCTCAAAGGCGTTGAAAGTCAAGGAATGCTCCTTGCGGCATCCGGCGACGGATTCATTTCGCTCCTCGCGCCCGATCAAGAGGTTCCGCCGGGAAGTAGGATACACTAGACGAGGGTCTGGGGAATAGGGTATAGAGACAGATACTAACGGATATACAGAGATATATCAGATAGGACGGATATTTACGGAAATAAATAGAACTATGGAAGATCTCAAAAACGACATCGATAAATTGAAGGAACGGGGAAAAGGCTTGCGGCATGACGTGCGCATCAAAACAGCCGGTTACTTGATTGCCGCCTTCGGTCTCGTTGCGGGGCTTGCGTGGAACAATGCCGTAACGTCGCTCATCAATTACTTGTTTCCGTTTGCGGCAAACACCGTGCTTGCCAAATTCGTCTACGCCGCCTTGATCACGCTTGTGGTGGTCGTCATCGGAACTTATCTTTCGCGTTTAGCGGAAAAATGAACAGGATCGTGAAATTTATATTCGGTCTTTTGGAAAAAATCCTGATACTTGCGGAATCCCTCTTGGGGGTACGTTTCATTCTGCGGTTTTTGAATGCAAGTTCCGGAGCTGAAGTGGTACGACTTTTTTACTCGCTTACCGACTTCCTCATTGTGCCGTTTGAGGGGATTTTCCATGAAGTCATTATATTCGGCGGGGTCGTGGACACCGTCATTCTGTCGACTGGTGTCGCGTATGCTCTGATCTTTTTTATCTTGAAAAAGATATTTGTGAGATAGAAAATCCTCGATTTTCTTCATTACCATTGAAGAAAGTTTAGAATTTGTAGAATTGCGCTGATTATCGTTGCGATTCCAGCAAGAATTCCCAGCCAGGTATAAAAAGGGTACCTTTTGAATATCGATAATGATCGATACCCTTCGGATGTAAGAAATATTTCCTTCTGGCCATTAAGGTAGCCTTCCCCATCTTTTAAAATTGGCTTTATTTTCCCATCGTTAGCCAATAATCGTAGGTTCTCCTCAACGTCATCTTTGGTATATTTGCCTTGTTCTATAAATCCCATCTCTATCCAGGTAGTCACATACTCTTTGTGAGCAATACCGTTTTTAAAGGTGCTACTTTTAACTTTCCGACCATTCATATCGACAACGGGGATTTTCCCGTCATTATAATCAGCGATAAATTTCAATAACTTTTTTTGGAGCGAAGGATTTTCCATAAGAAATTTATTGTATAAAAGCATACTCCCGCCTTTTTGTTTTTGAAATGATTTCTACCGCTTTCTGAGCGATTTTTCTTTTTCTCCAGAGGCAGGGGAGATCTTTTCGGTAGTAAATCCACTTGATAAGTTTGAGGGAATCTCTTTTAGCAAACTGGAGTGCGTACAAAGTAACGTTATGTTCGCCAGCCGGTCCGGTGATTATTATCGAACCAGGCACTTGGATCAAGTATCGTGTCTTTTGCTGAATCCAATACACAAAAGCATTACTAGCTGAAAATATTCTTATAAAAAGTCTTTGCGTCGAATATATCCTGCCTTTGTACTTGTTGTATGAATCGGTGTAAGTACGAATGCATCCATCGCCATCTATGCAGCCCCGCAAGAAATCTCTGAAGAATCTATCCGGCACGTCGATCTTTGCAATCGTGTAAGATTTCGCCGGAAAGAGGCCTATTTTTAAAAGCCAATTATAGAATTGGACATCGCCGAATTGAACTCGGTAACCTCCTTGCCTTCTGGTATATCCGATTTTATTTTTTAGGCGCAGGCAATCCCTGAATGTTTTGAGCATGGGGATCTCCGCTGATCTCATGACGATATGCCGGCCGTCGTTGGATAAATTGCCGTCAGTTGCCAAAAGCCCAACAGCGTAAGCGAGCTTTGGAGTCCATTCAAAATCTACCTTTGGTAGTTTCGGTTTGGGCATCAGTGCCCGGGGAGGGACTCGAACCCTCAAGGCCTTACGACCATAGCATTTTGAGTGCTACGCGGGTACCAATTGCGCCACCCGGGCAAGTTTATGCATTGAGAATACCACGAAAAAACGTTATAGTAAACATCAATGGCACGCGTAATGGCGATATGCAATCAAAAGGGAGGCGTCGGAAAGACAACGACCGCCATGAATCTCGCCGCGTATCTCGCGATGTTCGGCAAGAAAACACTTCTCATCGATTTCGATCCGCAATACAACTCAACATCGGGTCTCGGCGTACGCCATCTTTCGGAAGAAACGATCTATCACGCGCTCCTTGCGGGAATCGCACCGGAGAAGGTCATCAAATCGAGCTATCTTTCAAATCTCGAGATCGTTCCCGCATCACCCGATCTTGCCGGCGCATTGGTTGAACTCGTGAATCTGCCCGAGCGCGAATGGTACCTCCGAAGGTTCACCGAGAAGATCGGCGCATGGTATGATTTCATCGTCATCGATTCCGGTCCGAACTTAAACCTCTTGACGGTGAACGCGCTCGTCGCCGCCGACGAGATCCTTGTGCCGATCCAATGTGAGTACTTCAGTTTGGAGGGGTTGTCGCAGCTCCTTGAAACCGTTGATCTTATCAAGAACAATTTGGGGCACGAGGTCAGGAGCGTCACCGCTCTTCTTACCATGTATGACAAGCGGGAACGGCTATCGCGGGAAATCGCTCGGGAGATCCGGAAGCGATTTCCTAATTACGTGTATGAGGTGGAAATTCCACGGTCCGTAGCGCTCGCGGAAGCACCGAGTTTTCAAAAACCCATCATGCTGTATGCCCCGCAAAGCCCGGGGGCCTTGGCGTACGAGCGTTTGGCGCGGGAAATCATCGAAGGGAAGCGATTGACGGGAACGGCCGATGATGGCGAAGCATTATATCCGCAAAAACCTTTTGACATCGTCCGGTGATATGCTATGATTCTCCTCGGAACGTACCGTTCCTAAGATATTGAGGGAGTGATCATATGCGGCCGCTTTGGTTGCGACTTTAATATTTGAGGGATGGCGCGAACCACGTCTAGACGTTTGCTAATTCGGAGGTAGAACCGGGTTCCCGAAGGAATCGACCTCTAGCTGATACTGCGAGTTGCTCTTTATTTTTATTTATTTACTCTCGTAGTAAATTCAGCGAAGGGTTGGTTTTGAGGGGCTTTGATTCGCCTCCGTTTTAGTTTATTATTAATTGCAATATGCCACTGGGAAGAGGATTATCATCACTTATTCCACCGAAGGAGGGAGGTGAGAACGGGAAGACATCTTCGGAAGACACTGTCGTTTCTCCCCAGCGCGGAGAAACGCAGTTCGACTCTCGACCTCGCTCTTCCGCTCCAAGCGGAAACCCTGCCCGCTCGGTCTCCGAGACGCTTCCTCAGACGCCTTCCCATTCTTTTAGAGAAAACAATTTGTCCGAGACATTTTCTTCGGCTATTTCACCGGAAAGCCACAGTGTTGGTGGTGAAGAAGTAGTACAGAAGGAAAAGGAGGCGCTCAGGGAAGCGGTGACTCGCTTGCCGCACGAAGCGGTATTTCAAATCGAAATTTCGAAGATTGTTCCCAATCCGTTCCAGCCGCGGCGCGAATTCGAGGACGGCGCGATCGACGAGCTGGCCGAATCCATCAAGCAGTTCGGCATCATCCAGCCGCTCATTGTTTCAAAAATAACCGAAGAGACCGAGACGGGAACGAATGTTTTTTACCAACTGATCGCCGGCGAACGTCGTTTTCGGGCGGCGAAAAAACTCGGCCTCGAGCGGGTTCCCGCCATCGTGCGGGAGGTGGATCATCCGGGAAGAAAACTCGAACTTGCCCTTATCGAAAACATCCAACGACGAGACCTGAATCCGATCGAGGAAGCGAGAGCTTATTCGCGATTGCAGGATGAATTCGGCCTGACGCAAAAAGAGATCGCGGTTCGGGTTGGAAAGAGCCGGGAGGTCGTGGCAAACAGCTTGCGGCTCCTCAATTTGCCGCCGGACGCCCAGAAAGCTCTCGGCGAAGGGAAAGTGACAAGTTCTCAGGCGAGAATGCTTCTTTCGATCTCAAATGTGACCGATCAAGAACGGACTTTGCGCGAGATCCTGGATCAAAAACTTTCGGTGCGAGGCATCCGAACGGAGATCAAGCGGCAGGTGGTAGATCATCCCGAAGATCCGGAAGTGATCTTCTTGAAAAAGAAGCTTGAAGAGTATCTCGGCATGCCGGTCAGGATCACTGATCTTGGCGGAAAGGGGAAGATCACGATCGACTTTTTCTCGAAGGACGATATCAGGAATTTCATCGACAAGCTCGGCGGGGAGTAGGTCTTTTGTTCCTCATTCGTTCACAGGCTCTCGCTTGCTAAAATCCTCCGACCGCTTCGTTGGAATTAAGCCACGAAATATCGAACTCAACCTTGGTTTCATTAATGAAACCGGCGGGATTCAGACAGGCGATATTTCGTTCATTCCTTCCTCATCGCTCGGGGATTTTAACGCAATCTCGAACAAGTTCACTCATGAGGAAGAGAAAGACCTATTTGCTATAATTCATTGGAATGGATCAAAAAACGATCGACACATACAACGAACTGGCGAAAGAATACGACGAAGAAACGATCGATTTCTGGGAGAGATTTCCCAGAACTTTTTTGAATAAGTTCATAGCGTCAGTTAAGAAAGGAGGGAAAGTGCTCGATGTCGGGAGTGGCCCCGGAAGGGATGGCTTGCTTCTCAAAGAAGCAGGTTTTGATGTTATCTGTTTCGATGCTTCGGCGGCGATGATTGAGCTCTCAAAGCAAAAAGGCCTCGAATCAGTACTTGGAGATTTCAATGAATTGCCGTTCGAGGATGGGACGTTCGACGGTGTCTGGGCCTATACGTCGCTCCTGCACATCCCGAAATCAGAAGTGGAAAAACCTCTTCGGGAAATAAGGAGGGCATTGAAACCCTCGGGCATTTTCGGCTTGGGTCTCATGGAAGGCGACAAGGAGCTCTATCGGGAAAGTTCCGGCGTCAAGAAAGAGCGGTGGTTCAGCTTTTATACGAAGGAAGAAATCGAGCAACTGCTCGCTCGCAATGGATTCGAAATCACGTATTTCGAGGAGTTCAATACCGGCAAAGATTATCTCAATTACGTCTCAAGGAAGAAGTAGATCCGTGGTATACTGGAGAAAATGGAAGTGAAACAATTCACGGCGGTACGGGCGCTCATCGTGCACGAGGGGAAAGTGCTCATCATCCGCGAATCGACGAACTACAAGGGCGGATCGAACATCGGGAAATATGATCTGCCGGGCGGAAAAATCAAGCCCGGCGAGACCTACCAGCAGGCGCTCGAGCGGGAATCGCTCGAGGAGTGCGGGCTAAAGATAACGATCGGGAAGCCCCTCTTCGTCGACGAGTGGTGGCCGGAAGTAGCGAAGGGGGAAGTGCAGATTATCGGTATCTTCTTTGAATGCTTTGCCGAAAGCAACCACGTTGTTCTGAGCAACGACCACGATGATTATCAATGGATCGACCCTGCAAATTATGGCAACTACGATATGATCGAGGCGGATAAAAAAGCGCTTGAAGCTTATCTCGGGAGATAGGTCATGAATAAAACAAATAAACTTGCCGTTGATATTGCTCTTCTCCCATCCGAGGAAATGACCGATTTTGTAATTGGTTTGAATAAAGCGGTAGCAGGAGAGAACGCTGATAAGATGATTTTGAACACGGCGGATTGTTTGCCGCATTGTACGCTTTCCATGGGTTTCATTGACCGGGAAAATTTAGAAAAAGTTACCGATAAACTTCAAATGATTTCAGAGCAATTCAGCGCCTTTCATTTAGTTTCCGATGGACTCGATTTCGGGAAAATGTCGTCTGGCTATGAGATCGTTGCCCTTCATATTCAAAAACAATCCGATATTCAGCAATTGCACGAAATGATAACTAACGAACTTCCCCCTTATCTGAGCTCCGAAGGTTCGGGCAATGATTTTCATAAACCCCAACGAGATGAGGTATTGTCTTACATCAAAAACTTCAAAGCTGTTGCGAGTTTTGAGAAATATAACCCCCATATCACCATCGGCTTGGGAAAACTGGAGAACATCAAACTCCCTATTACATTCACCGCCGACAAGCTTGCGCTGTGCCATCTTGGCGATAATTATACCTGCGCAAAAATACTCTGGTCCGTCAAATTAAATGATGCAGATGGACATTAAGTTCTTCTTCGGCGTTATAGGCGGGATTCTGAACGTCATAAGCTTTGTCCCGTATCTCCTCGACATCTTCAGGGGGAAAACGAAGCCGCATTCGTACACATGGCTCATCTGGAGCATTCTTCAAACGATGGGAACAATAGCCATATTCCTGAACGGCGGCGGGTACGGGGCACTCGGCCTTGCGATCGGGGCATTGTTCTGCATCTTCATCTTTTTTCTATCGCTCAAGTACGGCACGAAGAACATCGTCCGATTCGACACCGTCCTTCTCGTCGGCGCGCTTCTCGCTGTCGTCGTCTGGATCCTTACGAAAAACGCCCTCTATTCGGTCATTCTCGTATCAGCGATTGATTTTACGGGGTACCTGCCGACCGCCCGCAAGGGATACGAAGAGCCGGAGAGCGAAACCATTTCTTTGTACTTCATGAACGCCCTGACTGATATTCTTGGCCTATTGGCTCTTTCGGCATACTCCGTTACTACTGTTTTATATCCAGCCGTACTCCTTTTTTCCAATAGCTCACTGGTTGTTCTACTTTCTCTGAGAAGGCGCCAGGTTTTAGTGATAAAATAATTAATATGCAAAAATTCAAGCCAAAGCGGGGACAAGTTGATTTCACTCATATCCGCTGGGCGCCGGTCGTGAACTGCGTCCTCAGGTACCGCGGGAAGATCCTCCTCGTGAAGCGGAACAACGATATGCACTTCTATCCGGGGTACTACAACGGCATCTCGGGATTTTTGGATGACCATAAGAGTTTGGAAGAAAAAGTCATCGAAGAATTGCGAGAGGAGATCGGTATTACGAAGAAGGAAATAAAGAGAATAAGGACGGGGGGTGTTTTCGATCAAGATGAACCGAAGTACAAGAAAACGTGGATCGTTCATCCGGTCCTCGTCGATGTTCTGACCGACAGGATACGCCTCGATTGGGAAGCCGAAAAATATCGTTGGGTGAAACCGACCGAAGCGAGAAAACTGAAACTGCTTCCCGGTTTTGACAAAGTTTTGAAAGCAACCGGCGTATGGAAAAATAGAAAATGACAAAAAAGAAGATCATCATAGCGGGAAGCGCGAAGCTTCAAGAAGAGATAAAAAGATGGATCGACTACTGGGAGGAAAGGGGTTGTACCGTTGTTGATTTTCCGCGCAGTATTCCTAAAAAAACTTTCAATAAGACGTATCCCGGCGTCCATAAGAGGTTTTATGCCGATATCCTGAAGGCTGATATCTTCTTTGTTGCGAACGGAAAGAAGAACGGCATCGCGGGATACATCGGCCCGGAAACATTCGCCGAGCTGTCGTTTGCGGTGATCAGAAAGATCTCGAACAAACAGAAGATCAGGATCGTTCTCGCTCGGATGCCATCGAGGAAAGTTGCTTCATATGAAGAAATAAAGCGGTGGTTGCGCTTGGGTTGGGTCGACGAGATACTGCACAAATGAAGATTGTCGCTTGGAACGTGAACGGCTTGCGGTCGGTCGAACGGAACGGGTTTTCCGCATGGCTTAAGAAAAGCGGCGCCGACATCGTCTGCATCGAGGAAATGAAGGCGCACAAAGAACAGATCCCCGAGGACCTGCTTTCGCTCAAGGAATACTCCTTATATATAAATCAGGCCGAAAAGAAGGGGTACAGCGGCGTTGCCGTTTTTACCAAAGAAAAGCCGCTCAAGGAAAATTATAAGCTCGGATTGGAACGTTTCGACAAAGAGGGGAGAATGGTCGAACTGGAATACGGAAAATTCATCTTCATCGCGCTCTACCTGCCGCACGGCGGCCGGTTCAAGGAAAATCTGCAATACAAGTTAGAAGTTTACAAACATCTCTTCACTCATCTCCGGAAATTAAAAAACAAGAACGTCATTCTTGCCGGAGATTTCAATATCGCCCATAAAGACATCGATCTTGCGCGGCCAAACGGGAATCGGAACAACATCATGTTCACGCCGGAAGAGCGGAAACAACTCGATGTGCTCATAGCAAGCGGCTTCGTCGATACGTTCAGACAATTCCATAAAGGGGGAGGTAATTATACCTGGTGGCCGTATTTCGCGAATGCCCGAGAAAGGAATCTCGGCTGGCGGATCGATTACGTGTTCGTTTCGAACCCGCTCGCAAAAAAGCTCAAAGACGCATTTATCTTGAACAAAGTGTCCGGTTCCGATCATTGCCCCGTTGGCATCACCATTGGTATTTAGCCATTAAAAATTAGGAGAATGAAAAGGTTTCTCCGGACCCTTGCGGAGAATCGCCGGAAAATAAGGAGCTTTCGAGGTGAAAATAGCGGTCGGAAAATCCCGAAGCGAAGCGGAGGGAGGAACGGGAACCGCGAGTTGATTTTCAAGACTCGGAGCGCTTGGGTGAGGGAAACCCTTTCGTTCTTCCTATCTCAGAAACTTGTAGCTCACTTCCTTGCTGCCGGATATTTTCTTAAGCTTCACGACGAGCGTTTCCAGTTTGCCCTGCGGAAGCGTCGGACAGCGGAGAATAACGGTCGAAAATGCCGATCGGTGATCCGTCTCGCTCGTAAGGAAAGTGATGTTGATCTTCGAATTGGCGAAAATCTCCGTGATATCCTTCAAAAAACCTGGACGATCGGCGTTCACGACTTTAAATTCAACAGCCTTTGGCGCTGCTTTGCCGATGAGTTTACGTTCGTTCTCATTAATGGCACTTTTCACTTTCTTCCGCGCTTCGCTTGTTTTCACGAACCGAAGCCACCCTTCAGTCGGCTTCTTACCTTTTTGCGTTACGATTTCGACAACGTCGCCTGATTTCAACTCGTAATCCAGGGGCGTGATCTTTCCGTTTACGCGGGCTCCCACGCAGCTGTCGCCGATCTGGGAATGGATGCGGTAGGCGAAATCGACCGGCGTCGAACCAGCCGGCAGGTCGATAACGTCGTTATGCGGCGTGAAGACGAAGATCCGGTCTTTGAAGAAATCGACTTTCACGGCGTTCAAGAACTCTTCTTGGCTCGCGAACTTCTTTTGCCAGTTCTGTAATTGCTGCACCCACATAAGCTCCTTTTTGTTTTTCACGCCTTTCCAGCCCGAGCGGGTCTTATTCGAGCTTTTGACTTGTTCATATGCCCAGTGGGCGGCGATACCGAGTTCGTTTTCGTCGTGCATTTCTTTCGTCTTGATCTGAACCTCGAGGATCTTGTTGTCGATGCAAAAGACGGTCGTGTGCAAGCTCCGGTAGCCGTTCGGCTTCGGACGCGCGATATAGTCCTTGAAGCGGCCGGTCATCGGCGGCCACATGGCGTGGATCACGCCCAAGACCGCATAGCATTCTTCGACGGTTTTGACGATGATGCGAAGCGCCACAAGGTCGTGGATCTCGTTCAAATTCATGTTGTGCCGCAAAAGTTTTTTGTACAAGCTGAAATATCGCTTGGCGCGGGCATCGATGGCGATCGGTTTGATATGGTGGCTTGCGAGCGTCTTTTCAATGAGGGGAAGAACCTTTCGAACGTACTCTTGCCGTTCTTCGTAGGTGTCTTTTACTTCGTGAACAAGCCATCGGTATTCTTCCGGATGGATGTAGGGGAAGGCGAGATCTTCGAGTTCGCCGGAAAGTTTCTGCATGCCGAGTCGGTAAGCGAGCGGAGCGTAAATTTCCGCGGTTTCGAGCGCGAACGGTTTTTGCCGTTCTTCGGGCAAAAACTGAAGTGTCCGCATGTTATGAAGGCGGTCGGCAAGCTTGATGATGAGGACGCGAAGATCTTCGCTGAAGGCGATGATGAATTTCCGCAAATTCTCCGCGTCTTGGTTTTTGGGAATGGCGATGTTCTGCAGTTTCGTGAGTCCTTGCACAAGGAAGGCGATTTCGTCCCCGAATTCCTTTCGGATGTCTTCGATGGTGATGGAAGAATCCTCAACGACGTCATGAAGAAGCGCCGCGGCGACGGAATCTTCGTCGAGGCCCCATGATTGCACGGCTTCGGCAACGGCAAGCGGATGAACGATGTACGGGTCGCCGTTCATGCGCCGTTCTCCTTCGTGAGCTTTCAAGGCAACTTCGTATGCCTTGTCGAGGAGCGGGGAATGCGTTTTTTCAAGCCAAGCGGTTGACATATCGTTAAAATTATATTGCTTTTATCGGATTTAGGAAAGTTATTGACAAACTGGATGTCAAAAAATAGAATTAGCACGAAAAGGTCAATGTTGCTAATAAAAGTAAAATGAATGTAAAACCATTGTCGAATCGCGTGCTCGTCGAACTTATCGTGGACGAGCAAAAAACGACTAAGTCGGGGATCGTTCTTCCCGACACGGTCGATAAGAAGGAGCAAACGAAAGGTATCGTGGTCGCCGTCGGTCCCGGGAAATTCCAGAACGGAGCGCGGGTCGCACCGGACCTAAAGCCGGGTGATAAAGTGCTCTTCTCGAAGCCATGGGGCGACGACAAAAAGATCGAAGAAGGGGAAAAGACGTATTTTCTGGTCGACGAAGACGATATTTTGGCGATAATCCAATAAACGTATGGCAAAACAAATATTATTCGACGAAAAAGCTCGTTCTTCAATGAAGCGGGGGATCGACAAGCTAGCCCAAGCCGTCAGGATGACATTGGGTCCCAGGGGACGCGCCGCCGTCATCGAAAAGGGGTACGGCGCACCGCAGGTGACCTTCGATGGTGTAACGGTCGCAAAAGAGATCGAATTACAGGATAAATACGAGAATCTTGGAGCGGAATTTTTGAAACAAGCTGCCGATAAAACCGACAATAACGTCGGCGACGGCACGACGACATCAGTTGTTCTGGCGCACGCCATGATCGAAGAAGGCGAGCGAGCCATCATGGAAAAGGGGTTCAATGTCATTCAGCTTGCCGAAGAATTGAAGAAAAAAAGCGAAGCGATCATCAAGGCCCTGGAAAAGCAAAAAGAAGAAATCAACGACAATAAGAAAGTTCAAGAGGTTGCAACCCTTTCGGCAAAAGACCCGGAGATCGGAAAGCTCATCGCCGAAGTCATGGCGAAAGTCGGCAAAGAAGGCGTGGTGACGGTGGAGGATTCGAACACCATCGGCAATTCATACGAAGTGGTCGAAGGCATGCAATTCGATCGCGGGTATATTTCTCCTTATATGGTGACGAACCAGGAGCGGATGGAATCTGCCCTTGAGGAGCCTTATATCCTTGTGACCGACAAGAAAATTTCGTCGATCAACGAACTTTTACCGCTTCTCGAAAAGATCGTTCAAAGCGGCAAGAAGGAGCTTTTGATCGTTGCCGACGACGTGGACGGTGAAGCCTTGGCGACCTTGATCTTGAACAAGATCCGGGGCGTTTTCAGTGTGCTTGCCGTAAAGGCTCCCGGCTTCGGCGATCGGAAGAAGGAAATGCTTCAGGATATCGCGGTCGTGACGGGTGCATCGTTCATTTCCGACGACCTTGGGAAAAAATTCGAGAATATCGAACTGGAAGAACTCGGCCATGCGCACCGCGTGGTTTCCGACAAAGACAAAACGACGATCGTCGGCGGCATGGGCGACAAGCAGGTCATTGAAGACCGTGTGCGTCAAATCAAGGCCCAGATCAAAACGACGGATTCCGATTTTGACAAGGAAAAATTGCAGGAACGCCTCGGAAAGCTCGCGGGCGGCGTTGCCGTCATCAAAGTCGGCGCTCCAACTGAATCAGCGCAAAAAGAATTGAAGCAGCGCGTCGAGGATGCCGTGGGTGCGACGCGCGCAGCCATGGAAGAGGGGATCATTCCGGGCGGCGGCACGGCGCTCTTTAACGCTATTCCGTCAATAACGCTCGAGAAAGCGGAAAACTCCATTGCAGCCGCGGTTTCCGCGATTCTTTCGCGGGCGCTCCTTGCTCCAGTGACCGCGATCATCGAGAACAGCGGTGAAAACGCAAAAAGCATTACGAACAAACTGGAGGCGAACTGGCAAAAGGAGACGAACTGGAATGGCTTTAATGCTTTTACGAACAAAATTGAAGACTTGAAAGAAGCCGGCGTCGTCGACCCCCTGAAGGTCACGAAAACAGCCTTCACGAACGCCGTCTCGGTGGCCGCCAACTATCTTACGATCGGCGCCGCCATCACCGACATTCCGGAAAAGAAAGAGGGCGGAGGAATGCCCGCTCTGGGGGATATGTCGGGAGGATACTGAGCCAAAGAACTTCGCCCCCCGCTCTCCTTTAAAAATTAAAGGCCTCCGGGGGGGCCTTGATTCTGTGGATAAATTTCTCAGAAACCGTCCATCGCATGATGGGCGGTTTTGGTTTATACTCATGATATGCGACAATATCTCGATTTGCTCCGCGACGTCATGGAGCACGGTACGAAAAAAGGCGACCGGACGGGAACGGGAACCGTTTCGATATTCGGACGGCAAATCCGCTTCGATCTCAGCGAAGGTTTCCCCGCAGTGACGACAAAGAAATTATATTTGAAAGGAGTGATCCACGAGTTGCTTTGGCTCCTCATGGGAGAAACGAACATTCAATATCTCGTGAAAAATGACGTGAAGATTTGGAACGAGTGGGCTTTTGAGGTCTATCTCGCGAAAAATAATCTGCGGGAACAGTACCCCCGCTACTCGGAAGCTTGGCAGAAAAAAATGGGGGAGTTCGTCGATCAAATAAAGACCGATGACGCGTTTGCGAAAGAGTGGGGTGAGCTCGGCCCCATTTACGGAAAACAATGGAGAAGATGGCGGGGGCCGAACGGCGAAGAAATCGACCAAATTGCGAACGTCATCGATCTTATTAAAAACGACCCGACCTCTCGAAGGATCATCGTGAGCGGCTGGAACGTAGGGGAAATCCAGGAACTGGTGCGAAACCATCACTCGGCGCCGCCGCCGTGCCACACGCTTTTCCAATTCATCGTCGTCGATGGCAAACTTTCCTGCCAATTATACCAGCGAAGCGCCGATCTTTTCCTTGGCGTACCGTTCAATATCGCATCGTATGCGCTTCTGACGATGATGATCGCTCAAACGACCGGACTCAAGCCGGGCGAATTCATTCACACGTTCGGCGACGCGCATATCTATTTGAACCACCTCGATCAAGTGAAAGAACAACTTTCGAGAACTCCGCGCCCGCTGCCGGAAATGAAGATCAATCCGAACGTAAAATCGATCTTCGATTTCAAATACGAGGACTTCGAACTCGTCGGGTACGACCCATATCCGGCCATCAAGGCACCTATTTCGGTATAAGCGAACCTCATGACCATTTCTCTCATTGCGGCGGTTGCAAAAAACGGCGTCATCGGCAACGCCGGAAAGATCCCATGGCACCTCCCCAATGACATGAAGCATTTTCGGGAGATCACATTGAACCATCCGGTGATCATGGGGCGGAAAACATACGAATCGATCGGAAAACCGCTCCCGGGACGGAACAACATCATCGTCACCCGCCAAGAGGATTATGAAGCGCCGGAATGCGCGGTGGTGCATACGCTCGAAGATGCGCTCAAAGCGGCGCGGCAAGAGGGGGCCGAAGAAGCATTCGTCATCGGCGGGTCGGAGCTTTACCGGGAGGCAATGCCCGTTGCGGACCGCCTTTATATCACGGCAATCGGCGAAAATTTCGAGGGGGACGCTCTCTTTCCCGAAATAAATTCCTTCGAGTGGAAGAAAATATCCGAAGAAAAGGGGACTGTCGACGAAAAAAATCGTCATCCTCACACTTTCCTCATATTCGAAAGGAAGGAAAAAGGAAATTGATTCCGGTTATATTTGTGGTATGATAGAAGTATTATGACGCCATCAACCATCATCGCAATCGTCGTCGCTCTCGTCGTTTTATGGCTTATTTTCGCCTTCAATGGCCTCGTGCGGAAGAAAAACCGCGTTCAGGAAGCATGGTCCGACATCGAAGTGCAGCTGAAACGCCGATATGATTTGATCCCGAATCTCGTCGAGACGGTGAAGGGATATGCAACGCACGAAAGAACGGTTTTGGAAGACGTCACGAACGCACGCGTTGCTGCAATGGGAGCAGTCGACCCGAAAGCGAAACTTCAAGCGAACGATCAGTTGTCGAATACTTTGAAATCGCTTTTTGCTGTTGCAGAAAACTATCCGAACCTCAAGGCCAACGAGAACTTTGCGAAACTGCAGGACGAGCTGACCGACACGGAAGACAAGATCCAAGCGGCGCGGAGGTTCTATAACGCGAATGTCCGCGACTTCAATACCTCGATCCAGGTGTTCCCGACAAATTTGATCGCCGGGACGTTCCATTTCACGAAGCAAGAGCTTTTCGACGTTGACAACCCGGCAGAACGGGAACCGGTCAAGGTCCAGTTTTAGCACCAATGAAAACACTGTATACGGAAGCGTCATCCAACGTGCGGAAGACGTGGGCGCTCATGACGGGCGTCTTCGTTTTGATCATTGCTCTCGGCTGGATCTTTTCGCAGGTCTATGACTCGCCGGGCATTCTTGTCTTCGCCGTCGCTTTAAGCATTGTGCTGAACGTCACGAGCTATTGGTACTCCGACAAGATCGTTCTTGCAACAACCGGCGCGAAACAGATCCAAAAGAGCGACAATCCGGAGCTTTGGCGGATCGTCGAAAATCTCTCCATTGCTTCCGGCCTGCCGATGCCAAAGCTCTTCATTGTTCCGACCGGAGCGCCGAATGCCTTTGCGACCGGACGCGATAAAGAGCATGCATCCGTCGCCGTCACGGCCGGCCTTCTCCAGATCATGGATAAAGACGAATTGGAAGGCGTATTGGCGCATGAGCTTTCCCACGTGGGAAACAAGGATATGTTGGTTTCGACCGTCGTCGTGGTCCTCGTGGGAACGATTTCTCTTCTTGCGGATTTTTTCCTGAGGATGAGCTTTTGGGGCGGAGGGCGGAGAAACGACCGGGAAGGAAACGGCAATCTTATGTTCTTTCTGGGGATCGTGGGAGCGATCCTTGCGCCGATCGCCGCAACCTTGATCCAGCTTGCCATATCGCGAAAGCGCGAATCCTTGGCCGATGCTTCGGGAGCGCTCCTGACGCGCTATCCTGAGGGTCTCGCGAGCGCGCTCGAGAAGATAGAACAAAATCCGTCTCCGACCGCCGGCGCAAGTTCCGCAACCGCCCATCTTTATTTCACGAATCCTTTCAAAGCGGATGCGGGGAATGAAAAGAAAACGCCGTTTTTCGTCAAACTGTTCATGACGCACCCTCCGATCGAGGAACGGATCAAAAAATTAAGGGCAATGTCTTTATGAAATATCAATTCGGCAAAATCGTGGTCATTTCGCTCGGCGGATCGATCGTCTATCCAAAAGACATCGATCTTCTTTTTTTGAAGGATTTCAAAAAACTCATCGAACGGGAGATCAGAAAAGGGAGGAAATTCGTCGTCGTGATCGGCGGCGGACACTTGGCCCGCATCTTCCAGCAGGCGGCGGAGCACATGGGTCAAGTCACCGACGAAGACAAAGACTGGATCGGCATCCATGCAACGCGCTTGAACGCACAGCTCCTTCGGACCGTTTTTAAGAAAATTGCCGACCCGATCGTTTTCGATCAGCGGAAGAAAATAACGAAGCTCACGCATCCGGTGACCATTGCTTCCGGCTGGCGACCCGGCTGGTCGACGGATTTCGTGGCTGCGGCGATCGCAAAAGATTTGGGCGTCGGTGAATACCTGGAGGTAGGGAAGCCCGATCACGTTTACGACAAGGATCCCTCCGTTTACCGGGACGCAAAGCCATTCGAAATCATCAGTTGGGAAGATTATCGGCGACTCATTCCGCGGAAATGGGTCCCCGGGTCCCATTCTCCGGTCGACCCCATTGCTGCCAAACTTTCGAGCAATGCGGGGATACGATCGATCGTCCTCGACGGGAGGGATCTGAAAAATTTTCAAAATCTCCTCGGAGGAAGGGATTTCAGGGGAACGATCATTCAATGAACCAAACGGACCGCCACATACAAATCGTCCTTGTTCTCCTCGTCCTTGTTCTCCTCGTCCTCGTGATGACCTTCATCAAGGAATATGAAGGCGTGAAAAAACTCGAAACGCTGGGTCCGCACGACGTTTTCACGAATATTTTGAATCACCGCGGCCCCTTTACCGCGAACGACGTTCAGCTTATCCAGGGCTGGATGACGTTCGATTATGTGAATAAGATATTCGGACTTCCGTCGAACGAGCTTGAAATGAGCCTCAATATAACCGACGTTTCGTATCCGCGGGAAACGCTCGCGAGGTATGCCGAACGGCATCGCGTGAACACCGCCGCATTTGTCGATGAAGTTCAAAACGCAGTTCGCGGATTTTTAACCAAGACACAATAGAATGACGTCCATCGTGAGTTTCCTCCTTTCCTCCCTTTTACTGTACAAATATGCCGCGCTCTTTGTTATCAGCTTCTTGGCGGCCATTATCGTGCCGCTTCCCGTTACCGAAGTCATGCTTGGCATCGGCGCCTTTGTCGGCCAAGGCTATTTTAACTTTTGGGGTTCACTTGCGGCTGCGCACATCGCAAACGTCCTCGGCGATCTAGCCGACTACGCTTTTGCCAGACGATACGGCAGCGGCATCGTTCATAAGGTCAGGCTTGATCGATCCCGCTTTTTTGCCAAGATCGAGCAGGAAATGCAAACCCACGCGCGGTCGACGATCTTTATAACCCGCTTTGCCGGGGAATTGGGACCGCTCGTCAATTTCCTTTCAGGTGCCGCTGGCATACCGATCAAAAAATTCCTTATCTTCGATTTCGCCGGCAATCTCGCATACTATGTCGGCATTCTCTTGATCGGTCTTTGGGCCGGGAATTACTGGGAAAATTTCTCGGAACTTATGAGCCTCCTTATCAGCATCTTCGTGGTCCTTATCATCATAAAATGGCTTTGGCATATCTATCGGAGATTCAGAAACAACCGCAAGGAACGAAAGAAGGCTGCTCTTTAATCACAAGGATGATCGTCGGCAAGCTCGAGGATGACGGGATCGTGATCCGAAAGAGGGGGTTTCAAATATTCCGGTTCGTAGCGGACAACCTGAAGGCCGACGGCGTCCGTATTTTTGACGAACACATAGTCGTATCGCTTGGGAAATCGAATCCGGTTCAGCCAGTTATCCACATAGCGATTGTCCGGACGGTAGGTCGGCTCGGAATCGGATTTGCGCCCGCAAACGGAAGGAACGAGGAATCCCGTGAGCTTGAAGAGTTCGGCAAACTCATGCTCCCGGATCATATAATTTTCGTTGAAATCTCCGGCAATGATCGTGGGCAGCTGATCATGGTTGGTTCGCCGGAGCATGTTTGCCGTTTGACGCAATCGTATCTTCCGGCTGAAGAAGAGCGTTTCTTGGTGCATATGGGTGTTCACCACTTTGAGATTTCCGCGGGGAGTTTTACAAATCACCTCGAGAAACCCCTTTCGCCCGAGTGCTTCCGTTATCGCCGAATTCAAGAATCGATTATAAGGGACGAAGCGGCTGTAAAGAATGGGGAATTTCGAAAGAATGACGAGCCCTCCCGTAACATCGAAAAGCTTGAAAAATAAAATGCGGCGATGATCTTTGGTGTTGCCGGCAATATGATATCGGTCCTTCAATGCATCGCAGAGAAACGCGCGATGGTAAATGTCGAATGATTCTTGAAGGCAAATGACGTCGGCGTCGGAATTTTTGAGATACTGCACAATGCCGGCAATCCTTTTCTTTCGGTCCTTGATGAACCAAAACGGCAGATCCCAAATATTGAAGGTGATCACTTTCATGCGCATGTCACTTTATGGTAGGGGATGGATATGGTTGAGTCAATCCATTTCCGATGATACAATACATCTCGCGATGGAGGGGTCGCATAGTGGCCTAGTGCGCACGCTTGGAAAGCGTGTATACCGCAAGGTATCGAGGGTTCGAATCCCTCCCCCTCCGCCAATGCAAAGCAGTATGCCTTTATGGTATGCTGCTTTGCATTAATGGGAGAGATTCGAACGGAACTTTCGCGCCTGCGGGGTAGGATGAAGCGAAAGTCCGTGGCTTCGGAGGAGTAATTTCCGTGAAATTGCGGGGGAGAAGGAATCCCTCCCCCTCCGCAAAATAACAGCGCGTCAGCGCTGTTTCATTTTGCGAGGGGGGAGCAAGACAAATCACAAAAATTGTGATACATTGACGATATGAGTACAAAAAAGAACATTGCCGCCGTTATTGTTCTCGTCCTCGTCGCGATCGGCGTTGGTTATGCGCTCGCACATCCGCACAATCAGCCGAGTTCGTCAACGCAATCATCCTCGACAACTGAGATGTCTGTCGGCCAGCCCATCGCAACGGCTTCGTATGTTTGCGACGGGGGAAAGACGATCGATGCGAAGTTCTATCAAGGGCAGACAAAGCCGCCCGCGGGACCGAATGAACCCCCGACGCCGGGCGGAAGCGCGGAGATTTCCCTGAGCGACGGTCGAACGATGACGCTCCAGCAAACGCTTTCGGCAGACGGTGCCCGATATTCCAACGGGAATCCCATGATCCAAGGCAACGAAACTTTCGTCTTTTGGAGCAAGGGGAATGGCGCCTTCGTTCTCGAGAACGGCCAGCAGCAAACCTATAGCGGCTGCATCGCGGTTGTTCCGGATCCGGGCAATTTGCCGCAGGTGTACGAGAGCGGTTCGAACGGCTTCTCGATCAGATATCCGGCGGGATACACCGTGAATCCGAATTTCCAATATCAGGAACTGGGACCGGGCAAGGGAATTTCCGGAGTATCGTTCACGATACCGACGTCAACCGCCGCGGGGACCAACCTCGCTCCGGATTCGTACGTGAGCGTCGAGGAAATCCCGCAGGCACAAGCATGCAGCGCGGACCTTTTTCTCCCGCCGAATTCGATGAGCGGAGTACTCGGCGTCACGACCACAACGGAGAATGGGGTAACATATTCGGTTGCTTCATCAACGGGTGCCGGCGCGGGTAACCGATATGAAGAGGTCGCCTATGCGATTCCGGGAACCAATCCTTGCATCGCCGTGCATTACTTCATCCACTACGGAGTGATTGAAAACTATCCGGCGGGGGCAGTGAAAGCCTTCGACCGACAATCGATCCTCGACCAGTTTGACGCGATCCGCAAAACGCTGACGATCCAATAACATCTTTCAAACCGTGGATATCATTACGGTAAAAAACCTCGTCAAAAAGTTCGGCGATCTTATCGCCGTGAACGACATTTCCTTCTCCGTGAAAAGAGGGGAGATTTTCGCGTTCCTGGGACCGAACGGAGCCGGAAAATCGACGACCATCAAAATGCTGACGACGATCCTCTCGCCCACGAGCGGAGAAATCCTTCTCGACGGCCACAACCCGACGCATGATGCGCTTCAAGCCCGCAAATCGTTCGGCATCGTTTTCCAAGATCCAAGCTTGGACGACGAACTCACGGCATACGAGAACATAGAATTTCACGGCGTTCTCTATGGCGTGCCGCGGGAAACGGGAAAAGAGCGGGCCGAGCAACTTTTAAAAATCGTTGAGTTGTGGGATCGAAAGGATGAACTGGTCAAAAATTTCTCCGGTGGCATGAAGCGACGGCTCGAAATCGCGCGGGGACTCCTCCATCATCCGAAGATCTTATTCCTCGATGAACCGACGCAAGGGTTGGATCCGCAAACCAGGAACCATATCTGGAGCTATATCCAAAATTTGAACAAAGAGGAGGAGATAACCATTTTCTTTACCACCCACTATATGGAAGAAGCGGAAAAAGTCGCCGGCCGCGTCGACGTGATCGATCACGGGCATATCGTCGCCGAAGGGACGCCGGAGGAATTGAAAAAGAAAACAAACGCATCCTCTTTGGAAGAAGCGTTCCTATCGCTCACCGGGCACGACATTCGGGATGAAAGCGCGTCGGGTTCTGACCATATGCGGACGATGGGCCGTGCATGGGGGAGACATTAAGACAAATATGCGGGCAATTTACATCATTTGGCTCCGACAATTGAAGCGGTATCTGCGTTCCAAATCGAGGATCGTCGGTTCTCTCGGTCAGCCGCTTTTATTCCTCGTCGCGCTCGGCTTCGGCCTGGGACCAATTTTCCAGAAAGCCGGCGGCGGCAACTATCTGGATTTCCTCGCACCGGGCGTCATTGCCATGGGCATCCTCTTTACAGCGCTCTTCTCGGGGGTTGAAATCATCTGGGACCGGCAGTTCGGCTTCCTGAAGGAAACGCTCGTTGCTCCGGTGTCGCGTTTGAAAATCATGATCGGGCGGACCTTGGGTGGCGCAACCGTCGCCATGATTCAAGGGGTGGTCGTCTTCATTTTGGCGTTCCTCGTGGGCTTCAGACCGGGGTATCTCACGTTCGGCACGTTTCTCCTGGCACTCATTTTTATGTTCCTCATCGCGGTACTCTTCACGGCCCTTGGCACAGCAATTGCCTCCCAGCTGGATGATATGCAGGGGTTCCAGCTTATCATGAACTTCGTCGTTATGCCGCTCTTTTTCCTTTCCGGAGCTCTTTTTCCCACGGAAGGCCTGCCGAGCGGGATCGCACTCATCGTGAAGATCGACCCCTTGTCCTACGGAGTCGATGGCCTGCGGCACGCCTTGACAGGCATCGCAAGTTTCGGCTTCGGAACGGACCTTGCGGTCCTTGCCGGCATAACCGCCCTCCTCGTCGTTTTGGGGAGTTATCTTTTCTCAAAGATACAGATATAGAAACGCCAAAGAGGAGGGGTGGGGATAAAAAAGTTGTAAAAAAAGGGATTTTACGTTAAAATATCTCCGGTTTTGCTTTTGACCACTTATGGGTATAGGAGATGAAATTTCACTAAAAGCCGAACACCTTTTCAGCATGGGGGGGTTTCCGGTCACCAACACGTTGCTCTTGAGCTTCGTTGCGGTCATCTTTTTTGTAGTCTTCGGGCTTTCCTTTAGGAGCAAAATAAAGGTGGTTCCGGGGAAATTTCAAGCATTTTTCGAGTGGATTCTGGACGAGATTTTGAACTTGATGGAAAACGTTCTGGGAAGCAGAGCGGCGGCGGAGAAATATTTATCGCTCGTCGCTTCGATCTTCTTCTTTGTTCTAATCTCAAACTGGTTGGGGATCCTTCCCGGTTTGAGCTCTGTCGGCCTTAAGGAAGGCAACATCATCGTCCCGTTCTTCCGGTCGCCAGCGAGCGATCTCAATTTCACGCTCGCTTTGGCGATCGTATCGGTAGTTGCAACGAACATCATTGCCATTCGATCGCTCGGTATAAGAATTCACTTGAAAAAATTCTTCAATTTTCAAAATCCTATCAAGTTCTTCGTTGGCATTTTAGAGCTCGTCTCGGAATTCGCGAAAATCGTCTCTTTTTCATTCCGGTTGTTCGGAAATGTCTTTGCCGGGGAAGTACTCCTCATCACCATCGGAGCCCTTGTCCCTTATTTCATTCCCATGCCTTTCCTCGTGATGGAGCTTTTTGTCGGCTTCATTCAAGCCTTCATCTTCGCGATGTTGACGATCGTCTTCATCGCGTCGGCGACCGCTCTCGAGGAAGGACATTAAAGGTCGGGAAAAACAAAAATAAAATCATCACCATGGATTTATCAAGCATTAAGTTGATCGCAGTCGCGGCCGCCATCGCCATCGGCGTCTTGGGCCCCGCACTTGCCATCGGAAAGATTGGATCGAGTTCGGCTGAAGCGATCGGGAGGAATCCCGAAGCGGCCCCGAAGATCCAGACCGCCATGATTTTGGCCATCGCGTTCGCGGAAGCCGTTGCCATTTATACGCTCGTCGTAGCGCTTATCATCAAATTCACTTAAAATAATGCGAATATGACGCAACTCTATGCGAATGCCGCGAAAAATATTTGTATCATTCGTATTGATTCGTAGATTGGCATTATTAAGTTAGCGAAGATAACTATGCAATCGTTAATCCAAAATTTCGGGATAAACTGGGAGGTTCTCGCGAGCCAAGTTTTCAATTTTCTCGTGATTTTCGGCGTCATTGCCTTCCTGGTCTACAAACCGCTCGCGAAGAGTATTGCCGAGCGACGAAAGAAGATCCAGGAAGGATTGGACAAAGAAGAAGAAGCTTCCCGCCGCCTGACGGAGATCGGCACTTTGGAAAGCGAAACGTTGAAAAAGGCGGAAGAGAAAGCCGTCGACCTCATCTCCCGAGCGGAAAAGAAGGCAAAGGAGGAGGAGGCGAAAATCCTGAAAGAAACTGAGGAGCGGGAGCAAGAAATGAAAGAAAAAAATCTCGAGGCGATCCAGGAAGCGAAAGACAAATCGATAAAAGAAGCACAATCGGAATTGGCAACGCTCGCGAAAGAAATCCTCGTGAAGACCGTGAAAGTCAATCCCCATGCGGTCGACGAGGCTCTCTTGAAACGGGTGGCCGATGAAGTCGTAAAAGGCGCTAAGTAACCATGAAGATACCCTCGAAGTTGTATGCCAAGGTGTTCTCGGAGGTGACCAAGGGGAAAAGCCCCGAGGAGATCAAAAAAATGGCGGAGCGCCTCGCCGGTTTGATCGACCGGAATGGAGACGCCGGACGGAAAGAGGAAATCCTCAAATTTGCGGAACGATATGCCCGCGAACTCCGGGGAAAACACCTCTTGAACGTCGAAACTGCCCGGGAGCTTCCCGATCATTTTTATGAGGAGATCGCGGAAAAATTGGGCAAGGGGAAATACGATATCGAGAAGCATATCAACGAAGAACTGGTTGCTGGCGCGAAGCTCACGGTCGACGACGAGCGGGAACTCGATATGACGCTCAGAACGATACTGAAAAATTTATTCAATACTAAAGAAAAATAACTATGAGTTATGAAATAGTGGAAAAACTGCGGCGAGCACTCGAGGATTCCGATCGGAAAACCGAGTGGGAAGACGTCGGTCGCGTCGTTGAAATCGGCGACGGCGTTGCGAAGATCTCCGGGCTTCGGAACGTGAAGAGCCAGGAGATCGTGACGATCGTGACCGGGGAGGGCTCGGTGCCGGCCTTGGCATTGAACCTCGAAGAAGAAAGCTTGGGTGCGCTCATTTTAGGCGCCGATTCGGGCATTCGAAGCGGCGACGAAGTGCGACGAACGGGCGAAATTCTTTCGATCGAGGTCGGCGACGAAATGCTGGGACGGGTCGTCGATCCTTTGGGTCGGCCTCTCGATGGCCGCGGCGAAATTTTTAAAACCAAAAAGCCCGTGCGGTATTTTCTGGAACGGAGCGCCCCTTCGGTTTTGGATCGGGAAGGCGTGAAGATACCGCTTCATACGGGGATTAAATCGATCGACGCCATGATCCCGATTGGCCGGGGACAGCGGGAGCTTATCATCGGCGACCGACAAACGGGAAAGACGGCGATCGTCATCGATGCGATCATCAATCAGCGACAGGACAGCGGCAGAAAATTGCCGGTTTGCATCTATGTCGCGATCGGTCAAAAGGAATCCAAAGTAGCGGAGCTTGTGAAAACGCTCGAGGAAAACGGCGCGATGAAATACTCGATCATCGTCGTTGCGGGCGCTTCATCGCCGGCCGCTTTTTGGTACTTGGCTCCGTACGCCGGGTGCGCCATCGGCGAATATTTCATGGACAAAGGCGAAGATGCGCTCGCAATCTACGACGATCTTTCAAAACACGCGTGGGCGTATCGACAAATATCGCTCCTCCTTCGGCGTCCGCCGGGAAGAGAAGCGTATCCCGGGGACGTGTTCTATCTCCACTCGCGTCTTTTAGAGCGAGCGGCAAAATTGAGCCCCGAAAAGGGCGGCGGATCTTTGACGGCCCTTCCGATCATTGAAACGCAGCTCGGCGACATCTCCGCCTATATTCCGACGAACGTGATCTCCATTACGGACGGACAAATCTATCTCGAATCCGACCTCTTCAATCAGGGGGTCCGGCCGGCCATCAACGCCGGACTTTCGGTTTCGCGCGTCGGGTCAAGCGCACAGACGAAAGTGATGAAAAAAGTTGCCGGCCGCCTGCGGCTCGAACTCGCGCAATTCCGGGAACTCCAAGCATTCGTCCAGTTTGCTTCGGAAGTGGACGAGGCGACGAAAAAGCGGATCAAGCGGGGTGAAGTACTGACCGAAATTTTGAAACAAAGCGACCTTGCACCGGTCGCCATGGAAAAACAGGTATGTCTTGCCTATGCCGCCGTGAACGGCTATTTCGACGATGCAAAGAAAGAAGAAATAAGAGATAAGGCGGATGAGTTCGCCAAATACCTCGAAGACCTCCATGCCGACATCCTGAAGAAAATAGGGGAAACGGGGGATCTGGAAAAAGAAACCGAAGAATCGCTGAAAAAAGCGTGTGAATCATGGCATCGTTAAACAATCTCAAAAAAAGAATAGGCGGCGTGAAAAGCATCAACCAGATCACTTCTGCCATGGAGCTTGTTGCCGCAACGAAGATGCGGAAAGCGCAGGAAGCGGCGCTTGCTTCGCGCTTCTATGCCTTCGATGCTCTCGAGATCTTGGGAAATGTCACAGACTACCTCGTAAAATCGGGCGCGGAACTCGAAAAAACATTCTTCGCCCGGACCGTCGAAAAAACCCTCATCCTCATCGTGACTTCGGACAAGGGGCTGGTCGGATCCTTCAATAGCTCGATCATAAAGAAGGTTGAAAAATTCCTCAAGGAAAACGCCGACGATTTCAAGGCGGGAAAATTCAGCTTCGTGACCGTCGGCCAAAAGGGAACCGATTTCGTGCGGCGCCTCGGCATAACGCCAGCCGGTCATTTTTCAAACTACGGAGATATCATCGATGTCGGCGAAATCGAAGAACTCGCAGGAATCCTCGACCGCGGATACCGGAAAAGGAAGTGGGACCGGATCGTTTCGTTCTCAATGAATTTCACTTCGGCACTCTCTCAAGAGGTTGTCGAACGGCGAATCCTGCCGTTCGAGGCGAAGCAGATCAGGAAGACCGTCGAGGAAGTCATCCCGAATACCGGGCGGTACTCGAACCTCAAGGCGGAGATCTCGAAACGGCGGGCGACCGAAACGCTCGACTATATCATGGAACCGTCGCCAAAAGAGATCCTCGATGATCTTTTGCCGCATCTCTTGAAGATTCAAGTGTATCACCTCATGCTTGAAGCGAATGCCTCCGAGCATTCGTCGAGAAGGGTGACCATGAAAAATGCATCCGATAATGCACATGAGCTCACAAATGAGCTTACGCTCGCATATAATAAGACACGGCAAGAGATGATCACCAAAGAACTTGGGGAATTGACCGGAACGGTCGCGGCAATTACCAATAATGTTTAAATATTCAAATACAAAAATATGAATCAAGGAAAAATAGTGCAAATCATAGGTCCCGTGGTCGATGTCGCATTCGATGAAAAGAAAATGCCGGCGCTTTTAAATGCCCTCACGATCAAACGCGAGGGGCAGGAGGGGGAAGTCGTCCTCGAAGTTGCGAAGCATTTGGAACCCGGCAAGGTACGGGCAGTATCCTTGGGGTCGACCGATGGATTGAAACGGGGAGATGTCGTAACCGATACCGGCGGCCAGATCGAAGTACCGGTCGGCGAGGAAGTTTTGGGGAATATTTTCAACGTCCTCGGCGAATCCTTGAGCGACAAATCGATGAAGTTTAAAAAGCATCTTTCAATCCACCGGGATGCTCCGCCCTTGACGTCCCGCTCGACGAAAGTCGAGGTATTCGAAACGGGCATTAAGGTCATCGACCTCATCGCCCCCATCATCAAAGGAGGAAAAGTCGGGCTCTTCGGCGGCGCAGGCGTCGGGAAGACCGTCTTGCTCCAAGAGCTTATCCGGAACGTCGCCGAAGTTGCGAAGGGAGCATCCGTTTTCGCGGGCGTCGGCGAACGGACCCGCGAAGGGAACGACCTGTACCACGAAATGAAAGAAGCCGGCGTTTTGGAAAAAACAGCCCTCGTCTTCGGCCAAATGAACGAAGTTCCGGGAAGCCGTCTCCGTGTCGCTTTGACTGCGCTTACCATGGCGGAATATTTCCGCGACGAGGACCGAAAAGACGTTTTGCTCTTCATCGACAACATTTTCCGATTTTCCCAGGCGGGCCTCGAAGTTTCGACGCTCCTCGGCCGTCTGCCGTCGGCCGTGGGATACCAGCCGACATTGGCCGAAGAAATGGGAAAGCTCGAAGAACGGATCGCTTCGACCGACAAGGGCTCCATTACATCCGTTCAGGCCATTTACGTTCCGGCAGACGACATTACAGACCCGGCACCGGCGACAACGTTCAGTCACTTGGATTCGACGATCGTTTTGTCCCGCGCCTTGACCGAGATCGGCATTTATCCGGCTGTCGATCCCTTGGCCTCGAATTCGACCGCCTTAACGCCGAAAGTGATCGGCAAAGAGCACTATGAGGTCGCACACGAAGTGCAGCGCATCCTTCAGCGGTATAAAGAATTGCAAGATATCATCGCCATCTTGGGTATCGAAGAGCTTTCCGAGGACGACAAACGACTCGTCGGAAGAGCTCGAAAAATCCAGCGATTCCTTTCGCAGCCGTTCTTCGTCGCGGAAACGTTCACCGGAAGGCCCGGCAAATACGTGCCGCTCAAAGAAACCGTGAGGGGATTCAAGGAGATCATCGACGGGAAACACGATGACGTTCCGGAGGAGAACTTTTACCTCAAGGGAAGCATCGACGAAATACATTCATGATGCACGTACGGATCGATTCATTGCGGGGAATCCTCTTCGAATCGGATGCGGAAAGCCTCACGGTCGGCACGAAGTCCGGCGAGATCACGGTCTTGCCGAATCACCGGTCGCTCATCACATCTCTCCGGCCTGGCGCCGCGAAAGTGATCGATGCGAACGGCGATGAAAAGTATTTCGAAGTGAAATCGGGTTTCCTTGAAGTAAAAAACATCAAAAGCGGGACGTTCCTTACGCTCCTCGTTGACTGATCGCTGTTTTTAACGTATACTAGCGCGAAGTTGGTCGCTCACGACTTTTGTCAATTAAATTAAGGAAAAAATATGAAAAAGATCTTGTCAGTTGAATCGCCCGAAGGGCACTACCACGCGAAATCCGTCATACTTTGGTGCTTCGATGACCGTTTCTCGGGAGCTTTGGAAAAATTCTTGAAGGAGCATCCCGATCAGCACTTCGATATCATCAAGGTTGCCGGCGGCGTCAAACAGCTGGTCTCACCTGAACATGAAACCGATCGGGACTTCATTCTTCGCCAAATAGCCGCTTCCATCAAGCTTCACGGAGCGGAAAACGTCGACATCATGGCGCACGACGAATGTGGCGCCTATGGCGGCAAAAGAGAAGTATCGTTCTACGAAGAAGAATTAAGAAAGGGGGAAGAGGTATTGAAGGAATTCCTCCATATCGGGGTAACAAAGATGTTCGTCGGTTTCGACGGCATCTACGAGGTTTAACTGAAATTCATAGAGAGACCGCGGGAAAGCAACATCTTCCTGCGGTCTTTTGCTTTTCAAACTTATCCCCAGAATCTTTGGCCCCCCGCTCTCCTCGAATTTTTGAGGGAGACCGGGGGGCCTGCAATTTTTGAAGGAGAGCGGGGGGCGGAAGCTGGGGACAGGATCGGGACGGAAACCGAAGGGGCGGAAGTTGGCAGGAGGAGGCAGACGGATATAGAATAAGAGCGATGCCAAAGGATGTCGATCTCATCAAGGAAAAAGTCGGCGTTGTCGACCTTTTGAAGTCGTACGTCGAACTTATTCCGGCCGGCAAAAATTTCAAGGCGCTCTGCCCCTTCCATCAGGAAAAAACGCCGTCGTTTTTCGTGTCGCCGGAACGGAAGATGTGGCACTGCTTCGGATGCGGCCTCGGGGGCGACGTCATCAAATTCGTCATGCTCTATGAGCACGTCGAATTTCCCGAAGCCCTCAAATTCCTCGCCGAAAAAGCCGGTCTTCAGATCCAAACCTTGAATCCCGCCGAGCAGCGCGAATTCGGCGTTCTTTACGACGTCAACGAAGCCGCCGCTGCATTCTACCGCCAAAATCTTCTCCGAAACCAACAGGTACTTGCATATCTCACGGAAAGAGGGCTCAAGCCCGAAACAATGGAGGAGTTCAAGATCGGCTATGCGACGGGAGGAGACGATCTTGTGAGATATCTCATCAAGAACCGCTATACGGTGAACGATGCCATGCGGGCAGGACTCGCGCAAAAGAACGCGCGCGGCCTCATCAAGGATAAATTCTTCGGTCGGATCATGTTCCCGATCGCGAATCAAGTCGGAAAAACGGTCGCCTTCACCGGCCGCATCGTCCCGGGAGCGAACGGCGAAGACGCCCACGATGCCCCGAAGTACCTGAACTCTCCCGAAACCATCATTTTCAACAAATCGAAGGTCTTGTACGGATTCGATAGATCGAAGCAAGCGATCGCCGAATCGAAGGTTGTCATTATCGTCGAAGGACAAATGGATTTTTTGATGTCGTGGCAATCGGGCGTCAAAAACGTCGTCGCCGTCTCGGGAACCGGCCTTACGGAAGAACACTTGCTGCGCCTCCGAAGATTCGCCGATACCGTCATGGTGAGCTTCGATAAAGACGAGGCCGGCATCAAGGCTCTCGAGCGGAGCTTGGACTATTTTCACAACTTCGATTTCCACGTGAAGGTCATCGACCTCGGCACGTTCAAAGATCCGGCGGACGCGTGCCGCGAAAACCCGGAATTCATGAAAACGGCCTTGAGCTGGGCAAAACCGGCGCTTTCGTATCTTATGAATGTCTATTTCACAAGCGCTTCGTATGCGGAGGGGGACATCCCAACCAAGAAGAGGATCCTTCGCCACGTCCTTTCGAAGATCGACACGGTAAAGAGCGCCGTCGAAAAAGGCATGTGGATCGGCGAGTGCTCCAAGCTTTCCGGCATTGCGGAAAACGATCTCCGGGAGGAAATGGGGAACCTTTCCGTCGAGGAAATCAAAGATGCGCCGCCGGAATTCATATCCCGGGAGGATCAGGCGGATAAACAAGAAGAGCTGGCCAGAAAGCTGGTCGCCGTTGCTTTGACAAACAAGGCCTTTCTTGATACCTTGAAAAACGAACTGGAGTTCCTCCCTGAAAAATTCAGGACCATCGTTGAAAGCGGAGCAAGCGCCGACGACGGAGGCGTACTGGAACTCGAAGCGTCGTATCTTGCAAGCTCGCTCGATGAAAAAACGATCAAAAAAGAATTCAATGATCTCTTGAAAAGGATCAAGATTTTGTCCATCAACGAGACAAGATCGTCGCTTAAAAAAGCGCTCCGGGAAGCCGAAAGCTCCGAAGACGAAGAAAGCATCTCGAAACTTTTGACCCGTTTCTCCGACGAAAGCAAAAAACTGAACGATCTGAAAAAATAACATGGCCTCCGTAAAAAAACACAAGCAAAAACAACCCGCCGCAAGAAAGAAAACGGCGGCAAAGTCCATAAAGACAAAAAAGCGGCAGCTGAAGCCGAAGAAAGAAAAATTGATCCCCGTGCCGCCGGAGTATGCGGAAGCCCTGGAAGAACTCGTCAAACGCGGACGGGGAAGGGAATTCCTGACAGATGCGGAAGTTTTGAACTACTTCCCGGAAATAGAGAAAAACCTGCCGTTTTTGGAACAAGTGTACGCGCGCCTCGAGCATGAGGGGATCAAAATCAAAGAATCGGGTCCGGTCATCAAAAATCTGAATCTCGAGGAGGTTTCCGCGAGCGAACTCAAGGAAGCGACGAGGATCGAAAACGACCTCCCGGATGCCGTTCAAATGTATTTGAAGGAGATCGGCAAGACCCCTCTTTTGACGTCCGCTGAGGAAAAAGACCTCGCGAAACGCATCGAGAAGGGAGATGAAGCCGCGAGAAAAAGATTGATCCAAGCGAACCTCCGGCTCGTCGTTTCCATCGCGAAGCGCTATGCCAATCGAAGCCAGCGTTTGAGCATCCTCGACTTGATCCAAGAGGGGAATATCGGCCTTTCGCGCGCCGTCGATAAATTCGATTATACGAAAGGGTTCAAATTCTCGACGTACGCCACGTGGTGGATCAGGCAGGCCGTGACGCGCGCGTTGGCGGACTACTCGCGAACCATTCGCATTCCGGTCCACATGGTGGAAACGATCACGAAATACACGCAAATCAAGCGGCAGCTCATGCAAGAGCTCGGCCGAGAACCGCTGCCGGAAGAAATCGCTTCCGAAATGGGCATGGACGTGAAGAAGATCCATTACATCCAAAAGATCTCGCAGGAGGTCATGTCCCTTGAGGCTCCGATCGGCGACAGCGAGGACGATCTTACGCTCTCCGATTTTATCAAGGACGAACAAAGCTTGAGCCCCGACGAAATGGCGAACCAAGCGCTCCTGAAAGATCAGATCAAGGAAATTTTGGCGGATCTCACGGAACGGGAGCAAAAGATCCTCGCCATGCGCTTCGGCCTTGAAGACAATATCCCGCACACGCTTGAGGAAGTCGGCAAGGAATTCGGCGTCACGCGCGAACGCATCCGGCAAATCGAAGCAAAAGCCCTCGAAAAAATCAGGACGCACCAGAAATCGAAAAAGCTGGAGGGGTACTAGACGAAAATTTTTAATTTACAATTTTCAATTTTTAAAACGTCCCACGATGGACGTTTTTGGTTGTTGTGCTACAATAACCATCACTGCAATCGCAGGATTCCTGTCATTGTGGCGGGAATAACTGTTCCTTTCATCAATTATTCACTGGAGGCATCTAATGTGTTTTTTCCGAGAAACGTTCGCCGCGACCGTTACGAAAAGTAACGGCAAACATTTCACCGTCTCCTTTTTCATGGGGAAGGAAGAAATAAAGATTTCTGTCCCCAAGAAAAAGAACCTTCAAGAAAGGGTCGGAGAGATTCTTTTTTTGAAGGTGACGAAGAAGAAGGGTAGATTGGTCGTCAAAGAAATCTGGCGATCCGGCGAGCGAGGCATAGAAACGGGGGAAACAAAAAGGAGGGAAAATTGCCGGAGACCGGTAATGTCTGCGGCTACGACCTAACAAGATCAAGATTCTCGAGGGCTCTGCAAAACATGCGGAGCCTCTCATTTTTTGTCGGGCTGCCGGGAGTTGAACCCGGGTCGCACCCACCCCAAGGGTGTATACTACCGCTATACTACAGCCCGAAAAAAGCGCCCTATTTTTTGACGGGCGCTTTCTTCTTACTCAAAGTTTTCAAGCATTTGACGCACACCAAAACCCGCTTTCCCGGAACGATGTTCCGCACAAGTTTCAAGTTTGCCCGCTTTCTGTGGGAAGATGTCGGGTTGTAATGGCTCCGGAGCATCACGCGCGTATTGGCGGTCTTATATGATTTTCCGCAGATATAGCACTGTCGCATATGGTTGGATGTTACCTAAAGAGAACCCGGATGTCAATTCAATAAAGAGGAATACCGGTGAAAATTCGAAAGATGAACGAAATGATCGGCGTTATCACGGAAAAGCCGAAAAAGATGAACGCAACGAGGATGAACCAGCCGTATGGGTTGTTCTCCGCAAGGAACCGCTTTACCTTCCACGCACGGTCCGGGAGTGCTGCCGTAAGGACCTTCGCTCCGTCAAGGGGAGGGATCGGCACCAAATTGAAAACACCAAGCAGCACGTTGATCGCAACGATGATGCCGGCAAACGCATTGAAGCTCGCGAGAATCCCGGTATTGTACGGAGCAGTGATCCTGAAGAGGATGCCGAAAACGAGCGCCAGAGCGAAATTGGAAAGGGGGCCGGCAGCCGCGATCTTGGCGGCTCCTTTTTCAGGGTCCTTTAAATTGTAAGGATTGTACGGAACGGGTTTCGCCCAGCCGAAGATGATCCCTCCGGGGATGAGGGCAAGGAGCAGGGGAAGAATGACCGATCCGAAGGGATCCAAGTGCTTCAAAGGATTCAGCGTCAATCTCCCCGAAAGCCTCGCGGTCGGATCTCCCAGCTTATCAGCCACGAAGCCGTGCGATACCTCGTGGATGACCGCGGAAAATATCAAAATAATCACTTCGAAGACAACGGTTGTCATTGTGGTAACCTTCTCATGATATAATAGAACCATGAACAAAAACAGAAGCCTCAGGAATCTGTACATGGTATTAGGAGTGATGGTTGTTCTTATGATCGCCGGATTCTATATTCTTTTCCAAAAGATCGGAACCTTGGAAAGCTCCGATTCCCAAGACGTCACGAACATTGCAAGCGTGAGCACGAGCACAAATACGGGCTCAAGCTCGAATCCAAGCTCAAGCACAAGCACACCCGCGGAAACAACGACAACGGCAACTTCCTCCCAACTGTCGCCGGTTTCGATAAATTCCAGCATCTTGTTCAATGCGACGTCGAGCCCCGACCTCCAGCCGCAGGCGAAACTCACCGTTCTCGTGAGCAGGGTCACGAAGACCCCTGACGGAAATATCGCCGTAACGGTCAAGGTATTCACCGATTCCGCGACGAGCTACAGTGCCGTCGATCTTTCGAACCTCGTGCAGATCTTCAATCCTTCGGGGAGCAACGCGACGTCGACGAGCATTACCGGCGCTTTCAAGGCGATGCCTCCGCAAAGCTCCGTGGATGGCATCGTGAATTTTTCCATGGATCCGTCGGCGGCAAGCCTCATTCTTCAGGTCGGTCCTTCCGACAACGCCGCTTTTTATCAATTCGACTTCACAAACGGGAGCTACAAACCGGTCACGGTGGGTTGACAATTTTAACGATCGCCCTTACCATATCTATCCGTAGCGACACAAATGCCCACTGTTAATCAGTTGATCAAGAAAGGCAGGTTGACTGCCAAGAAGAAATCGAAATCTCCAGCCCTGGAGTTTTATTTCAATTATTTGAAAAACCGGCCCGTCGACTCGCCGTCGCCCTTCAAGCGGGGAGTGTGCTTGAAGGTCTTCACGACGACGCCGAAAAAACCGAACTCAGCCCTCCGAAAAGTCGCGAGAGTGCGGCTCACGAACGGCATGGAAGTCACCGCTTATATCCCCGGCGAAGGCCACAACTTGCAGGAACACTCCGTCGTCGTGATCCGCGGCGGGAGGGTGAAGGACCTTCCGGGCGTCCGCTATCACATCGTTCGGGGTATCTTGGATACGCAAGGCGTCGAAGCGAGGAAACAACAGCGCTCCAAATACGGGGCGAAGCGTCCGAAAAAATAATCATCATGCGAAGGAAAGGATTCAAAAAAAGAGAGCATAATCCCGACCACGTCCACGGCCGCGTGGATATGGGCCGTTTTGTGAACTATCTTATGGAAGACGGCAAAAAACTGGCCGCCGAGAAAATTTTGTATGAAAGTTTGCAACATATCGAAAAGGAAACGAAAGAAGATCCCATCCAGGTCTTCGAACGGGCGCTTGAAAATGCAACGCCGCTTCTCGAAGTAACCTCGAAGCGGATCGGCGGAGCGAACTATCAAATACCGCGGGAAGTAAGGAGCGAACGGAAATTCTTCCTTGCAACGCATTGGATCATCGATGCAGCAAGAAAAAAGAAGGGAAAGCCCATGGCTCAAAAGCTCGCAGAAGAAATCATTGCCGCCTCCAAGAACGAAGGAACGGCAATTAAGAAAAAACAAGATACGCACCGCATGGCAGAGGCAAACCGGGCCTTCGCGAGCTACTTGAGGGGTTAATCATTATGCCGAGACAGTACCCATTGGAAAAAGTGAGGGATATCGGCATTATTGCCCATATCGACGCAGGGAAAACAACGACGTCGGAGCGTGTTTTGTTTTACACAGGCGTTTCCCACAAGATCGGCGAAGTGCACGAAGGGGACACCGTTATGGACTGGATGGAGCAAGAACGGGAACGAGGTATTACCATTACCTCGGCCGCCACGACGTGCTTTTGGATACCGACTTCCGCCAAAGGCGATAAAGCGCACGAACACCGGATCAACCTCATCGACACTCCCGGACATATCGATTTTACGGTGGAAGTAAAGCGCTCGCTCCGGGTTTTGGACGGCGCCGTCGTCGTATTTGACGGCGTTGCTGGCGTTGAGCCGCAATCGGAAACGAACTGGCATTATGCGGACGAATATCAAGTGCCAAGGATCTGCTTCATAAACAAACTTGACCGAATGGGAGCGAGTTTCGATTTCAGCTTCAATTCGATCCTCGAACGGCTGACGCCGAATGCCGTCGCCATGCAAATACCCATCGGCTCGGAATCAGCTTTTGAAGGTGTCATCGATCTCTTGAACATGAAGGCGGTCCGCTTCGAAGGCGAGCATGGAGAAAAAATCATCGAAAGCGAAATTCCTGCCGATCTTTTAGAAACGGCCAAGACGAAACGACATGAACTCATCGAAAAGATCGTCGAAAAAGACGATGCCTTGATGGCGGAATACTTGGAAGGAAGGGAGCCTTCGATTGACGCCTTGAAGAAGGTTTTGCGGAAAGAGACGATCGCAAACCGCTTGGTGCCCGTTTTTTGCGGATCCGCACTCCAAAACAAAGGCGTGCAGTTGATCCTTGATGCAGTCATCGATTATCTTCCTTCGCCTTTGGACATGCCCCCGACGAAGGGCATCAATCCCGAAACGGGCAACGAAGAAGAACGGCATCCGAAGGACGATGAACCGTTTGCCGGTTTAGCCTTCAAAATAGCCGCTGATCCTTTCGTCGGATCGCTCACGTATTTCCGGATTTACTCGGGCGTCATCAAGCGGGGCAGCTATATTTTGAATTCGACTAAAAACAACCAAGAGCGCATCGGCAGGATGGTTCGGATGCACGCCAATCACCGCGAAGAGGTGGAAGAATTGTATGCGGGCGACTTGGGTGCCATCGTCGGCCTTAAAAACACGACGACCGGCGACAGCTTAACCGATCCGGAACATCCGATCATCCTCGAAAAGATCACGTTCCCAGAACCCGTCATTTCCGTTCGCATCGAACCAAAGACGAAGGCTGATCAGGAAAAAATGGGCATTGCTTTGCATCGTCTTTCCGAAGAAGATCCGACCTTCCGGGTCGCCGGCGACGAAGAGACGGGCGAAACCATCATTTCAGGCATGGGCGAACTTCACCTCGAGATCATCGTCGATCGCATGAAACGGGAATTCAACGTCGAAGCGAACGTCGGCAGGCCGCAAGTCGCTTACAAAGAAACCATCAAGGGGAAAGCGGAAGCCGAGGGAAAATACATCAGGCAATCGGGAGGCCGCGGACAGTACGGACACGTGTGGATCAACGTGGAACCTTTGGAGCGCGGTACCGGGTTCGAATTCGTGGACGCCATCAAGGGAGGCGTCATCCCGCAGGAATTCATACCGGCCGTGGAAAAGGGTATCCGAGAGGCATTGAATCGCGGCATTTTGGCCGGCTACCCCCTGATCGACCTCAAGGTCCAACTTTTCGACGGATCGTACCACGAAGTAGACTCTTCCGAATTCGCTTTCAAGATCGCCGGCTCCATGGCGCTTCAAGAAGCATGTACCAAAGCGAAGCTTGTACTCCTTGAACCGATCATGAAGGTGCAAGTCATCGTTCCGCCCGATTTCTTGGGCGACGTGACGGGCGACCTGAGCTCCAAACGCGGTAAGATCAAGGCGATGGGGGAACGGGGCACCATTCGCGTTATCGACGCGAACGTCCCGCTTGCTGAAATGTTCGGTTATTCGACCGCACTCAGATCGATGACCCAAGGCCGGGGTTCATTCAACATGGAATTTTCCCACTACGAGGAAGTGCCGCAAAATGTGGCTCAAACCATCATCGAGGGAAGAAAGAAATAGGAAAACGGACAGGAAACCATTGACAAATCTTGATAAAAAGAGGAGAATGTTCTACACTATCAATAACTAAAAGTCTTTAGGTCGAAACAAAAAAACAAAAACCATGGCAGAAAAAGAAAAATACGTAAGAACCAAACCGCACGTCAACGTTGGGACGATCGGTCACGTGGACCACGGAAAAACGACATTGACCGCGGCCATCACCCACGTCCTTCACATGAAGGGTTTGGCGAAGAAGGAAGAAGCCGTCGATCAAATCGATAATGCGCCGGAAGAAAGAGCACGCGGCATTACGATCGCGTTGCACCACTCCGAATACGAATCGGAAAAGCGCCACTATGCGCATATCGATGCTCCGGGACATGCCGATTACATCAAGAACATGATCACGGGCGCCGCACAAATGGACGGCGCAATCCTCGTCGTTTCGGCAGCTGACGGCCCGATGCCGCAGACGCGGGAGCACATCTTACTCGCATACCAAGTCGGCGTTCCGAAGATCATCGTTTTCCTGAACAAGGTGGACATGGTCGACGATCCGGAACTCATCGATCTCGTCGAATCGGAAGTTAGAGAACTTTTGAAGAAGTATCATTTCGACGGAGATGCGACTCCGATCATCCGCGGGTCTGCATTGAAAGCGCTCGAAGCGAAATCAGCCGATGACGAAGCTGCAAAGCCGATCCTCGAGCTCGTGAAAGCGTTAGATGATTACATTCCTGAACCGGTCCGTGCAATCGACAAACCGTTCCTGATGCCGATCGAAGACATCTTTTCGATCGAAGGACGCGGAACCGTCGTAACCGGAAGGGTTGAACGGGGGATCGTCAAAGTGAACGACGAAGTGGAAATCATCGGTCTCCGGCCGACGACGAAGACGGTCATCACCGGCATCGAAATGTTCCAAAAAACCCTCGATGAAGGGCAGGCAGGCGATAACGTGGGAGTCCTCCTCCGCGGCTTGAAGAAAGAAGACGTAGAGCGGGGCCAAGTCATCGCAAAGCCAGGCAGCGTTACGCCTCACACCGAATTCACGGCGGAGGTGTACGTCCTCTCAAAAGAAGAAGGCGGCCGGCACACGCCGTTCTTCAAGGGGTATAAACCGCAATTCTACATCAGAACGACCGACGTGACGGGAGAAGTCACGCTTCCGGAAGGGACCGAAATGGTCATGCCGGGAGATACGGTGAACATCACGGTGAAGCTCATTGCACCGGTCGCCCTTGAAGAGCAGCAACGGTTCGCCATTCGCGAAGGCGGCAAAACCGTCGGCGCCGGAGTCGTCACAAAGATCATCAAATAACTAACCATCCATCGCAGCTCTTTCAAACGACAATGCCCAAAAAAGATTCAGATCTCCAAAAAGACAAATTGAGAATAAAGATCAAAGCGTACGATCCAAAATTGATCGACAACTCTGTCCGCCAGATCATCGAAACGATCAAGCGGCAGGGTGGCGAAATCGTAGGACCGATACCTTTGCCGACCGAGTTCAAGAAATATACCGTGAACCGTTCGACGTTCGTGCACAAAAAATCGAGGGAGCAGTTCGAGCTTCGCATTCACAAACGGCTTCTCGATATCATGAGCCCCGAACAAAAAACGATAGAATCCTTGACCGACCTCAACTTGCCTTCGGGCGTGGACGTTGAAATCAAGATGGAGTAGGGATCGAACAAAGAGCACCAATACAAACACCGCCATCTCGGCGGTGTTTGCGTTATGCCACAGGGAGGATTTTCTTCTCGCAAACACGCGTCGCGTTTCCCGGCGCGAAACGCGCGCTCGTGCTCATTCTCGCTCTTCTCGCTCCGCTCGAAACCATGCCCGCTCGGACTCCGCAACGGTTTTCTCAGAGAAAATCCTCCCTGCGAATCCAATCACAACGAGCAGATATCCATCATATCCGAACGGGCAGCTCTCGGAGGCGAAAAAGCTCGGTTCCGCCCGTGAGGCGGATTTTTCGCCGAGAGCGCAGGATGGCTTTCGCCGCCGGAGCGAAAGAACGCCCGGTGCTGAGAGGATATGATGGATATCTGCGACTCTCCTGTTGACAAAAAATGCCCTTTTGTCTACTATAAGACCCAAGGAGACAAGTAGCCAAAAGAACGACCGTGGCGAAGTCCCGGCCATTTTTTTTGACCATACTAACCATGAAAGTCAGCGGCACAAAACTAAAAATGTCTCAAGTTTGGAAGGAAGACGAGTGCATAGCCGTCACGCCGGTTAAAGTTGCCGAAAACTCCGATCTTTCAGAAGTGAAAGAGGGGGAATTGGTAAAAGTAAGCGGCACAACGAAAGGGCGTGGTTTTCAAGGCGTTGTGAAACGGCATGGCTTCCACGGAGGTCCCAAGAGCCACGGACAAAAAGACCGTTTGCGCGCTCCTGGATCGAACGGTCCGACGGCACCCCAAAGAACCATCAAAGGAAGAAGGATGGCAGGACACATGGGTGTCGAAAGAGTGACCGTCAAAAATCTGGAAGTCATCGGCGTCAAAGCTGACGAAAAGATCGTCCTTATGAAGGGGGCGATCCCCGGACCGGTCGGCGGAAAAATCGAAATACAAAAATGAAACTGGACGTTTTTGATAAGGCCAATAAAAAGACGGGAACCGTTGAGGTATCAGAATCGCTTTTTGCCGTAAAATGGAATCCCGATCTCGTTCATCAAGCCTTCGTGGCATTTACCTCGAACGGAAGGCGGCCGTGGGCGCACACCAAAGACCGATCAGAGGTTTCCGGCGGCGGTAAGAAGCCGTGGAGCCAAAAGCATACCGGCCGTTCGCGGCATGGTTCGACCCGGTCACCGCTTTGGATCGGCGGCGGCGTCACCTTCGGACCGCGGAACGAGAAGGATTATTCGAAGAAGATCAACGCAAAAATGAAAAAGCTTGCTTTGCTTTCAGTCCTCTCCAAAAAGATCAAGGATAACGACATGAAGATAGTGGACGATCTCAATTTAGAAGCACCGAAAACGAAGAAAGCAGCCGAAGTCATGAAAAATCTGTCGGAGAAACGCGGCCGGGTCCTTTTGGTCGTTGAACCAAAAAATAAAACGGCGCTTTTGGCCTTCCGCAATCTTCCAACCGTTGAACTTTCGACGCCGCAATCCCTGAACATCTATGAATCTCTTCTTTCTCGGAAGATCTTTTTCGAGAAGGAGGCCTTGTCGACGTTCGCTAAAAAATACGAAAAATAGCCATGGCCATTTTTAAAAAACAACCGAAAACCGCACAGGAAGAGCCCGCAGTCAAAGCGGAACAACCCAAGGCGGAACAGCAAAAGAAGGCCGAACCGAAAAAAGCGGCAAAGCACGCAGCGCGGAACGTTTTGGTAAAGCCGTGGATCACCGAACGGGCGACCGATCTTTCGGCGCTCAATAAATACGTCTTTCTTGTCGACGGGTCCGCAACAAAGCCGCTCGTCAAAGAAAACATCGCCGAACGCTACAACGTGAAGCCCACGGCCGTCGACATCGTGAACATAAAGGGAAAACTGAAATACTTCAGGAACCAACCTCGTCGGCGCCAGTCGATCAAAAAAGCGATCATAACCCTCAAAAAAGGGGATAAGATCGAAATACAATAACCATGATCAAGAAACTGAACCCCCGAACTCCATCAACGAGATCAATGACGGTAGCCGACTATCGGGGTCTTTCCGCCGTGAAACCCCGAAAACAGCTCACCGAGCGCCTCAAGAAAAACGCCGGAAGGAACAATCAGGGGAAAATTTCCATGCGGCACCAAGGGGGCGGGAACAAGATCGTCTATCGCCAGATCGACTTCAAGCAATCGAAGATCGGCATACCGGGGAAGATAGAAACCATCGAATACGATCCATACCGAACCGCTTTCATCGCCCTCGTCCTCTATGCGGACGGGGAACGAAGGTATATTTTGGCGCCACACACCATGAAGGTTGGCGACCGCATCCTTACGGACCCCAATGCACCTCTCGAGAACGGCATGAGGACCGTTTTGAAACGGATTCCCGTCGGAGCATTCGTCCACAACGTGGAATTGCAGCCGGGAACGGGAGGGCAACTCATCCGCTCTGCGGGAGCGTCGGCACAAATCCTCGCGCACGAAGACGGCTACACGCATCTCAAAATGCCGTCCGGTGAAATAAGAAAAATACTGTGGGATTGCTACGCTTCCATTGGACAAATATCCAATCCAGAATATAATTTGGTAACACTCGGCAAGGCGGGACGATCGCGGTGGCTGAACATCCGGCCGACCGTCCGCGGCTCCGTCATGAACCCGCGGGATCACCCTTACGGCGGCGGCGAAGGCCGGCAACCGCGGGGAACCAGGAAACCCAAGACCAAATGGGGGAAGATCACCGGTGGTCACAAAACCAGGAGAAAGAACCGGTATTCAAATAAACTTATCGTCAAACGAAGAAAATAAAACCATGTCACGATCAAGCAAAAAAGGTCCGTTTGTGGATCCCAAACTCCTGAAGAAGATCTCGAAACTGAAAGCGAGCGATGCGCCAGCCATTAAAACGTGGTCGCGCGATTCTGAAATCTCTCCCGAGATGGTCGGATTCCTTTTTCTCGTCCACAATGGAAAGAACTTCATTGAAGTTCGCATCAACGAGGACATGGTCGGACATCACCTCGGCGAATTCGCGCCGACAAGGAAATTCATCAAGCACGGCGGAAAGATGCAAAAAGAACTCGAAAAAGGAGCAACGCCGGCGCCGGCGCCTGCAGCGGGCAATAAATAATGAATTCTATGGCGAATGAAGTAACTGAAATAAAAGCAACCCTCAAGTACCTCCGCATGCCTCATCGGAAGGTGCGTTTTGTCGCGGACCTTTTGAAAAACCTTCCCGTGGACGTTGCCGAAGCGAAGCTCACTGTGAATCCGAGGCGCTCCAAGGAACCCTTATTGAAGCTTTTGCGATCGGCCGTTTCGAACGCCGCAACCAATCACCATCTCGACACGAAAAAACTGTTCGTCAAAACGATAACGGTGGACAACGGCCCGATGTTCAAGCGATGGATAACCCGATCGCGGGGAGGCGTCGACCCGATCCAAAAAAAGACGAGTCACGTGACAATGGTCTTAGGAGTTTCCGATCACCAGGTCGGGGGCGCATTTACGTTCGTACGAACCAAAAAATCCAAGAAGGAAACCAAACCGGAAAAAGAAGAAAAGCAAACCAAACAGCCGAAACAAGAACCGGTCATAAAAGAAATGAAAGAGATCGACACGCCAAAACCAGCGGCTGAAACCGGAGCGCTGAAGAAGGTTTTCAGAAGGAAAGCGATCTAAAAATATTTAAAGACATGGCTCAAAAAATAAAACCAAATGCATACCGGCTCGGAGTGACCATCCCATGGTCATCGCGATGGTTCTTGAAAAAATCGAACAAATTCTTTGTGGAAGAGGATCATATGATCCGTGAGATCATCAATGCCTCGATCCTGCCTGCCGGCATCGCAGCAATCGACATTGAACGCGCAGGCGAAAACGTCCGCGTGAACATCAAATCCGCCAAGCCGGGACTCATTATCGGCAGGGGAGGGAAAGGCATCGAAGAGCTGAAAAACAAGATCCAAAAGGCGCTGAAAAAACTGAGGAAGAAGAATACTATCAATCAAAACTTTTCGCTGAATATCAACATCGAAGAGCTCAAACGATTCGAAATTTCCGCAGCCGTCATCGCGCAGCAATTAGCGGCAGATCTCCAAAAGAGGCTTCCGTACCGGCGCGTCATGAAGCGGGGATTGGAATCGATCATGCAAAATCGGGATGTGAAGGGAGCGAAGATTAAAATGGGCGGCCGTCTCGACGGCGCGGAAATATCGAGAAGCGATTTTCTCTTGAAGGGCAAAATGCCCCTCTCAAGCCTCCGATCGAACATCGATTACGGCGAGGCGACATCGCACAATTCATACGGCACCGTCGGCATCAAAGTATGGATCTATAAAGGCGAGATTTTTGAAGAAACCAAGTAAGAGACCGACATGTTTCTGCAACCAAAAAAACAAAAGCATCGAAAACAGCAAAAAGGAAGGTCCAAGAAACGGATGAAAGAGACAAGGGGACTCTCCTTGAGCTTTGGCACCGTCGGCCTTCAAGCAACCGAAGCGGCCTGGATAACGGGGCAGCAAATCGAAGCAGCGAGAAAATCGATCGCGCACGCTCTGAAAAAAGGCGGTAAGAGCTGGATCCGCATTTTCCCCGATAAACCGATCACAAAGCTTCCTCCGGAAGTGACGCTCGGAGGCGGCAAGGGAAACATCGATCATTATGTCGCCCCGGTACGCCCCGGCAGGGTTCTCTTTGAAATAGACGGCATACCGAAAGCAGCAGCCCATGAAGCGCTCCGCATCGCCGGACACAAACTTCCGGTCAAAACAAAAATCATCGAAAAGAACTAACATGGCGAAGAAAGAAGCAAAAAATTTAAACAACGTTCCGATAATCGAATTGGAAAAAGAACTCGCGGAAGAGCGTCAAAAGCTCGTGGATTTGAAATTTAATCTGGCGGCTGGTAAAGTGAAGAACATCAAAGAGGTCAAAAAGACCAAGGTGAGGATAGCGCAAATCCTCACGGCTAAAAACGCGCGCAAAGAGAACTAATACCATGAGAAAACTCCAAGGCATCGTCGTTTCCGATAAAATGCAAAAAACGAGAATTGTGGAGGTTGAACGCCTGAAAAAACACCCCCGCTATCAGAAATTCTACAAAGTAACGCAGCGCTTCAAAGCGCATGACGAGAAGAACGAATACAAGACGGGAGAAAAGGTGATCATCCAGGATTCGAGACCGCTCAGCAAAGATAAACGCTGGGTCATCAGCGGACGCGTATAAAATCATGATACAGGAACGTTCCATATTAAAAGTGGCGGACAACTCGGGTGCGAAAATCGTACGGTGTTTCCGGATTTTGGGAGGCAGCAAGCGGAGATATGCGCGCATCGGCGATGTCGTCGTGGCGTCCGTCCAAACCGCGGAACCTCGGAAACAGATCAAGAAAAAGGATATCGTGAACGTCTTGGTCGTCCGACAGCGTGAACCGCTGCGACGGAAAGACGGCTCCTATGTCCGGTTCGGCGACAATGCCGTCGTCATCATCGATAAGGATAAAAAAGAACCGAAGGCGACCAGGGTTTTCGGTCCGCTTCCGCGGGAAATAAAAGAACAGGGATACGACACCATCGCATCGCTTGCCGAAGAACTGGTGTAATACAACATGAAAATCAAGAAAGGGGACATGGTAAAAATAACGACGGGAAAAGATGCCGGAAAAAGCGGCAAGATTATTAATGTCGACTCGCGAGCCGGCAAAATAGTCGTTGAAGGGTTGAACATATTCAAAAAGCACGCGCGCCCCAGAACACAAAACGAAAAAGGACAGATCGTCGACGTTCCGCGGCCGATACAAGCCTCGAACGTCTTACTCGTATGCCCTTCGTGCCATAAGCCGACGCGGATCGGCACAAAAATCAACGGAACGAAAAAGGAAAGAGTGTGCAGAAAATGCAAAGCGATCATATAACGACCATGGAAGACTTTATGAAAAAAATCGAAAAAGTGGTGGTCAATTCCGGCATCGGGAGACGCAGCCAGGAAGATCATTTTGAAGACAAGGGCTTGCCGGAGATCGAGAAAGACCTTGCGGCAATCACCGGTCAAAAAGCTTCCCGGAGACAAGCGAAACAATCCATCGCTGGATTCAAAGTGCGCGCAGGGCAGATTATTGGTCTCAAGGTGACACTCCGGGGATCACGCATGAAAAATTTCTTGGAAAAAACCATCAATCTTGCTTTGCCCCGCGTTAAGGATTTTCGCGGATTGAACCTTTCAAATGTCGATGCGAACGGGAATTTGAACATTGGATTTAAAGATCAAACCGTTTTCCCGGAAATAGAATTGGAAAAAACAAGGACGATGTTCGGCATTCAAGTCACGATCGTCCCAAAGGACAAAAATCGCGATGCTGCAATTGATTTATACCGCAACCTTGGGGTACCATTGAAGAAATAAATTCATGTCAAAGACATCTACCTACGTACGATCCAAAAGAACGCCGAAATTCACGACCAGGAAAGTGAATCGCTGTTTTCGCTGCGGAAGAGCGCACGGTTACCTTCGGGATTTCAATCTTTGCAGGATTTGTTTCAGGGAACTCGCGAGCCGGGGCGAAATTCCGGGAATTAAAAAGGCAAGCTGGTAATATGTACATCGATCTCATCATAAAAATCAAAAACGCCCAAAAGGCGAAAAAGGAAACCGTCAAGAGCCGCTATTCTAAATTGGACAAGGCGGTCGTCGACATTCTCGAAATGAAGGGCTTCGTCAAGAATTCCGAGGTCAAGGGAAAGGGATACAAGAAGTACATCGAGATGAACGTCATGGGGAGAAAGACGATCCAAGGCATACGGATCTTGAGCAAGCCTTCGGTCAAGCAATATCTCGGCTATCGCGATATTCGGAGCGTTAAGAGCGGCTTCGGAACCCTCATTCTTTCGACACCGAAAGGGATCCTTTCGGGAAGTGATGCGAAAAAACTCGGCGTCGGAGGTCAACTTTTGTTCGAAATTTGGTAACACTACTATGTCAAAGATAGGCAAACAACCAATAACAATACCCGAAGGCGTCACCGTGACGGTTGCTGATAACCACGTTTCCGTAAAGGGCCCGAAGGGGGAGCTTACGATACCGATCCTTACGGGCATTACGGTTTCGATGGAGGACAAAGCCCTCACGACGAAAGCGGAATCGCGCATCAAGCAAGTGAAGAGCAATTGGGGGACCGAACGAGCGCTCCTGCAAAATGCCGTAACGGGCGTCCTGAAAGGATTCGAAAAAACTCTCATTTTGGAAGGCGTCGGCTACCGCGTCATGAAAGAGGGTGAAAATTTGAACTTGAGCTTGGGATTTTCCCATCCGGTGAAATTCCCGGCTCCGAAAGGAATTTCCTTTGAAGTTGAAAAGAACTCGATCCTGAAGATAAGGGGGGTCGACAAGAACTTGGTCGGCAAAACGGCCGCGGACATACGGCAAATGAAGAAACCGGAACCGTACAAGGGTAAGGGATTCCACTACGAAGGGGAGGTGGTGCGAAGGAAGGCCGGCAAGAAAGCAGCAACCACATCAGCTGCATAAACCATGAAACAATCGTTAATCAACAAGAGGAATAATCGAAGGGCGATACGGACCCGGACGAAGATCAAGAGCGTCGGGAACGGCGTACGGCTTTCCGTTTTCAGAAGCAACACCAACGTCTACGCCCAAATCATCGACGATGCAACGGGGAAAACGCTCGTGTCGGCTTCTTCGCTTGAGACCAAAACAAAAGGAAAGAAAACGGATGCTTCGAAAAATGTCGGAAAAACGATCGCAGAAAAAGCGCTGAAAGCGGGAATAAAGAAGGTGGTTTTTGACAAAGGGAAATACAAATATCACGGCCGGATCAAAGCGGTCGCCGAGGGCGCCCGGGAAGCGGGTCTTTCATTATAAATTCCATGAATCCACGAAACCCACACATAAAAAAGAAACCGAGCGAATTTCAGGAAAAAGTGCTCGAAATAAAAAGGGTCACGAGAGTCGTTGCCGGAGGAAAAAGAATGAGCTTCCGGGCGACCATCGTCATCGGCGACAAGAAGGGGAGGGTCGGCCTCGGCATCGGCAAGGGGCTCGATGTTGCCGCTTCCGTCGAAAAGGCAAAACGGCAGGCTCAGAAGAACCTCATTACGGTGAATTTGAAGGACAGCCGGACGATCCCTCATGAGATAGAAGAAAAATACAGCGCCGCCAGAATCCGCTTGAAGCCGGCAAAACTGAACCATGGTCTCATCGCCGGCGGATCGGCCAGGACCGTCCTCGAGCTCGCGGGAGTGCGGGACGTCTCCGCAAAGATCCTCGGCAGAACTACCAATAAACTGACGAATGCGCTCGCAACCATGAACGCCCTCCGGAAACTCGCAAAGAAAGCGGAACCGTCGACCCCCGAAACCGTTTAACATCCATGCAAATACACGAATTAAAACCCAAACACGCCCTGCGGAAAGAAAAGAGGATCGGCCGGGGCGGAAAAAGAGGAACGACGTCCGGCGGCGGACAAAAAGGACAGAAATCGCGGGCTGGGCATAAAATACGTCCCGCCCAGCGCGACATGATCCAGCGGCTCCCGAAACTTCGAGGCGTGAAAAATCCCCCAAAGAAAAGAGGACAAATCGTCATCATCCACACAAGCCGGCTCGAGAGTGTCGCTGAAAACAAGGCGATATCTCCAAAAATACTCAAAGGAAAGGGTATAATAAAGAAAGATTCCGATCCGGTGAAAATCCTCTTCGACAAAGAACCCGGAGCGGCGTTTGCCGTCACGGGGCTCCGGCTTTCCGAAAAAGCGAAGGCCGCGATCCTGAAAGCGGGAGGCACGGTGGCGTAATCCATGAAAAAATTCCTTCAGATTTTCAAGATACCCGATTTAAGGAAAAAGGTCTTAAGCGTCCTTTTCCTGCTTTTTGTTTTCCGATTGATGGCCGCAATCCCGATCCCGGGAATCAACGCGGCGCAATTGCAGCAATTCTTATCATCCAACCAACTCTTCGGATTCTTGAACATCTTTTCAGGGGGAGGCATATCGAATCTTTCCATCATGATGCTCGGCGTCGGCCCTTACATCACGGCAACGATCATCATGCAGCTTTTAACGATCGTCTTTCCGCAACTCAAAAAGATCTACTATGAAGAAGGAGCCGAGGGACAAGCAAAATTCAACCGGATCTCGCGCTATATCACGGTTCCTCTTGCCATCCTCCAGGCATACGGATTTTTGAACCTCTTAATATCTCAAAAAGTCTTGAACCCGCTTCCGTTTTCGAACGTCATTGCGAACGTCCTCGTCATTACGGCAGGAAGCGTATTCTTGATGTGGATCGGCGAACTCATTTCTGAATACAATATCGGGAACGGCGTTTCCCTTATCATCTTCGCCGGCATCGTATCCGGCCTTCCAAGGGAAATCGGCGCCATGTTCTTCAATTACAATCCTTCGATGCTTCCAACCTACCTCGCCTTCGTCGTTCTTGCCGTGATCGTGATCGCGGGAGTCACCTTCATCAATGAAAGCGAACGGAAGATCCCCATTTCATACGCCAAACAAGTGCGGGGAATGAAGATGTACGGCGGCGTCTCGACATACTTACCGCTCAAGGTGAACCAAGCAGGCGTCATTCCCATTATTTTCGCCATCTCGCTCTTGCTCTTCCCGCAGTTCTTCGCACAAGCTGCCGCCGTCATATCGCCGGGCTTATCGGCAACCATGACAGCGTGGTCATCTTCCTTCTTCAATAATATTCCGTTGTACAGCTTGGCATATTTCATTCTTGTCGTTCTCTTCACATACTTCTATACCGCCATTACTTTCGATCCGGAAGAAATCGCAAAAAATCTGCAGCGGAGCGGCGGATTCATCCCCGGCATCCGGCCCGGCGAAGCAACGGCCGAGATGATAACGCGAGTGATCCATCGGATCACATTTTGGGGCGCGCTTTTCCTCGGCGTTGTCGCCATCCTTCCGAACTTGACGCAAATAGCGACCGGTATAACCTCCCTCACGATCGGCGGAACAGCACTCCTTATCGTCGTCGCCGTCGCCCTCGAGGTGATGAAAGCGGTTGAATCGCAACTCACCGTCAGGGAATACGAAGGAATAATGTAATGAAAACAGCCGTCGCCATTTACGGCCCTCCAGGCTCCGGGAAGGGAACTCAAGCAGAGCTCTTGGTAAAACGATACGGTTTTTTTCACTTTGACACCGGTGCGTATCTCCGGAGGCTTTTGAACGACCCTAAAAACAAGCACGACAAGGAGATCCAAAAGGAGAAAAAATTGAACGACGAGGGGACCCTCAATACGCCCTCGTTCGTTCTGAAGCGGGTGAAAAAAGAAACCGAACGGATCTCGAGAACGGGCCAAAGCATCGTCTACAGCGGATCTCCGAGAACGCTCTTTGAGGCTTTTGGGGATACGAAGAACAAAGGATTGCTCGCTTTATTGAAAAAAGAATACGGACCGAAAAACGTCTTCATCGTGCAGCTCTTGGTAAATCCGAAAACCGCCGCAAAGCGGAATGCAGGGAGGCTTATGTGCTCGGTATGCGGACTGCCTATCCTTGCAGCGTCGAAAGCAAAGACATGCTCCTTTTGCGGAGCGAAAGCCATGCGGAGGATCGATGACAATCCGAAGCTTTTCGCACACCGCCTCGATCAATACAAAAAGCGGACGTTCCCCATTTTGCTCAAAGCGGAAAAAGCTGGTTACGCCATTAAAAAAGTGAACGGGGAACCGGCGCCGTACCTCATCCATCGGAAAATAGCCGCCCTCCTGCGCTTCGCAAAATAGACCAATGGTTCTTCTTAAAAAAGACAAGGATATCGACGGCTTACGGAAGTCGGGGAAAATCCTCGTTACCATTCTTCTTGCGCTGAAAGAAATGGCGAAGGAAGGGGTGCGTCTTACGGACCTCGAGATGAAAGCTCGGGAAATGTTGAAAGACGCCGGAGCATCATCCGCGTTCTTCAACTACAAACCGGAGGGAGCGAAGAAACCCTATCCGGCCGCTCTCTGCACGTCGCTGAACGACCAAATCGTCCACGGCGTCCCGACAAGCGTCAAGCTTGCAGAGGGTGACATTTTAAAAATAGATTTCGGCGTCGTTTTCGAAGGTATGATAACCGACGCGGCCCTTACCGTCGGAATAGGCACGATAAGCGAGGAAGCGGAATCCCTCATACAGACGACAAAAGAGGCCCTGGAGGCCGGTTTAGAGGCCATTAAAGCCCCCGGGAGCCGCATCGGCGACATCGGCTGGGCCGTCGAGAATGCCGCCGAAAAGGGCGGCTTTAGCGTCGTCGAGGGGCTGACCGGACACGGCGTCGGATTCAAACTCCACGAAGATCCAATCGTCTATAACTATGGCAACAAAGGAGAAGGGATGCTCTTGAAAAAAGGGTTGGTTCTCGCGATCGAGCCGATGCTTTCGGCGGGCTCCTCACAGATCATTCAAGCGAAGGACGACAGCTTTTACACCAAAGACGGATCGCTTTCAGCTCATTTCGAAAAGACCGTCGCCATCACCGACAACGGCATCGAGGTCTTGACCGCTTTCTAGCTTCCGAAAGAAAGTAAAATCTTTCCTCTCAAACACGCTATGCCAAAACCCCGGCGAGGTTTGGCCGCTCGCTCTCGACCTCGCTCGGGAAAGACCGGAAAGGTTCGAGCGGCAGCTCTCGGAGGCGAGCAAGCTTGGTTCCTGGAAGGGATTGCGAGCCGAGAGCGCAGGGCGGTGCTTGCCGCAGGAGCAAGCGAACGCCCGGTGCCGCGAAAGCCTTTCCGGTCTTTCCCACCGGTGCCCGCTCGGTCTCCGAGACGGTTTTATCGGAAAGATTTTATTTCCTTCCTAGAAAATTTATATAAAAAGGCTAAAGCACTCTCTGAACTATTACGAAGCTCATATAAAAATTACTGAGCGATGAGGAAGGAATGAACGAAATATCGCCTGTTTGAATCCTGAGCGAAGCGAGGTTGAGTTCGATATTGCGTGGCTTAATTCCGACGAAGAGCGAGGATTATTTTTATGAACTGAGTACGTAGTGAAGAAGTGCTTTAGCCTTCCTCCTCCTCGGTCGCGGTGCCAGGCTTCTTCCAGCTCGACCAATCGCAATCCGGATACCGGGAGCATCCATAAAAGATGCGTCCCTTTTTCGTTTTCTTGAGACGTATTTCTCCCTCGCCGCACTTGGGGCAGGGGCCGAATTTTTCGCTCGGCTTCACGATCGATTTCGTATTCTTGCATTCGGGAAAACCGGAACAGGCGAGAAACTTGCCGAAGCGACCCATCTTAATGACCATGGGACGGCCGCACTTATCGCACTTTTCATCGGTCACCTGGGGCGCAAGCGCTTCTTCTTTTTGAACGCTTTCATATTTTTCCTTTAGCTCTTTTGAAAAGGGTTTATAAAAGTCGCCGAGGAGTTCCCGCCAATTTTCCTTGCCTTCGGCGACCGCATCCAACTGTTCTTCCATTTTCGCCGTGAATTGAATGTCCACGATCTCGGGAAAATTCTCGACAAGCACTTTATTGACCAATTCTCCCGTTTCAGTGGGCTGAAACCTCCGGTCTTTGTTCTTCTCGACGTAGTTCCTCGTCTGAATGACAGATATGATCGGCGCGTACGTCGAAGGCCGGCCGATGCCGTACGCTTCGAGCGTCTTAATAAGACTCGCTTCGTTATATCGCGCGGGAGGTTCGGTAAAATGTTCCAAGGGTTCGAGTTTGACAAGATCGAGCGCCGCGCCTTCGGAAAGGTCGGGCAGGGACTTTTCCTCGAATTCCTGCGGCCAAACTTTCAGAAAACCGTCAAATTTAAGGGAGATGCCATTGGACTTGAACAAGTACGTACCGGCGGAAATTTCCACGCTTACGGTATCGAAAACCGCCTGCGGCATCTGCGAGGCCATAAACCTCCGCCAAATGAGATCGTATAATTTTCGCTCTTTTTCATCTTCGACGGTTATCGACGGTGATTGCACGAGAGGGTTGGTCGGACGGATCGCTTCGTGCGCTTCTTGGGCTAGCTTCGATTTATTTTGAAATTTCCGAGGCGATTCAATGAGATACTTTTCACCGAATTCTTCCTTGATGAATTTCCGCCCCAAGACGAGGGATTCGGATGAAAGGTTCACCGAATCCGTTCTCATGTAGGTTATGAGGCCGTTTTCATACAGGCGCTGGGCGAACATCATGGTCTGCCGGGCGCTGAATCGCAAGCGACGGTTCGCTTCCTGCTGCATGGTACTCGTCGTGAAAGGAGGCAGGGGATTCCGGCGGTATTCCTTGTTTTGGACCGAAGCAACCTTGAATTCCGCATTCTTCAGATCGGCAATTATTTTGTCAACCTCTTCTTTTCCCTTGATGCCCGGTTTTTCTATCGCCTTGCCATTTACCTTATATAAGAAGGCTTTGAATTCGCCGTTCGATTTTCCGTCCCGCAAAATCGCATCAAGCGTCCAATACGCTTCGGGCTTGAATTTTCTTATTTCTTCTTCGCGCTCCACGATGAGCCGTAAAGCAACGGATTGCACCCGGCCGGCAGAAAGCCCCCGGAAGATTTTTTTCCACAAAAAGGGCGACAGTTCATAACCAACTAAGCGGTCCAAGATGCGCCTGGCTTGCTGGGCATCAACCAAGTTCATATCGATCGTCCTCGGCTTCTTCAACGCCTCGTGGAGCGCTTCTTCGGTTATTTCATGAAAAACAATGCGTTCGGCTTTTTCGTCCAACCCCAAAACTTGCGAGAGATGCCAAGCGATGGCTTCTCCTTCGCGATCTTCATCGGTCGCGAGAATGACACCGTCGGACTTTGCCGAAAGCTTTTTGAGCGCCGTCACAGTCTTTTTCGATTTGACCGGAACGATGTAATGAGGTTCGAAATGATTTTCAATATCAATGCCGATCTTGCTCTTCGGCAAGTCCCGCACGTGACCGAACGATGATTCGATTTGATAGTCCTTCCCCAAAAACTTGGTTATCGTCTTGGCTTTGGTAGGGGATTCAACGATGACTAATTTCATTCTCTTGGCGCTTGATTCCGAATCTTCCTCCGATTTCCGCTATCGATCCGGAGAAAAGGAGGGAAGTCAGCTTTTGATTGACTACGTTTGTCTCAAGATGTGTTATTTCGGATAATTTGTCAATGGTGACAAATTCAGGCGCTTCCGCAAGGATTTTCAAGATCCGCCTTTCATCATCGTCGAAATTCAGCTGCAATTCTTCGGGCTTTGCAAGGTCCAAATCTTCGAGGACCTGCAGGGCATTCAAAGCAAGCCGCGCTCCGCTCCGAATAAGGAGGTGCGAACCTTCGTAATTCCTATTTCTCGCCCCGCCAGGTACGACAAATACCTCCCGGCCTCCTTCGACTGCAAGCCGCGCGGTCACGAGCGCACCGGAACGCCGGGGCGCTTCCACGACCACCGTTGCGACACCGAGTCCCGCCACGATCCTGTTCCGCTCCAAAAATTTATAGGCGAGCGGAGGCTCGCCGGGTTCATATTCGGAAAAAAGACAACCGCCGAGACCCAAGATCCTTTCCGCCAGTTTTTCGTGCGCTGCAGGATACACCGAGCGGAGACCGTTCGCCAAGACGGCCACGGTCTTCCCCCCGACGTCGACAGCACCGGTGTGTGCGGCGCCGTCGATGCCCAAAGCCAAACCGCTGACGATCATAATTCCTTTCCTCGACAGGGCGCCAGCCATTTCCCTTGCAACCGCCTTTCCTTCTTCCGTCGCTTTCCTGGTTCCCACAATCGCGATCATCATACTGTCGGGATCCGGCAAAACGCCCCGATAAAAAAGGGTGCGGGGAGGATCTTTTGTTTCACGAAGAAGGCGGGGATAAGAATCGTCCTTCAAAGAAACGGTTTTGATCTCGAAATCGTTCATTTCTTTGAACCGCCCTTCGGTGGTATAATAAAAGCGAAAGAATCAATGAATCACTTCAGTAAGCGCCTCACCACCGAACTCACTGTATCTTTTATCATTATAGCAGCATTGATAGGAGGGATCTTTTTCTTCAAGGGAAACATCGATACCTACGCGAAGGATACCGTCCTCGCGAGGTCGAATTTGATACACATATCAAACGGCATTTTGGAATCGTCGTTGCTCGAATCGCAGTACAGTAAAATAGCGGGCTATCAGGATCTTCTCAATACCATCGTCCCTTCTTATTACGACCTCATCAATTTGAATAAAGACCTGCAATCGCTCGCTGCCGCGCAAAATTTGAGCTACTCCTTTTCGTTCGCCGGCGAAAATCCGAAAACTCAAAGCGGCTTCGGGTCCGTCAACTTCAACCTTTCCGTAAGCTCAACGGACTTGAACGCCCTTCTCTCGTTCCTCAATTCGCTGGAGCATTTCAAATACCTCAATACCATCAACGGCGTAACATTCCAATCGGGGAATGACGGCTCGATCACCATGGCCGTACGGGGAGAGGTCTTCTATCACTGATCCATGGCACAAAAGATAAAAAATTTCAAAACGTCCCGACAGAAACTCTTCATCCTGCTCGCGCTCGTGATGCTCACCGTAACCCTTATCCTCGTCGTCTACTTCGTGACCTCTCTTGCACAAAGCATCGAGGTGACCTTGAAGCTGCCGCCGACAAAGGAAACCACGGTTCAATTTGACATCCAAAGCTTCCAAAAACTAAACTTAACGCAGTAAGAAGGTGGGCGTGGAAGGAATCGGACCTTCGACCTCTGTCTTATCAGGACAGCGTTCTACCACTGAACTACGCGCCCGAACTTCATCTATTGTTGCACTTTATCACGTTTTTTTCAACCGCATGGGCCTATAGTGAGGCGGGTTGAAAGCAAACAGTTTTGCTTTCAACGGGCAAGTACTTATGCTAACTTATAAGATAGCAATTTGCCCAGGAGCAACACTCCATTTGCGTACCAAAGGGGCCCGTAGTTCAGTGGTAGAACGCCGCTTTTGCAAAGCGGAGGTCAGCGGTTCAATCCCGCTCGGGTCCACCACACAAACCTTTAGCTTGAGAGGGAACGAAGGTCGCATATTTTTAAAGAATATGAACTCATTGGACAAAAATACAGCAGGCGTAGTTTTCGGCATTTTCCTCGGATTGTTTCATGCCTTTTGGGCCTTCCTCGTTCTTATCGGATGGGCTCAATCCATCATGAATTGGATTTTCGGGCTGCATTTCATAAATCCGCCGTATACAATCGGCGCCTTTCACTGGGGGACTGCTCTTCTCCTCGTCGCCGTAACAGCGATCATCGGCTATATCTTCGGATGGGTCTTCGCGGCACTCTGGAATTGGCTTCATCGGCCGAGAACTCGATAACGAACATGGACAACCTAATGAACCAAAGCGACGAATACAACGCCCTCCGCGAAGCCATGAACAACGAAGACGACCTTATGGCGAAAGTGGAAGAAATTATGGAAAGCACTTCCGACAAAGAAGAAGCGGAACGGATCATTAGGGAACAATACCTCCCGCAGATCGAACGAGCGGTAAAGAGAACAAAAGAAGCCCTCAAAGAATTAAGGGGAATGGAAAAGGAAGAATTGAAGACGATCGAAAAGGAAATGAACGATTTTGTGGAAGAAGAGGAAGAAGATTAGCGCGAAGCGACATTCCCGGCGATAGCATCGCCGACAATAACGATTTGTGCTTTGTGAATACCGAAGTCCTTAGCATCGGAAACCGAAGGCATCCAAACATCGACGAAGCCCGTCTTCCGTTTGCTCATCCGGTCTTCAACGGTAAACACCTTATCCCCGAAAAGAGAGGGGATGGTGACTTTCGTGCCGAAAGGAAGAAAATTAGCTGCCAGAAAACCGTCCTTCACGTGCTTGTTCGATGCCGTTATGAACGGCGTATCGTCGGTTTCCTCGGGAACGCTTGCATAAGCGGTAACCCAAACGCTCAGGGTATTTTGAGGGGTATAAACAGCCTGGCTGACCGTACTGGTAACCGTCGTGGTCGACATGCCCGCCGCGTCCACCCTGTCCGCCGTATTCAGCATCTTAAGCGGAATAAGCACAAGGGCCAGAACTAAAAGTACGTTTATTTTGCTCGCTTTCATAAAAAAACGCCCCGTTTAGGGCATATATCACGTTATAACACTATCCTATCACAAAATAGAAAAAAGTCAACCCTCCCAAGTTTCCCAAGGGAAATTTGGGAGGGTATAATAATGAGTGATGACGCAAGAAAACATAGATATAATCTACGAAAATAAGGACTTTTTAGCCATCAATAAGCCCGCCGGGTGGACCGTTCACAGGCCCAAAGTTGCCGGGGTAGACAAGGTGGAGGGGCTTTTCGTGACTGACTGGCTCCTCGAACGCTATCCGGAGATAAAAACGGTGGGGGACGACCCGATTTTAAGACCGGGGATCGTCCACCGGCTCGATAAAGACACGTCCGGCGTGCTCCTCATAGCCAAAAATCAGCCCATGTTCGAGTACTTGAAGCACCTCTTTCAAACCGGTCAGGTCAAAAAAACCTACCTTACGCTCGTTTATGGCAAACTTCTTGGGAAGGGAAAGATCGACAAGCCGATCGGCCTGAAATCCGGCACCGTCAAAAGAAGCACGAACGCCAAGGATATGAAGATGTTGAAAGATGCCGTAACCGAATATCGGGTCTTGAAGGTTCTTCGCGGCGGCGAATACACCCTCCTCGAGGTCCATCCGTTGACCGGGAAGACGCATCAGATCCGAGTTCACTTGGCATCGATCGGCCATCCGGTCGTGGGGGATCAACTTTACGGAAAAAAGAACCAGGAGCTGAATGTCAAAAGACAGTTCCTTCACGCACAGGGGATCGAGTTCCCCCTCAAAGACGATGGACGCATGAAGATAGAAGCGGACCTTCCGTACGACCTTGAGGAGATCCTCCAAAGCTTGGCGGTCAGCGAGGAACCGCGGATCGACTCTGTAGAATACGACTAAGAACCAGCTTTGCTGTTCTTAAACACGCTATCGAATTCCCCGGCGAGGAATTCGCGCTCGCTCTCGGGTTCGCTCTCTCGCTTCGCTCGAGCCATGCCCGCTCACCCTGCGAGACGGTTTATTCACAACAAAGCTGGTTCTTCTTATTTTGACATAACCGCAATCAGCTGCTATCATAGGAACCATGATTCCCGAGGAAGTTTTAAAGAAATTGAAGTCCGGAGCCAAAGTACGGGTCTGGGAACGAATCAAAGAAGGCGAGAAAGAGCGACAATCTTCATTCGAGGGGCTCGTGATCGCCCGGAAACACGGCAGTGAAGCCGGCGGTACGTTCACCGTCCGAGCCGTCCTCCACGAAGTATCCGTCGAAAAGATCTACCCAATTAACTCGCCGACCATCGCGAAGATCGAAGTCTTGTCATCTCCGAAGAAGGTGCACCGCTCGAAACTCTATTATGCAAGAAATCTCTCAAGCAAACAGCTAAAAGAAAAACTCAGCATTTAGATCGAGAAACCGCCCCTTGGCGGTTTTTTTGTTTTATATTACAATGGGGGTGTCGGAAGAGGTCCAGGTGGCGGAACTGGCAGACGCACTACCTTGAGGTGGTAGCGCCCGCAAGGGCTTGGAGGTTCGAATCCTCTCCTGGGCAC
>JAMCYI010000001.1 GCA_023474215.1 Patescibacteria group bacterium
CCTTCACCCCTCGCTTCCGCTTCGGGCTCGGGGCATCCTCGGGCCTCCGCTCTCCTTCGCCGGAGCTTTTCTCTTTTCGCTGCGCGCGGTGGGGGGAAGGCTTCTTCATAAGGAAGGCTCGGAGAGCGTCGGCCTTCGGGCAGCCGGCCCTGTTCGCGGTATAATGGGCATATATCCCGATGCCCAAGCATTCCCGCAAAAAATTCGTGAGGGCCGGCGGCCAGCCGGGCCGGCTGCGGCTCGTTCCGAGCGATGCTGCGCTCCTGTCCGACCTCGCCTCGTACCGCTTCATGAACACCGAGCAGATCGCGACGCTGCGCCATCGCGGCCTCCGGAACCTCCAGCGACGCCTGGCCGACCTGTTCCACGTGGGATTCGTCGAGCGCCCCAGGCAGCAGCTTTCGACCCGGCTCATGTCCGGCCACATGGTGTACGGCCTCGGCAGGAAAGGGGCCGAGTTTTTGTTCGAGGGCGAGGCGGAGCGCAGGGAATATTTGCGGCGGGTCAGGCTCGACCAGGAAACCGCGTTCCCCTACATCGCCCACGCTTTGATGATTTCGCAGTTCCGCTCGGAACTCGCGCTCGCGCTCGAAAAGGCGGGTGGAAAAGCCACGCTCTCGCGCTGGGCGCAGGGCTACGAGCTCAAAGAGCTGCTCGACCGGACCGGGCTCGTGCCGGATGCCTTCTTCAGCATCGACACGCCGAAAGGGCGGCTCAACTTTTTCCTCGAAGCCGACCGCTCGACCATGACGCGGGAAAGGGTACTCGCTAAGATGAAGACGTACTGGAAGTGGCAGCAAGCGCGGGCTTTCGAAAAAAAGCTCGGCGTTTCCCGCTTCCGCGTGCTGACCCTCACCGTGAGCGAGGAGCGGAAGGAGAACCTGCGATGGATGGCGAAAGGCGCCGACCCGCTGCGCGAAGGCAAGCGGATGTTCATGTTCGCCTGTGAGAAGCAGTTCTCACTCTCCCGCCCCGAGTCCGTGCTCGCTCCGGTTTGGCTTTCCCCAAAGGACGACGAGAAACTCGCGCTCGTGGCGTAGCCGCCGCTGCCCTTGCCCCGCCACGCCCATGCGCGGGCAGACAGGCTCCCTAACGGCAGATGCGGAAGCTTTGGATATAGTAAAATGCTATATATGGATACAGAGGTTTCTTCTGAGAAACAAACGGCGCTGAAGCTTGCGATGGATATCGGACTCGAGCAGTTCACTCGGATACAGAAGGATATAAAACCCGACTTTGAGAAAGTTTCCGTCGAGGAGCAGAAGAAGTCGGCGAAAGCGGAAGCAATTTTTCTATACATCAAGAACTTCTGGACGCATTATGAGTTTTTGTCCGAGAAACTCGGCACGGAGAAGGACGAGGATTTCCATTTCTTCATTCCCATCCTACGGACACTGCTTGAAATGTACGGGGAGCTCTTGTATTTTCTCAGCCAGGACGGAAGGACGCAGATAGGAACTTTCGTTGGGTACTATCTCCTTAACAAGAGCGACTACTACCGCTTTCTCGCAACGAAGTCCGCGGAGATAAGGGGCGAGTACGATAGATTTCTCCGCGCGATGAAGAGTGTGCTGGACGATGAAAAAATATCATTTCCGGAAGACATCAATAAGTTCACAAAAGAACTGATGCGCAGCAGCGGTTTTGGCTTCCCGCACTTCGACGTCATTCTCCAGCCGAAATATCTCGCAGGAGTGTCGGATAAAACATTTTCGTGCTGGGAAAAGGACAGCCCGTCGAATTTCTACGACAAGTATTACCGGACGTATTCCGATTATACCCATCGGGGGTTTACGAATCAGGCCATGGGCTACACCGGGACGGAGAAATTCTGGATCACGCAATTCCTGTACATCATCGCGCAACTGACGATCGAGCTGTGCGACAAAAAGGTTTTCGATTCGGCGTACGAAGCGCGGTTTGAGGAATTGTGCCAGAAGATAAAGCGCGACTACGAAGAGATGCTGAAAGAGTGGGACGCGAAGCGGCCGAGAGAGTCCCATTCAGCGGATAAGTTGAAGTGAGATATATGCCTCTTCCGGCGCGACTAAAAGCCGGAGTTCTATAATTTTAATATGAGCCAGAGGCACATCAAGGACAAGCTGAGAACGGAATTAGAGCTTCTGGAAACCAGAGAGATTCCTTTGGATGAGGCGTTTGTGATCTATTTCCTTGTTGAAGCGAGAAAGATGATCGCACGCGAAAAGAGCGATAATTCTTTCCAAGCGATAGTCTTTTACAGGGACTGGGCGGTTCATATCCAAAAAGATTGGGCGCCGCCGTTCATAGAGGAAATGATCGAAAATTCGGGCGGTAAGCTCGAAAGATTTGTCGAGATGGGGTATCTGAGAGAAGAGATAGCCCGATTTCTCGGAGTCCATAAGCTGTCCGATTCTTGACGGAAGAAATAAGATGGAAGGCGTTCTGGAGAAAATTAACAGGCGTACTGGCCGAACAGCCGATGACCGTAAAGATCGGCGCCATCAGCGACTTCGAATTTCTTGCAAGCGATTCGGAAGACGGGATTTCTTTCACTTACAGCGAAACTGTTTAGTCCTTTTACCGCTCGTCCCGTTCCCGAACCGGATGTTGTAAAATTAACCATATATCCCGTGCCTCATCCGGCACGACTAAAAGTCGAAGTTCTATAAAAAGAGAATAAAAAAATGGATACCATACTAATCCTTATTATGGTGGTGGCCATGCTGCTTTTCATCCGAGCGGTTTTCCGCTGGCGGGCGCAGATGTTCGCCAAGCAAGCCGGGCGCGTTTTCGACCGGCAGAAATCGAAGCTCACTGAAGACAAGGTGATAGACCGATGGTCAGCCCTCATCGAAGGCGCGCGGGGGCAGGGCGAGAAAATCGTCGAGAACGTCAGGCGCGCCGTGGAGGCGGAGAAGCTTCCGGGCGTCGCGGTCTCGATGCGTGAAGTCGAAACGGAGAACGGCGAAAAGCGGCCATTCCTCTCGCTCGCCAACGGCAGGCTCAAGGGGTACGAGATGCTCGTCTCGGCCTCCGATTACGGCAACCGCCTCGACGTCGGCTGGTATCTCGTCTTCGATTCTCCCTGGGCGCTCTTGAAGCGCCGAAGGGCGGCCGAGCAGCCGAAAAATCCGGAGAAGAGTCCCTCCATTTCAGACTCGCTGATTTCGCTCGCGGGGCCGGGTGTGAAGATAGCTCAGGCGGTGGGGCGGGCGGGAGCCGCGTCGGCGGCGAAGGACAGAAAAGCGGATGAAGAGGCGGCCTTCGCCATGGCGAGCGAAGGGCAGGGCTACCGCGATCCGGAAATGCTCACCATAGCCGAGAAGCGCGAGCTCCAGAATTACGTGGGCATCGTGCACGGCATCCTGAAAAGCGAAGTGAAAGCGGCGATGGACGAACTCAAGCTCGATTTCTCCAAAGTGGACACAAAGTCGCAGGGATTCCTGAACGTCGACTGACATGGACGAACCGCGCGTCTTCGGTGGCGAACCCTCGGAGGACATGCTCGCGCTCGGGTACGCCTGGGGCACGGACGAGAAGGGCGAGCTGTGGCAGCTGAAAGCCGTCGCGCAGGAAGATCGCCTGCTCCATTTCCACGTGATCGGCGCTTCGGGCACTGGCAAGACGAAATTCCTAGAATACCTGATTGGGCAGGACATCAAGAACGGATTCGGCTTCGGTGTGATCGATCCCCACGGCGACCTCATCAGGGACGTGAAAGAGTGGCTCGCCCTTGAGGATGGAGACCGCGGCGAGCATGTTGTCCTCGTCGACCCCACCGACAAGAAGCGGACGGTCGCCTTCAATCCCCTCGAACTGGCTGACGGCACGGACGCGGCGCGGCAGGCACAGGAACTCGTCGTCGCCTTTAAAAAGATATACGAGGATTCGTGGGGGCAGCGGCTGGAAGGGATTTTGCGGAACACTTTGATCGCCCTCATCGAAAACCGCCTCACGCTCCTCGAACTACCCCTCTTCCTGAGGGACGCCGCGGTGCGCGCGAAGCTGCTCCGCAACGTGAAAAGCGAAACGTGCCGCGATTTCTTCGAAAACGACTTCGAGAAATGGAGCGAGCGCACGAGGCCCGAATGGACCCAGTCGACGCTGAACAAGGTGGACGCGTTCCTCTCGGACAGCCGGATGCGGCAGATGTTCGCGCCGGCCAAGAGCTCGTTCAGCTTCAGGGATATCATGGACGGCAGGAAAATCCTGCTCGTGAACCTTTCTAAGGGAATCCTCGGCGAGGAGAGCAGCAAACTCCTGGGCTCCCTGCTCCTCGCGAAAATCCAGATGGCGGCCATGCAGCGGGCCGAAGTCAAGGAGGACGAACGGGTGCCTTTCTATTTATACATCGACGAGTTCCAGAACTTCGCCGAGGAGAGCTTCATGCGCATGCTGGACGAGACGAGAAAATACCGGCTCGCACTCACACTCGCCCACCAGCACCTGGAACAGGTGTCGTTCAAACTCCGGCCGTCGCTCATGAACTGCGGGCTCCAGGCGTGCTTCCGCGTCGCCCCGGCGGACGCCGAGGTCCTCGCCAGAGGACTTTTCGCCGGATTGTACGCCAACATCAACGAGCGGGAGCAGTACGTCCAGCTCCTTCAATCGCTGGAGCCCCGCGCCTGCTTCGTGAGGAACAATGCAAGAGGCGGGATCATACAAATTTCCGTCCCTCCGCCTTTCAAGGGGCCGGAACGCGCCGGGCGGGAGGCGGACGATGACAGGATCGGCAGCCGCTACCTGCGGCGGCGCGAGGACATCGACAAGGAATACAGGGAAAGGCGCAGAACGCTCGTCGGTGGAGAGGACGAGGAGAATTTCTACGACTCTTTTTAAAACATGGGGATTGGTAAGGCGCATTTTATAAGGGAAGCCGAGGCGGCGCGCCGGAAGGCGCGCGAGGCGAAGGCGGAAGCCAAGACGGCGCGGCGGCAGTACGAGGAAACGGCCGCCGGACTCCAGCCGCGGATCGACGAACTGAGCCGCGAGGCGGACGAGCTGGCAGCGAAGTTTAAGCGGCTCTACGAAGAATCGCAGGAGCACTATGACGCGCGGGAAGGAGGCGCGGCGAAAGAATTAGCCGAGGAAGGCCACGAAGCGGAGGACCGTTGCCGTCGCCTGAACGCCGAAGCGAACGCTCTCCGGAGAGAGCTCAAGGGACTTTACGACAGATACGAAAACCTGAACAGGGAGGCGGCGCGGTTCGAGGAGGACGCCGAAACGGCCGAGGAGCAGGGGTGGCTCGTGCGGGAAACCGATGTGACGGGCTTCGGCGGGAGCGTCGCCAAGAGCAATTTCGCGGTCGAGGAATTCCTCGATACGTTCCCGCAGGGGTTGTTCCATAAGATAGAGCGCATCGAGTACCGCGCCGCGCACGAGGAGTACGAGAATGAAGGGGCGGAAGGGGTAACGAGCAGGCCGAACGAGTTCAGCCGCAAGAGGAAAATAAGAATATTCCCGCACGATGACGAGGCGCATTTCAAGAAAACCATAAGCCACGAAATAGGCCACGTCGCGTTTTACGAATTCCTGACATGGGAGGAAAAAGACAGATGGGCGGCCCTGGCCAAAAAACTGGCGCTGGCCGGCAAGCGCATCAGTGGGTACGCTTGGAATTCCAACGAGCACTTCTGCGAATGTTTCTCCACGTTTAAAGTGGAGCCACAGGTACTAAAAAAATTCGACGAAGAGGTCTATACTTTTATGGAAGACACATTCAAATCATTGCCAAAATGAAAAAACTGAAACTGTACGGGAAAAAAAGCGCATCGGACGAGATAGACCGCGAGAACGCCGTGGCGGTGATCTATGTTACCGGCAAGAAAGAGCTGATGGTTGAATCGGCGCATCCGGAGGTAAAGCGCGATATAGAAGAAGCCATTGTGGAGCTCATCAAAAAAGGCGGGCCGAAGGTAAGGCGGTGCGTTGAAAAAAATGGAGAAACAGTCAGAATCGCCACGCCACAGAAACTCGGCGATGCGGATTTTCTTGAAGCGCTGCGGGAAGAATATCCTTTCTGGTCAAGAGAGTTCAGCGGGTACGAGATAAATCACTTGGTTTCAAGGGTGGCAGATGAATAGAAGCCGCGGTTGCGGATTAAGAGCGCTTCTGCGTCTTACTGGCTCTTCGGCAGCACGACGTTCCCGAGGTCGATGTCGGCGTTGTCCATGGTGAACGACTTCTGCACCGTGCCGTAGCCGTCAGCCGAAAACTCGAACGTGTAGCTTCCGGCTGGAAATGATCCCAGACCGCCGTTTTGCAGAGCATTGGCCCAGAGAATGCCCATAGAACCGCAGAAGTCGCCGGCTCGCGAACTCGTTTTCAGGAACCACTCGTCCGAGATATTGCAGTTCACGGCACCCCACTTGATCCCGTCGAGCTTGGTGCCAACGGCGTTTACGACATTGACCCCGACACTGCCCCAGCGGGTGAAGACAATCTTTCCGAGATCAATTCCTTGGGGCGGGAGATAAAATTTCTCCTCGACGGGGGTAAGCCCCGCAAGTCCTCCTTTCTCGGTATCGGGCACTTCCATCATGTACGTTCCGGGCGGGAGCGTCGTCGAAGGATCGCTCTCGCTCTTCGCCGTCATGGCGAGAACGCCGTCTTTTATCACGGCTCTCCCCGCATACTCGCCCAGAGAGTCGTATATCCGTACATCCGCGCCGTTATCCCACGGATCGGTGATGTCGTCATACGACTTGCCGTACTGGTCGACGACATACGCCGTGACCGTTCCCGGCTTGACCTGCGGAGCGACCACAGGTTTCGCGGCTGAGACGCTGCTTCCCGGTGCCGCCTGCTTCGGAACAATCGCGGATGGCTGGTTTCCGGCGGACTGGCTCGGGGCACCGCTGAAGGGATGGGCGTAATAGACGGACGCGCCCGCGACCACCACGGCGACCGCTACGTAAAGAACTATTTTCGTTTTCATATATGTAGAATTATTCCGACTTTTGCTTCTCCTCTTTCTCCTCCTCCTTTTTCGCCCTGTACGGAATCATAGCCGTGTTGATGCCCATCTTCGCCATCCTTCCCCCTCCGGAGAAAATTAGGAAGACGAAGAGGTACTGGAGCAGGGCGTCGCCCAGCTTCTCGGCGTTTTGGCCGACGGCCGCGAGCAGTTCGACGCTGTTCGTCGCCCCGAAACGGGCGCCGCTCTCCGTGGCTGCGCCCGGCGCGACGTTGATCTTCGCTTCGAGTATCGAGGGGATGTCGTTCCCGCGGAACACCTGATACCCGTACCAGACGCCGAAGCCGACAACGACCGCTCCGGCCGCGATGAGGATCAGGCTCAAGATGGCGTAATATTTTTTCTCGTGTTTCATGTCATTGAGTGTTGCCGACGGTCTCACTGTTCAACTCCGAAAGGCACTTCTCGACTTCGCTCGCGGGAACGGTGAACGCGGCGTATGGCTTGTACTCCTTGAAAGCGCAGTCTTCGTAATTGGGCGCGGGAGCGCTTTTGAGAAAAAAGGCGACAGCGACGAGCGCAGCCACAGCTATCGCTATGAGCCAGATAAGGGATTTCATGTTCTAGACTCCTCCTTTGTCCGCGCGAGCCGGTTGATCAGGAGGCACACCGCGAAGTACAGCCACAGGGCGTTCCAGAATATCGCGGGCGCTATGAATTTCCGCGGATTATCGGACGACAGGAAAAAAATGAATACCCCAGCAATCAGAAAGACGGCGAACAGCACCCAGTACGTAATGTGACGCTTTTTGGAAAGCGGAACTCCGAAAACTAGACGTAATACTTTGTTCATGTGTTCCTAACAAATAAACCCGACCTTTTTCTCTGGCCGGGTTCGACAAACTGCTCTGTGTGAAAACACAAAGCTCCCAGCCAGTGATGCCTTGCGGCACCCATACAGGTTTCCCCGTATGACCAGTAACGGAGCTCTGACTAGGAGCTTTCTATTCGTTACTGGTTTTTTGAACCCTGCCGCAGGCTTCCCTACGGGTTAGGTCTCATGTTTAGTTGTATGGAGTCAATATTAACACACTGGACAAGGAGGGCAAGACAACAAAACGGCTACCTAAATATAGCCGTTTTTGCTTAAAACTCATCTCCTGCGGATGTATAGATAACCGACGAGCAGTCCTAACACAAAGCCGAGGAGGGAGAAATCTATCTTCTCCACGGTTATAAAGGAACGCCTGATTCGCTGAAGCGACCAGGAATTCCTGATTGCACTTCAGCGACCTTTGGTTATTTATACAATGAAAACACGATTATGTCAATTGCTGGAATATGCGACCCATCCTAACGGGGACCACTGCCCCATTCCTCCAAACGCGAAGAGTTACGGGGATATTATTGTTTTTGCGTAGAACGTCGATTAGATATTTAAGGGAAAAATGCTGCTCATCAATAATATCCTCATTCACCCCGACAATGACATCCCCTGCTCTAAGTCCGAATTTCTCAGCGATTGATCCAGGTACAACGGCGGGGTTTTTCTTGTTGTCCTGGAGGAGCGCACCATGGTCAATTGGTAAATTTCGCTCATTGGCGATACCCGCTGTCAGTGGAATATAGTGTATCCCGAGCTGTCGCTGGTGCAAATACTCTCTCTTCATCTCTCTAATCGCTTTAGACACTTCGTTCTTAGCTAGCTGTTTCTCGTACTTAGCTATCATCTGTTCCTCATCATACCCGAACATCTTATAAAACAATTCTTTGCATCCAAGTTTTATCCCTTCCCAAAATCCGACTTCCCGATAATATCCCCGGTGGTGTAACCGATCGCCTATCTGTTTGAGAGACGTTTCTAGACGGTCTATAGACTCATCAATTAGTTCTTCTGAACGGTAAAAGGCAGTCCGTTCGTCGTATTCAACGTAGATTTCTCTTTGCCATATCGTCTTATAAAGTTCACCTCTAATATTTTGACTCAGGTAGGAGTATCTTATTCGAAACGCCAAATCCTCGAGATGTTGAGACGATTCCAGCGTTCTCCGGCCTCTCGACAGCTCAAGATATTCTTTCTCATCATCCGTAAGGGGATATTTCTTACGGAACAGTCCGTCTATTGGTCTACCGAGATACTTATAGTAAGAGCTGCGAGAGTTACCGAGCATTTTTTCCAATGGCTCAACGTAGCGATCAAAAAGGGTGTCTTCCTTGTCAACGTCCTCTCTGGAATCGTCGTCAAAAAACTCGGAGAGGCTAAGGAGCAAATCCATGACAGGATTGATAATCTCCCTAATAGTCTCCTTCCTTACCTCGCCTTTTTCTTGTAAATCCGCTGCAGCAGATTCCAATAGTTTCTTGTGTGCTTCTCTTAACTGCTGGATACCAGCGTTGACGATTTCGCTGTCTTTCTGCAGGAGGCGAACTTCGATGTCTCTTTTGGCGTTTCTCCAAACTACAATAACGCCGAGTACGCCAGCGAAAAATGCGATTACTATGTTAACGAGTAGGTTGAGTAAAGAACCCACATTCCTATTGTATCACGCCTTCTTTGATTTTCTTCCTTGGAAAATGCTATCCTTCTCCTGTCATTACCCGGAATCTTCGGGCATCGCCCGGCTTTCCGGAGTGGGGCGTCGAGAGTCAACGCTTCGCTCTCCCCCGCGCGGCTTCTCTCAGGCCGCGCTGGGGATGGAATGAGCTGGTACAATGAAAGGGTCGTCAGCCCTTTTTTATTTTGGAAATCCTCTCCATCGGCAAAGCCGCCTCCCGCTCAGGAAGCGTCGAGTTCGGCATCAAATCTCCCGACCGGCGGCACCACATGTACCTCGTGGGCCAGACCGGCACCGGCAAGTCCACCTTCCTCAAGAATGCGGCGGTTCAAGACTTGCGGGCTGGGCGCGGCCTTGCGGTAATCGATCCTCATGGCGCGCTTGTCGAGGACATCCTGCGGTTCATTCCCAGGCGCCGGACGGGCGAGGTCGCGTATTTCAATCCGACTGACGCCGATCATCCCGTCGGCCTTAATATCCTCGAGGCGAGGAGCGAGAACGAGCGGAACCTGGTCGCCTCGTCCCTCATCTCGATTTTCAAATATCTCTGGAAGGACTTCTGGGGTCCTCGGCTGGAGCATGTTTTCCACAATGCAATCCTCGCCCTAATGGACACGCCGGATTCGACGCTCCTCAGCGTGTACCGGATGCTTGCCGACGACGCCTTCCGCGCGAAGGTCGTCGGGAGGGCGAAGGACCCGGTCGTGAGGTTCTTCTGGGAAGAGGATTTCGAGAAATATCCGGCGCGGTTCAAGAAGGAAGTGACGTCGCCGATCCAGAACAAGATCGGGCAGCTCCTCACGAACAGCTGCATTCGGAACATCGTCGGGCAAGCCGAGAGCACGCTCGACCTGCGGTTCCTGATGGACAACCAGAGGATTCTCTTTGTAAATCTCGCCAAAGGCGTGATCGGCGAGGATAAGGCAAACCTCCTAGGATCGGTGCTCGTGACGAAACTGTACCTCGCGGCGCTCGAGAGGCAGACAGTGCCGGAGGACAAGCGCCGGGATTTCTACCTTTATATCGACGAATTCCAGAATTTTTCGACGGAAGCGTTTCCGTCGATGTTGTCCGAATCCCGCAAGTACCGGCTGAACCTGATTCTGGCGCACCAGTATCTCCGCCAGCTCCCGGAGAGCGTGCGCCACGCCGTCTTCGGGAACGTCGGGACGCTCTCCGCCTTCCGCGTCGGCGGGCTCGACGCAGAGGAGCTGGCCAAGGAATTCCAGCCGGACTTCGAGCGGGACGATCTCACCCATATCGAGAACTACCGCTTCTGCACAAGGCTCATGATCGACGGCAAGCGGTCAAAGCCGTTCTCGGCTGAAACGCTCCCGCCTCCCCGCCTGCGGGGCGACGAGGCGGACGCCGAGACGGTCATAAGGATTTCTCAAGAGCGTTTTGCTTCAAAACGTGAAGACGTGGAACAAGCGGTCGAAAAATGGTTCGCCTGAGGCGAATCCGTTTTTCGCGTCGCGATCTCGGCTGCGCGGCCTCGAGCTTTTTATTTTGCCTTCCCCCCACCGCGCGCAGCGAAAAGAGAAAAGCTCCGGCGAAGGAGAGCGGAGGCCCGAGGATGCCCCGAGCCCGAAGCGGAAGCGAGGGGTGAAGGGGCAATGAGGACATGTTGTCGGGGGCCGGAGCCGCAAGAACGGAGAGAAAATATTCCGTCGTTTGCGGGCGGATCCGCCTTCCGGAGGCAGTCGTTCCGGAACGACCCCTTGAACGACCCCTTTGCGAATCAGAAATTTCTGGTAAAATAGGTTCTGATACCGGCGCGTAAACTCACTAAACCAAAGGCCGGTGACTCTTGTCACCGGTTTTTGGTTCTGATGTTTTCAAGGAGAGGATAAGAACCTTTGAAAGGGGGTCGGGGAAGAGCGGAAGCGCTTCCCCGTGGAGGAATGAGTCCGCGAAAGCGGACGGACTCAAAACCGAGGGTTTTGAGGGAGCGAAGCGACAGGTTCCATATCCTTCCCTGCACACACTTTGAAAAATCGGCCTTCTAAAACTCGACCAGCTCACTGCTGGTCTTGTTTTTTGAAGATTCGAGCCAGGTCGACATTCAACCATAACCCTAGGCGATAAGAGCACTTCTAGGTGGTATAATAACAATGACTCAGGGGGGGTCAGTTTTGTTTATCGCGAAAACAAGATAGCTATGAAGTTACCAAAGAGGGTAGATGTAAAAAATTCAAAAGGTCGATATTATATTCTAACCTAACTCTCTTTTCACTACCATAAAGTGGGGGGGCGGCTAAGGTAAACATTATGAGTAAAGAAAACCCTCGAACGGAGCGGGAAAAGAAAAGAGCCCGTGAGGAAAAACAAATAAAAAAGACGGGGGACAAATTAAAGGCAAAGCGTCTCCAGCGGCATCAGCATCCGCTACCGCCACATTAAAGGTGTACATTGAAGAAATAAAAGCCGGATTAACTTGTTAACAAGTCATATGAGAAAAAAGATTGTTGTCGGCGCAATAATTTTGGTGGCGATAGTCATAGCGTACATCGGTGTCAGAGTAGCGTATAACCAGTATGAATGGAATCATAGTAAAGCTACGATAGCTAGTCCTGCCGTAGTAAACCCAACTCTTACAGGTAGCGTTACCACTGTTGGAAACGGCATAAGCATTACAGCTGATGCCGTGCAATCATCCGGTGTTATTAGTCAGACTTCTGCTGGAGATAATTCCGTGCTCAACTTAGTCGGTCCGGCGTTAGTGAAAATAACGGTAAACACTTCAGGTAGTAACTGCGCACTGGCTAATGCGTTGGGCGGGAGCTTCATGTATGGTCAATTCAAAACGCCAATTAGCGGATCTGCCGAAAAAACAGTCAGTTTTCCAGCGGATGGGATAATGTTCATGAGCGGCGTGTGTATGGATTCCAGCGGCAATCCTATTGGTTTACCCAATAGTTTGATCGTGGAAACCGTCTCTAAAGGTGAGACGTTGGATAACCACGGCGCTCTTCAGACGGTTAACATGCCATGGTGAACACTGCCGAAATGTAAGGGTTTGCTCTAATTTTATCCTTCCCTTCCTACGGCACATTATCATTACCCCATACAAATAATTAGATCATGAACGAAAAACCGAGAAAGAAAATATGGAGACATTGGTGGTTCTGGACGTTGATAGCGGTTTGTATAATGGCCTTGGCGGTCGCAGTGGTGCGCCTGCGCAACCAGAACAAGGTGCATTTGCCCAGTGGTCTTCCACAGAAACCTGTCAGTATGCCGTTTACTGGTACGTATGCCGCCTCGTCAACCGGCTATGCCAGCATATCACTGAGTGTTTTACAGTCATCCGGCATCATCAAAGCCGGAAGTTATAACGGTAAGGTGGGTACGCCCATCGGAGTATCTGCGGAAATAATGGGGCCAGCCGAACTTGATGTGAGAATCGATTCGATGTCCCAGGTTTGTATAATCTCGCATTCACTAGATATTACAACCGGGAGGGGCACATCATTAACCCATGCGGTTGAGGTAACGCTCAACGTGCCCCCAGGCGGATTCATTAACTACTACGTCTTGTGCAAGGATTCGAACGGCAGCTACCAACTTTCTGAGTTAACGGTTAATGTATGGAATCCTGCCACGTACGGTACGGAGGCGATGTCCAAAGAGGCATTGACGCAAATTAACCTACCTGGCCTTAACAGCGTTCCTTAAGGGCACTAATATAAAGGCTCACTGCTGGTCTTGTTTTTTGAAGATTCGAGCCGGCAATTTTCGGCAATAGGGGAGAGAAGCCACTTTTTGGCGATGGCGAGCGATTTCTCTTTTTGAATACTTAGCTTTTCACCCTCCGCCAAAAAGTTCGAGCCGAAACTGAATCTACACCTTGAAAGTCGCCTCAGTAGAGTATCTATCACTCATATTTACTAGATATCGTCTTGCCCAATTCCCATTTCTTTTCTCATTTCTTTTTTGACGTCTGCTAAGGCGGCCAGTAATTTCGTAATATGTTCTTCCTTTTGCAAACCAGAAAGACCTTGAGATTTTCCGACTAATTGAGCAAAGACCCTCGCTTTTTCTTCTAGCTCTTCTTCACCAAATAAGTTGATGGGGGACATTGCGTTGCGAGTTTCTTCGCTATCTTTATCTCTAGCCTCTTTCATTTCCTTGGCAAGCGTCTCAAGTTGTTCTTGGGAAAAATTAGAGGTATCTATTTCTTCTTCAATCTGGATATCCCTAATGGTCTTGATGAAGTGAGAAAGAGCGTTTACGTAGGCCGTCTTCTTCGCGTCGAAAAGCCTCTGCTTCCTTTGCTCTTCTTTCTGAAATTTGATTTGGATTTGCAGGCGTCTCTCCTCGGATTTGGTTTGTCTACTTGTTGCCCATGCGGCGATGATGCCTCCAGATATGGTCCCCAAGAGAGTGAAAATTGCTATAAGCATACCTTTTATCTCATTAATTCTCCGACTTTTAGTCGTGCCTGGAAGAGGGCACGGGATATGCTGTTATCTTAACATTTTTAGCTATAATGATGGCATGGATCCACTTGAGTTTTTAAAGAGTAGGGTTAAAGAAGGGTCAGAGGAACAGCTTAATAATGTAATTGCTAAGGGTGTATTGAAACTGGGCGACGAGCAGATTGCCACGGTCGCATTCGTTTTTTGGCTGGTCTATATGGCCGAAACTGAATTAAACGCCGCTACGAGCCAGTCGTGGGCCATCGTGGAGAAGTTCGCCCCTCAAGGTGTAAAAGAGATGGTAGCGGACAGGGTGCAAAAATTAGCAGGAGGACGCAAAAAGTTAGATCTCAAAAATCTTGAGTATTTCTCAGATAAGATTAGGGTCTACGAGGCACTACTCGGAGACAACAAACTAAAGAGACTTCTATGGAAATTGAACGATATAAGAAACGACCTGAGCCACAATCGCGTTAGCAATCTTAGCTACGATGGTGAGTCACTCTCATTAAGGAGCACCAAGGAAAAAATTTTGATTGATTATTTTGACGCTGTTTTGAATAGCGATGTCACTACATCGGACACCTGGAACTCTCTTAGCGAAGATAACAAAAAGGTGGTGAAGTCGATTGCGCGAGAGGTCAAAAAACAGGGCCTCAGTTAAATCGGCATTATTCTAGCTCCGCGCCGGGCGAATTCTTTGGATATCCTTTCCAAACCATCTAGGTCAGCTTGCGTTGCAACACTGGCATCCTTGAATACATCTGCATGCATAAGGGTAAAGCCATCTATAAAAAGCTTGATTAGTGTGTCGGGAGATATGAACGCAACAGTATGGCCGAGTTTTTTAAATTTCTCATCCCAGTCCCTTATAACGTCCGTGCTTTCGGAACCGTTAGGCATATTTATGGAAACTCCATTTTCTGGCTCTGGCAAACCGAATGCGTGGACGATTGCACAACGGAATTTATACAAAAACTTTTCGTTGACCAGTTTAAGATAAGGGTGGGTTTTATAGGTCGCATTGCTTTCGATAACGCAATATTTTTTCATCCACTCTTCCAAGAGAGGACGGCCGCCCAGACTGCGGTTATAGAAAGCGTTGTATAAGTTACTGGCGATTTCCAAAAACGAAAATGCTACTAACGCCCTCACCCTAACGAACTGCTGATCTTTTCTGAGAACTCCAATTGCGCCGGATATCTCCTCAACCATTTCCCCTAGTCTATCATCGACATCTTTTTTCACCTCCTCGTATCTCTTGATATCCATGTTGTATGTTTTTAATTCTAAACCACCTCGTAGCTAGAGGGTAGTGGGAAATCCTCCTGCCCGTGCGCGGGAGTGGCGGGGCAGAGGCAGAACCGCGCGGAGAATGAACCATGATGTGCTAAGGAGGGAAAAATGGCGGAAGGGAAATTTTCTCCCGCCTTATCTTGTGCGCATCTTTCTCTTAAGATAATTTCATAACGCTCCCCGTACTGAATTCGGATGTGTTAGAATATATGCAATGAGCGAGGGGGAGAAAATCATAAATTGGCTAGAGAGAAATTGGTTTAGATTAGGTGTACTTCTAATTCTGATTGCGATCGGAGCCGCTATTGTCTATTACATTGCAATCTTCTTACCGGACAGGCAATCTCAACTGGATCAGGAGAAGAAGGATGCTGTTATAGCCAACACGGTGTCCAGAAATAAATGCCTAGCTAATGCGGCGAGTGATTATCGAGACCTTTTAAAAGAGAACACCTACAGTGATGGAACCTTCAAGAGTACAAACGCTGAGCAGTATGTAGAAAATAAGTATACAGATGAGAAAGACGAATGTTTCAAGGAATACCCAATTAACGCGGATATCCAATTGCCCTACGCGGACCCAACGAACATCTTCTATAATTTGCTTAACAAATAGATAAATCTATTTTACAACGCTCTCGGAATGCTTTTTGAATTGCCTGCGATACATGAAAAAGGTTCTAACGTCCTCGACTACCGCGCACATTAAACCCCCCGACCCCCGTCTGGGACACCCCCGGGTTTCTCATCAGCCGCACTTTGTGCGGCTCCTTCCAACACGGGGATTTAATTCTTCCTTCTGCTTTGCAGAAGGATTCTCGTTTTTGGAAGAGAGGATTCGAACAGGGAAGGGGTCGGGAAACCGGGAGGTTTCCCGTCGCGAAGCTCACGTCAACGCTCGGGTTCGTGGGAGCGAGTTGCTACAGAGCAACTCGCGACGTTTGACTCCTCTCCTGGGCACAAAGATTTCATCAAATATCTGCTATAATCCAGATTATGGAATATCTGGATGTCTTGGATGCTCGGGGCAACCCAACCGGACAAAAAAAGACCAAAGCGGAAATTCACGAAGCCGGGGACTGGCACAAAGCAGTCCATGTTTGGATTGTAAACTCCAAGGGAGAATTGCTAATTCAAAGACGTTCGCCGGAAAAGGACAGCCATCCCAATATGTGGGATATTTCCGGTGCGGGACATGTTTCATTCGGAGAAGCACCTATCACATCCGCGTTAAGGGAGGTTGAGGAAGAGTTGGGTATATCCTTCCCGAAGGAAAAATTCGAGCATCTTTTCGGCTTAACCCAGCAATCAATCCAAAAAAACGGCGCCTGGAAGAACAACGAATTCAACGACGTTTACCTGATCGAAGCGGACTTAGACGTCAATACCCTCAAACTCCAAGAGGAAGAGGTTGCTGAAGTGAAATTCATTCCCTACAAAGAACTCGAGAAAGAAATTTCTTCCGGAAACGATAAATACGTTCCTCATCCAGAAGAATACCGGCGACTTTTCGAGGAGCTTCATAGAAGATATGCAAACTAAGTTCATACTCCACGGCGGATTCACCCCCAAGACAGTACAAGAAGATGATGTTTTCTTCAAGGAAATATTGAAGGATGCGCCGCAAAACCCGAAGGTCCTTTTGGTCTACTTCGCCAAAGAAGAGGACCGCGTGGCGAAAAACCGAGAAGAAGATATCGCTCAATTCGAGAAAAACAGCGGAGACAAAACAATCTCGTTTGAAATCGCAAATGAAAAAGAATTTTCCGATCAAATTGCCCGGTCGGACGTCATTTATCTCCATGGCGGAAGATCGGTAAAAATACTCGAAACGCTCTCGAAATTCCAAAACCTGGGACAGCTTTTCAAGGGGAAAACGATCGCAGGCGATTCAGCGGGAGCAAACGTCCTTTCGGTATGCTTCTACAGCCGAGCCAGTGATGGAATATTTGAAGGGCTCGGAATTCTGCCAATAAAACTTATCCCTCATTACTCGGAAGATCAAAACGAAAAACTCCAGGAACTCAAAAAACGCCATCCAGATATGGAGACGGTGATACTCTCCGAATATCAAACAAGGATCTTTTATTTGTAACCATCCATTGACGTGATGGCTAAAAATATTGCACAATATGCTCCAGTAATTGGGGGCTAAACCTTTTCAATCAACAACAAAAAATACAGGAGTAAGAATGGAACATCAGAAAACAGCGCTCGTTTCCGTCTATAACAAGGACGGGATAGTCGAGTTCGTTCGGGACCTCATCGGCATGCAGTGGAGGGTCATTGCATCCGGCGGAACGGCAAAGGTCCTTATGGAAGCCGGGTTGCACGTTACCGACGTTGCAAGCCTTTCCGGGATGGGTCCCATCCTCGACCACCGGGTCGTAACGTTGGTACCCGAAATCCACGGCGGGTTGCTTGCCTTGCCAAAACACTTTGACGAGCTTGACAGCCTCGGCATTCCCTGGATAGACCTCGTGTGCGTGGATCTCTATCCGCTGGAAGAAGAGATCAAAAAACGGACATCGACGCGGGAATCCGTCATCGAAAAAACAGACATCGGCGGCCCAACCATGCTCCGATCCGGCGCCAAGGGACTGCGCATTGTCGTTTGCGATCCGAACGACAGACAAAGGATAGTCAAGTGGATCAAGAAGGGAGAACCGAACAAAGAAGAGGTTGTCAGGTACCTCCAAGGGAAGGCGGAATCGGTGGTAGCCGAGTACTGCCTGCGTTCCGGCGTCTATCAGACGCGAGGGAAAAAAGATCTTCCCATGGAAATAGGAAGATACTTCCGGAATCTCGTGTCGGAAGCCGAGCATCAGATAATCAAACTCACCAGCTGATACCAATTTTTATTTGCCCGCTACAATGCCAATGTAGCGGGTCTTTCATTTGATATAATCAAGGAATGAAAAACAAAGAGGGGTTTTCGAAAATAGCGACCCAACTCGCCGTACTCGTCGTCATCGTCGCCGCGGGAGGGATCTTATGGTATCTCACGTCGGGGACGCCGCAAGCAAACCTGCCAACGGAAATATCGTTGCCATCAACGACAACATGGATGACATTCAACGATCCGGCATTCGGATTCACGTTCCAATATCCGAGCGAATGGGGAACACCGACGACCACGCTTCTTAGCACACGGAGAAGTATCTCTTTTTCGCACAATAACGACTTCATCGTGGAAGACGGGGGATACTACAATCAGCCGCTCGGCAGGATGCTGACGCTTCCGGAAATAGTGACCGGCTTGCAAGGCGAAGCGACTGGCTCGATGAGCGCCGCAATCACGTTCGGCGGCGAGCCGGCGACGGCGGTCGTCATGCCCCTCGAGAACGGCGGAGAGGAGGTGGACATTTTTGCGAGCGACAAAACCTCAAAAATCAACATAATCCACATCGGGTATGCATTCGACGCAACTCAAGCTGCCGCCGCCCAAACCCTGCTCAATGAAATACTCTCCACGTTTAAATTCACACCGGCGAAATAAAGGGGTTCCGGTCACCGCGCAATCTGAAAATAAACCAAAGCAGCCCGATTCTTCGGGCTGCCTTTTTAATCGATCTCTTGGGAGCTAACCTTGTCTCTTCGAAACGAAGAGGTTGTAAAGCCACACGAAGAGCGCACCGCCGATAAAGGCATCGACAAAACCCCAAATGCCGCCGACGATCCCGCCGCCGAAACCCGGAGCGTAGCCGATGTAAAACTTTCCGACGGCCGAAACGAAACTCTCGCCATATCCGCTCGGAGCGATCCAACCGAAAAGGAGGACACTCGCTCCCCAAAGCACTCCACAGGCGAGGGCGAATGATTTTAAATGCAGTTTTCCCATTTTTATTTTAAAGACAGCAACCTTTAAAAATCCGATTTCTTCAAAGCGTTCGCTTGTTCGGGATCGCGTTTCTTGATGTATTCGAAAAGGAGCGCGGCATGCTCTTTTTCTTCGTCGCGGTTATGAACCAGAATCTTCCGGAGCTCGCCGTCTTTCGTCGCTTCTATCCGCTGGTTGTACCAGTTGATCGCCTCGAATTCCTCGACGAACGACTGCCTCGCCCTTTCCAAATCCTTCACTTGATCGGGAAGCTTATCCCAATTCTCTTGGTAGGTTGCCATACCATCATTATACCACACAATCACTTTCTCTCAGTCAAAGAAAAGTTGGTTATCTTTTGAAGACCGCGCGTGAGGAGATAAAGCAGGAAGACGGCGCTCGCGATGAAGAAACTTACTGGATACGGCTCATAGAACGAAACGAAAAGACCAAACCACGTGACGAGGAGTGCAATCGCGACCGAAATCATCATACCGCGGAAAGGTTTTTTGGAAAGCCTCATAGCGATCGCGGCGGGCGTCACCATAAGCGCAAAAATTAAAAGAACGCCGACCACTTGGACGGCAATGGACGTTGCAACAGCGACGAGGAGCATAAATAAGATGCCAATCCAGATCATTGAAAGTCCCTTCGCTTCGGCGACATCCTCATCAAGCGATGAAAAGAGCAAAGGATGATAGATGAGAGAAACGGCAAGGAGAATAACAAGCCCGGCGACAAGTGTAATGGTAACGTTTGCAGAACTAATACCGAGAATTTCCCCAAAAAGAAGCGAGTAGGCTTCCGTAGCATAGCCGCTGTACAAACTAATAAAGAGAACACCGAGACCGAGCATGAAAGCAAGCACGGTGCCGATTTCGACGTCGCGGCTTGCCGCCTTTCTTTCCAAGAGAGCCATGATAATGCCGCCGCTGCTCGTGAAAACCAAAAGCCCGAAGATAGGATTTACACCCATTAAGACCGCGCCGGCTGCTCCCGCAAAGCCGATGTGGGAAAGAGCATGGGCAGCAAAAGAGGATCTTCGAAGAACGACGAAATACCCCACGATGCCGGCAATGATTGCCACAATCGTGCCGGCTTCGAACGCGTGAAGCATGAAACCATACCCGAGCATAAGCTTGAGGTCCTGAATAATATTAAAGCTGAAAGTAATGGGATTCATAGTTGGTGTTCGTGCGTATGAATATGGCCTATTTCTTCAACACCGAGAACGGCAATGCGACCTTGGGAATTTTTTAAAACTTCGACCGGCGTTTCATAGAGCGAAGTAAGAAAGTGAGAATTCAAGATTTCCTCCGGTTTCCCGATGGCAACCTTCCCGTTCGCAACATAGACGATGCGATCAAGGACGGGGAGGAGGGGATTGATGTCATGGGCAATAAGAAGCGCGGTGATATTCCGCGATTTTGTGACATTCCTGATGAGTTGGACAAGCTCACCCTGGCGGCGGATATCCAAGCTCGCCAACGGTTCATCAAGGAGGAGAAGATCGGGATCGGAAACAAGCGCCTCCGCGAGGAAAACGCGCTGAAGCTCACCGCCCGAGAGAGACCCAAGGGATCGCTCGGAAAGATGTTCCGCACCGACATCCCGCATCATCATGCGGGCTTTTTCACATTCTCCTCGACAAGGGATGACGAATCCCCATTCGCCACCCGAAATCCCCAACTTAACGAGTTCGATTGCCTCTACGCTCATCTCATTATCGATAAGATGTTTTTGGGGAACGTACCCGACGCGAGGATTGCCGCGCTTCGGTGGCTCGTCGAGAATGGACAGCTCGCCCGCCGACGGCCGCTTGAGGCCGAGAAGTAATCGAAAGAGCGTCGTTTTGCCGGCGCCGTTCGGCCCCAAGACCGCCACAAATTCGCCGCGGCCGATCGAGAAATTCGCATCTTGCCAAATAATTTTCCCGTCATATGAGGCGGCGAGGCTCTTCGCCGTTATCATGCCTTCCGATGTTTTGTTCATTGTGATTGCAAAGCGTTTTCAATCGATGTGATTTCGCCGTTCATCCAATCCTCGAACGAAAGAGTGGGCGGCTCGATGGTTTCGGTGATGGCAACGACGGGAATGCCCTCCGACGCAGCCAGTTTTTTCATGTTGTCCGTCAGTGGCGTTACCGTCTGTTTATTATAAACCAAAACTTTCACCGTGCCGCTTTTCAGTTGGTTTTCAAACTCGACAACCGCCGCCGGCGAAGGGCTGTTGCCTTCAGCGACGGCTTGGATGAATTCCGGCGGAGAGACCAAATCGAGTCCCGATGCTTGGGCAAGATATGAGAAGATATCCTCGGTCGCGGCGACTTCTGCCCCGGCAAATTTTGCCTTCATGTCGGCAATGTTCGATTGGTAAACCGCAAGCGACGACATGAGCCTCGCATAGTTTGCAGTATAATAAGAAGCATGCGCGGGATCGAGATACGCGAGATCAGCTTCCATTTGCTTTGCCACCCTGTTTACGTACTCGGGATTGTACCAAAAGTGAGGATTGTCTCCCGACTTTTTACCGAGAAAACGGGCAACATCCAAAACCACGCGACCCGGGTTGGATCCAGCGCCCACGAGTTTTCCCATCCAGCTGTCGTATCCGGCGCCGTTTTCAATCACGTAATTCGCCGTCGCGACCGCGCGCGCCGTTGAAGCATTGCTCTCATATTCATGCGGATCGGCATTCGGGTCCGAAACGATACTCAAAACATCCACCTGAGAACCGCCGATTTGGGAAACCAAACTGCCCCAAAAATTTTCTGCGGCAACGATTCGAAGAACGCCGTTTGATGCCGTCGGCGCCGGAGAAGTGGGATGTCGCATCGCGAGGACATACGCGATAGTCGCAATGATCACTACACCAACGAGGGGATACAGCACCTTAAAGAGATCTTTTGTCATTATATTAATCCTAGCGGCCAGCTATCAAACCGTCAAATTATTTGCAAATAATTCGCATTTATAATACCATAACCGGGATGCGGAAAAAAGGGGACGACAAAATGATGCTCCGAAAAAGCGGCTGTAAGGTGACGCCGGCACGACTCGCGATTTTGAATGTCTTTAAAAAAGCAAAAAAACCCTTGAGCGCACAGGAGGTTATTGAAACGCTTCACGAGACCGACCAAGCGACCGTCTATCGGACGCTCAAATCGCTCGAAGAAAAAGGGATCCTCCGACACATCGATCTCCGGCACAACCACGCCCACTACGAGCTTGCCGACCTTGCCGAGCACCACCATCTTGTCTGCCTCGAATGCGGGAAGATCGAGATCGTACATCATTGCGGCATGGAGGAAACGCAAAACCGCATCGTGAGGTCCTCGAAGCATTTTGCCGAGATCAAACAGCACGCACTCGAGTTCTACGGTATTTGCAAGTCCTGCGCCGCGCGGCAAAAAAAGTTATAATAAGAACCGATATGATCCGGGGGAAACGAAAAAAAGCCCTTCACGGGCTTACCATCATTTTCAAATACGTTAAACCGTACCAGAAGGTCATTACGGTGATCTCCGTTTTGAGCATTGTTTCGGCGATCGCGAACACCGCCGTGCCGTACTTCGCCGGGCGGATCATCGACAGCATCGTGAGCCAAAATCAGACATTTGCCCTCTTTGGAAAAGTAATGCCTCTCGTCTTCCTTTTTCTCGGTATTTGGATCGTCATCAAGTTCATCGCCGACGCATCGAGCTGGCAGATTGAACTGAAGCAAGAAAAACTCCTTTCACTTGTCGAAGCGGACTACATTGTAAAAGGAATGAGCAGGCTCCTCGAGCTTCCGCTCTCGTTCCACAAGGAACACAAGATGGGCGATACCATGGATCGGATCAACCGCGCTTCGAGCTGGCTCCAAAACATTTTGGGGAACGTCTTGATCGGCCTTGCTCCGCAGATCTTGAGCGTCGCGGGGGCGCTTGCGGTAACCTTCGCCATCAAGCCGATCCTAACATCGTTGATCCTCGTCGCCGTCGTGATCTATGTCTTTATCCTTTTCAACGTGGCGCCGAAGCTTTCGGCGCTCCAGAGGAAGATGCACCATGCTTACAACCAGGCCTACGGCGACGCGTATGACGCCGTCATGAACGCACAAGCCGTGAAGCAAGCGACCGCCGAAGAGTACGAGCATAAAAAATCGTACAAAAATTTCAACTTGAAGGCCGCCAAGTTTTGGCAGGAATTCATCGGTATTTGGCAAAACATCAGCTTTTCCCAGCGCGTCATCATCATCGTTTCCCAGATCATCATTTACGCTTACGCGATCAACTCGATCTGGCAGGGGAGAATGACAATCGGCGAACTTGTCATGTTCAACGGCTATGCGGCGATGTTCTTCGGGCCGTTCGTCATCCTCGCTCAAAACTGGCAAACGTTCAACAATGGTCTTGTTGCCCTCGAGCGGGCAGAAAAGATCCTGACGCAGCCGACGGAAGTTTACGTACCTGAAGCGCCCGTGATCCTCGAAAAACTGAAGGGGGGCGTCGAGTTCAAGAATGTGAGCTTTACTTATAAGAACAACAAGACGCCGACTTTGTCCGACGTAAGTTTTTCGGTCCATTCCGGGGAAATCATCGCACTCGTCGGAGAATCGGGCGTCGGGAAAACGACGCTTGTCGATCTCATCTCGAATTACATCCAGCCGACGGCGGGGGAAATTTACCTGGACGGCCACGACATCCGGAACATCGACCTCAAATTTTTGAGGACACAGATCGCCGTCGTTCCGCAGGAGATCACGCTCTTCAATGAAACGGTCAAGCAGAACATCCGCTACGGCAACTTCTCCGCATCCGACCGGAAGGTACTGGAAGCCGCAAAGCTTGCCCACGCCGATGACTTCATCAATACATTCCCCAAGCGATACAATCAGGTCGTCGGCGAGCGGGGCATCAAGCTTTCGACCGGCCAAAAGCAGCGCATCGCGATAGCCCGGGCGATCCTGAAGGACCCCACGATCCTCATTCTCGACGAGCCGACATCGAGCTTGGATGCCCAATCGGAAAAATTCGTCATGGAAGCGCTCGAGAAACTCATGGAAGGAAGGACGACCTTCATCATCGCGCACCGCTTGAGCACGGTGAAAAAGGCGGATCGCATTTTCTTCCTCCACCGGGGGCATGTCGCGGAAGAGGGGACGCACGAAGAACTGATCCGAAAATCCGGCGGCCTCTACAAGAAGTTCTACGAGCTCCAGCAGCTGTGATATACTTTACATATGTTCGAACTACCCAAATTACCATACTCCTACGACGCGCTCGAGCCCCATATCGACGCGAAAACGATGGAGATCCACTATACCAAGCACCATGCGGGGTATGTGGCGAAGCTGAACGATGCGCTCGCCGGTTTTCCGGAGCTGCAGAAGAAAACGGTGCGGGAATTGGTCGAAGAACTCCAAAACATGCCGGATTCGGTGAAGTCGGCGGTCAAAAACCACGGCGGCGGCCATTTCAACCATTCGCTCTTTTGGGAACTTATGAAACCCCAAGGCGGAGGAACACCGACGGGGGAGCTTTCGAGCGCGATAACGGCGACCTTCGGCAGTTTCGAAAAGTTCCAAGAAGAGTTCACGAAAGCCGCCGCGGGCGTCTTCGGAAGCGGCTGGGCGTGGCTTGCCATGAGCGACAAGGAAGGATTGAAGGTCATCCAAACATCGAATCAGGAAAACCCGATATCGAGCGGGATGAGACCCATCCTTGCGATCGACGTGTGGGAGCATGCCTACTATTTGAAATACCAGAACCGCCGGCCCGATTACATTACCGCTTGGTGGAACGTGGTGAATTGGGACCAGGCAAACTCGAATTTTACCGCGCATTAGCTGGCAAAGACCTGCGTTTTGTGATACAATAGATCTTATAAGAGAGGTCAAAAGCCCTTATTTTTTATGGTGAAAATACAAATAAACAAAGAGAAGGAAACGCCAAAAAAAGAGCCGAAACGAGAATCAAAAGAAGAGCCGAAGAAGGCCGAAAAGCCGAAAGAAAAGGAAGCTTCATACAGCGCGAAGAGCATTTATGTTTTGGAAGGCCTTGAACCGGTCCGAAAGCGTCCGGGCATGTACATCGGCTCCACGGGCGTCGACGGCCTTCACCACTTGATCTGGGAGGTCGTCGACAACTCCATCGACGAAGCGATGGTCGGCTACGCTAAAAATATCGTGGTCGAGCTCTTGAAGAACAACCGCGTCGCCGTCACCGACGACGGCCGCGGCATCCCCGTTGATATCCATCCGCAAACCAAGAAATCAGCCCTCGAAACGGTTTTAACGACGCTCCATGCCGGCGGCAAATTCGGCGGCGATTCGTACAAGGTTTCCGGCGGTCTTCACGGCGTCGGCGTCTCGGTCGTGAACGCTCTCTCGACGTGGCTCCGCGTCGAAGTTTACCGCGACAACACGGTCTACTTCCAGGAATACAAGCGGGGGAAACCCGAATTCGCCGTGAAGAAGAACGGCAAATCGACCCACACGGGAACGAAGGTCATTTTTGACGCAGACCCGGAAATCTTTCAAAAAGTGGAATACGACCGGAAGCGGATCATCGATCACCTCCGTCAGCAGGCATATCTCACGAAAGGCGTCCGCATCACGGTCGTCGACGAGCGGGGGGACGAGCCATACCGCTATGGTTTCTATTTTGACGGCGGATTGAAATCGTTTTTGAGCTACTTGGTGGACGGCGAAACGCCCATCCAAGACGAATTCTTTTACGTCCATAAAACATACCAGGACATCGAGGTGGAAGCGGCGATCACGTATATCGACGATCAAGAAGCGAGGGAATTGAGCTTCGCGAACAATATTTATACATCCGACGGCGGTATGCACTTGACCGGCCTTCGATCGGCCATGACGAGAAGTTTGAACGATTATGCAAAGAAAGAAGAATACATTAAGAACGGCGATGACGGCTTGACCGGCGACGATATTCGGGAAGGGGTCGTTTCGATCGTTTCCATCAAGATCCATGAACCGCAGTTCGAAGGACAAACGAAAGCGAGACTCGGCAATCCCGAAGCAAGGACGGTGGTCGAGTCGGTCGTGAACGAAGCCCTGAAAGAATTCTTGGAAAAGCATCCGCAGGACGCGAAAAAGATCATTGAAAAAAACCTGATCGCCGCGAAGGCCAGGAAAGCGGCGAAAGCGGCGAAGGACACGGTCCTCCGGAAGGGGGCGCTCGAAGGATTGACGCTGCCCGGCAAACTCGCCGACTGCTCGTCCCGGAAGGCCGAAGAATCGGAACTTTTCATCGTCGAGGGAGATTCGGCCGGCGGCTCCGCCAAACAAGGACGCGACCGGAGATTCCAAGCGATCCTTCCGCTCCGCGGCAAGATCATGAACGTGGAAAAATCGAGGATCGACAAAATGCTCGTCAACAAGGAGATCCGCTCGCTCGTGATCGCCCTCGGAACCGCCATTTCCGAAAATTTCGACATCTCGAAACTCCGCTACCATAAGATCGTCATCATGACGGATGCCGATGTCGACGGTGCGCACATCCGGACGCTGCTTTTGACCCTCTTCTACCGCTACTTTCCGAAGATCATGGAAGACGGCTACATTTACATCGCCCAGCCGCCGCTTTTCCGCGTCCAAAAGGGGAAAGAATTCCAGTATGCCTACAGCGACGGTGAACGCGACAAGCTCATCAAGAAGATGGGCGGCGACGGCGTTTCGATCCAGCGCTACAAGGGCCTCGGGGAAATGAACCCCGAACAGCTGTGGGAAACAACCATGAATCCAGCGACGCGGCTCATGAAAAAGATAGCCATTGACGACGCCGTCGAAGCGAATCGCATGTTCGACATTTTAATGGGGGAGCTTGTCGAACCGCGCAAGAATTTCATCCAAGCGAACGCCGTTTACGCAAAAAACATCGATATTTAGGAATTCCAAAATCCAAATTCCAAATCAATGAGGGTTGATTTGGTATTTGACATTTGAGCTTCGACATTATAGTATTGAATTGTTCCGTAGATAGCAGGGGCCGCAAGGCTTAATCATCCTGCCGAGGAAGAAACTTCTGGGAAGTCGGTCGATTCTTCTTGAAAACTGCGGAAACGCAGATTTTTTGTTATATGAAAACAAAAGCGCAAAAAAAGGAACAAATCGAAACGGGAAAAGGGGAACTCGATAAAAGCGAAACCGTCGTCTTCACCGATTTCACCGGCCTCTCGGCGAATGATTTGAACGTGTTTCGAAAACTCGTCCGGGGACTCGGGGGCGTCATGGTCGTCATGAAAAAGCGGCTCTTGACCCTCGCGCTGAAAGAGAAAGGCATCGACTTCGATGCAAAAAAACTCGAAGGCCAAGTCGGCGTCGTGTTTTCGCCGAAAGATTCGGTCGAGACCGCAAACGTCGTCTATCAATTCGGCAAACCGTTCAGAGCAAAAAATATCTTCAATATTTTGGGCGGCTTCGAGGTCAAAGGGAAGCGGTTCATGGAAAAAGCGGAAGTCGAAACGCTCGGTCAGCTTCCGTCACGCGAAGTCCTCCTGGGACAGCTTGCGTTCATGCTCACCGTTCCGATCAAGAAAGTTCTTTTCGTTTTGAACGAAAAGGCAAAACAACAATAAAGGTCAATTCATTCAAACTATCATGGAAAAATTCAACGACATCATAGAAAAGATCGAGAAGCTCTCGGTCATCGAACTTTCCGAGCTCGTCAAAGCGCTCGAAGAGAAGTTCGGCGTCTCGGCTGCGGCAATGGCCGTCGCGGGACCGGCGAACGGGGGAGCAGCCGCGGAGGAAAAGACCTCCTGGGGTGTGATGCTCAAAGCCGCCGGCGATCAGAAGATCAACGTCATCAAGGTCATCCGCGAAGCGACTGGCTTGGGCCTCAAAGAGGCTAAGGACGTCGCAGACGGAGCCCCGAAGCTCGTCAAAGAGGGGTTGAAGAAAGAAGAAGCCGAAGAACTCAAGAAGAAGCTCGAGGAAGTCGGCGCAACCGCGGAGCTGCAATAAAAGCAGTTCAGTATATATCTACCCTCCCAAGTTTCACGTTGAAATTTGGGAGGGTTTGATTTAACTTTAAGGGTATCGGGCGTTTAGCGAGGTGGGTTGAAAGCAAATGGTTTTGCTTTCAACGGGCGAATTCTTTTGCTCAAATATACAACACTTCGCCCAGGAAGATCGTTGCGCACGCCCCGCGCCAAAAATTGCACCCTTAGTTTAGTGGTAGAACGTCGCATTCACATTGCGAAGATCGCAGGTTCGATCCCTGCAGGGTGCACAGCAATTTTGGTGCGGGGCAGGTTGCAAAGATCGCTGGTTCGATCCCAGCAACGCCCACCAATGGATAACCTTTGCACCATCTACCTCGTAAGGCACGGAGAATCGGAAGGAAACATCGGCAAGGTCGTTGGAGGAAATCCTGCCCTCACGGAAAACGGCAAAAAACAGGCGGCCAAAACGGCACAAAAACTGAAAGACGTTCGCTTTGACGCCGTTTTTTCTTCGAACCTCCTGCGAGCAAAGCAAACGGCAGAGATCATAGCCCTCGAAAAGAAACTCGCCGTCGAAACGCGGGATATCATCCGAGAGCGGAGTTACGGTTCACTCGACGGGACGGACGCCGATAAGTTCGGGGAACTCATCAGGGAAGCTCGAGCAAACCTCGGCAAGCTCGCCGGCGCGGTGAAGTTCCACAATACCTACCCCGAAGGCGTTGAAAACAACATCGATCTTGCAAGCCGCATGATAACTTTTCTTCGGGAGATCGCATCGGCATATGCGGGGAAAACGGTCCTTGTCGTGAGCCATGGCGGGATCATGCGCGCATTCCTCATTCACCTCGGCTTCGGCACCTATCAAAATTTCAAATCGATGGACATTGGAAACACTGCCTTCGTGAAGATCGCGACCGACGGCGTTGAATTCAAAATACTCGAAACGGACGGCATCAAAATCCCCGCATAAAAATTTGACAGGGCATCGATCTAGTTATATAACAACAAGCGAGTTTCCGAGAACATTTACAAAGGAGGCATCGATGATCGACGTCATTAACAAATACGAAGCCGGGGTGAAAAACCGGGAAATGTTCGAACTCTTTCTGAAAGAGTTCGAAGCGAAGCAGATTGGCATCTTGAACAGCGAAGAATTGTCCGATCCGCTCGCGACTCCGAAATTCGGAGAAGCGAAGGACGGGCAATTCCTTGCCATCGAGAAAGACGGAAAGATATTTATCTTTCCGAATCCCGCCGTGAAGGTCGACCGCGTGACCGTTGCCGAGCAAGAGACGATCTTTTTCGTCGACGTTCGGGAGATACGGCACGGACAATCATTTCATGTCGTGAAACCCGGCATCCTAAAAAGGGTCGACGGCTCGTTCGAAAGAACAGAGCGCGGGAGACTCTGTGTATACTGACTTCGCATAACGTTATCCCGGATCCTGCACTCGCTGCGGAATCCGGGATACTTTTTTCTACAATTTGAAAGTGGGGAATCCCCACAAGTCAACTGTTGATAACTCATCACGAGAAAGTAAGATAAAACCTAATGAATCCGCCAATATGGCGGTTTTTTTGTGTTGGGAGTGGTGGTATAATGGTACATAAGAGTGGTGAGAAGTGGATAAGTTTGTGGATAACTCGCCAATCTGGGGAAAACTGAGATTTTCAACATGATACTGGGAGAATACAAACACAGCTTAGATATTAAAGGTCGGGTGGCGGTACCGGCCAAATTCAGGGAAAAAATAGAGGCCGGTGCCATTATTACGAGGGGCTTGGACAAATGCTTGTTCATGTTCGGCGCAAAAGAGTGGGAAACGCTCGTTCAAAAATTGATGTCGCTGCCATTGGCTCAATCGAACTCTCGAGCGTTCGTGCGTTTGATGCTCGCAGGAGCATCGGACGTCACGTTCGATAATCAGGGGAGAATCTTGATCCCCGAATATTTGCGGAAATATGCCGGACTCAAAAAACAAGTCGTCTTGACCGGCCTCTTTAACAGAATTGAAATTTGGGACTCGGCCGAATGGGACACTTACAAAACAAAGACCGAGTCATCTTCAGATGAAATAGCCGAGAAGCTCGGGGAACTGGGAATATAGCCATGTCCCACGTTCCCGTTCTTTTAAACGAAGCAATAGAGATCTTGGACCCGCAGAAAGGGGAATTCTTCATCGACGGCACGTTCGGAGAAGGAGGCCACGCAAAAGAAATCTTGGAACGGCTGACGCCCGGAGGAACACTCCTCGGCATCGATTGGGATCGGGAGATCTTGGAACGAAATGCCGATTTGCCGAATCGATGGCCGGAGAATACGGTCATTTTGGAAAACGGAAATTATGCCGATATCCCGCGCATATTGAAAGACCACTATCTCGCGAAAGCCGACGGTATGATCGTCGATCTTGGATTCTCTTCCTGGCACATCGACGAATCGAAAAGAGGATTCAGCTTTGCGAAGGACGAACCGCTCGACATGCGGTATAACCCGGAAAGGAACGACCGAACTGCTTACGAAGTCGTGAATTCGCTCCCCGAAGGCGAACTTGCCGATGTGATCTACCGATACGGCGAGGAGCGGAATTCTCGGAGGATCGCGAAGCGGATCGTCGAAGAGCGGCGGAAGAAAAAGATCCAGACGGCTCACGAGCTTTCCGAGATCGTGAATTCGGTATTCCGTTTCAAGGGCGGAAAACTGAGCCCTGCGACCAAAACCTTCCAAGCGATCAGGATCTACGTGAATGGGGAATTCGAGAATATCCGGGAACTCCTTGGATCGCTCCCGGAGATCCTGAAACCCGGAGGGCGGCTGGGAGTCATCACCTTCCATTCCTTGGAAGACAAACTGGTCAAAGATGCATTCAAACTGCTTCATCAAAAGGGACAAATAGATTTTTTAAACAAGAAAGTAATAAAACCGGGACGCGAAGAGATCATAAAAAATCCCAAAAGCCGTTCCGCAAAGCTCAGAGGAATAAAAATAAAATAAAAACATGACCATCGTAAGACCTTCACTTTATACACAGAACGCACGCTTCATAATCTTCCTGCTTTCCTTTATACTGATTGCAGGTATCTCGTACATCTTCATGTACAACGCGCTCGTGAATGCGCGCTACCAAGTATCGAACTTGAAAAGCCAAATAGCAGATGCGGCAAGCGCCCAAAACGAACTGAAGAGCCAGCTCTTCAATGTGACGGCACCGCAAAATCTTGATTCACTCGCGACGAAGTATAATCTTGTCCTGGATACCAAACCGCAATATCTTACCGAACACCCATGGGTGTCAGATTCATCCTTCTAACAACACTTTTCGGATTGATTTTTGGACTTCTCGGGTTCAACTTATATAGGATTCAAATAGACAAAGGGGGGTACTACTTGGATAAAGTCCAAGCAAGGACCGCGAATGCCGCTGAGCTGGAACTTTCGAGAGGGGAATTGTTTTTAACCGACCGTTATGGCAACGCCATACCGGTCGCCGTCGATAAGGATTACCCCATCATTTACGCAGTCCCGCAGCAAATCAAAAATCCGGAGCAAGAAGCCGCCGCTCTTGCGCCGGCTTTGAATATAAGCTCGACGACCCTCGCGTCGATGCTCGACAATCCCAAGAGCCTCTTCCGGGCTCTCACCGAAAAAGCGACCCAAGATCAAGTCAACGCGGTCGATGGCCTCAACCTCGATGGCATTTATACCGACACGAAACAGTACCGCTACTATCCGTTCGACACGCTGGCTTCCAACGTCATCGGTTTCGTCGGCGTGAACGGCCAAAACCCGCAGCCGACCGGACTCTACGGCGCCGAAAAGGAGTTCAATAACACGCTTGCGGCGGGAGATGACGTCCATCTCACCATCGACCGCGTTCTCCAAGCGCAAGCCGAAGAACTCATTCAAAATTTGGTGGCTGCCCAAAGCGCCGAGAGCGGGTCGGTCATCATCGAAGATCCGACGACCGGCGCCATCCTCACGATGGTATCATACCCGACCTTCAATCCGAACAGTTATGCCAGTTCGTCGATCGCCCTGTACGCGAACCAAAACGTGCAGGACAATTACGAGCCGGGTTCCGTCTTCAAGCCGATCACAATGTCGATCGGCATCGATAACGGCATTTTCACTCCGACCTCGACCTACGACGACAAAGGCGTCGTCGTTTTGAACGGGAGCGTCATCAGAAACTGGAATTTGAAAGCGTACGGTCCTCATACGACCATGACCAAGGTGATCGAAGAATCATTGAACACCGGGGCGGTTTGGGCGGAAGAACAGATCGGCAACAAACTTTTCTACGCCGGCGTCAAAAAATTCGGCTTCGGAGACCCAAGCGGCATCGACTTGCCGAACGAAGCTTCCGGCAGCCTTGCAAACCTCGAGAAGAGGGATGCCCGCGCCGTCGATTACGGCACGGCTGCCTTCGGACAAGGCATATCGGTAACGCCGGTTCAAATGATCAACGCCTTCTCGGTCATCGCAAACGGAGGACTCTTGATGCGGCCGTACGTGAATGCAAGCGATGCCCCGGAAGTGATCCGCCGCGTCATAAGCAGCTCGACCGCAGAAAAAGTTCGGGGCATGATGATCGACGCCGTGAACAAGGCGGGCGTTGCGACGATCTCGCAATTCACCGTCGCGGGAAAAACGGGGACTGCACAAATCCCGGATCTTCAAAGCGGCGGATATTATCCCAACCAATACATCCACACCTTCATCGGCATGGTTCCGGCAACCAAACCCCAGTACGTTATCTTGATCAAACTGGTCCGCCCGAAATCGGAACTCGCTGCCGTTTCGGTCGTTCCGGCATTCAAGCAAATGGCGTCGTTTGTTTTAAATTATGAAAATGTCGCTCCCGACAACATCGGCAACAAACTCGATTCCTATTTCTACGCCAACCCATGAAACACACGACTCTCAAAATACTTTCGCTTTTCTTGAAATGGATAGCGCACGCGACCATCGCCAAATACCGACCGAGTATCGTCGGCGTGACGGGCAATGTCGGTAAAACATCAACGAAAACCGCCATTGCACGGGTTCTTGCGGCAGAACGACGGGTGAGAACGGCCTCGAAGAATTTCAACAATGAACTGGGGTTGCCCGTAACCATCATCGGTGATTTTAAAGACACCGGCGGTACTTTTTTTTGGATCACCGTCATCGCGAAGGGGATGTGGCAATTGATAAGAAGGAATAACACGTACCCGGAAATGCTGGTCCTTGAATACGGCGTAGACCGGCCCGGGGACATGAACTATCTTCTTGCCATTGCGCGGCCCGACGTCGGCATCATTACGGCCATCGGCGAAACACCGGTCCATATCGAATTTTTCGATGGTCCGGAAGGGATCGCAAAAGAAAAATCGAAACTCATCGCGCAGTTGCCATCGACGGGATTTGCCATTTTGAACGTGGACGATAAACACGCGGAATTTTTCAAGGAACAAACAAGGGGGCATGTCATAACGTACGGCTTCGGGAACAACGCCGACGTCCGCATCACCGCGTTTGGAAACGCGATACGCGAAGACAATGAAAACGGCTTTGTTTCATTCAAACTGAATTACGGCGGGAGCATGATCCCGGTCAAGATCGAAGGAGTTCTCGGGAAATCGACCGCTTATGCGGCGGCTGCGGCAGCCGCAACGGGCCTCATCTTCGGCATGAATCTCTTGAAGATCGCGGAAGCGCTCGGCGGATTCAAGAACCCACCGGGCCGGGAAAACGTCATTCCGGGGATCAAAAATTCCATCGTGATCGACGATTCGTATAACGCTTCACCGAAGGCGACCGAAGAAGCGCTCGCGACCTTAAAGAGCATTGAAGCTAAACGGAAAGTCGCCGTTTTGGGAGATATGCTTGAACTCGGCCGTTACACGATGGAGGCGCATCAAAAAATAGGCAGGCTTGCCGCAAAATCGGCTGATATCCTCGTGACAGTTGGAACAAGGGCGAAATTCACCGCGGAAGAAGCAATAAAAGCAGGCATGCCGAAACGAAACGTCATGGCATTCGAAAATTTGAACGATGCATCGCGGGAGCTCAAAAATCTCGTGCGGCACGGGGATGTCGTCCTTGTAAAAGGGTCGCAATCGGTCCGCATGGAAAAGATCACGAAAGACATCATGCGCGACCCCTTGGAAGCCGAGAAACTTCTCGTCCGCCAATCTTCGGTTTGGCTTGCCAAACCCGGGCTCTATGAATAAACTAGGGGGTAAGGCCTCGTCGTCTAGCCTGGTCCAGGACACATGGTTCTCATCCATGTAACATGGGTTCGAATCCCGTCGAGGCTACTAAATATTTGACATAATCTTTATATTATGTTAAAACAAACACGCTTCCAAGGCGGAAGAAGAGTGATCTTTGAAAGTTGAATAAAACCGGTCAAGCGATCACTACATTTAGTAACACAATAGAAAGGAGTTGGGTCATGCCCACATGGTTTGATATCGTCAAAGCGGAAGTTGATTCCGTCGATGAAAAAAATTTATTTGAACCACTAGCCGAGATAGAAGACGGCGACCACGAAATCGGCGAAGCTGATATGGACTTAAAAAGGCTGTACAGTCTTGCCATAAAATGGCAAAAATCTTCGATGGAGCTTATGGTTGCGGCGCAGTACGTCAACAATCGCGAAGACCAAGAATATAAGATCAAAAAAGCGAAGGAGCTTGGTCAAAAATCAAAACTTCTCGTGGAAATCTTTTGGACTTCCATAAAAGAGATGTACAATGTCTGGCACAAGCCTTCCATTGGCATCAGAAAAGGGTGGAAAATCGTCTGGAGCGAACCAGTAGAACCGCCCATCCCGGGGTTTCTCAAGGATCTTTTCGGTTTTTAGATCACACTTCACCTCCGGCTACCGCGACAAAAGCCGTAAGAACAGTTTTTATCCCGGTAACCATGCAGGAAAAACAAAAAGCCCAATATGTTTGGGCTTTTTATTTTAGGCAATTGCTGCTCTTGGCGCGCAGGTGGTAAACCGCTAAAATAAGAAGGTATGTTCAAGAAAAAGTCCATTCTTTTGCTCCTCGGAATGAGCGCTTTGTTCCTTCTGATAACGATCGGGCTCGTGATCCCCAAGATCGGGGGGCTCACGTACCCCTCCATCATCCACTTCGATAAATGGAACGGCGTGAATTTTCTGGGCGATCAAGCGGATTTTCTGGGAGTACTTTTTACCGGCATCGTTCTTGTCGCCTTGAACGTGCTTTTGAGCTCCCGGCTCTTCCATAAAGAACGGTTCGTGGCGTACCTGTTCCTCACCGCGAACGTCCTCATTTCGATACTTCTCTTGGTTTTTTCGGCAACCGTCGTAGGGAACAACTAACATGGTAACCATCCTCCTCATCATCCTCATCGTTCTTACCGTCGGCCTTTTGACGGCGACCATCCTTCTTGCACGCAAATTCGAGAAACCAAAAGAAAACGGAGAAGGCCTCACGTTCCTTCAAAATCAAATGAACGAGATCACGCGGACGCTCGACTCGAAACTTACCGAATCGAACCGCGTTCTTCAAACCCAGTTCGGCGAAAGCGCAAAGATCATCCGCGACGTGACGGAACGCTTGACCAAGCTCGACGAAACGAACAAGCAGGTCGTGAATTTCGCCGACCAGCTCCAATCCCTGCAAGACATCCTGAAAAACCCGAAGCAGCGGGGAGTTCTCGGCGAATACTATCTCGAAACGCTCCTCAAAAATGTCTTGCCGCCGGAAATCTATCAAATGCAGTACCCGTTCAAGAACGGCGAGATCGTGGACGCCGTCGTTTTCGTCGGCAAGAAACCCGACGAAAAGATCGTCCCGATCGACTCCAAATTTTCCCTCGAAAACTACAACCGGCTTACGGAAGCCAAGGACCCCGCCGAAAAAGAGCGGCTCGAAAAACTCTTCGTAAGCGACCTGAAGCAGCGGATCATCGAGACCTCGAAATATATCCGGCCGGAAGAAGGAACGACCGACTTTGCTTTCATGTTCATTCCCCACGAAGCCATTTACTACGATCTTTTGATCAACAAAGTAGGCGCCGTAACGGAAGATACGGAAAACTTGATCCAACGGGCGGCCGGTAAATACAAGGTCGTCATCGTTTCGCCGACGTCATTTTTAGCATACCTCCAAACGGTCCTTCAAGGACTCCGCGCCATGAGGATCGAAGAATCGGCGAAGGAGATACGAAAGCGAGTTGAAGAGCTGGGGAAGCATCTCGGAAACTATGAAACCTTCATGAAGAAACTGGGCAGCAACCTCGGCACAACGGTCAATATGTACAACAATGCATACAAAGAGTTCGGAAAGATCGACAAGGACGTGCTCCGCATCACGGGCGAATCGATCAATGCGGAACCCGACCAATTAGAGCCTCCGGAAAACGGCGAATAAGATGGATCAAAAACTCCTCCTCGATCTCAAGTGGAAAAAACTGAGAAAACTCGCGAAATATTTCGCCTTCGTACCGTTTCTCGATTTCGTCGTGGTGACCGGATCGATGGCGGTGGGGAACGTGAAAGAAAATTCCGATTTCGATCTTCTGGTTTCGGTCAAAGAGGGGAGAATGTTTACTACGCGATACTGCATCAATCTCATCTTTTCCCTCCTCGGAGAAAGGAGGCCGGACGATCTCGAGGAAACGAAGAGCGACAAGCTTTGCTTGAACCATTTCGTGACGGAAGCAACGTGGAGCATAAAACCCATCAACGCATACAGCGCGGTCATTTACCAGAATTGGGTGCCGCTGTGGGGAGATGAGCAAAAAATAGAAAAGTTCCTGATCTTGAATTCCGGATACGATCCGAATGCAAAAACGCATTTGGAAGATCTGCGGTTCCGCAAAGGAAAGAAGAACGCCGTGGCACGGTCGCTTGAACGATCGCTCGGCGGTACGATCGGCGATCTCATCGAAAAAAATGTCGCGGGCGCCATCGCAAAGAGGAGGCTCTCCAAATATCTTGCAAGAAAAGAGGGGAGCGGGAGATTCATTTTAAACGAGCGGGAACTCGAGTTCCATTCAAACCCGAAAAAATAAAACAATGTTCGCACTCATATCGAATGTGGTCATCGAAACGATAAAATACCTCGGCTACCCGGGAATTTTCATCCTCATGACGCTCGAAAGCGTAAATATCCCCATCCCCTCGGAAGTCGTCATGCCGTTCTCGGGATTCCTCGCCCTTCAAGGGAATTTGGATTTTTGGCTTGTCGCGCTTATGGGTACGCTCGGAAATCTCGCCGGCTCTTTTTTGAATTATTTCCTCGCCGAGTGGATCCTCGGGATCAGGGAGAAATATAAGGTACTCCGCATCATCCTTTCGGAACGCCATCTCAAGAAGACCGACGAATGGTTCAAGAAATACGGATCGTACTCCATCTTCTTCGGGAGGGTTATTCCCGTGGTTCGAACGTTCATATCGCTGCCTGCCGGCATCGGAAAGATGAACATCGGAAAATTCACTTATCTGACCTTCTTCGGATCGTTCTTATGGGCGTGTTTTCTGACATACGTTGGATTCTTCCTCGGCAACAACTGGACCCTCATCCAGGATTACTTCAGGCAGATGGACTACATTATCCTCGCCGCCATCGCCGCCGCTTTGCTCTATTGGCTCCTCCGCCGCCGGAAGAGAAAGAAGGATTCCTTACATTAATATGGGAGCGATGTCGCCTCCGAAGAAGCTTTTTCCTTGAGATATATAAATCCCGAGCGACGAGGAAGGAATGAACGAAATAGCGCCTGTATGAATCCCGAGTTGCCTCACTTTTTCACCATGGTGAAAAAGTGAGGCATGAGGTTGAGTTCGATATTTCGTGGCTTAATTCCGACGAGGAGCGAGGAGGATTTATTCGAAAGGAAAACTTGCCGATGAGGAGACAACATCGCGACCCCTTGCATTTCAAGGAAAGATGTGCTATCATACTCGTGTGTGAGTGAAGCTTTCCTTGTCCTCAAGAGGCAACTCGCGAGGAAACCCAAGGAAAAACCTTCAAAGTTCCGGAGTCCCGCAAGGGACTCTGGTTTTTTTATGGAATACCCATTATTCTAAAAGGAGTGTCGGACCGCTCGTGCGGCTACGGTTGCGCACTCACACAACAATAAAAACTATTGGAGGTCACCACCGCAGCCGCACCAGCGGCCCGACTTATTTATCTTCATCCCATGTCACTTTTAACCACGTTATTCAAAGACGGCAACCTCAAGCGATACGAACAAATCGTAAAAGAGATCAACTCTCTGGAATCCGAGATCCAGAAACTGACCTCTGAAAACATCAAAGGAGAGATTGAAAAGCTCCGCGGGGAAGCAAAGAGCGGCAAAAGTCTCGATGAAATACTCCCGCGCTCTTTCGCCCTCACGCGAGAAGCGGCAAAACGCACCCTCCACCAACGCCACTTCGACGTCCAGCTTATGGGCGGCATGGCGCTCCATGAAGGAAAGATCGCCGAAATGAGGACGGGAGAAGGAAAAACGCTCGCCGCGACCCTTCCCACTGCGCTGAACGCACTGAAAGGTGACGGCGTTCACGTCATTACGGTCAACGACTATCTCGCAAAACGCGATGCTGTATGGATGGGACAAATTTACGACGCTTTGGGATTCAAAGTCGCGTGTATCGTCCACGACGCGGCGTACGCCTATGATCCATCGTTCGTCGGAGAAGAAAAATCCGACGAAGAACGTGATGTGATTGGCGGGTTCAGGGTCGTCGAAAAATTTTTGCGCCCGATCTCGCGGAAAGAAGCATATGCAGCGGACATCGTCTACGGTACGAACCATGAATTCGGCTTCGACTATCTCCGCGACAATCTTTCCCTCCGTCTGGGGGAAAAAGTCCAGCGGGGCTTCCCGTACGTCATTATCGACGAGATCGACAGCATCTTGATCGACGAGGCTCGGACACCGCTCATCATTGCCGGCCCCGATCAAGAATCGAGCGAATACTACAAGGTATTCGCCCGCATCGTCGGAAATTTGAACCAAGAAGAGGATTATGCGGTCGACGAAAAACTGAAGACCGTTTCCATCACCGAAGCCGGTATTGAGAAAGTTGAAAAGCTTTCCAACGTTCAAAATATCTACGCTCCGGAAAACCTCCGGCTCGTCCATTTCCTTCAAGAAAGCTTGAAGGCAAAAGCCCTCTTCAAACGCGACAAGGATTACATCGTGAAAAACGGCGAGGTCATCATCGTCGACGAATTCACCGGCCGGATGCTTTTGGGGCGCAGATATTCCGGCGGGCTCCACCAAGCCATCGAGGCGAAGGAAGGGGTAAATGTCCGGCAAGAAGACCGAACATACGCTCAGATCACCATTCAAAATTATTTCCGCCTGTACACCAAGATCAGCGGCATGACGGGTACCGCACAAACTTCGGCTGAGGAGTTCCATAAGGTATACAAACTCGATGTCGTCACGATCCCGACGAACCGACCCATGATCCGAAGGGATTCTCCGGACGCCATCTATAAAACCAAAAAAGCAAAATACGAAGCGGCAGTCAAAGCCATCAAAGAAGAACGGGAAAAGGGGAGACCGATCCTCGTCGGCACGACTTCCATTGAGAACAACGAGATCATTTCCTCATACCTTTCGCGGGCAGGCATCCCCCACGAGGTCTTGAACGCGAAAAACCACGAGCGCGAAGGCGAGATCATCGCCCAAGCGGGGCGGTCCGGAACCGTTACGGTCGCGACCAATATGGCCGGACGCGGCGTCGACATCATCCTCGGCGGCAATCCGCCGGACGAAAAAGAAGCTGAAAAGATCAAAACGGCGGGCGGCCTTCTCGTCATCGGCACGGAACGGCATGAAGCGAGGCGGGTGGACAATCAGCTCCGCGGCCGCGCCGGTCGGCAGGGAGATCCCGGCTCGACGCAGTTTTTCCTTTCCCTCGAGGACGATCTCATGCGCATCTTCGGCGGCGATCGGATCAAGCGTCTCATGGAGACCTTGAACTATCCCGAAGACATGCCCATTCAATCGAAAACCGTCGTGAAGGCAATCAACCAAGCCCAAGTCAAAGTCGAAGGGGCGAACTTCGACATCCGAAAGCACCTCCTTGATTTTGACGATGTTTTGAACAAACAGCGGAGTGCCGTCTACGGGAAAAGGGTGAAGATCCTCGAAGCCGGCGACAAAAACGAGATCATGCCGGTCGTGAAGGAAATGGTGGAACATTTCACGGCAAATGCCGTGCAATCGCTCAAGGCTCAAATTGACCAGAAGCCGGAAGAGCGCGAGCAAATCGAAAAGCAAATCGAAGACCTCGAATCGAAGCCCGCAACGATACCGGATGCCGTCGATCAAATGAAATCGACCGTCATAGCCCAACAGATCGTAAGGATCATGGATACGCTCTGGGTAGACCACCTGGAACAACTCGACAGTCTCAGGGAATCGGTGAATATCAGAGCATATGGCCAGCACGATCCGCTGGTCGAATACCGCCGCGAAGCACATATTCTCTACCAACAGCTCATGGCCGCCGTGGAATCCCTTGTTACGAGCGTCATCTTCCAGATCCTCGCGATGGATTTCACAAAGACCGCGACGACGACCGCTCCGGTAAAACGGGAAACGCCCCCGCCGGAGTATAAAAACATCGGCAGGAACGACCCTTGCTGGTGTGGCAGCGGCCTGAAGTACAAAAAGTGCCATGGCAAAAACGCCTAAAAAGGAATATTGCTATTTGAACGGAAAAATAATTCCCGTCAATGACGCAAAAATTCCGGTGATCGACATCGGCGTGCTCCGCGGCTATGGGATCTTCGATTCCGTTGCCGGCATCGATGACCGGATCGTTTTCTTCGACGAACACTACAAACGCTTCGAAACGTCCGCGAAGATCATGCGGCTCAAGATCCCCCTGAAGAAAGGGGAGATAAAAAAGATCATAGAGGGCCTTTTGAAAAGGAACGGCTACCGCCTTTCAAAAATACGCCTTGTCCTCACGGGGGGAAAGACAATCGGCAGCCTGGACTTCGATCGACGTTCGGAAAATTTCTTCATCTTGGCAGAAAAAACGGAATTGCCCCCGAAGGATAGTTATACGAGGGGCGTAAAGCTCATCACCGCGGAATACGAGCGCGAAATACCGAGAGCGAAGAGCAACGACTACGTAGCCGCGGTCTATCTCCAGCCGTCCCAGAAAAAAGCCGGAGCAACGGAGATCCTTTACACCTTCCGGGGAAATGTTCTTGAAGCTACGACATCCAATTTTTTCATCATAAAAGGCAACAAGCTCATAACGGCAAAGGACGGGATTTTATTCGGCATAACGCGGGACAAGGTCATCGGCCTTGCAAAAAGATCCATGGATGTTGAGGAACGCATCGTGAAAACAAGCGAATTCAAGGCGGCCGACGAAGCATTCATCACAAGCACCTACAAAAAAGTGATGCCGGTCGTAAAAATAGACAATTTGATCATAGGCAACGGGAAAGTCGGCCCCAAAACAAGACTGCTCATGCAGAGATACAATGAGCTCGAACAAAAGTAAGAAACTACTTACCTTGTGCCTCATCTACGAACATCCGAGGATACTCTTCGGCATGAAAAAGCGGGGATTCGGCGCGGGAAGATGGAATGGCTTCGGCGGAAAACTGAACGAGGGCGAAACCGTGGAAAAGGGGGCAAAACGCGAACTCCAGGAAGAAGCTGGCGTCACGGCAACCGAAATGGAAAAACGGGGTATTTTAGAATTCGAGTTCCAAACGAACGGGGATATCTTCGAGGTGCATGTTTTTCGCGTGAAAAGCTTTACCGGAACGCCGACGGAAAGCGAAGAGATGAAACCGCAATGGTTCGATGTCGCCGACATCCCCTACGATGCGATGTGGCCGGACGACAGATTCTGGCTCCCGCTTTTTTTGAAGGACAAGAAGTTCAAAGGAAAATTCCTCTTCGGGGAAAACGATGCGATCGTGGAGCACGAACTCTCGGAAATTGAAAATCTCGAGGAAGGCGCCTAGAATGAAAAGTCATGGAAGAAAAAGAAGTAAAATTCCTCAACGTTAACAAGGAGGAATTGGAGAACAAAATAGCGGGTCTGGGCGCTACGAAAGAAGGGGATTATTTTTACAAACGGGAAGTGTTCGATTATCCCGATTTTCGTTTGGACAAGAATGGCGCATGGCTCCGCTTGAGGGACGAGGGTAATCGGATAACGCTCTCGTATAAGCAGCGGCTCGGGATCAAATCGGAGGACGGAAGCATTTCCGATGAAAGCATGAAAGAAGTGGAGATCGTCGTGAACGACTTCGAAAAGACCGCCGTGCTCCTCAAGGAACTCGGCTTCATCGAAAAACACTATGCCGAAAACAAGCGAACCCGCTGGATAAAGGATGGCGTCGAATTCGATATCGATACGTGGCCGGCGCTCGAGCCGTACCTTGAAATAGAATCATCGACCTGGGAAAAGGTTGACGAGGCGATCGCCTGGCTTGGATTGGACCCGAAAGACAAAAAGATATTTTCCACCAATCAGATCTATAAAATGAAAGGCATGGATATCATCGATTACATTCGCCTGACATTCGACGGGCTCGTGAAAAGGAAATGATGAGCGAGGAAGCGAAAAATCTGAAGCTGGGCGTCTACGAACATTTCAAGCCGGAACACCATCGCTACCGCGTTCTTGGCGTCGCTCGGCACAGCGAGACGTTGGAAGAAATGGTCGTCTACCAAGCCCTCTACGGCGAAGGGGATATCTGGGTCCGCCCCTTGAACATGTTCCTTGGAGAAGCGGAGGTCGACGGCAAAAAAGTTCCCCGCTTCACGTACATCAGCGAATGAAATGAAAAGGGCGCTCATCATAACAGGTGCCGCTATTCTCGTTTTGGGAGCGGCGTGTTATTTTCTCTTCGGTGCGCCGGGGGGAGCTCCGACGCCCGAACGCTTTATCGTATCCCTCGGCGAAACTCGCGCACAGGCGATACAAAATTTGGCGGATCAAGGATTTATTCGAAGCGGCTTCGGTTTTTCGATCGCCTCTACCCTCGAAGGGAACCAAGCCATCATCCCCGGCGGATACAAAATCAACGGGAGCATGAACGTTTTTCAGGTGGTTTCGGCCTTAAACCGACCACCCTATATGAAATGGGTCGTGGTGCCGGAAGGATTGCGAAAAGAAGAAACAGCGAACCTTCTTCAAAAAGACCTTGGATGGACCGATGCGACGAAGAACCAATTCTTGAACGCCTATCAGACCCTCGGAGGCAACGATTACAAAGAAGGCGTCTATTTCCCGGACACGTATCTTTTACCCGTCGACGAAACGGGCACCCAGATAGCCCAGAGATTCATAACGCAATTCAACGAGAGCTTTGCTCCGTATGCCAAGGAAGCTACGGCTCAAAACATCAAATGGACGACCGCTCTCAAAATCGCTTCGATCATCCAACGGGAAGCCGCTGGCACAAGCGACATGGCGCTCATTTCCGGGATCATTTGGAACCGACTCCTGAAGAATATGCCTCTCGACATCGATGCGACCATTCAATACGCCCGGGGCGACACGGGCAATGGTTTCTGGGCACCGCTTGCGGTAGCCGACCTGAAAATCGACTCACTATACAACACTTACCTCCACAAGGGTTTGCCGCCGACGCCGATATCGAATCCGGGCCTCGCAGCGATCGACGCCGCCTTGAACCCGCAAACGACGACCTGCCTCTACTATATCCATGATGCAAATCATATCATCCACTGCGCGGATACATATGCCGAGCAAGAATTAAATGTAAAGAAATATCTCCAATGAAAAATACACTGACGCCATCAAAAAACGCAGAACGAATGGCAATTCAGTATCTTCAACACGAATTCAGGAAAATCTTGAACGGCATTCGGGACCCGAAGACTTGGAGATTAATAGACAGAGAAATCGCCAATTTCCCCAAAACACAGGGTGGGGCATCATTCTGGAATCTCGTTGCGGCTATATCGGAAGATTGGAAACTGAAATCGGTCTTCCGAATATTGTCGGACACGCGGGTCACTTGGACACTGCAAGAAATTTCCCTGAAGAGAATTGTCCTCACCGGGATGTCGCCGGAAATCGACCGCTACACAATAGCGCGATGCGACGGGAGTCCGAAGCAGTTTCTTAAACTGTGGGAAGGTAATCGGAAAGCGCGGAGCGACATATTGAAAACAGGATTCTCAAAACACGGGGAGCGAGATTACTATCCCATCTTCCTTTGGGAGGGACCGGATGGCCTCCACGTTTTTGATGGCATGCGGAGGATGCTCCTTGCGATCATCAATCGCAAAAAGACGATCAGGGCATGGGTCGGGAAACCTTCGAGGAAGAAGGGAGGACCACTCATTGCAAACGGTTTTGCTTATGCTCTGTCAGCGGTTTACCGGCATGCCGGCAAGAGAAATAATGCCCTTGATAATGCCATCATCGAAATCGTAAAAACGATAAAAAGAGATTATCGGAACGGCAAAGAGGTGACAGAAAAAAGAATCGCTGGCTGGTCGCGCGATGAAAAGATAAAAAAGATATTCGGTCAAAAATGAAAAATCGTGCTAAAATAGGCGGAAGGCCGGGCAATCCGGCATACCGAACGCCCGCACGGTTGCGGGCAAATGTAAAGTTCAAAATACAAAAGTCAAAACTGAAATTAAAAACTAAAAAACAATGAATGGAAAGTTATACGTCGTGGGAACACCCATCGGCAATCTGAAAGACATCACGGAAAGGGCAAAGGAGACGCTCACAAGCGTCGATTTGGTACTTGCGGAAGACACGCGGGTCACATCAAAACTCCTAAACCATCTCGGCATTAAGAAGCCGATGTGGCGGTACGATGAATACGCAAAAAGCGATCTCTATGAACGGATCCTCGAGTTCCTCGGCGCAGGAAAGGAAATCGCGCTCGTAACGGACGCAGGAACGCCCTTGATTGCCGACCCCGGATCGAAACTCATTGCCTTCATACGAGAAAGGACGCCCGAAGTGAAGATCGTCCCGATCCCGGGACCATCGGCCATCGTAACCGCGCTTTCCGCGTCCGGCATGAACGCCGACCGATTCACATTCGCCGGATACCCGCCGCATAAGAAGGGGAGGCAAACATTTTTCAAAACCTTGAAACAGATCGAAATGCGACCGGTCGTCATATATGAATCGCCGCACCGGCTTCAAAAAACGTTCAACGACATGGAAAAGATCTGCGGCATTGAACATCCGATAACCGTGGCAAAAGAATTGACGAAAATACACGAAGAGATTTGGAAGGGGACGCTCGAAGAAGCAAAAAGACATTTTCAAAAAGAAAAGGGGAAAGGTGAATTCGTCATCATCATACCGTAATGGCTTACCGGGGGAAAAGAATTTTAGATCTCGTGATCGCACTGCCGGCTTCACTTTTTACCGTGTTCCTCACGCCTTTCGTGGGGCTTGCCGTGGCCCTCGAAGACGGCTTTCCGATATTCGTACGTCTTGAACGGATAAGCGACGGTAAAGTGATCCGCGTGTGGAAATTCCGTTCAATGATAAAGGGAGCACAAACGATGAAAAAAGAACTGGGGAGCTTGAACGAGCGGAAAGACGGCCCGCTTTTCAAGATCAAAAACGATCCGCGCCTCACGAAGACCGGCAAGATACTCCGCAAATTCAGACTGGACGAGTTCCCGCAAGCATGGAATATCCTTTCGGGCGATATCTCTCTCGTCGGCCCGCGGCCGCACGAGCCCGGGGAAATCGGCCAATATCCTCCGGAATTCAAACGCCTGTCGCTCGCACAATCAGGCCTCACCGGCCTTTCTCAAGTTTCAGGCGCTTCAAAACTGCCGTTCAAAGAAGAAGTGGCGCTCGATGTTTACTACGTCGACCACGAATCATTCCTCATGGACATGAAGATCCTTTGGAAGACCATCGCCATTTTTTTCTCCGACCCGACCGGAGTGTGAGCGAGTGAGGGTATTTCTCTTCAAAACACGCTATCAAATTCCCCAGCGTGGAATTTGCGCTCGCTCTCGGCCTCGCTCTGCCCTTCGGGCAACCATGCCCGCGAGGCCTCCGAGACGGTTTCGAAAGAGAAATATCCTCACCCTTTGGTAAAGTTTTTATATTCAAAAGAGGCACAGCTAAAAAGAATGGAAAATCATATAAAACCAGGGTAGAATGAGACCTAATGAAGGTTGCCATTCTGCATGATTATTTGAACCAATTCGGCGGCGCGGAGCGCGTCGTGAAAGTCCTTCTCGAAATATTCCCGCAAGCGGACCTCTACACGCTTCTGTACGACAAACAAAAAACCAGCGGCCTCTTCGACCGGAACATAAAAAAGACCAGCTTCATGGACATCCCGTTCATTCGGAACCATCATCGAATGTTCATACCCTTCATGCCGTTCGCCGCAAAGTACCTTACGTCGCCCGAAAAATACGATCTCGTCATTTCGTCGACGGCCGGTTACGGCAAGGGGATCAACGTCCGGGGGAAATATCACATAAGCTACTGCCACACGCCCTTACGGTATGCATGGGAAATCGACTACTTGAAAAACCTCTCCGCTTCGCCGCGGCCTCTTTCGAATGCCATCGCATACCCCATCGCACGAAGGCTCCGCGAATGGGATAAGCGCTCCGCCAGCCGAGTGAATCTTTTTATCGCCAACTCAACCTTCATCGCCGATAAAATAAAATCATACTACGGCAGAGATGCGGTGGTCGTGAATCCGCCGGTAAACTTGAAGATTTTTTTCCCAGAGCCGACCGCCGCAAAACGCGATTATTATCTCATGGCCGGGCGACTGTTGTACTACAAGGGCTTCGACCTCGGTATTGCGGCCTTTAATCAGCTCCAAAAGCCCCTGAAGATCGTGGGGCAGGGTCCCGAACTCGAGAAACTCATGAAGATGGCGAGATCTCAAAAAATAGAATTCATCACGAAAGCCGACGATCGCGAACTCCGAAAGCTCTATGCGAACGCGAAAGCGCTCTTATTCCCTCAAATCGAAGATTTCGGACTCGTCGCCGCCGAAGCTCAAGCGTGCGGCACGCCGGTCATCGCTTACGAACGGGGCGGCATTCGGGATATTGTCATAAACAAAAAGACCGGCTTGTTCTTCAATGAGCAAACGCCGGCAGCCATCGTCGAGGCCGTAAAGGATTTCGAGAATATGTCCTTCTCGAGAAGTTCCATCGCGAAAGCCGCAGAACGTTTCTCCAAAGAAAATTTTATACGGGAATTTTTGGAGATTCTTCGGTCATACGGCCTGATGATATGAAGATCTTCATTGACGCACGGTCGCTCTATGCCCATATCATTTCCGGCGTGCCGGAGTATACGCGTCTTGCCATAACTGCGATGGCAAGCCGGTTTCCAAGCGAAGAATTTTTATTCTTCGCCAATCGCTCGAAAATGAAGTCGAAAAAAAATCCGCTGGAAAACGAGGTAAAAGGGGAATGGCTGAACCTCGGAATATCCAACAAGATTTGGAGCGCTACAAATCGTCTCTTCGGCTTGCCGAAGATAGACAAGCTGGTTCGCGCCGACGTTTACTGGAGTCCTCACATCGACATCCTTTCTTTTAAGAATCCTGCGCGTCACGTCCTGACGATCCACGACCTTTCCTTCGTCTTTTATCCGGAATTCTTCACATGGCAAAAAAACTTCTGGCACTGGCGGCAAAACTACGAACGGCAAATCAAGGAAGCGGGGCGCGTGATCGCCGTTTCGGAGTTCACGCGGCGGACGATCATCGACCGGTTCCGCTTGGATGAAAGAAAAGTCGTCCGCATTTATCCGGGACTCGACGATTTCTATCGCGGCAAAACGGAGGGGAAGGAAACGGGTGAAAGGAAATATCCTTTTCTCCTCCACGTCGGAACTTTGGAGCCGCGGAAAAACGCAATCGGAGCCATCCGGGCTTTCAACCTCGTAAAACAAAACGGACGCTTCAAGGACCTCAAATTCATTCTTGTGGGCGCCCCGGGTTGGCTGTATCAAAAGATCCTCGTGGAAATCGATCGATCGCCGGCAAAAAACGACATTGTCGTTTGGGGGAAGGCGACCAGAGAAGACCTCCGGAGCCTCTACCGGCAAGCCGCGGCCTTTGTCTATCCTTCTTTTTTCGAAGGGTTTGCATTCCCATGCCTCGAAGCTCAAGCATCCGGAACCCCGGTCATAGCCTCCAATCGAGGCCCCCTCGAGGAAGTGTTAGGCACAAGCGCCCTCCTCGTCGATCCTTGGAAAATCGGCGATCTCGCATTGGCAATAGAAAGCGTTTTGTTGGACAATAAAGTAAAAGAACATTTGATCGAGGCTGGCCGGAAGAATGCGGATCGATTCCAATGGCAAACGACAGCCGAGGAGCTTATGAAAACCTTCCGAGAAATACATGGCTAAAAGGAACGTCCCCAAAAAGAATATCGATCCCATTTTAGTTGACGTCAAGAAACCGAACTTCAACTACGACCATCTCCGAAAATTCGAGATCGTCAATCTCACGAAGATCCCCAAGCAGGAAAAGAGGAACGCGGTTTCGATCGCAAAAAGGGTCCTCCTTGCCGTTTTCATTGCGGGGATCGTGGGATTCGTTTCGTTCATCGGCATCACCTTCGCGAATATCCGGCAAATGAAGGCGACCGTCGAGGAAAGTGGGGCGCAAATCATGCAGAATTTCAGTTCATCGGTCGGAGCCCTCAAAAACTTCGAGCCGTCGACCGCCGCAACGTATCTCGAGAACAACTCGAAATCGCTCGCTAACATCGACAACCTCGTGACAAAGGGGTTCGGCGAAAACATCGTGCAAACGGTGAGCAATTTCGTCCCCATCATCAAACAAGCGTTCGGTCTTGTAGGACAAGTGTCCAATTTGAACGGGGATCTTTTGGAACTTACCCAAACGATCGCCGATCTCCAAAAGAACGGATTTAAAGACTTCAAAAGCAACGGCCCCGCACTTATTGCAGACCTCGAAAAACTCCACACCCTCGTCCAAAATCTCAACAGCGAGGCGGGGGGCATCAAGAATACCACTTCGTATCTCAAGAGCATGTCGAGCTTTTTCGGAGGATTGGACCAAAATGTCGGAAACGAATATTTGAAGTACAGTTCCGAGCTCTACGGCTGGGATAACGTGCTGGTTCAACTGACCAACTTCCTGAACTCCCCGACACCGAAGCATATTGCCGTTCTCTTCCAAAATCCGGCAGAAATACGGCCCGGCGGGGGATTCATCGGAAGCTACGCGGATGTGAGCGTCCAAAACGGCCAAATGCAGGGCATGGACGTGCGAGACATTTACGATCCGGACGGCCAGCTTGCCATTAAGGTGATACCGCCCGAAGAATTGCAGGCGACGACTCCCAATTGGGGCGCCCGCGATTCCAACTGGTTCTTCGACTTTCCAACGTCGGCAAAAACGACACTGAACTTCTTGAACGCTTCAAAAATGTACTCCGACAAGGGGATCCGCTTCGATGCGGCGATCGCCATCAACATCAACGTCGTAAACTCCCTCCTTGATGTTACGGGACCTATCACATCGCCCGGATATCCAACCGTCGATTCGTCGAATTTTCTCGAAGAAGTTCAGCGCGAGACGGAGCAGAGCGCGAACCAGCGAGCCGGGCAGCCGAAAAAAATCCTGCAAGTTCTGGCGCCGATCCTCATGGAAAAGTTGGATGCGCTCGACAGCGATCAATCGAAAGCGCTCATCGATGCCCTCAAAAATGACCTTCAAAAGAAGGATATCATGTTTTACTCCACCGATCCCACAATCGAGAATTTCCTCGACTCGAACGACGTGAATGGCGGCGTTTACCAGCTCCCCGACGGCTTTTGGGGAAACTATCTCGCAGTCGTGAACGCCAACGTTGCCGGCGGCAAGAGCGATGCGTTCGTAAAGGAGGCGGTGAACGCTCATGTCGACATTGACACGAGCGGGAACACCTTTACGGATGTAACCGTCACGAGACAGCATACCGGCAACACTCAAACGGATCCATGGTGGCGCGCCACGAACAATGATTTTCTACAGATCTTCACGGAACCGAACTCGAGCCTCGTCGACGTGACCGGCGAAAACACGCGAAAGAAATACTCAACGCTCGACTATGCCAATTCCGACTACGCCGTGAATCCGGATCTCGCTGCCATTCAAGCGAACGAGGTGTTCCTTACCAATTTCAACACGTGGCAGCGATCCGAATTCGGCAAGAACGTTTTCGGAACCTGGCTTTTCACAAAGGCGGGGACGACCTCCACGCTCACCATGCGTTACCAAACGAGCTATAACGGCATCAAGGTTTTGATGCCCGGCCAAAAATACACGTTCGTCTTCGAGCGGCAGTCGGGTGTCCAAAACTCACTCGATTTGACCATCAACGCTCCCTTCAAATATTATTGGGTAGAATCCAATTCGCCGGTCTATACGTATCACACAGACGACCCGGATAAGCGGATCATCATAACCCTCACGCTTGGGTATCAAAGTCAATAATGGAAACCATTCGAAATTTTTGCATTATCGCTCATATCGATCACGGTAAGAGCACGCTTGCCGACCGCCTTCTCGAGATCACGGGGACGGTCGAATCGCGGCGCATGCATGCCCAGTATTTGGATCAACTCGATCTCGAGCAAGAGCGGGGGATCACCATCAAAATGGCCCCCGTCCGGATGGCATATCATCCGGAATTAGGAATTTCGAATTTCGAATTTCGAAACAAAGAAAACAATCCTGCTGCCGCTCAAAATTCAAAATTAAAAATTAAAAATTCAGGTTCAGAATATATTCTGAACCTCATAGATACTCCCGGCCACTCCGATTTCGCGTACGAAGTATCGCGATCGTTGAACGCCGTCGAGGGCGGCATTCTTCTTGTCGACGCGACACAGGGGATCCAAGCCCAGACACTTTCCAATTTCAGAGCGGCAAAAGCGGCCGGCCTCACGCTCATCGGGGCGATCAATAAGATCGATCTTTTCAAGGATCGGAACGACCACGCACTTGCCGAACTCCGAAAGGAAGTGGCGGAACTCCTGGGGATAGGGCCGGAGGACGTTTTCATGGTTTCAGGGAAGACCGGCGAAGGTGTCGAGCAACTTTTGTCGGCTATTATCGAAAAGGTTCCGCCGCCAAAAGTCGCAAATTCAAATTTCAAATTTCAAATTTCAAATTTGGGCCGCGCTCTTATCTTCGATTCGTTCTACGACGATCATAAAGGCATCGTCGCTTCCGTTCGCGTTTTCGAGGGAGCTTTCGAACGCGAAGACCCGATCGTTCTTGCAGCAACGGGCACCGAAGTAAAGATCAAAGAGGTCGGTTACTTCTCGCCTCAGCCGAAAGCAGCTCAATCGATCAAGAAAGGCGAGATCGGCTACATTGCGACCGGCATCAAAGACACGAGCAAAGTAAAGATCGGCGACACCGTTCTCATGATCCCCAAACCTTACACCATCGACCCTCAAACCCTCGCTCTTCCCGGTTACCGGGAGCCGAACCCCGTGGTTTTCGTTTCTTTTTATCCCGAAGATGCCGACGACTATGAAAATCTGAAGAGGGGACTTGAAAAACTCCATTTGAACGACTCATCGCTCCATATCGAGCCGGACCAGAATGAGATTCTGGGGAGGGGATTCAAAGTCGGATTCCTCGGCAAGCTTCACTTTGAAATAACCGCGGAGCGCCTCGAGCGCGAGTTCGATGCGCGGGTCGTAAGCACGTTCCCATCCGTCGTCTACAAGATCGTCAATAAAGGAAAGGAAGAATTCATTACAAAACCGGAAGATCTGCCGAACGAATACGACGAGATTTGGGAACCGCTCGTCCGCATCAATATCCTCGTTCCTTCGAATTACCTTGCAAGCGTCCTCTCGCTCCAGAATAAATTCCGGATCGAGGATCTGACGACGAAGACGGTCGTGAACTCCATCGATATCGAAGCGATCATGCCTCTTTCCGAACTCGTGAGCGATTTCGACGACCAACTGAAATCGGCAACGTCCGGCTATGCTTCGTTCAGCTACGAATTTTTGGACTATCGCAAGGCCGACGTCGTGAAAGTGGATAATTTCGTCGCGGGCGAGATCATTCCGGGCCTTTCGCGGTTCTTCCCTCGGGAAAGCGTGGAGCGTGAAGCGCGGAAGATGGTGGAAAAACTAAAAATTACCCTTCCGAAACAGCAGTTCCCGCAGGCGCTCCAAGCGAAGATCTCGGGGAAGGTCATCGCACGCGAGGATATTCCGGCCATGCGGAAGGAACTCGGCAATTTCGGCAAAAACGGCGGAGACCGGACGCGAAAAATGAAACTCTGGCAAAAGCAGAAAAGGGGGAAGGAAAAACTGAAAGCAATGGGAAAGGTGCGGATCGCGCCGGAGGTATTCAAGGAATTAATTAAGAAATAACGGCAACTCTCGATCTCTTCCCAAACACGCTGTGCCAAACCCCGGCGAGGTTTGGCCGCTCGCTCTCGGGTTCGCTCTCTCGCTTCGCTCGAACCGTGCCCGTTCACCCTGCGAGACGGTTTTGTCAGAAATCGAGAGTTGCCTAAATTTTGGGGTGGGTGTTTTTGACTCAAGGAAGGGGTGGTGTAAAATGGAGGTAATGAAGTACTGGAAGGTGATCGTCTTTGTGGTGATCGCGGGAATCGTTGGGTGGGGGCTCTTGAGCCTCTACCAATCACGGAACGCGGCGGACAAGCAGGCAGCCGCACTGAAGGCCCAATACGACAAGCTCCAAGAGCAGAACCAAAACCTTTCCTCCGAAGTCCAGTATTTTCAAAACCCGGCGAATTTGGTAAAACAACTGAAGGCGCAAACGAACTACAAAAATCCCGGGGAAGGGCTTATAATCGTGGTACCGGGATCGACCACGACGACAAGCACGGCAACCGGGACGCAGCAATAGGCGGATACATGCGGGATTGGTTTAGTGGCAGAACGCGACCTTCCCAAGGTTGAGACACGAGTTCGATTCTCGTATCCCGCACCAAAAGCAGAGCGTCGACCTTCATGGCCGGCGTTTTGCTTTCTGACGCGAGAATAAGAGTGGGGTCGGGAGAACATTCGGTAGTTAACCCCCATTTCTGTTTTTGATAAACTCAATAAAAAGAAGAAAGGAACCCGAGAGGTTCCTTAATTTATGGGGGAGGGCAGAAACCCTTTCCGATTTTCAGTTGGTCCAATTCCTGGGATATATGAGGATCCCAGCAAAGACTGAAAATACGGAAAGGTTCGAGAATTATTTGATAAATAAGAAAGAAATAATAAAAAGATAATTCTCGAATTTGTAACTAGTACTGCCGCAACCTTGGTCCTTCGTATATAAAAGAGCACTAAGAACTCTCTCAGAAAAAATAATATTGTTATTCTTTCTAATCAAAATCATACTAGACAATTGATAAATTGTCAAGATGGCTTATTCTAGTGGAATTGACGCACATCTATCTTATATGGCATAACCTTAGGAGCATTGGGGAGATTTAAAAAGCTATATCATAGAAACCCAAAAACAAAATAGAAAGGAAAAAGTTTATGACAGGAGATGAAGTTCAAAATATCCTCGAGAACGCCGGGGTATTTTGGATCTACCAAGGCGAACCGAGACCGGAAGCTCCGCACGCCCTTTTGACGAGCGGAAAACATTCCAACGGCTACGTAAACGTTGGAGAGGTCCTGAAGGCCTATCCCATCATCAGAAAAAAATTTGCGGAAGCTTTGCTCTCGACGCTCCCGCCGCTCTGGGAAGGCGTCTTCAACTGGGTCGTCGGATCCGATACCTCCGCGACCGATCTTGCCGAAGACGTTGCAAAATTGGCCGGTGTCGGTCATATCAAGATGGTAAAAGACAAAGAGGCTAAAAAGCAGATCTGGCACCCCGACAATAAGCGCATCCGCGAAGGGGACACCGTTCTTCACGTTGAAGAATTGATAACCGTCGGCGGATCTTCGCACTTGGTGCGGGAGGGAATACGGATCGCAAACGACGACATGGTGGAGATGGTCCGCTTCGCGCCTTTTCTTCCGGTGATCGTCGATCGATCGAGTCCGGGAGACAGAGTCGTTTTTGTGGAACGGTCAAGAGTGCTGCCGCTGCTCCAGCTTTCCATCGAGAATTATGAACCAGACCTTTGCCCGTACTGCAAAGCGGGGTCCGAGGCCATCAAGCCGAAATTCGGTGATAATTGGTCTCGCCTGACCGGCTCCTAACTTCAATTGCCCTCGCTCCAGAGAAAACTCTAGGCGAGGGCTCGTTTGTTCTATATAATCAACATATGAAAAAGATCGTCATTGCATCGAAGAATCCGGTGAAGATGAATGCGACCCTCGCGGGATTCAAAAAAATGTTCCCGGATGAGGAATTCGCGATCGAAGGCGTCTCCGTCCCTTCGGGTGTCTCAGACCAGCCAATGACCGATGCGGAGACCTTCCTTGGAGCAAAGAACCGGGCGGAAAACGCTTCAAAGGAACGGACCGATGCGGACTTTTTTGTCGGTATTGAAGGCGGCGTCGAGGAAAAGAACGGCGAAATGGAATCGTTCGCGTGGGTCGCGATAAAGGCGAAGGATAACGGCTTCGGCAAAGGAAGAACGGGAACGTTTTTTCTTCCTCCGCGGGTCGCGGAACTGATAAAACAAGGGAAGGAACTCGGCGAAGCGGATGATATCGTCTTCCAACGCACGAACTCGAAGCAGGAAAACGGCGCAATTGGCATCCTGACCGGCAACGTCATCGACCGGACGACGTACTATACGGATGCCGTCGTGATCGCGCTCATTCCGTTCAAAAATAGGGAGCTCTACCTGCTATAATGAAACTGATGAAAAATGAAGGGGGGTTTTCAAAAATAGTCACTCAGCTCATGGTACTGGGGGTTATCGTCATAGGAGGAGTGGTTTACTTCGCTTTTGAAATGCCGGCGACAAATCCGCAAGGATCGGCACCAACGGCACTAGGCCTTACTGCGAATCAAATAAAAACGGCGGAATATACGCTGCCTGATTTTGGTGGACCTTTCACGTTCGACGCAGACGATACCGCAACGACTTCGGCTGTCGAAGGGAAGGGGAGCGCCGGAGCGACTTTGACATATACCGCAACACTCATGAGCGATAAAACGGCTTTCGGCGATCTGAACGGCGACGGCGCGATCGATGCTGTCGTCCCGGCCGTCGAACAGCTGGGCGGCAGTGGGAGCTTTTACTATCTCGTCGCGTTCCTGAACGACAACGGAACACCCAAGGAAGCTGCTGCCGTACCCCTCGGCGATCGCATCATCGTGAATTCGATAACCATAAAGGACGGCGAGATTGCAGTCGCTATGCTGGATCACGGCCCAAATGACGGCATGGCGCGGGCGACGCTGCCGGTCACAAAATATTTTGTCCTGCAGAACAGCAATCTCGTCGAATCCTCCAAAACCCCGCAAATAAACACGACAACAACCGGAGAATCCTCGGCATGGAAAACGTACCTAAACAGCCAATATGGTTTCACTTTTCAATATCCTGAAGGCTGGCAAATTTCAGACACAAGCGAAATGAAGGACGGGAGAAAATGGCCGAGCGTCAATATAACAAGCCCGCTCCGCTATAACCTGCCCGGATACGACGGAGTGCCAACCGAGTATCGAATACTCATCTTCTTCCCTACGGCAAGCGGCACTTCCCCTTCGACTCGGGATATGGAGCCGATAGCCGGCTTCGGGAGTCCGGATCCCCAATTCGGACATCAATCGGCCTGGAACATAGAAGTACCGCGGAATGTTCTTGAAGCATCAAGCGAATACCAAGACGGTCAGCAAATAATGTCTTCATTCAAGTTTATCCCTTCGCCGCCGCTTTCCGTCTATCCGTCTCCGAACGGCAAGATAGATGTTTATACCATAACTTCAACCACCCTCGAAAGCATCTTATCCGTAAACGACGCTTCGACGACCGGTATTCTTTCGAGATTAAATCTCACCTCGGAGGACGGAGAGCACGGCGCCATAGCCGACAAGTTACTATGGACGCCGGATTCAAAGTTTTTCATCTTAGCGACGCATCTTTCCGGAGGACATATGCCCTGGAGCGAACCCACGTATATCTACGTGGTATCAAAGAATATGTGGTACAGTCTCGATGATTTTCTCGGCAAGCAAAATCTGGCGGCCGCCGGCGACGTGAAGCTTGCAACCGACGACAAATTGATTTTGGAGCCTTGGATCACGGGTGGAGGAAGCGGGGAACCGACAACCACCATCATCGATATATCATCCTTGCCATTCAACGAAGTGCAGCCGGTTACTTCCACGCCCTACAGATAATTTCCCGGTAATCCACAATTAAATAAACTCCGGATATTCTATAATTATTTTTATGGACAACCTCGTGCCGAAGAAGATGTTCTTTACGAAAGGCGTCGGCCGCCACAAGGAATATCTGCAATCGTTCGAAATGGCGCTCCGGGATGCCGGCATCGCCGAATACAACCTCGTGCAGGTGAGTTCGATCTTCCCGCCGAACTGCAAGCGGGTATCGAGGGAAGAAGGGAAGAAGCTCCTCCAGCCGGGACAGGTGGTCTTTTGCGTTATGGCCCGAAATGCGACGAACGAACCGAACCGCTTGATCGTCTCTTCCGTCGGCCTCGCACAACCGTCCGACCCGAACCAGCACGGCTATCTCTCCGAACACCACGCGTTCGGCGAAACGGAGGAGAAAGCGGGGGAGTATGCCGAAGATCTCGCGGCAACCATGCTTGCTTCGATCCTCGGCCTCGAGTTCGACCCGAATGCCGCATGGGACGAGCGGGAGCAAGTATACAAATCATCCGGGAAGATCTTCAAAACGACCAATATCACCCAATCGGCGGAGGGACACAAGGACGGCATCTGGACGACCGTCGTTGCCGCCGCCGTCCTCATATTCGAATAACCGACTCGCAAGGACGAGCGTCACAATTTACAAAAAGCGAGCCAAACACCCTCGCGAAGGCTAAGACTTGGGCGTCGCCCCGGAGACAGCCTGAGCGAGGGTGTTTGGCGAGCTCAGTTGCCTCAAGGAAAATAAAACTTGTATCATATTAATGTATGTTCGAGATCGTTTCGAAAAACAAACCGGCGGGGGACCAGCCGAAGGCCATCGACGCCTTGGTATCCGGCCTCAAAAAGGGCTACGAAAATCAGACGCTTCTCGGCGTCACGGGTTCCGGAAAAACGTTCACGATCGCGAACGTCATCGAACGCACCCAAAAGCCGACCCTCGTCATCGCACACAACAAGACCTTGGCCGCACAGCTCACGAACGAGCTCCGGGAACTTTTCCCCAAGAACTCGGTGAACTATTTCGTTTCCTATTACGACTACTACCAGCCGGAAGCGTATATTCCGACGTCCGATACCTATATCGGCAAAGAAGCAATGGTAAACGACGAGATCGACAAGCTCCGCCATGCTGCGACGGCGGCGCTTTTGACGCGGAAGGATACGATCGTCGTCGCATCCGTTTCCTGCATTTACGGATTGGGCGCCCCCGAGGTTTACGCCGAAAACATCATTAAATTCGAACCGGGAACGAAAATCGACCGGCACGAACTCATGAAGAAGCTTGTGGAACTCCAGTTTTCGCGGACGACGGCGGATCTACGGCGCGGAACGTTCCGCGTCCGGGGAGACAATTGGGAGATTATGCCTCCGGGCATCGAGAATATCTACAATCTCGAACTCAAGAACGGCGTGATCCAAAAGATCTACGAAATAAATCCCGTCGAAGGATTCAAGCCCGGCCTGACAAAAACGGTGGATGAAGTTTATATCGCGCCCGCCAAGCATTTCATCACGCCGCCCGAAGACCGGGATCGGGCATTGAAAGCCATTGAAGAAGAATTGAAAAAGCAGCTCAAGAAATTCGAAAAGGAAAGGAAACCGCTGGAAGCGGAGCGCCTCGAACGGAGAACGAAAGCCGACATGGCGATGATCCGCGAAGTCGGGTATTGCAACGGAATCGAGAACTATTCCCGTCACCTTTCGGGGCGGGCATCGGGCGAACCGCCGGATACTCTCCTTGATTACTTCCCCGACGATTTCTTGACCGTCATCGACGAATCACACGTGACGGTTCCGCAACTTGAAGGCATGTATCACGGGGATGCATCGCGGAAGAAAACCTTGATCGAGTACGGCTTCCGATTGCCGAGTGCCGCCGACAACCGGCCGTTGCGGTTCGAGGAATTCAAGAAGAAGATCAACCAAACGATCTTCATGTCCGCGACGCCCGGCCCTTACGAAGCGAAAGTAAGCTCGCAAACCGTTGAGCAGATCATCCGGCCGACCGGCCTCATCGATCCCACGATCACGATCCGTCCGGTAAAGGGGCAGATCCAAGACCTCATTCCGCGCATCGAAGAGCGGGTCAAGAAGAAGGAACGGACGCTTGTCACGACCCTCACCAAGCGCATGGCGGAAGATTTGAGTGCTTATCTCGAAGAACGCAAAATCAAGGTGACCTACCTCCACAGCGAAGTCGAGACGCTCGATCGCATCAAAATACTGACGAAACTCAGAAGGGGGGAGATCGACGTCCTCGTAGGCGTGAACCTTCTCCGGGAAGGATTGGACCTTCCGGAGGTTTCGCTCGTCGCGATCTTGGATGCCGACAAAGAAGGATTCCTGCGAAGCGAGACATCGCTCATTCAAACCATCGGCCGCGCTGCCCGGAACGTCGAAGGTGAAGTGCTGCTCTATGCCGACCAAATCACCGGTTCCATCGAGCGCGCCGTGAAAGAAACCGACCGGCGGCGGAAACTCCAAATCGCGTACAACAAAGAGCATCACATAACGCCGAGGACGATCGTGAAGGAAATCAAGGATATTTTGCCGACGGACGAGATCCTCGATCTCGAAACGAAGCCCCTGCCGAAATCGAAGACGATGCTCGAAAAACTCGTCAAGCAAAAGGAAAGAGAAATGAAAGAAGCTGCCGAGCGTCTCGATTTCGAGCTCGCCGCAATTCTGCGGGACGAGATCAGGATATTGAGCAAGAAAATAAAATAAGAGCTCACCGGACATCTCCCGCTCAGGCTGTCTCCGGGGCGACGCCCAAGTCTTAGCCTTCGCAGGAGATGTCCGATTCGCTGTGACTTGTTATAATTGATATATGAAGATCAACATAGAAAGCACCGGACTGGACTTAACTCCATCCATAAAGACGTACATCGAAACCAAACTTACGCCGCTCGGCCGGATCATCAAGCGATTCGAGACGAAGGGGGAAATAACCGCCTTCGTGGAGGTCGGCCGGTCCACCAAACATCACAAGCACGGCGACGTATTTCGGGCATCGATCGACATCGAAGTACCGGGGAAGAAACTTTTTGCCGAGAATGAAAGCCCCGACCTCCGGACGGCGATCGATATGGTAAAAAACAAGATCAAAGACGATATCCAAAAATACAAAGAAAAGTCAACGGACAAACGGAAGTAAAATTCGCCATTTGGAACTTGGCTTTGACTCTTGCGAAGTTTAATACTAAACTTCGCTTATACTCCTAGGGGGACAAACCGAGGGGAACTTTGCGTGTATGACCGACAAAATCATCATAAAAGGAGCGAGGGAACACAACCTCAAAAACATCAACCTCGAGATACCGAGGGATAAAATGATCGTCATGACGGGGCTTTCCGGCTCCGGCAAATCATCGTTGGCCTTCGACACCATCTTCGCCGAGGGGCAGCGCCGGTATGTCGAGTCGCTCTCAGCCTATGCCCGGCAGTTTTTGGGGCGCCTCGACAAGCCCGACGTCGACGAGATCGAAGGGTTATCGCCCGCGATATCCATCGATCAAAAGCACCACAGCGCAAACCCGCGCTCGACCGTCGCGACCATCACGGAAATCTACGATTATCTCCGTGTTCTTTTCGCGCGCGTCGGCGTGCCGCACTGTCCCGTCTGCGGCCGCGAGATCAAAAAGATGACGCAGGAGGAAATTGTCGACATTGCGATCCAAATCTACAAAGAAACAAAAGAAAAAAGGAACATGGTGATCTTGGCACCCGTGGTCCGCGGCCGAAAAGGAGAGTACTACCAAATGCTCTACGACTTCTTGAACGCCGGGTTCTCGGAAGTTCGGGTCGACGGCAAGCTCATGAACCTCCGGGAACGGATCGACCTCTCGCGGTATAAGCAGCATTCGATCGACCTTGTGATCGACCGGATTCCGGGTGGGCTCGATTTTCGGAACAAGGACAACCGCCTTCGCCTTGCGGAAAGCATCGAAAACGGCTTGAAATACGGCGCGGACGTCGTCACCATCATCACGGACAAAGAAATATCGCTCTCGGCGAAATATACCTGCCCCAACGACGGCTTTTCATTTCCCGAGATCGAGCCGCGCCTTTTTTCATTCAACAGTCCCTTTGGCGCTTGTGAAACATGCCACGGCTTGGGTGTTGAAAACCCCTGGTCGGAAAAGATCTGTCCGACCTGCCTCGGCAAGCGCCTTAAGGTGGAAAGTTTGAACGTTTTGATCGACGATAAAAACATCGCGGAAGTTACCGCATTTTCCATCGCTCATTCCTTTGATTTTTTCACCAAGCTCGAAACAAAGCTCGAAAAGAACAAGAGCCTCATCGCCATTGCCGAAGTGCCGATGAAGGAAATCAAGAACCGCCTGAAATTCATGATCGACGTCGGCCTTGAATACCTGCAGCTCGACCGCAAAGCCGGAACGCTTTCGGGCGGGGAGTCGCAGCGGATCCGTCTGGCATCCCAGATCGGCTCGCGCCTCGTGGGCGCCCTGTACATCTTGGATGAACCGACCATCGGACTCCATCAAAAAGACAACGCAAAACTCATTCAAACCCTCAAAAATCTCCGCGATCTCGGAAACACGATCGTTGTCGTGGAACACGACGAGGATACGATCCGCGAATCCGACTACCTGGTCGACATCGGCCCCGGTGCCGGCATTCACGGCGGGAAGGTCGTCGCGGAGGGACCGATCCCTGCGATCCTGAAAGACAAGACCCAGAAATCCCTGACGCTCGATTACCTCCGGGGCGAGGAGTTCATCGCCGTCCCCAAAACGAGGCGACCAGTCTCAAGGGCCCACGAACATTTGAAGGTACAAGGGGCGACGGAAAACAATCTGCAAAACATCGACGTCGAATTCCCGCTTCGAAGGTTTTCCGTCGTGACCGGCGTTTCGGGGTCCGGCAAATCGACCTTGGTGTACGACGTTCTCTTTAAAAACCTCTCGAACAAATTCAATAAATCCCATTTCAAAGCGGGACAATGCAAAGGGATCATTGGAACCGAATACGTGAATCGCATTGTGAGCATTGATCAGTCGCCGATCGGCCGGACGCCCAGATCGAACCCGGCGACCTACGTGGGCGCCTGGGGACCGATCCGCGATCTTTTCGCCTCAACACCGGACGCGCGGGTCCGCGGATACAAACCGGGGCGCTTCAGCTTCAACGTCCGGGGAGGGCGGTGCGAGAACTGCGAAGGACACGGCGTGATCGCGATCGAAATGCATTTCCTACCGACCGTTTACGTCACCTGCGACGTTTGCAAGGGCAAGCGCTTCGACCGGGAAACGCTCGAAGTCGAATACAAGGGAAAAAGCATCTTCGATGTTCTCGAAATGACCATCGAAGAAGCGACGAAATTCTTTAACGATATCCCGTGGATCGAAGACAAATTGAAGATCTTGAACGAGGTCGGCCTCGGATACCTGAAACTCGGCCAATCGGCGACAACGCTTTCGGGCGGCGAAGCTCAGCGCATCAAGCTCGGCGCGGAGCTTGGCAAGCGGGACACGCGGCGCACGCTTTATCTCTTGGACGAGCCAACGACCGGCCTCCATTTCGCCGACGTCAAAAAGCTCATCGAAGTCCTTCAAAGGCTCGTCGAACGGGGAAATACCGTCGTCGTCATCGAACACAACTTGGATGTCATAAAAACCGCCGATTGGGTGATCGATCTCGGTCCGGAAGGAGGAGAAAACGGCGGCACACTCGTCGCCACAGGAACACCGGAAGCGATCTCAAAGAAAGCGGGCAGCTTCACTGGAGAGTACTTGAAGAAAGTTTTAAAATAAGTTCATGAAATCGAAAACCATCGGCTTGGCGCTCGGGGGCGGGGGAGCGAAGGGTCTCGCTCATATCGGCGTTTTAAAAACCTTCCTCAGGGCGGGATTCAAGATCGATTACCTTGCCGGCACATCCATGGGCTCTCTTGTCGGGGGGCTTTACGCCGCAACCGAAGACATTGATTTCATAGAACGAACGTTCCTCGACATAGCCGAGAATTATTCCTTCCATCGAAAACATTTGAGAGGAAAAAAGAACCTGCTCTTTACGGACGAAGAGACGGTCGAAAAAATGCTTTCCCAAAAGATCGACGGACTCGACGTTAAAAATACCCGGATCCCGTTCAAAGCGATCGCAACCGATGTGAAAGACGGGGACGAAGTGGTCATCGACAAAGGAAGTTTGGTAAAAGCCATTCGGGCAAGCTCGGCCCTCCCCATTGCCTTCCCGCCCGTCGAGATCGACGGGAGACTCTTAATGGACGGCGGTTTCGTAAATCCCGTTCCCGTCGATATCGTGAAGAAAATGGGGGCCGAATACGTCATCGGCGTCGACGTCTCGAGCAAATGGCCCGACATCGAAGACGAACACTTTTCTCTTTCCGGGATCAAATCGACCATCGTCGATGCGTTTTCAGCGCTCGAATATCAAGTCGCCAAAGAGAAGGTCAAGGACGCCGACTTCATGCTCCATCCGCCGGTTTTAAGCTTTCATTGGGACGACTTCCGGAATGCGAAGGACATCATTCAAATGGGCGTCAATGAAGCGACAAATAGCATTCGCGAGATCAGGGAACGAACGCATTATCCGAAACCGGTCAAAAAACCCCTCCAAAGCTTCATCGACTTCATTTCGGGAAACGACCTGTAGCGCCCGCGAGAATTCACTTCTCGGAACCGGGCGTTCTTTCGCTCCGGCGGCGAAAGCCGCCCTGCGTTCTCGGCGGAAAATCCGCCCCACGGGCGGAACCGAGCTTTTTCGCCTCCGAGAGCTTCCTCGAAGTGAATTCTCGCAGGCTTGATTTTAATTGGGAAAAAGGAAAAATTATAAACAATGAATCTTTATTCGAAACTTCCGGAAACTCCGGGCGTCTACATCATGAAAGATGCGGCGGGGAAAATCCTCTATATCGGCAAGGCCGTCAATGTGCGGCGGCGGGTTTCGAGTTATTTCACGCGACCGCATGATGCGCGGATCGAAGGGCTCGTCCGGGAGATCAAAACGATCGATTTCAAGAAGACCGATACGGGAATTGAAGCACTGATCCTTGAATCCGAGCTTATTAAAAAACATCAACCTCCCTTCAACATCAAGGAAAAGGACGACAAGAGCTTCTTATACGTCGAAATGACGGGAGAAAGGTTCCCACGCATATTTTTAGCGAGAGGGAAGGACAAACCGAACGGCAAACGGTACGGTCCTTTTACATCGGCCTCAAGCATTCGCGAGGCGCTCCGGATCATAAGAAAAATTTTCCCCTACGCGACGCACCCCGAGCCGAAAAAACCGCAGGCGAGGGCCTGTTTCGACTACCAAATCGGTCTCTGCCCGGGAACGTGCATCGGTGCGATCTCAAGGAAGGACTATTTGAAAAACATCGAGAACATCGAACTCTTCTTCGGAGGCAAAAAGGAACGGATCATAAAAAACCTCGAGCGCGAGATGAAAACGGCAAGCAAGGCATTGAACTTCGAGCGGGCAGGAGAATTGAAGCGCCAGCTTTTTGCCCTCCAGCACATCCAAGACGTAGCAGTCATCTCTGATGATAAAATCCAAAATCCAAATGACAAATTCAAAAAAACGACGCGAATCGAAGGGTACGATATCTCAAATATCAGTGGAGCTTCTGCTGTTGGATCGATGGTCGTTTTCACGAACAACGAACCGGACAAAAAAGAGTATCGAAAATTCAAAATTAAAACGGTTTTTCAGCCGAACGATTTCGGCATGCTTCAGGAGGTCCTGGAACGGCGCCTCAAAAATAACTGGCCGTTGCCCGACCTTTTCCTTATCGACGGCGGCAGGGGACAGGTGAGCGCCGTCCGCGGGATCCTTGGCAAAGCAGGGATCAAAATTCCGGTCATCGGCATCGTGAAGGGCCCGGAACGAAAGCGAAACGACATCATCGGAAAAATCCCGTCATTCACCGATCTTCAGATCCTCATAAAAGTACGAGACGAAGCTCATCGCTTCGCCATTACGTACCATAAAAAGGTGAGAAGCCGCGAATTTATGAATTGAGGTATTTTTCGAGAGACTCGACGGCCTTGCTTTTCACCACATCGCTCTTTTCATCGGTCAATCCTTCACCCTTGAACGTAGCCGAATTCAACTTAAAGAGGATGTGCCGGGCCAACAGTTCGGCGTCTCCTTTCCGGTCCTCTTCCTCCAAGCTTTTCAGCTTCGTCATAACCCGGGCATCCAAATTATGCTGCAAGATGCCGACATTCCCGGCATTCATATGCCCCAAGTTCTCTTCCTCCCCCGCGAACTCCTTGATAAGGTCTTCAGCGACCTCATCAGGGGAAAACATCTCCTCCTCAAACCCCTTGAATTGTTCCGACATAGTACGGACACTATACCACTTTTCCGATAATCCGGCAAGAATCACCCGATTACCGGTAAACCACTTCGATCGTCGAGTTCGGCAGGAGCGGCGTGTTTACAATATCGGCCTCTGATTCGCCATTCAAATAAACCGAAAGGGTATGGCCGTTACCCGCTTCATATGAATCAAATTGGGTCGCAGTGAATGTCTTGCGCCAGGCCTGAAAAAAATTCTGAAGCGTATAGGTTACATGATCATTCGTTTGGACGTATACGAGGCCGCTCGCATCTTCCGTATGGACAACCCGCAGACAATTCCCCGGATCATGGCCGATATCGCCTGCAAGCGGATAATTCGATCCATTGATGCTGATCGAAATATGGAACGTGTAGTTTTGCGTAACGGATTCCGTCGGATTGAAGCAGGGCACCGTCGGGAGCCCCAAAAAACTCGACTGGGTCTCGGCATTCCTGAAAAACACGATAGCGAGAATAAAGACGCCGGCGAGGGGCAAAACGATGAGCCAATGATGTTTTTGCACGTTCATATTTCTAATTTGCGGAAGCGGGAAGTTGCTTGCGTTTTAAAAGCCGCCTGATCCGCGGAACGATCCTTGCGTCGAGCGTCCACCGGTCGCCCGAATTGATCAAGAGTGAAAAAGAAATTCCATAAAGCATGAGATGCGGCCACAAAAGCTCGCGGAAATAGAGGATGGAAAGCGTGATGAAGATGAGCGATATGATGACGGTCCATCGCATCGCAAAACCGAGAATGATGAAGAGACCGATCAGCATTTCCGCAACCCCCGCTCCGGCTGCAATATAGGCCGCCGTCGCATGGAAAAAGTTCACCAAGTGGTATTCGTTGTATACATCGACGGTGAGCTGTTGATGAAGGAATTTGATCGTATAACCCGCGTAGAGGAGCGCCACCCCGTAGAGGATCCGCACGATCGGCGTCTCGAGCCATTTGAAACGTTCAAGTTTTTTCACCCAAAGGTCTTTTCCGAGGATCCAGCGGTCAAAGGAGAGGTACCGCGATCCGAAAAGCAAGAGGACAATGATCTCGCCGAAATAGTTGGCATACGTCGCCATATACACCCCGAACGTGAACGTAACATAAACGAACATGGCGAGCGCGATCAAAGCCGCGAGCTCGATCAAGACGCCGAAGAGCACCATGAAGCCGACGAGGAAGAGGAGAAAACGGATGACGATGCCGTAAGGCACAAGCGAGAGCGAAAGTTCGGGCCCGAGGATCGCATTGCTCATGGCGGCGTAAATGAAAGAAGCGCTGATCGCCGTACGGATGATAAGAGGACCGGCCACCTTCGCTTTCCGCACGATCCGGTCGAGGATCTCGGCCGGCTTCGACGCCGACCACAAGAAAACGAGGATATAAGAAACAAGGACCGCGAGCGCCGTCCAAAGGAACGTTTCGAGATGGGCGGGATCAACAAGGGGAGCAAAGGGGTTCTTCGCAAAAACATTGAGCCCCGCGTCGAACTGCCGCGCGGTCAAGACATATGCTTCGTGGGCCGAGGCGCCGGGTGCCATAAATAAAAAGAGCACCGTCATAAGCGCTGCCCCTCCCACCGCCAGAATCAATCGTCGTTTGATTCTCATCTGTTTTTATTATACCATAAGGCGTCACGGACACCCATATGAAAAAGAGAGAAGATATCAGGAATATCGCGATAATAGCGCATGTCGATCATGGTAAAACGACCTTGGTCGATGCGCTTTTGAGGCAGTCCGAGGGGTTCAAGATCAAGAACGATGCCCCGCAAGATCTCATCATGGATTCGAACGAGCTCGAACGGGAGCGGGGGATCACTATTTTCTCGAAAAACGCTTCAGTGCATTACCAGAACACGAAGATCAACATCGTGGACACGCCCGGCCATGCCGACTTCGGCGGCGAAGTCGAGCGCATCATGCGGATGGTGGACGGCGTCCTCCTTTTGGTCGATGCAAAAGAAGGTCCCATGCCCCAAACGAAATTCGTCCTCCGGAAAGCGATCCAAGCAGGGCATAAGGTGATCCTTGTCGTGAACAAGATCGACAAGCCGGACGCGCGGCCGACATGGGTCTTGAACGCCGTTTACGACCTCTTCATCGAACTCGGAGCAACGGAAGAACAAATAGAATTTCCGATCATTTACGCATCCGCCGTGCAGGGCAAGGCTGGCTTGAAACCGGACCTCTCGGAAATGAAGGACGTCCAACCGATCTTCGACACCGTCCTTTCGTATGTTCCGGCACCCGTTATCGACGAATCGAAGCCGCTCCAAATGCTCACCGTGAATCTCGTCTACGACAATTATAAGGGCAAAGTTGCCGTGGGTCGCCTTTACTCCGGCACCCTGAAGAAAGGAGCAACCATCGCCCACATCACGCGGAACGGCGAGATCAAGAAAGAGCAATTGAGCGCCGTCATGCTTTTCGACGGATTGAACCGGATCGACGTGAATGAAGTCCAAGCAGGTGACATTGCGGCCGTCGCGGGGATCTCCGACATCTCGATCGGCGAAACCATTGCCGATCCGGAAAACCCGATTGCATTGCCCACTATCAAGATCGACGAACCGACCATCAAAATGACCTTCGGCGTGAATACATCTCCGTTCGCCGGGCAAGACGGGACCTATACGACATCCCGAAACATCAAAGAACGCTTGGAGCACGAGCTTGAGACCGACGTGGCGCTTTCCGTCGTGCCGACCGATTCCTTCGACCGATGGGTGGTCGCCGGACGCGGCGAGCTCCACCTCGCCATCTTGATCGAGAAAATGCGCCGCGAAGGATACGAGCTCGAGGTTTCGAAACCGCAGGTTATCTTCCATGAAGAGAACGGCAAAAAAACGGAACCGATCGAACTCACCTCAATCGAAGTCCCGGAAGCATACTCCGGAACGATCATCGAAATGATGGGGAAGCGCCTCGGCATGATGAAGGACATGCGCGTCGACAACGGCACCGTTTTCATGGATTTCGCCGTCCCGACGCGGGGCTTGATCGGCATTCGGAACGAATTTCTGACGTCGACCAAAGGAACCGGCATCATGAACAGCATTTTCCTCGGATACGAACCGTACAAAGGCGACCTGAACGATGCGGAACACGGCTCGATCGTCAATACGGAAACGGGAACGACGAACAATTACGGCCTCGTGGCGGCACAAGGAAGGGGAAAGCTCTTTGTTGAAGCCGGCATGCCGACTTACGAAGGGATGGTGGTCGGCATGAACGCGAAAGCGGGGGATGTTCTCGTGAACGCCTGCCGGGCGCGGGAACTTACCAATTTTCGGGCGAAAAACGAGGGCCTCCAGGATCAGCTCGAAGTCCCTTTGAAACTCACGCTCGAAGACGCTTTGAACTATATCCACGACGACGAGCTCGTCGAGGTGACGCCGAAAAATATACGGATTCGCAAGGCCCTTTTGACCGACAACGAGCGGCGGAAAGCGAAACGGCAGGGGAAAGAGTAGGGCGTGGTATAATAAAGACAGAAAAGAAGGGAGGAAGCCATGAAGACGATCGTCCTCAAGGCGGATGAGATCGACAGGATCTTCGGGAAGGGAACGAGTTTCCTAAAGGCAAAGAAGGTAAGGATCCTCGTCCACAAACTGATCGTGACTCAGCTGCAATACAACGACTTCAAACTCCTAAATTTTGAAAAATCGTATCTTCGGAAATCCAGAGAGAAGCCATACGTGTTCGAAGTCGACTTGGCCGAAAACGATTCGAAATCCGGCATCGCCTTCGACATCATCGCAGCCAAGATAGAACTCCTCCTGAAGAAAGGTCCCACTCCTCCGCCATAAGCCGGGCTTGTCGTCGCAAGACACAAGCCCGCTTCCATTTCTCAAGATGTCCCATCCGGGGTAAAATAAATATATGTCCATCTATTACACAGCACAGCGAAAGACGAGGATCTTCGACCCGTCGGCGGAGGAACCCTTTTTGATATCCCGAAGCGGCATCGAGCTTTTTATGGAATGTCCCCGGTGCTTTTATCTCGACAAACGGAAGGGTGTCGCGCGGCCGAACGGATTTCCGTTCAGCCTGAACAATGCCGTCGACGCGCTTTTGAAAAAAGAATTCGACATTCACCGGGCAGCCGGCTCGAAACATCCGCTCGTAAAAGCCTACGGCATCGATGCAATTCCGTATGCCGACGAACGATTGGAGGAGTGGCGCGACTCGCGGACGCGGGGCATTCAATTCGTGCATGAACCGACCAATCTTGCGATCCACGGAGGTATCGACGATATTTGGATAAACCCTCAAGACGAACTTCACATCGTCGACTACAAAGCGACATCGAAAAGCGGAGAGGTGAATCTGGATGCCGACTGGCAAATATCGTACAAACGGCAGGTGGAGGTCTACCAATGGCTCTTCCGGAAAAACGGATTCAAGGTTTCGGATACCGCATACTTCGTCTATTGCAACGGGAACGCCGACAAAGAAGCATTCGACGGCAAACTCGAATTTGACGTGAAGATCATTCCATACGTCGGGAATGACGGCTGGATCGAAAGCGCCCTCGGCGACATCAAAAAAACCCTGATGGCCGGCGAAACGCCCGACCCCGATCCGGATTGCGATTATTGCAAGTACCGATTCGCCATGAAGCGAATTGAAAAATAGTCATGAGCCTTAAGATCAAAACCCTTCTCATTCTTCTTGCGATCCTTATCGTGCTCTTTGCCGCCGTGAGCTTCATCGCGCCGCCGCCGGCCGATCTTAAAAACGGCGTCCTTCCTCCGGCACCGACCCAAATAATGCCAACTCCGGCCCCGTCACCGACCTCGACGACCGTGACCATCGACGACAACGGGCAAACCATCGATTTGAACGTCGGAGATACGTTCCTCTTGAAACTCGGCGATACGATGAACTGGAACAACATCCAGATCTCCGATCCGTCCGTCATAAGCCGCGAAGTGAATGTCATGGTCATTCGTGGCGCGCAAGGGATCTATCGGGCACTGAAATCGGGTACAACGACCTTGACCGCACAAGGCGACCCCTTTTGCTTGCAAGCAACACCTCCCTGCGGCGCCCCCTCAAGGATGTTCTCTGTCACCGTGGACGTCCATTGACAAGAATGCCGATTTTCAATATCCTATACGCATAGCAAAGAGTTCTTTGAGATATTGCGAGGCTGCCACGAGCACCACCATGATGACGACATCGTAGTCAACGCACACCACAAATAGAAGCACCGTCTTGTGGCAGTCTCGGAATTTTCTGCACCCGGCAGCAGGACGGCTGAGGTCTTCTAAGGGACAAGAGCGACAACCAAGGGTTGTCCGTCCGAGAAGGCCTCGCCCATATGCACACCCCTCGACAATATTCCTTCACGGACGTATTGCGAGGGGTGCTTTTTTTTGATAAACTAATGGGGCATTGCGGGATCGTCTAGTGGTAGGACGTCGCGCTCTGGACGCGAAAACTGGGGTTCGAGTCCCTGTCCCGCAGCTAATACCAAAACATCCGCTACTCAATGTAGCGGGTGTTTTGGTATCTAAATTGTCGGCGGGGATTCGAACGGGAGTGGGGTAGGGAGAACATCTGGTCTCCCTTGGCGGAAATACTAAAACCGAGGGGTTTTAGGGAGCAATTTGCTGGAGAGCGAATTGCGACGTTCGATTCCCCGTCCTCTAGGAGCGGAGCGACGGAGTCCCTGCATGATATAATAAAAAAAATGAGGAGGGGGATCATTTTCATACTCATCGGTATACTCATCCTTCTTGTCGGATGGCTGGCTTTCCATACGGAAGAGAGCGCCATAGAGGAGCAACCGAAACCGTTCACTTCCGAGAAAGTCGACGTGTACGCGCCGCTCCCGAATTCGATCGTGGAAAGTCCGCTCGAAATAACGGGGGAGGCGAGAGGATGGTATTTCGAAGGTTCCTTCCCGGTAAAAATAACCGATGCGAACGGCAATATCCTCGGCCAAGCGCCGGCTGAAGCTCAAGGCGATTGGATGACGACCAGTTCGGTACCGTTCAAAGCGACCATCGGATTTTCAACCTCAACGACAAAAAACGGATATTTGATACTAGAGAAAGATAATCCGTCCGGAATGCCGGAAAAAGCTGAGTCAGTTGAAATACCCGTGAAATTTAGATAGTTATCTAATATCCATTATCCACTATCTGTGAATTTCCGCCCTCGCGTTGGATCTTCTTTAATTTCAACGTACCGTCGCGGATCTCTCCCTCGAGGAGCTTCATCCTTTTTCCGTCCTCGATGGTCCAAACTCCCGGTTCCGGATTCAACGCGCGTATTTTCCGGTCGATGAGAACGGCAGTTTCGCCGCCTTCTTGTTCCGCTTTTTCCAGATCTCCATGATCGACAAAGGCGTCTTCCGACGAAAATTTCTTCGTGTATGTTGCTTCGGATTCATCCTGCGGCACCGGCGTTACCTCGCCCCGCTCGAATCCCGGAAGCGTCTCGACCAGCAGGATTGCCGAAAGTTCAGCGAGTGCATCGTGCAATTTTGAAAATTGGAAATTGGAAATTGGAAATTCCAGCGCTCGCTCTGCGAGCGTCGGGCCGTGATCTACTTTTTCATCCATAAGAATGAGCGATGTCCCGGTCCGCTCATCGCCGGAAAGCAATGTGGACTGAATCGGCGTCGCTCCGCGATACTTAGGGAGAAGGGAAGGGTGGACGACGATGATGCCTCTCGGAAAAAGATCGATGACCTCTTGCGGGATGATCTTCCCATACGACGCGAGAACGGCGAAATCAGGATTCGAATTTCGAATTTCGAATTTCGAATTTAACAAAACTTCTGGCTGGAGGACAGGAATGTTGTTTCTCTGCGCCAGAAGTTTTGTCGGCGGGGGAGTAAGGATTTGCTTCCGGCCAGCCGGCCGATCGGGGTTTGTAACGACGAGCACTGGAGGCATACTCGCCTCTATTAAATGCCCGAGGATTATCTCTGCAAAACGAGGTGTCCCAAAGAATACATAGTTCATAAATTCAAAATTTGAACTTTGACATTGATTTGGTATTTGTCATTTGGCATTTGTCATTTCAACGCGGTGGAGCTCTTTCGCTTTGTCAACGAAAAGGCCGCCGTCCAAGTGGCCGACTTCATGCTGGAAAACACGCGCCAAAAGCCCCCACGCCTTGATCCGTACCTTTTTTCCATCGATATTCTGCCCCTCGAGGACCAGCTGATACGATCGCTCGACGGGACCGAACGTTTCGGGAACGCTGAGACACCCTTCCTCGATCGTTTCCGTTTCTTTCGAAAGTTTCGTGAGCATTGGATTGAAAACGGCATAGAATTTCATGTGGCCTTGGTCATCGGGGACTTGGGCGACGAACATGCGAAGCGGAAGCCCGACTTGGTTCGCGCTCAACCCCACGCCGTCGGCCTCCTTCATGATGGTGCGCATCTTTTTCACCAAATCCCGCACTTCGGCTTTCGTGTATGTGGCGAAATCGAACTCCTGCGTCTTGGTGCGCAGGAATTTTTCATTGTCCTTATTGGAAATCTCTAAAATTTTATCCGCAATCTTGATCATTGATTTTTACCCTTCATCCCGTCGAACAGGACCCTCATGAAGTAGGCTCCCTTATTTTTGACGTCCTTGCTCTCGGCAACCCGCTTGGCAAGGGCTAAAAGTTCCTGCTTGTCATGTTCCTTCGCAAGCTTGATATAAAGCGCCTTATGCTTCCGGTCGCCGAGAATATCGGCCAATATAAGGCCCGTATCCTGGAACTCCCGGTAAATATGGCCTTTTTTACCCCTTTCTTTCAGCTTTTCGAGATAATGATCATCGAGAGCCATCATGACCCATTCTATGATAAAATTGGGGCCGTGAAAAGGAGTTTCATACGCCTTGCTCACCGCTCAAGGCGGGGGTAGAATGAGACCATCATGAAAAAAATCTGGAAAGGGATAACGGCGGGGGTGGCGGTTCTTCTCTTCGGGGCCGTTTTATTTTATGTTGGCTTCCGATTCGGGAATCTGAAGGAAACGTACGAACCGCAGTACTCGATACCGGCAAACGGAACAAGCACCCTTTTGAACGCCAATTTTTCGCTCTTTTGGGATGCCATCCAGCTCGTGAAAGAAAAGTATTATAACCCCTCGGCAATCAACGACAACCAAATGCTCTACGGGGCCATCAACGGAGCATTGAGCTCCCTCGGCGACCCGTACTCGGTGTTTTTCAGCCCGAGCGACTCCACGAAGTTCGATCAAGATCTTTCGGGCAGTTTCGGCGGCATCGGTGCGGAAATCGGGACCAACAAGAACAATCAGCTGGTCGTCATCTCTCCTCTCAAAGGAACGCCGGCGGAAGCGGCCGGCCTTCGTGCGGGAGATCAGATCCTCCAGGTTAACGGCACCTCAACGACGAACATGTCGCCGGACGAAGCGGTAAAGATCATCCGGGGCGATGTGGGGACGAAAGTAAACCTGCTCATTATGCGGGAGGGATGGCAGCAATCGAAAACATTCACCATCACGCGCGCGTTGATCAATGTGCCGACGCTCGATTGGAAGATGCTGCCCGGAAATATTGCCGATATTCAGTTGTACAACTTCGATGCGAATGCCGGAACGGAATTTTACAACGCGGCTCTGCAAGCTCTCCTCCAAAATGCCCACGGCATGATCCTCGACTTGAGGGATAATCCGGGAGGATTCCTGGATGTCGCTCAAAACATCGCCGGCTGGTTCTTAAAGCGGGGGAGTCCCGTCGTCATAGAAAAATTCAGAGGCAGCCAAGAACAAACGCTCTACGCGAACGGCAACGCTGCGCTATCGCAAATGCCGGTTGTTCTCCTCGTAAACGGCGGATCGGCCTCAGCGGCGGAAATCCTTTCGGGAGCCCTTCGGGACAACCGGGGGATCAAACTCGTCGGCGTACAGACGTTCGGCAAGGGGAGCGTCCAAGAAATAGAAAATCTTCCCGACGGAGCTTCCATGAAAGTATCGATCGCTGAATGGCTGACGCCGAATGGAACGGCCATCAACAAGATCGGATTGAAGCCTGATTACATCGTCCCCTTGACCGACCAAGACATCCAGAACAAACAAGACCCGCAGCTCCAAAAAGCCATCGAAGTCCTGCAGCAGGAAATGAAATAGACATATGAAAGTCATTCTCCTGAAAGACGCCAAGGGGTTGGGCAAAAAGGGGGAAGTAAAAGAAGTTTCGGACGGTTACGCGAGAAATTTCCTGATACCCCGGGGGGTCGCCGTTCAAGCGACGCCCGATGAACTGAAGAAGCTCGAAAAACTCAAAGCCGAGTCGAGCGCCAAACTCGAGAAACTCGTCAACGCCCTGAAAGCAAAAGCCGACCAATTGGAAAAACTGACCTTTACCTTCAGGCTGAAGGTCGGCGAAAAAGGAGAGGTGTTCGGCGGCGTCCACGGGAAAGAGATCGAAGAAAAACTCGGCGAAGCAGGATTTCCAAACGCCCGCGTTGAACTCGAGAGGCCGATAAAAACGATCGGCGAGACATTCGTCCTCGCCGATCTGGGAGAAAAAATAATGGCAAAGATCCGGATTGCAGTTAAGCCGGAATAATGCTCACCACCTTCACGGTCTTTTTGGATCCGTCGAAGCTGGATTTTTTCTTGTCGAAAAACTTCACTTTCCCGCCTTTCACGGCATAAAGCGTATCATCGCCGCCGCGTTTTACGTTCTCTCCGGGATAATACTTCGTACCCCGCTGCCGAATGATGATATCGCCGACTTTGGCCGTCTCGCCGTCGAAAAGCTTGACGCCCAAGCGCTTGGATTCTGATTCCCTCCCTAATTTTGTTGAGCCTTTGGCTTTGGTATGTGCCATACGATAGAATATATAGTAATCGAAAGAGGGGAGAAATGTCAATTATTTACTATCGATTGAAGAACTGGGCCATCGACCACGGGGGGTGGATCAAGCTCGCGATCGTCGCCCTCGCGATCATCTTTTTGAGTTTTGGGGTCGGATTCGTCGTGGGACGCGGATCGAGTTCGACGCCTATCATCATCGAAAGAAACCCGTTATAAACTCCTGATATCCCGAACCAACTCGGGGAACGTGCTTTGCCAAAAATGCCCGCGATCGGCGAAAACCCTCTTGGTCGCGGTCTCTAAAACCTTTTCATATCGGTCGGCGTGAAAACAAGGAACGATCGGATCGTCCTTACTGTGATAGATGAAGATCCGCCCTCCTTGTTTCCGAAACCCGTCCAGTTTTTTCGGCAGTTTGAAATCGACGAGCGACTCGCCGTCGGGATCGGACCCATGGTCTTCGAAGGGCGCTGCAACGAGGAATGTGCCGGCGATCTTCACCGGAAATTTTTTCTCCGTAAGATATTTTGCGAGAAAAATCCCACCGAGCGAATAGCCGACAAGGACGACGCCGGACTTCAAGTGGGGAACGAACTTGTCGAACCAAATTTTCCACTCGAGATACCGGGCATTCAAATTGTTCGGCATGCGGGGAATGATCACCTCGAAATCCTTTCCGAGACCCTTCCCCAAATTATCGCGCCATTTTTTCTTCGGATGACGGTAGTCCTCGAAATCGATCTTCCACTTTTTGAGAAAGGAAATGTATTGCCGGTACGTTCCGAAAGAATCTCCGCCGTGAATGACAAGAACCTGCCTCTTCATATTTTTATACTACCGTCTCGGCACTGTACCGCGCAATGAGGCCGGTTTTGATGGCTCTGCGATACACCCAAAGGAAGAGAAGGTATGCGAGAACGATGTAAAGGGCGGCAAGCGCGAGGCCGCCGAGAAGCGCCGGCACCGAGAGCGTCCCGCCCTCGATGAGCGTTCGAACGCCTGAAAAAACATACGACGGCGGCAGAAGCCAGCCCACTGTTTGCATCCACGCGGGGAGAACCGTCAGGGGATAGAACACGCCGACGAAAGGCGAGAGGAGCGCCGGAATCGGCCAAATGAACCATTCGGCGGAAGGTCCCCAGCGGAGAACGATCGAAATGCCCACAAGGCCGAGCGCGATACCGAACAAAAATAAAATGAAAACGAAGAGCGCAAGAAAAGCGCCGTAGACAACCATGGAAAAACCGAACGCCAAACTCGCAAGAAGGATCATGACAACGAGCGCAAGAATGCTCCGCCCGATGGAAACGACGACCAAACCGCTCACATACTCGGAAATGCGGAGCGGAGAAGCGAATACGTTCAAAAAGTTCCGGGACCAGACGTCCTCGAAAAAAAGCATCGTGACCCCTTGCATAACTTGCGTCGAGAAATCCCAAAGGAGAACGGCGCCGATGAAGACGGCCACGAAATTGAAGCCGCTGCCCGAAACGCCCGCCAGGAACTTACTGATGAATCCCCACAGCGTGATATCAACGACGATCCAAATGAAGATCTGGATAAAGCGGGTCGCCGTACTCCGAATGAGGTAAATTTGGCGAAGGATAATGGCGTAAATTCTTTTCCAGTTCATATGATCATACCGATTCGACGATCAGCGGCTCGCGGGTGACCGCAATAAAAAGCTCTTCCAGATTCTTCTTGCCGTACTGCCGAGGAAGCACCTTCGGGTCTCCTTCAAGGAGGATCTCGCCGTGGGAAAGAAAAAGTACGCGGTCGCACACGTCCGTCACTTCGTACATATTGTGCGACGTCCAAAGGACCCCCGCGGTGTTCCCGGAAATATGATCCCGTATCTTCTTGCGAATGATTTCGGCCGTCGAAGGATCGAGCGAAGCGGTCGGTTCGTCGAGGAGAAGCAAATGCGGATCGTTCAGCATCGCTTTCGCCAAACTGACCCTTGTTTGCTCGCCCGACGAGAGAACGCCGTACTTTATGTTTTTGAACCGTTCAATGTCGAAATCAGCCATGACATCCCGCATCTTCCTTTCCAAATGAGGCACACCGTAAAGAAGACCGAAAAATTTCAAGTTTTGATACACCGTAAGGTTGCCGGGCAATTGCGCATAGACGGCGGCGAAATTGGTGAGGGCGAGCGCTTCGCTCCGGTCGCTCGCGACATCCCGGCCGCCGATAAGGATGGATCCGTCCGTCGGCTTCAAGACTCCGAGGACCATGTCGATCGTTGTGGTTTTTCCGGCACCGTTCGGCCCCAAAAGCCCCACGATCTCACGGGGGCGCACGGCAAACGAAATGTTCTTTACGGCTTCCGTTCCACCGTAGTTTTTACTGAGCGATGTTACTTCCAAAATATTCCGTTCCATCGATCTTTCCATCTTACCACATTCATTCCCATTGACATCGCTGCGGCTTTGTAGTATTTCAGAAAACTAAGAAGCAAGCATTATAAACAAAGATCGGAGGCATCATGCCAGCATCAATTGCCAGTGAGCTCGTAACTAAATACTGTGAGCTCAACTATGCCCATCTGGACGAAGGGGCGCCCTGCATCCAAGTCGCGGAAAGCGGCCCGATGCAGGTCATCTCGATCGTTTCCGGCCGCAAACACGACGCAAGGTTCGCGACAGTCATCGTGTTCGTAGGTCGGGATCCCATGGACGGAGTCGAGAAGTTCTTCGAAGAAAAAGAGCTGGGAGTGCTCTTTTTCGAAAGTAAGATCGTCCTCTCCACGGATATGGGCAGCGATGGTCGGACTTTCGAATTCGACTTTGATCGGAGCCGAACGAGCGACGAGGCTGCTATCCGGGAAGTCCTCAGAATCTTCAAGATCGAGGACTACTGGAACGCAGGGAGAAAAGTCGCCCCCGATTGAACGCCCATTCACAAACCACGGTTGTGCACCTGCCAGCCGTGGTTTTCTCTTTGTTTGACGCTATTCCGTTTCCCTGTTACTGTTCCGAGATGGACCACAACGACAACGAATTCTCCAATCTCGGCATCGCGCCGAGCATTTTGGAAATCTTACGAAAACTCAATCTCGCCCAACCGACGCCGATCCAGCGGCAAGCGATCCTTCCGGGTATCGAGAAAAAAGACGTCGTCGGCATCGCTCAAACAGGAACAGGGAAGACCCTGGCATTCGGCATTCCGCTCGTTCAGCACGCTCTCCAGGGTGCCAAAATGGCCCTTGTTGTCGTGCCGACGCGGGAGCTCGCCATCCAGGTCTGCGAGTCCATAAATTCGATCGGCATGAAACTCGGCATAAAAACCGCGACCGTGATCGGCGGGGAAGACATGTACCGCCAAGTCAGATCGCTCCATGCTCATCCCCAGATCGTCATCGGAACGCCGGGGCGCATCATCGATCATTTGGAACGGAAGAATGTCTCGTTCGCGGACCTTTCGGCCATCGTTCTCGACGAAGCCGACCGTATGCTCGATATGGGATTCGCCCCGCAGATCCAAAAGATCTTCGCCGCCGTCCCAGGTGAACGGCAAACCATGCTCTTTTCGGCAACTATGCCGGAACGGATCGTCGAGATCACCAAGCGATATATGCGCCTTCCGGTACGCGTCGAGATAGCTCCCTCCGGAACGACGGCGGAAAAGATATCGCAGGAACTTTTCTTCGTCGAAAAGAACGACAAAACCCGTCTTTTGGAGAAGGTCCTCGCTGATTACCACGGCTCCGTCCTTGTCTTCTCGAGAACGAAATTCGGCGCGAAAAAGATCGCGCGGAGCGTCCGGAATTTGGGCATCCCCGCGACCGAACTCCATTCGAACCGCACCTTGAACCAGCGGAAAAATTCGCTCGAAGGATTTAAGAACGGCACCTACCGCGTTCTCATTGCAACCGACATCGCCGCGCGGGGGATCGACGTAAGGGGAATCGAGCTTGTGGTGAACTACGATCTTCCGCAAAGCCCCGAGGATTATGTCCACCGAATCGGCCGCACCGGCCGCATGGGAGGCGCTGGACACGCGATCTCTTTTGCAACCCCCGACCAAAGGCGGGACGTGCGAGAGATCGAAAAACTCGTCCGAGCCGCCATCCCGCTCTCGAAACTGCCAGAACTCCCGCCGGCCCGGATCGTACCGCATGCCGAACGTACTCCGCACGCCTTTCATTCCCAACGCAGCCGGCATCCGCTTCATTCGCGCCGCAGCGAACGTCCTCGACGGAACGATCACCGCAAGCCCTGGGGGAATTGAAACGAAAGAGAAACTATGGTATGGTAGCAAAACGTTCTTACCATCCGGGATCGGCGAAATATCCAGCGATACATCGATCCCGACCATAATTCACTAAACTCTAACCAAACAAAATCAAGGAGGCATCATGAAGATGCAAGGAACGGTTACCGCGTCTTCTCAGCCTGAGGTCTTACGACACAGACTGCAGGAAGACAACATCACTCACGGACAGACGGTCCGCGGTGATATTACCAACGTTCGCGTTGGAGAATCAGGCACATCGAGCGATGTCGGAGCAGGCAAAGTGAACGCCCGACAAGCTCCCGTATTTTTCTGCAACATCGGCGATGTGAAGGTTCGGAAAGAGATCAATGCCGGCGATGGCGGAGAGCTCCCAGAGAGAGTTCTCGTAAAAGATCTCGTAGTAGAAGCCCCGGGTTTCTACGACATCGAGAATGCCGTTATCACTTCCAACGGCGCCATCACGGTCACCGCCGACGAAGAGACGAAGGTCATTTTCGTCGGAGCATAGCATAGGTCCTTTCTTTCAAATACAGGCCGGAGAGATCGTTTTCTCTCCGGCAGTTTTCATTTCTATTGACTCCGTACCCCCGGTGTGAGATAACGAGTGCAGTTCAAAAAGCGAGTGAAAAATGAATAGTCCCTGTCCTTTGATTGAAATGATCCTGAGAGGGGATACGCTTGAAATCGGATACTGCAGTTCAACGCCGACCCGCGACGCCGCCGTGTACACAGCGAAACGCATCGCCGAGATGATCGCGACCAAATTGCTGCCGGGAGGTGAGATGATCAAAATAAAGGGGCCCATGCCTTCCTTCATAGCAACGATACTGACGTATAAACTGGCTCCTTTTTACGAGGCAATTGCATGCTTCGATTTCAAGACGAAAAAGTATATCGTTGCCGTTGCGAGAGAAAGAAGTCTCTACTCCGTCGGCGACATTATTGAATGAAATTCGTACCTCCTCCTAAATAGCCGCCCAATGCAGAAATGCAAAGGGCGGCTCATTCTTTTTTTGACCCCCAATCTCCTCTTAAATTGACATTATTATTATTTTATGACATAATGAAAACTCAAGCTCCAAAACAACTAAATAACGGAGTAACTCATAAACTAACACAAGGAGAAAAAGTGATGAGAAAAGTCATCATTACCCTTACCGTTTTCTTCGCCATTACCGCTACGGCTTTGGCGCAGAAAACAATGACAGCTACACCACCGACCGCTAATCTCAAGCAGTACCCAATCGAGGTTGGTCCACTCCCAATCGAGAAGCAGACTGATATGAACCTCCATCCGGTGAAATTAAAAGAAAACTGGACGGGATTCAACCTTTATCGAAAGTTGCGCGGCGACGGTCGCTGGGTGTACGAAACACTGCCAGCGGGCACCATCGTGCTTGCCGACACCACCGGAAACCCGATTTACAAGGCGACCTGTGGTAACCGATTGGCTCCAATGCCAAAGTCAGTCACCCCGATAGTTCCCGCAGTTCCGCCAAAGCGACCCGGATCTTGGCCACAATGGTTCTTCAATCTTCTCGCAGCTCTCATACTACTTGCTCTACTGGTTCTCCTCGCATGGCTTATCTACCTTCTTTTTTCAAATCTGGCAGACAGAAGGTCACGCGGAGGAAATAACGGTCCCCAAGGCGGAGGAGGAAATCAACCCACACCACAAGGTCCCGTCACAGCAGGTCCGGGAGGAACGAACCAAGCGGCGAAACCAAGCGTCGAACAACAACAGCCTCCGGCACCGGGAGCTGGAACGGCAACGGAAGAGGGAAAAGAGAAAGATCAACCCCAACCTTCGGTTACCGACAGCAGTGAAGGAAAGGGAAGTACGGCAAAGTTTATCGCCCTCTATCGAGACAAAGATGGGGGAACAAAAATAAATTTTGCCGGCTATGACCGAGTAACTCATCGCGTGAACGAAAAGGGCGAACATTCAGTTAGTTTCAGTTAGCCAGCCAACAACACAACAAACCGATGGAGCGAGTCTATGACCCGCTCCATTTGCATTTTACAGCTTCACCTCGATACGGCCGTCGACGGAGTGCTCGCCGACTTTCTCGAAGGTATTGAGCCAAGCCTTTTCCGGCACAGCTTTATAAACGCGGAGCGGAGATTTTTTCAAAACATAGGAAATGTCGCGCGCTTTTTTATCCTTCCTTGCGTAGAGGAGTTTGAACGCATGGGCAAGTTCTTTCAGGCTCCGCACCTCGGATGCCTTAGCCTTGATGTAAACGCCATCACCGGTTCCCTCGGGTGCTGTTGAATCATAGATGACGAGAAACGCCTTGCCATTTTCCTTAATGTTCTTCGAGTGCTGCGTTGCAGTAGGGGAGACCCAGTAGAAATTGTAATCGCTGTCGAAAGCCGAATAGACCGGCGAATTCCACGGCTCGCCGTCTTTCGAAACTGTCGCAACCGTGATGTAGATGATCTTTGCAATAATTTCTTTTGCCTTCTTCGTTTCGGCAGTCATAGATTTATTATAGCGCCAACAAACAAAAACACCCGCCGGAGCGGGTGTTTTCGATAGGCCGAAGCCTAGGCACGCTGGACGTTCGTCGCAGCCGGGCCCTTTTCAGTGTCGCTGACCTCGAAGGTGACGGCATCGCCAACCTTCAAATCATCGAACTGAACGCCCTGCAAATCTTTCGAATGGAAGAAAAGGTCCTTCGCTTCGCCTTCGCGACCGATAAAACCAAATCCCCGATCCGTAAGCTTTTTAATTGTTCCGTTCATCGGATAAGTTTGTTATTTTCTTTCTTCAGAGACTCGACCTACTTCTCCTAATCGCATTGTCGCTTATGGTACCAAAGAAAAGGCGTTTTGTCAAATGAGCAGCTAGAGTATATAATTGCCCATATGAAATTCGAGTCGTTTGCGAGAATTGTGGGAAAGAAGCCGGAAGAGGAGAAAAAGCCGGAAACGCGCATTGAAGGGATCATACCGCCACGCCTCCAAAACGAGGAGGCTGAAAGGATCATACGGGAAAAGGTGGACCTTCAATCCATCGAAGATGAGCTGGATAAATTCAGGGTATCGCCCTACGAGAATCCCATTGATCCGTTCAACAAAAAAGAAGGTGTGGTAAAAGCGGCGGCACGGCTCGTCTTGGAGCTTCGCGATCGCTTGCCCCACTACGACACGATCTTGAGCGACGATGCGAGCGGAAGATTGGTGTCGCTCCTTTTGAAGAAGATCATCGACCGCAAAAAAGAAGAACGTGGCGGAGAGAAAACCGAAATGTTCTTTTTGGCGAGCGGCCGGCACGGCAGCGCGGCGATAGACAGATCGATCCGCAAATTCATAGGTAAAAAGAAAAAAGAACTGGGGAAAACGCTCCTCGTCACGGAATACATCGAAAGCGGAAAAAGCATAGAGAAGCTCACGAAGGCATTGGAGGACAAGCACATCGACTTCGACATCGGCACACTCTCCATTGAGCGGCTGCCGCAGCACTACGGCAACGTTCAGTTCCCCCAGCACGTGCACTACGGCGCACTGGGGAAACAAGGTCTCAGCTTTTATGATCAGGAAAGCTTCGGCGGCGTCACGAAGGGCGAGACGGGGCCCCACCCTGTGAAGTCCGGCTTCATCGCGCAAAAGGACGTTGAGAGAGCCCGGAAAGAGGTCGCCATCATTGCCGACGGATTGGAAAACCTTCTTTCATGACCATGAACGCTGAAACAAGGTCTTGTCAGAATTGCCAGAACCGGTTCACGATCGAGCCGGACGACTTTTCATTCTACGAGCGCATGCAGGTACCCCCGCCCACATGGTGCCCCGAATGCCGAAGGCAGCGCCGGTTCGTTTGGCGGAACGAGCGTTCCCTCTACAAGCGGAAGAGCGATCTTTCGGGGAAGGGCATCATTTGCCTCTACTCGCCCGACAAGCCGTTCAAAGTGTACGAGCAGAAAGAGTGGTGGGGCGACGATTGGGATGCGATGTCCTACGGCCGCGCTTACAACTTTTCGAAGCCGTTCTTCGAACAATTCCGGGAACTCCAGCGGGAAGTGCCCCGCATTTCCATTTCGAACCAGAAGTGCGTCAACTCCGATTACACGAACCAATCGTACAGCAACAAGAACTGCTATCTCTGTTTCAGCATCGCCGATTCGGAGGACTGTATCTACTCGGCGAACATCAACGAGTCAAAGCAACTCTTGGACGATCTCTACGTCTCGAAATCGGAACTCCTCTACGAATGCGTCGACGCCGACCAGTGCTACAACTCGTCCTTCCTTGTGAATTCCGACAATTGCCTAAACTCGGCGTTTCTCTTCGACTGCAAGAGCTGCCAGAACTGCATGGGGTGCGTCGGCCTCCGGAACAAACAGTACGTTTTCTGGGGCGAGCAGCTTTCAAAGGAAGAATACGAAAAGAAGATAAAATATCTCCATCTCCATACGTACGACGGGAGGGAAATGGCCAAGGCGAAATTCGCCGACCTCATCCTCAAATTCCCGCGGAAATCCCAGCGCTTCAAGAAGTGCGTCAATTCGACGGGCGATCTCCTCACAAACTGCAAGAACGTCAAATGGGGCTTCAGCGCCTACGACCTTGAGGACTGCCGGTACATCACCCGCATCTATACCTGCAAGGACACGCATGACAGTTACGGCCTCGGGGAAGCCGAACTCATCTATGAAACGATCGGCAATCAGACCGTGTATAACGTGAAATTCGCGAATATCACGAGCGACTCCCGAAACTGCACGTACTCAGACCTTTGCTTCAATTCCGAGAACTGCTTCGGATGCATCGGTCTCAAAAAGAAACAGTACTGCATTTTGAATAAGCAATACTCAAAAGAAGAATATGAAGCGTTGATTCCGAAGATCATCCAGCAGATGAACGATATGCCGTACACGGACGGGAAGGGGAGAGTGTATAAATACGGCGAATTCTTCCCGATCGAACTTTCTCCTTTCGCGTATAACGAAACGATCGCCCAGGAAAACTTTCCGCTCACAAAGGAGGAGATCCAAGCACGGAAATATATTTGGAAAGATCCGGAGAAGCGCGATTACAAAGTGACCATGAAGTCATCCGATCTTCCGGGCTCGATCGCGGAAACCGACGATTCCATCCTGAACCAAGTTATCGAATGCGCCCACAACGAACAGTGCAGCGAGCAGTGCACGCAGGCGTTTCGGATCACCCCCGAGGAGCTTTCCTTCTACCGGCGAATGAATCTGCCCCTACCGCGCCTCTGCCCGAATTGCCGCCACTACCAGCGGCTTGCAGAGAGAAATCCTTTGGAGCTCTGGCATCGGAAATGCCAGTGCGCAGGAACGAAATCGGAAAACGGCGTGTATGCGAACACGGCTTCTCACACGCATGGGGAAAATCACTGCCCGAACGAATTCGAAACGAGCTACCCCGAAGAAGGGAAGGAGATCGTTTACTGCGAGGATTGCTACAACGCCGAGGTGGTATAGGGAACATGACACAATTTTTTCGTATACTTAACACATGATGAAGAAAATTTCCGGCGGCACGGCGCATGAATTGCCCGCAGATTTGCGAGAAGCGCTCACGGCCGATTCCAAAGCTCTCGCGAAATGGGAGAGTCTTACCCCGCTCTCGCGCAACGAGTGGATCTGCTGGACCGTCTCCGTTAAGACGCCGGAGAAGCGGGAAGAGCATGTCGGCAGAGTCGTTTCGGAACTGAAAGAGGGGATGCGCCGGCCATGTTGCTGGTACGGCTGCATTCACCGGAAGGACAAACCCTTGAGTCCATCGCAAAAATTCATACTAAGCAAAAAGGCTAAAGGATAAATATGAAACTTTTTTTGACCTCAAGCGTCCACGCGGTGGCGCACGATATCGCAAAGCGCGTAGATCTTTCCCGGGAAAAGGAATTGGTTTTCATCGACACTGCGGCGGAACCGGAAGAAGGGGACAAGGCCTGGCTCACGAATGACCGGCAATCGCTCGCCGCCGCCGGCTTTTCGGTCACCGACTACACCATCACCGGCAAATCGAGGGATGAATTGGAACGGGATCTCGAAAAATTCGATTACCTCTACCTCTCCGGCGGGAACACCTCTTACCTCCTTGAACAATCCCGCACATCGGGCTTCTTCTCCCTCGTTC
>JAMCYI010000002.1 GCA_023474215.1 Patescibacteria group bacterium
TCGATGCGTCTTGGATCTTTTGATTGTTGAGGACGATGACGGACAATGAAACGGTTGTGCCGTTGGTCGGGAGCGCTTTTCCAAGAAAATCGGAAGGATAATAGTCGTTTGCCCGCCAGGTGATGATGGCCGAGTAGTTATTTGCCGCTTGAGCGCTTGTTTTTGCCGCAATCCCAAGGACCGCGGCGAAGGCGGCGAGGGCGATGAAAATTGTTTTCGCGGTGTTCATGGTAATTCATTTAAGGCCTTGACGGCTTTCCCGGCCGGAATTTGCGAGGTTATTTTTGAGATCTTTTTGTTGTTGGTCACAAAAACAGTCACGAGCCAGCCCGCGGTCCGAAGCGGCAGATCGCTTATCAAAGGGATCGAATCGGCGAGGCCCACAAGAAGGAAAGTATAATTTTTGATATGCTTGAAGAAAAAGTAAGCCTGGACACCGCCGGTCACGAGGAGTCCGATCGCGGAACAGAGAAGCGAGACGGGCAAGAGTACTACCTGCCCGGCCACCGGCACGAATTCGAGGAGCCCCACCATAAGTTCAATAAAATCCACGAATAAGAGAAGCGGCGTTATGAGGAAGATCTCTCCCCACCCGATCTTCGGCGCATCGCCCACGATATCTTTTGCGGCCTTATCAATTCCCTCCACGTCGAATTCTTTTAATGGCTTTAAATCTTCATCCATTGTTTTCTTCTTTTATCCCCTTCGTTTCGAGGATTTGTTCGGGGTTTGTCGTGACGATTTGATCCTCGGTGTATGACGCGATGATGCGGATCGCGGCGTGCTTCAAACCGGCAAAAAGCAATCCCTCGCCGACGGCCGACTCAAGGAGCAGCGCAGATTCTCCATCGGTCAAATTGAAAGCCTTTTTCAGCGAGTCGATGCTCGACGGCGACTGTTTCAAAAGGAGTTGCATGGCGGAGTTCGTAACGATCGGCCGGCCGTATTCGGAACGGAGGAAGTCATCCACATCTTGAGTGATGGTTGTAACGCCGAGGTAGTATTTTCGGGCGCGTTTGACGAGGCCGAACAAGAACGAAGCGCTGTCTTTGTATTTCATCATCCACCACGCTTCGTCGATCACAAGAAGTCGTTGTTTAAGTTCGGAACGCACGAGATTCCAAACGAAGTTCAAAACAATGTACATTGCGATCGGTCGGAGCTCTTCTTCGAGATCGCGGATGGAAAAAACGATCAGCCGGTTTTTAATGTCGACGTTCGTCGGGGCGTTGGTAAAGCCGGAATACGATCCGTGGGTGTATTTGTCCAGCCGCTCCCCGATTCCCGCTCCCCCTTCGGTATTTCGAAGGATGGTTTGAAGATCTTCGAGAAGCGGAGGATTCATCTCCTTCAATGTTCCGAAATTTTCCGCGGTAATGTCGCGGGAAGTGTATGTTTCGGTGATGGCGCGGTCGAGGAGCGCTTCTTCTTCCGGTGTTATGGCCCCAAGCATCAGCTTCACGAGGCCGGTGAGATTCAAGATGTGCGACTTGAAGACGTCGGCCGGCTCTTCCCCCTCGGGAATGATGGGGATGTCGAATGGGTTGATGTGATTTTTAGAGGTAAGCGAGATCTTAAAATAACTTCCCCCGATGGAGTCGGCGAGGTTTTGATATTCGTTTTCCGGATCGATCACGATAACATCGGTCCCCATCATAAGAGATCGGAGTATTTGAAGCTTCGTGGCGTACGATTTACCGGACCCCGATTTAGCGAAGACGACCATGTTGGCGTTTTCAAGGGAAAAGCGGTCGAAAATGATGAGCGTGTTGTTTTGCATATTAATCCCGTAAAGGATGCCGTTCTCGGACGTGAGATCGGCGGAAGTGAAGGGGAAGATCGAAGATGCTGGCCCGCTGTTCAAGGGGGTCCTTACGGCAAGGACGTCTTTTGCGATGGGAAGGACGGAATTAAAGCCGTCCAGCTGCCTGAAGAGGGCGGGTTTCACGTACACAAGCCGGCTCTCCATGGCATTTGTCACGGTCTCCTCGGTCTTCGCGAGCTCTTCGAGGCTCGAGGCATAGATCGTGATATAAACGCCGACCTCGAAAAGGCGTTCCCGCGCCTGCTGGAGCGCATCCCGCAGGCTTTCAATGTCTTGATAAGCGGTTTCGAGGACGGGGTCGCGTACGATCCCCTTTTCTTCTTTTTCCCCTATTTCAGCCTCGACTTGGGTCACTTTTTTCCTCAAGTTCCTCAAGGCGAGGGCGGTGTCCATGGGGTGGATGAATATGGAAATATCCATCATGGTCGGCAGATTGATGATCGGCGAAAACCATCCCGTCGAAATATACCGCGGGTAGGTAAAAATGAAGAAGGTTTTGGCAAAATAATCGCCAACCTTCAAATAATTTGAGTTCACTTCCACGCCCGACGGAGCGACGATATTGAAGAGGTCTTCTTCTCCCGGCTTGTATGCTTTTGGTATTTGGACCTTCATGGATCGGTTATTGGACGGTCACGCCCTTTTTTTCGGTCAGTTGCGGATTGTAAAGATTATAAAATAGTTCGGTGAGCTCGTCGTCTTCAAGCGGCGTCGCGCGAAGATCCATTTGTTGAAGGCCGGCGATGATACCCTCGACCCGGTTTCTCAATTGCTCGAGGTTCTCTTGGATTTTAACGCCAGCCGCTTGATTTTCGGACGGTGTCGGTGCGTTCTTTCCGAATTTGAACATACTGAAAAGCCCCGATGTGGCTGCGGCCGTTTCGGGCGTCGGGTTGTAGGGAATGGCAATGAAAAAATTCTTGCTGATGATCGCATTTTCCTCGACGAACGATTTTATGAAGCTGAGGTATTCGTCGATCTGTATCTTCAAAAGTTCATTCGTCTCGTTTTTCTTTCGTTCGCCGATGTTCTCGATGTATTTTTGGATATTGACCTTCCGGGAATGGATGAAGAATTGCGTCCTGAAGTCGAGGGAGTTGAGGAACTTTTGGAACGTGCCAATGATGGCGTTTTGTTCCTCCTCTGATTTGAGGTCGAAGTTGATGCCGTTCACCATGATGACCTGAACCAAGCCGCCGTCCTTCAAATAGATGACGCCGTCCTTGATCTTTTTGATCTCCACCAAATTTTGCGTTGGGAGGCTTGTTTGGGCCATTTCTTTTATTTTATCAATAGTCAACCCGCTTGGCTAATTTTTGCTCGCCGGTCAAGTAGGTCACGACCTCATATCCTTCCTTTTTCTTTTCCTCTTCTCCCGGCAGTCCCTTTCCAAGGATCCGTCCGACGGAAACTTTAAGGGCGAGCGATTTCAACTTTTCTTGAATGCTCATATTCTTTCGAAGATTGCTCAAGTCTTCGTCGGAAAGTTCCAGGGTGGTTTCGGCAAGCTGACGTTGCCATGTGTAGGTCCTTGATTGCGTGAAGTAGCTGAAGACCGAACCGAGAACCCTCGTCATGTCTTGTCCATTGACTTTCACGAACGCAAGGGCGATGCCGGCGGCAAAAGCGATCAAGCTCACAAAGATCCAAATGAACGCGTTGAAAATGTTGTAAGCGACAAAGCTCACCGCTGCCGCTCCGGCAAGATAAAAAAATTGCGCAAGCGTGAGCGGCCCGACGATTTTTGCCTTTTGTTCTATGAATTGGGGTACTTGAAATTCCATGATCGATGATTATCCCTTGAGGTTGATGACATTCCCTTCGAGGGTCGGGCCAGTTTCTGCCGGTTTCGGTTCTTGCTTCTTCGCGATCGTGTTGATAAACGGTTTTTCTTCGGCTGGCTTTTCCGGGACTGCGGCCTCGACGGGCGGCTTGACGAGAGGGACGATTTCCTCGGTTTTCAAGAATTCGCCACCCACCTCAAAAGGCGAGATCGTTGATCGCGATTCCATGTAATGCACGACCCTCTTCGCGTTGCTGGAGGGCGTTTCCACCTCCGCCTTTACGGTTTTGGTTCCCGCGACGGCAACCGGTTTTTTCGATTTGAAAAATCCCATCGAAAACGACGGCAAGACCCTTCCTGAAAATCCCGATGCCGGCCGCGCTTCTTCCGGCCTCCCTTGAAGGACGAAAGGTGTCGCCGTTTCTTCTTTTTTTATTTCAGGCGGAACTTCTTCCGTCCGCAGGATCGGGATGGTCTCCGGCTCGGACGTCGAAGCATCGAGGGATTCCAAATGTATGGTTCTTTCTTCTTTTGCCGGCTCTAAATCCTCCTTAAGCCCGAGGTGCTCGATATCCTCCGCATCACCCGCCTTGATCTCGCTAATGTCGACGCCCCACCGGAAAAGCGGATATCGCTCCGACTCGAGGATGCGTTCCTTTATCGCCTTTGCCACCGATTTCGCTATTTTTTCGCCGATGCCCGTCTCTGCAAGAGATTCGATGAAGTAGTGAGCGGGCGTTTCCTTTGCAATGAGATCATAAAAGGCGCCCGGCAGGAGTGCGGGATTCGAAATGCAGGCCTTATCTCTGATGTCGTCGAGGATCTCGTCAACTCGTTCAGAGAAAAGGCTGTTTTTTATGTTTTGCGGAATTTCGTCGAACGTCATGGATTATGATGTTTCGTGCTCTTGTACCCTTTCCTTGTATAGGCCTTCTCCTTGCCAGCTCGTTTGCTTCGCCGCGGAAAGATTGTTGCCGATCGCCTTCTTCCTCAATTCCTTGTCGCCTCCCGTGGCATTGTCGATGGTTATGGTTTTAACGAGTGTTTCCTGCGGCATCCCGTTTCCTCCCAGGAGAGAGCTCGTTTCTTTCACTTCATACGCGCCGCCGTTCTGAAGGGTGTTTTGAATATCGGCGACCTTCTTTTGCAGCTCGTTCCTCTTTTGCTGCAACCGCGTCATTTCCTCCGTCTTGCCGAGGTCCTTCGCGTCTTTATAATCCTTCAGCGTCGCATCCAATTGGTCGTTGGTTTTATCCAAAAGATCGAACATTTCCTTTACCGCAGCCCGCTTCTCGTCCGTTGCAGTACCTGAGATGAAGGCTTCCTGGATACCCTTCATGTATTCTTCCTTTTGTGCTTTTGTCCCCTTATTGCCTAGATCGCGTATCTGTTGTTGCCTTAAGTGAGGCGCGATTTGTTTAACGATGCCTTTGTCGAGTTTTGATATATCCTCAACCTTCCCAACGGCTTTCTCCAAATCCATGCCGGCGGCAGCGGCAGCGACGGGATCGAATGCCGCTATCCTCTCCGTTGCCCCGGCCCTCTTGATGGCCTTCACAAGTTTCGCCTTGGTGCCGTCGTTCAAGAGATTCCATCCGCCTTTTTCAGCCAAGGCGAGAGCGGCGCCCACATCATCCTCGGTCATGACAGTTTGTTTATCGAGCTTGGCAGCCAAGAGTTCCTTTGAGTATTTTTTGTTTTCGCCCTGGGATTTGTCTATTTCCTTCTTGGATTCTTCCTTTGCGCCGAACGAAGCGCCGGCAAGGCCGCGGAAAGCGCCTCCGACGACCGGTATCCTTCCCAGACTTTCCCCTCCCCGCTCGAGCCACGATTTCCCGTCCTTGTCGCCGGCGGATCCGGCCGTAAGCGCTCTTCTGCCGAGCCTCCCAGCCCTCCCGACGGTCTGTTTTCCGGCCCATCCCTTGGCCTTTTCGCCGGTCTTCTTTGCAACGCCCATCAGGGCGTTTGCACCGGCAATGCCCATGCTGTTTGCGGCCATAAGCCCGCCGATCAGGAATCCGACCAAAATGAGCATATTGGTAAGCTGGAGAACGGCGCCGCTGATGAGCGTCGGGTTCAAACTGGCATTCGAGTTCTGGCTCAAGATCGTGCCCGAGATATTGCTGACCGCATTCACGGTGGCGAGCGTGAGATACAGGAAGAAGGAAAGGATGGGAGCGACGAACGCCCAATGTATGAACTGGGACCACCACTTGCCCCCCTCGCTCTTCAGCTGTCCGATCGGTATCACGTTAAAAAGCCACGGCAAAGGCGCGATCGCCATAAGGAATGCAAGCCACACGAACCGCGAAAGGAGCATGAGTCCGACGGCAAGCATCACGAGCGCCATAAGGAACGTGAATGCCGTGGCGAACAGCAAGCTCCCCACGCTCACGATGGCGGTTGAAAACCCGGGCGTCAGGGTTTTCGCGGTTGTTTGGTCGATCTCGAGGAGCTTTTGGGGATTGAATGCCGCCGTTATTTCGCTTCCGATGTCCTGCGATTGGGCATATGAGCCGTTGCCGAGCGATCGATCGATGAAAAATTTCGTCACCACGTTCGTAAAGTCGAGAATTGCCCCGCCGATCATCAAGCTGAAGTTCACGAGGATCGCGGCGGCGATGAGCTTGGGGAGCATTTTTTGAGCGCCGTATTGATTGAACCGGAGGATGGTCATAAAAGCGATCACAATGAGGGCGAGGACGAATCCGAGGTTCGCCAAATCCCTCGTGACTTGCCAGCCGGTCAAGACCACGGGCATTTCCATGATGTAGCTGTTCAAACTGAAGGTAAAAGAGATGAGCTGAGCTCCGAGATAGATGAGAACGCCGGCGATCCACCCGAGGATATTGGTCACGACGGTGACTGCGCCCGTGACCGTCGTTATCAACCCCTCCTTTATCACGTTGAGAGCCGTCGAGCCGAAGGTCGCAAACTGGGCGGCGGTCCCGAAGGAGGAGGTCGCGTTCGTGACCGGCACTTGAACGGTCGTTTGAGCCTTCGTCGCCGGCGACAAAACGGCAAAAAGCAGGATTGCCAAGGCTGCGCCGATCATAAAATTCCTCTTTTTCAACGTTTTCATCAAGGTTTCAGTAATTGCCATTTTTCCTGGATGGCGGGAAGGTTTTGAAGGATTCCCCGGATGCCCGAGATGCCAACCTTCGTCAGTTTGTTGATGACCGCGTTTTGGATGATGGTGCCGATGTCGGTCAGGTCCTGCGCGTTGATGATCGCATTCGTGTCAACCTGGGAAGCTTGTTGTGCCAAGCCTGCGGCAATGTTCGACGGTTGGGTGACGATGGCGCTTGCGCACTGGTAATACATGGATTTGTCCGAGCTCGTATAGATCTTGCCGGAAGATTGGTCGAAGAAGGCGCTCGAGGTCAGCGTCGATTGGGCGTCTGTCGGGACCACCATGCCATTCGGATCGCTGAAGGTATTGTTCAAAGCGTAACAAATGCCGTTTTCCAGCCGAGTGTTCGACGATCCGGAGCTGCAGTAATACGATGGCTGTTCTTTATATTCATCCCATTCGGTGCACGCGTAGGTGTTTTTGTAGCCGTTCGATTGACTCATTTGGCTTTGAAGGTTTTGCTGCGCTACGTCGTTCGCTTGCGCGGCCATTTGCTGGGTGATGAGCGATGCGCCGTAGTAGTTGTTTTGCGGCATCCAAATCTCCTGGTACCCGAGCCAATTCCCGCTCCGGAAATTGGTGTAAAAACCTTGGATGTTCGAGACCACTTGATTCAAGGTACAACTTGCCTGCTGATAAAACGGATTCGACTGCCGGTTCGTCGTTGGGATTTGAAGCGTTACGGCAAGCTGGAACGGCTGGCAAAGCTGCGGCGCGACTTGGGAAATGATGTTATCGACGGCGTTCAATCCCGCATCCGCAAGGTCTTTGAGAGGCCGTTGGAAATATTGCGGAGGATTCACGGTGATCTTTCCGTCGGAACTGATTTGGATCCCCCCGCCTTGGATCCAGTCGACGGTCTCGGTGGTGAATTGATAGAGGAGCGACCGCTTGATCGTCTCGACGGTGTCTTGGAGAAGGAGGTTACACTTCGCCCTTGTGTCCGCGATGAGTTCTTGGTTCTTTTGCTCAGCGATGACTTGCTTCGTCGCTTCCGTGTTTTGGTTTACGGCTGATTGCACACTTTGATCGTAAACGGGAACTTGAGTACTGAGACTGAGCTCCGATTTTGCAAACTGCGTGAGTTGCCCCGAGACATTGAGGCCCAGCTTAGTAAGCTCTTGCTTCATTTGGTCTTCAACATCGCTTCTGATGCTGCTGATCTGGTTGTTCACGCTTTGTCCCAAGGCTGAATTGGAGAAAATATTTTGAAGAGCGCCCTGGATGCTGTTGCTGTTAAAAAGGCTCGTCAGTTGGTTGATTGAAATGTTCGAGGTACCAAAGATGCTTTTCAGCGTGCTCGTACCGACGAGCGTACTGAGGTCTATTTTGTAACTGCCGAGTGCATTGGAAAGCAGGTTTTTGATCTTCGGCATAATAAAGAGGCTGATATTCTTTTCAAGCTGTGTGGAGCTCCCCAGGGTAGTGTACCAAGCGTACTTCTGGGCGATTTGTGCCGCCGCGAGGCATGACTCCATACCAGGAGGGTTTTGTTGTTCGGTTGTTGAAAAAAGTCCTCCGCCGGTCGCCGTGCCGTTGCTGCATGCCCACTGTATAGTGTCTCCCGCGTGAGTTGAGCTCGCTGTGTTTATGGTATACGTCGGTACGGTGGCACCTGCAGTTGAGTTTGTTGAGGTTGTTAAGCCAAAGCTTCCCGGTGAAGCGGTTGTGGGCGTTGGGGGCGAGGTGAAGTCACTAGGATTGGTCGGATCAACCGGGCTGCCACTCGATGCCCACACAAGGCTGTATGAATCGCACGACTGGGAAACGGTTTGAGCACTCGAAAGAATCGGAAATACCGCAGAGGTTGCCGTTACGATTCCAAGAAAAAAAGCTACAACAGTTTTAAATGAGTTTTTCATCTTGTATCTTTTGGTTTATCTCGTTTTGTATCTCGGAAAAGACGGCGTCGAACTGATTCGAACCTCCTTGATAGAGGGCGATCATGAACCGCACCGGATCATTGTTCGCTTTGGCGAGCGATTGAAAAACATTCCGCTGGTGGATGAGAAGCGTCAAAAGATCTTTTTGAATCAAAACCCACGACGGCGGGACCCTGACCGCCTTGAGGAGTTGTACAGCCGTGTCGAAATTTTGTGCCGCAGTTGTGAAAGAGGTCGCAAGGTCCGTCGAAGGCGTTGAGGTCCCGCTGAAGGTCGGGATGTCAGAGACGACTTGATTCACGTAAAGAAGATAAAGGGTTTGCGCCGCCTTTGAATCGTCGGTGCCGACCGTGATGTCGGAGCTTGTGACGACCTCGGTCGCATACTCGTTGTCGACGATCTGAGAAATGGTCTTTTGAATGTCCGATGTGTTCGGCGGAAGGATGCTCGCTGGCCCGCTCGTTTGATACAGATTGTTGTTGATCGCGTTTTGGAACACCTTGTTCGCGAAGTCGAGCGTTAAGTTTTCAAGAGGGTTCGATTGAAAGACGAGCGAAGGATCGAGTTTCGCCCCGCCGGTCGAGGTGGCGATGGAAATACCGGTCGCTTGCGGCTCCGCCGACGCAGGTTTGATGACGAAATAGGCGCTCAAACCGACGGCTGCGGCCAAGATAAGAATGCCGACCACTCTTCTTTTTCTTTTAGTTAAATGAAACCTCATTCGTATTTCGTGACTAACTTTAAATAGCGCAGGTAGAGCAATTCCTGATTCTAATTATACACTATTCTCCGCACTTTTTCGCTACAGTGAAGGAGTTTTTGACGTGCCAATGATGTACACGGGCATCGCAAAGACCGGTACCGGAGGCACGGTCGTCGTAAAACAGATCGGAAGCGGTGTTGGAAGGTACAAGCCGAGGATCCAAATGCCCGGTGCGATGACCTCGGTCGGAAAACCGATGAGCGCCGAAGCGGTTCCGCCGAACGGACCGACCGCCGAAAGGCCAGCCGGGGTGATCGTGAAAGGCGGCTTTCCGTCGGAACAGACTGCGCCCGGTACCACGGTCGTTATTTTTCCGCCGAACGGCAAAAGTATGCCGGCAGCGAATGCGGGCGCGGCAATGAGCGATACGCCAAGCGCAAATACGGAAGCAAAAACAATCTTTTTCATTGTTCTTTAATTATACAATGCCGCGAAAAGATTTTGTATCTCGGCGAGCGACAAGTTTTGCGGCCTTGCCCCCGGATCGATGCTCATTTCCCGCAATTGTTGCATGAGCTTGTCTTTTGTCATTCGAAATTCGCCGTTCGTCATTAAATTATTCGCTATCGTCTTTCTCGGTTGTTTAAAAAGAGCGTGGAGAAACTCGAAATAGGGTTTCGGGTATAGGGTATTGGGTAGAGGGCGGAGAACTATAACGGCGGAGTCGACTTTCGGCGGCGGAGAGAAATCTTTCCTCCCGGCGTGCGCGATGATCTTCGGGTCGCTCCACGATTGCGTCACGGCAGCGAGGAGATTCGTTTTCGGAGGACGGGCAACGACCCGCTCCGCGACTTCTTTTTGGACGAGGAGCGTTATGATTTCCGGTTTGTGTTCCAGTTCGCTCAATATCCGCAAGAGATGTCCGGTAATATAGTAGGGAATATTTCCCACCAATTTCAAATGACAAATATCAAATGACAAATTCTCCGTGAGGGAAGGAAGTGCTTTTAAGGCGTCAGCGTTTATAACGTTGAGCTTCGGTAATTGGGATTTTGGATTTGATTTGGAATTTGAAATTTGGACTTTGAAATTTTTCGTCAGTAGATCGACGAGGCGGAGGTCTTTTTCGATCGCCACTACTGTCACGGGACGCTCTAAAAGTTTTTTTGTGAGCTCCCCATGTCCCGGCCCGATTTCAACGATAACGTCGCCGCTCTTTACATTGAGAGTGTCCACGATTTTTTCAAGAATCTCCTTGTTTTTTAGAAAATGTTGCCCCAAACGCTGCATAGTGCTATAATACTCCCATTCGTATTTGGCTCAAATATGCAGGGAGCTTTGGGGGCTCTCTCTTGAAATCCGCAGCATTCTGGGGAGCTTTTTTATTTGTGGCGGCGAGCGTGACCTTTTCCGCCTTCGGCGCCGGTTTTGGGGAAGAGGCTTCGAGTACCCTCTTCAATTCCGGCGGGCCAACCCCAATTTCTCAGACTTCTTACGTTGTCGCGGGAACGGGAGAAGCTTCCCCGAACGAAAATGCCGTTTTGAGCGCCGTTTTCGTTTCTGATTCGGCGGTGATGGGAGACTCAAGTCCTCTTACCGGCATTGTTCCCCTTGGGAACGGCATGATGAAATATAAAGTACGTCGAGGTGACACATTTTCGAGCGTTGCGGGGCAATTTCGAACGACGATTGCCGAGATAAAGCTTGCGAATCAAAATGCGAAAAGTTTGAAACCCGGCTCGTGGGTCGTCATTCCGTCGGCTGTCGCTTCGGATACATTGAGCGCGGCCACAAGTTCGATGAATCTCCCCAGCCTCAAGGGCTACTTCAGCTTGCCGGCCGTCGGGTGGAACTGGGGAACGCTGCACCCCTATAATGCAGTCGATATTGCAAATCAATGCGGCACGCCGGTCTCGGCATCGGCTGACGGACTCGTGATATCCGATCCGAATCTCGGGGACGGCTCGTCCGGATGGAATGACGGCTACGGGATCTTCGTGCTTTTGGAACACCCAAACGGCACAAAAACCAGATATGCCCACCTTGCCAAGTCGCTTGTGAAGGTCGGCGACACGGTCGTAAAAGGCCAAGAGATCGGCCTTATGGGGAATACGGGAAATACCCAAGGGCCGACCGGCTGCCATTTGCACTTTGAGGTATACGGAGCGAAAAATCCATTCGCCACAAATTAGGGTATAGGGGCTAGGGTATGGGGTATAGCGCGAAAATTTCTAAACCCTAAACCCTAAACCCTAAACCCTATCTTCTACTGTTCCCGTATCCGATATTGAAAGGCTTCCGCAAGGTGGCTCTTTTTTATCGTTGGTGAGTTTTCAAGGTCCGCTATGGTTCTCGCAACCTTGAGCGTCCGGTAGTATCCCCTCGCCGAAATGAAATTTTTTTCGATCGCATCTTTGAGGAATTCCTCGCCATCGCGGTCCGTGTGGAGAAATTCATCGACGTCCCTTGATGTCATTTCCGCATTGGTATAAGCGCGGAGGTTTGCGTTTCGAAATCGTTCGTTTTGAACGTTCCTCGCTGCACCGACACGCGCCCTCATTTTTTCGTCTTCGCGATCATCCCCCTCGCAGAGGAGATCGTCCATCTTCACCCTCGGCACATTTATTTGGATATCCATCCGATCGAGGAGCGGTCCCGAAATTTTCTTTTGGTAGCGGAAAACCTCGTTCGCGGTACAAATGCATTCCCGTTCCGGGTCGCCAAAGTAGCCGCACGGGCAAGGGTTCTTGGCGGCGACGAGCATAAATCGCGCGGGGAAGCTGGCGGCTTTTTTGATCCGGGAGACGGTCACTCGGCCGCTTTCCATGGGCTGACGAAGCGCCTCCAAAACATCGCGCTTGAATTCGGGCAATTCATCGAGAAAGAGCACGCCTCGGTGGGCCAAGCTCACTTCTCCCGGCTTTGGGTCTTGGCCGCCGCCAACGATCGCGATCAAGGATGATGTGTGATGGGGCGACCTGAATTGCCGCTCCCGGATGAACCGCCTCTCTTTTGAAAGAAGCCCGGCGGCGCTCCAAACTTCGGTCATTTGGATCATTTCTTCATATGACGGCGGCGGGAGTATGGAAATAAGCGCTTCGGCGAGCATGGTCTTTCCGGTGCCCGGCGGGCCGGAGAAAATGATGTTATGTCCACCGGCGGCTGCCACTTCGAGCGCCCGCTTCGCCGCCTGCTGTCCTTTGATGTGGCTCACTTTCACGGACGGCTCGGATAAGATCGAAGCTATGTCCGTCTCGTCTTGAGGTTGTATGCCGCAACCCTGCTCAAGATGAGCGACAAGTTCCGTGAGATTTTTGACCGGCATGATCCTTAGTCCCCGCACCATCGCCGCCTCTTCGGCGTTTTCTTGGGGAAGAAAAAATTCTTTAAAGCCCATTTTCCTTGCGAGGATGGCGATATTCAAAGCCCCTCCGATCGGCCGGAGATACCCGTCAAGTGACAATTCGCCGGCGAATATCTTCCCGCTACTTTCGAAGCCGGCCATTTGTTCGCTCGCGAGAAGATAGGAAAGCGCGATGGGAAGATCGAAGTGCGATCCACTCTTCTTAACGTCCGCGGGGGCGAGATTGACCGTTATCTTCCGGTTTTCTTTTGTGGGCGGCTTAATGCCGGAGTTTTTCAGCGCGGAGTTTACGCGTTCCTTCGCTTCAGAGACGGCCTTATCGGCAAGGCCGACGATATTGAAAGAGTGGAGGCCGACATTCAAGTCGGCCTCCACTTCCACCAGCTCGGCATTTATTCCCGTAAGTTCGGCAGAATAAAGTTTTGGTATGTTTCCCATTGAACCCCCTCCCCCTCGAACCTTCTTAAGAAGGTTCCGCTACTTCCTTTTACTCGCCTTACATTTTTTACAAAGCAGCGATTCCGGATCAACGGCAAGGATCTCTTTTTCTATCGCCCCGCCGCATTCGGTGCAGATGCCGTATGTGCCGTTTTTGATCCGCTCGAGCGCCGTTTCGATCTGCTCGAGGCGCTTGTCTTGGTTTTCTTTGACGCTCAAAAAATTCGCAGTCTCCTCTATTTCATCAGCCTCCTCTTCCATGTGGTCGGTGTCGTCGCCGAAATCGAGTTCCGATTCGAATCTTTTGAGATTCGCTTCAATGAGCTTTTTTTCTTCGATAAGTTTCTCTTCTATTTTTTTGAGTTCTTCTTTGTTCATAGGGTGTAATAAAGGTCGGGTGAATGGTGGTTCATCGCCGAGGATAAGAATAAGCGATCGTTCGTTTTATTGGAGGCCTTGGAGGGCAGCTTTGTATCCGTCGTATGAAGATGCAATGACAAGGACATCGCCCTTCCATCCGTAGTCGATGCCGTAGCCGTTCTTACTGAAGAGGACGTAGCGGTTCGATGTCGCGGCGTCCCCGCTCTTCCACGCGCCTTCAGTTCCGGGATCTGTGGCGAAAAAGTTCTTCAAGTTCGTGTTCGCTTCAAAGATTTGAGCGAAGGATGCCTTTTCGTCGACGAGACTCGACGTTGCCGTAAGTTTTGCGACAAAACCGAGCCACCGGGCGCCGCTCGAATCGACGTATACGAATCCGGAGACAGAGGCGGGATCAAACGCTTGGATGAGTCCCGAGTTTGAAAGATCCATCGAGAGCAGCGATTGCATAAGTGTCGAGAAAGGAATGAGATTCCCGTTTTGGTCCGTGAAAGTGACTTCCACAAGAGCCGGTTCCTTGGATGTTCCAAGCGACAAATTTGCCAGGTTTGCCCCGGAGATCGGAGAGGCCGAATTGATCGAACCGTCGGTCGTTGCAAAAAGAGAAGTATGAGCGAGCGGCGCCTGAGGCGTCGTAGTTGCCGTGCTGCTTGTCGTTGTTTGCGATGAGCTCGTTGCGTTCGTCGAGGTTCCCGTCGTCGTCACGACCGCAGAGGTCCCCGTAGTTTCCGTCGTGGTCGGCATGGTAACCGGCTGTTCGGTTGTCACCGGCTCGGCTGGCGGCTTGGTTACCGCGAACATGGGATAAATAAGGAAGTATCCTACCGCCCCCAAGGCGAGAACGATGATGAAAGCAATGAGGCCGATGAGCGCACCCTTCCCTTTTTTCTTGCTGGTCGGCATCTGCGGTGCGGAATTTCCAGCAACTTGATCCATGCCCGTCGGAACCTGCGGTATCTCGAAATTGAAATTATCGGGCGTGGTGCTCGGCGTTTGCGGAGTTGCCGGTGTCGGTGCCGGTGCCGGCGTTTGCGGAGTATACGACTCCGGTGTTCCGCCGCTCTGTATGGAATTCAAATCCGAAGCCATGGTTCGTACGTCGACGTTCTTCTGCGGTTCCCCCCCACCCATCGGTGCGGATCCTGGGACCTGGTTGAAATTTTGGTCTGCCATAATACTCCTATTATAGCACAACCCTTATTGCTGGTTCAGTGCCTTGAGAGAAAGCCCCAATTTCCCATTCTCAATTTTTACGATCTTCGCTTTGACGACATCGCCTAATTTCACGACATCTTCCACCTTCTTCACATACCCGTTTCTCAGCTCTGAAACGTGGATCATGCCGTCTTGCCCGCCGCCAAGGTCGACAATGGCGCCGAAATCGAGGATCCTCACGATCGGACCCTCGACGATCTCTCCCACGTGGTATTCCTTGGTTATTTGCCGTACGCGTTCCACCGCGTGTTTGACGGCATCGTCGTCGAGCCCGGCGATGTAGACATGGCCGTCTTCTTCAATGTCGATCGTCACCTTGTTTTCCGTTTCGGCGAGGATGCCATTGATGGTCTTGCCGCCGGGGCCGATGAGTTCGCCGATCTTGTCTTGTGGGATTTCGACAATCGTGATCTTCGGTGCATAAGGAGATAGTGTTTTGCGCGGAGCAGCGAGCGTCTTGTCCATGAGATCCAAGATTTGAAAGCGGGCTTTTTGTGCGGCCTGCAGCGCTTCGGTAAAGATTTTTTGAGTGATGCCGCCGATCTTCACGTCCATTTGGATGGCGTTAATACCTTCCCGCGTCCCGGAAACCTTGAAGTCCATGTCGCCGTAGTGGTCTTCCGGTCCTTGAATGTCCGTCAAAAGCTTGTATTCGTTTTCGTCGGCGCCGGTCATAAGACCGATCGAAATGCCGGCAACCTGTTTTTTCATGGGAACGCCGGCATCCATCAAGGAAAGTGAAGCGGCGCACGTCGATGCCATGGAAGACGATCCGTTTGATGAAAGCGTTTCGGCGACCACGCGGATGGTGTACGGAAATTCTTCCATCGGCGGGAGCATTGCGCCAACGCCTTTTTGTGCCAGATTCCCGTGGCCGATCTCGCGGCGGCCGGGGCCGCGCGACCGGGAAGTTTCACCGACGGCAAAGCCGGGGAAATTGTAGTGGAGCATGAACCGCTTCTTGCCCGTCGTTTCCATTGTTTCGACGATCTGCTCGGCACCGGGTGCCGCGAGGGTCGTGATGGCGAGGACCTGCGTTTCTCCGCGTATGAAAAGCGCCGACCCGTGCGTGCGGTTGAAAAGGCCGACTTCGGCGTACAGTTCCCGGATTTCGTCGAGTTTTCTTCCGTCGGCCCGTTTCCCCTCCTTGAGCGCGAGATCGTGGACGAATTTGTCGACTTCGTCTTCAAAAATGATCTCGGCGACCTTGAGTGATTCTTCGGTCTCGCCGGATTCCTTCAGGTGTTCGAATAATTTGTCTTTCAGCGCGCCGACGGTTTTGTTTTTCAGCGCCTCTTCGAGTTCGGGTTTGAGAAAACCGGAAATTTTTCCGGTAAGGACCGGATCACCAGCGGCAAGCGTGACGTCGGCCTTCGGTTTTCCCAGTTCTTTAATGATTTCTTTTTGAAAATCGATGAGCTGCCCAATGTTTTCGTGGGCCTTCACAAAGATCCGCTCCGCGATCGATTCATTGGTTTCTTTTCCGCTGAATTCGATCATATTCACGAATTTTTCGGTGCCGGCAAAGAACCCCTTGATATCTTCTCCTTCTTCGATCTTGAGACCGGCGACCGGCCCGCCCCACGGGATGTCGGAGACGGCAAGCGCAGTCGAAGCGGCCAAAAGCGCCGGCTCGTCGGGATCGTTCTTCTCGTCATAAGCGAGGACGGTCACGACGACCTGTACTTCGCGCCGCAAGCGCGGATCAAAGAGCGGCCGGATGGTCCGGTCGATCAAGCGCGCCGAGAGGATGGCTTCATCCGACGGTCTTCCCTCGCGCCGGATGAACCGGCTGCCGATGATCTTTCCGGCGGCATAAAACCGTTCCTCGTAGTCGACGGTCAAAGGAAAAAAATCGCCGGGTTTGTCGGCTTGGCTCATGACGACGGTCGCGAGGACCGCCGTATCGCCCGACCGCCCAATGACGGCGGCGTTCGCTTGTCCGGCAACCTTCGACAGCTCGAGTGAAAAATCTTTCCCGTCGACGCTCTTCCGATATGTTTTTTTGTGTAAATCCATGGTTTTAATAATTTCTTCTCATTGGTCTCCTCGGCCGCCGGCTGTCACGATTCCGATCTTCCCGGTCATCAACGCGTTCGTTGATCTTCAAAAGCGCGCGCGGAATATGTTCGATGTCCGCGAAGCTGTCGGCAGCATCCTTCAAGCGCGCCGATGTCGTGCGCCCGAATGCAGCGACCTCGACATCTTTCCCGAAACCCAGTTTCAAATACTGAACAAGCGGAACAAAATCGCCATCGCCCGTCACGAGGATCACGGCGTCCAAGGCGCCCGCGCTTCGAATTGCATCGACGGCGATGCCGACATCCCAATCGCCCTTCTTCGTTCCATCGGGATATACTTGCAGGTCTTTCGATCGGAGCTCGAGGCCGGTTTTTCGAAGCGCTTCGAAAAACGATTCTTCGCCGGTCGCGGGGTCGCTCTTTACGACGTACGCGTAGGCCCGGACGAGCTGTCGCCGTCCCACGACGTATTTCAAGAGTTCATTGAAATTCACCCTCGCGTGGTAGAGGTTTTTAGCCGAGTGGTAGATGTTTTGGACGTCGATGAAAATTCCCACCCGCTGATTCGTATTCGTATTGCTCATCAAAGGTTAGGCTTCTATCTCGAGCTTCTTTGCGATTTTCGAGTAGCTTTTCTCGTCGTTCTCTTTGAGGTATTGGAGGAGCTTCCTTCGCTTTCCAACCATCATAAGAAGACCCCGGCGGGAGGTGAAATCCTTCGGGTTTTTCTTCAAATGGTCCGCCAAGAGCTTAATTCGCTTGGAAAGAAGCGAGATTTGCACCTCACTCGAGCCCGTATCCTTCTCGTGCCGGGCCGTATCTTTCATGGCATTCTGTTTTTGTCTTTTCGTAAGCATTGTCGAGATTCTATCGTAAAAAACGACTTTTGTAAACCCCATAGAGGCGGAGGGATAAGAAAGCCATAAAAAACTGCCCGTTTGAATAAACGGGCAGTGGTGGGCGAAATGCCGTCAATCCGAGATGATTGTTCCCAACTGAAGTGAGTCGGGTGCGCCGTGGACTTTCTTGTCGCGGCGCGCGGTTACAACGATGTCGCCAACGCTTCGCATCGAATAGTGGACGGTTATCCTCATGAACCAATCATCTTCCAGAAGTTCCCCTTTTTCCGAGTAGTACGAGAATCTTTGGGGGAAGTTATGAACCTCTTCTTGAAGTATGAATCGGTAGAACGATCGGGAAGCGAGGCTGAGGGTTTCTTCGAACTCCGAATCGCCCCTGAAGGCGACCCCTTTCATTCCGCTCGAGACGGATTCCTTGATCACGAACGAAGTTCCGTTCATCTTGCTGCTCCAATAATCTCTGTTTTCTCCTTTGTGAACGAGATACGTTGGAGGGATGTATCGGCGCAGCAATTCCAACGATCGGGACGGTATTTGGGACTTGAGAATGGCTTCCAAATCCTCGTCGCCCTCGTCGTTTTTTATCAAGGCAAGCACTGCCTTCGATCCGAAGAATGGCTTGGGCGGTATGAGAAAGTCGATCTCTCCTTTGCCATAGAGATCGGCAAGCCGGACGTTCAGGAATTGATTGGAAAAGAGAAATGGGAAATCGATGAAAAGTTCATGTATTTCTTCACCCTCTTTTGTTGCAAAATCCCCGTTGCCGTTCATAACCACATCGTTTTCCCCCACGATCGTCGTTCGAATGCCGGAGTCGGCCAGTCCGGATTTCAGGATAGTGAACTCCGGAAGATAAAATCGCTCGCGGTCGGAGTAGAGAAGCGTAACAGCATCTTTGCCGAGCCGTTTGATGCTTGCAGCGAGAGAAACCGCTACGCCGGGGAACGATCGTGCTTCGGGGTAAAGCGCCTGGCGCAGCCGGGCAGCTAATGTGGAATACCCCAAGCCGTGTTTGTTGTGGCCGTCTATTTCGGCTATGCAATACCGGCCGTCCTCCGATTTCATGAGGTCGACCTTGCATATCGCCGGAACCAAGCTGGGTTTGAGCGGCATGATGTGCCGATAGACATTGGGAATTTCGATCCCCAGGACCTTGGAAAATTTATTCCAAGTGTTGCTGTGGTGAAGTTTGGGATCGAAGGCGATCGTGGCAATGCGCCCCAACCCGCCGAGACAGTCGTACAGAGCTTGCCCCAATTTTTCAAGCTCGGTCTTTTCCGACGGCGTCACATGATAGACGCTCGGTGAAAGAACGAAGGTGTGATTTTCGCCGCCCCGCCATATGCCGGAGTCGGTTACCATGCGTTTTACATCGTGGTAGTTCATGACAAAACCTTTCTTTTGTTGTTAAAGAACGTTACAGCTGCCTTAGTTGGCAGCATTGCTGACGCCTGCGCAGACGTCAGCAATGCTGCCGCCAAGAATGAAATTCACCAGTGGAGCATTTTCAAGATCTCTTCCAGGTTGTCCACGCTATACGTCGGAATCTCATCGGCGGTCTGCGGCACTTCATTCGAAAACTTGCCGGCCTTGATCCGTATCGTTTTAAAACCGAGCGCATTTCCTATTTTTATTTCATCCGACAGTCTGTCTCCGACCACAAAACTGTTTTCAAAATCGATCTTTTTATCGCCGATGACCGACATAAAATCATCCTTGTTCTTCTCGTTCGAGATCGAGATGCCGGTGAAATATCGGCCGATCCCCGAGTTGTCGATGGCAGACCTCCTCGACCGCTCGGCTCGGCTGACAAGGAACAGCGTGAAACCGCGGCGCGTGAGCACATTGAGGACAAATGTCGCCTTCGGGACGAGCGATTTCGCGTCCGGGTCGTAAAGCGTTCTATTGAAGTCGAAAATCATTATTTTTTCCATAGTTTTGAACAACAAAAAATAAACCCTCTTTGCGGAGGGCTGGTTTCGGTCTTTTTATTTTAGGAGTCGTTATGCAACGAGTTCAAAAACCAACCTTCCGGCTGAGGAGGTATAAAACCAGAAAGCGTGGTAGTTTTGAATCGTTATCATAGATTGTATAGGTTTACTCTAGCAATAATCAGCATTTTGTCAAGCGATATTGTGCGACGGATAAAGATGGTACAATAACAGAGAAAAATGACGGAGATAGAAAAATTCTTAAAAGAATATCTGGATTACCTCACGATCGAAAAAAACCGGTCTCGGAAAACGCGCGAGAACTACGAACGGTATCTCAAGTCTTTCATAAAGTTTTCCGGCATCACATCCCCTCTTGCGATCGACGAGGAGATTGTGCGCGATTTCCGCCGGGACCTGGACGGCCGGAATATGAAAAGGATCACGCAAGGATACTACGTGATCGCCCTCCGGAATTTTTTGAAATATTTGATGAAAAGAAAGCTGAAGGTCCTTGCTCCGGATATGATCGAGCTCCCGAAGGTCACGCGGGCCGACATTGAGGTCTTGAGTTACGAGGAGCTCGAGCGGCTCCTCGTCGCGCCGAAAGGCGGCGACCTCCGATCCCTTCGCGACCGGGCGATCCTTGAAATGTTCTTTTCGACGGGGCTGCGGCTTTCGGAACTTTGCAATCTCACGAGATTCACGGACTGGAAGAGCGGCGAAATTTCCGTTCGGGGCAAGGGGGATAAGGTAAGGGTGGTCTTTGTATCGGATCGCGCAAAAAAGGCCGTCGAAGCGTACCTCGAGAAGCGTGAGGATGTCGAAGAAGCGCTCTTTGTGAGCTTGAATAAGAAAGGGAAAGCGATCGGCAAGATCACGCCGCGAAGCGTGGAGCGGTTGGTGGAGCATTGGGCCAAAACGGCCGGCCTGCCGCTCAGTAAGATCCATCCGCACACTCTCCGGCACGAGTTTGCAACGGACCTTCTCGTGAACGGTGCCGACCTCCGGTCAGTCCAGGTGCTCTTGGGTCATGCGAATATTGCGACGACCCAAATCTATACCCACCTCACGAACAAAGAATTGAAGGAGGTTCACGAAGCATTCCATGGGAAAAGACGGAGGTAGATACTAAGGTGGAATATCTCTACTTCTTTTTAAGAGCGGCCGTCCCTCCCGCTGCTTTTTGAAGTATGCTCGTGTGGTATTTGTCCGGCCGATGGGGCTGCATGACGAGAACATCCGGCACCGGGTCGAAAGAAGCGATGCCTTTCTCGAGTTCGGTCTTGAGCGGCGCTTGGTCGTATCCCAAGGCAATGATGTCCGGCCGCTCCCCTTTTGCCGCCGTCCACGTTCCAAGCTCCCGATCCCCTGCAATCACCTTATTTACAATGCCCGAAGAAAGGAGCCGGCGGGAGCGTTCGGAAAGATCGAAACTGGGTTTGTGTCCCTTCAGCTTCTCGACAATTTCGTCCTGTGCCAAAACGACAACGAGCTCGTCGCCGAGCTTTTTTGCCTGCCTCAAGAACTTTCGGTGCCCTTTATGGATGCCGTCGAAAACGCCGAAAACCAGAACTTTCTTCATGGTGCCCCCGAGAGGATTTGAACCTCTAACTCTTGCGAGACAGCATCCTAAGTGCTGCGCGTATCCCAGTTCCGCCACGGGGGCAAAATGGCTCGTATTGGCCACATTTTACCAGAACATAGGTAGTTTGACAAATAGCTAAAAATATTGTAGTATATTGTTACGCTTTTAAAGAAATAGTCCCCGTTGTTTTCGGGGCTCATACCGGGCAAAAGAGTATTCAGAAAATAAACAAAAAGTTTAAGGAGATGTCAAAATGTCAAAACAACAAAAACCCCAGGATCCGATGACTGTCAGACTGGAGTTCCCCACAGCCGATCTCATCGTCGGAACTGATGATTTTAAGCAGCGAGTGGTAGCTGTTATCACACGCGGCTCCAAAGCCATTCAGTTCGGTAATGTTCAATTTTATTTGAACGGCATGGCATCAGGTGGAGTGGTTCCAATTGGTTACGATGGTCGTTCTCTCAAAGAAATCGTTGTTCCTGCCGGCGTAAAGCACATGATAGGAGCGACGATTGTCGGTACCTCGGTCAGTGTATCCGAGGAACGATTACTTCCCAAACCGGAAGCGAAAAAGAAATCGGAGTATGCCGTGATTCCCTTGGTAACCAATAAGTTGGTTGAGTTTATTATCAAGGTTTCCGACTCCGATGGCAAAAGCTTGCAAGATGTTGATGTCACTGTGTATGAGTTGACCAACAAATTGGAGAGCAAGGCACTGAAAACTGACCCCGATGGTCAAATAAAACACGCCGTCCACTTGCGACGAAGCAAGAAAACGGAAATCATCATAGTTGTTTCAGGGTTTTCGGCGGATAAGGTTTTCCGCCATACCTATGAAGGAAAGTGAAAGGAGTAAAAAATGTTATCGTTAGATGTCCTGTTGGAGATCCTGATCGTCATTGCCGCTCTGCTTGCGGTGATCGGAATCATTTCGTTTTTCGTCCCGAGAAAGGTGAGGGTGATCATGGAACAGGCTCCGGCTCCAAATCCGGGCCCTCTCCCCGTCACCCCACATCAATCGTGGCGCCGATTTGTTGGGAGACTTCGAGGAGTTGCCCAAAGATGCATCATGTGGCTGCGGTCGGTGAGAGCAAAGATCCGACTGCGTCCCCGCCATTTCTTCGGACTCCTCCTGCTTGCAGTAGGGGTCGTAGTAGTGGTCTGGTTCGTGAGGTCTTTGGTGGTAGAATCACCCGCCGTTTATTGGTGGTCTCTTGGCATGTTTGTCATTGTGGCGGTAGTCGCGAAGGTATTCCCGAAATACAACAACTGGCTTTGGGTGCTATGGTTCGGTCTTACTATCTTCTGTTTGGTCGAAACGATCATCCAATGGGTCGGCTTTCTGACCGTCGGAGTAGTAGATCCACAAGCTCATTTGCCGTTGTTTTGGTTTTGGGTAGCCATCCAGCTTTTCGTTGAGTGGATACTTCTCGTCCCGTTCGTCTTTTGGGATGAGGTCAATGAGGCTTATCAGACCGCGAAGCGCGCACTCGATCAACGGATCGTTGTATTCAAGCAAACCGTGAGCGAGCCGCAGCAAGTAACGGTCAATACGCCGGTTGCGGGCGCAACTGCATCAGCTGGAGCATCCCGACCGAGCCCGTTTCAGGGGATCTTGAAGTGGACCGAACGGATGCTTCCTGCCGAACTCATCGCTGAGTTTGCAGTGGAGCTTATGCCACGAATATGGAAAAGGATTGGAGGATAGCCATGAACGACAATAAAAAACATTGGGTAGTCGTCATCCTTGCTGTTGTTGCAGCCATCATCCTTGCCGACGCATTTCTTTTCATCGGCGGTACGTGGCTCGTGTTTACCATCCGGCTTCTCATTTTGGGAGGAGTTTCGTATCTCCTCTCGACAAAGGCTGGGAAGTGGGGTAGAACAGCGGCTCTCGTGATAGCGATCATTGCCATACCGACCATGTTCTACTTGGCAACCGCTAATTCATTGTCTCTCGTATATCAGGCGCTGCACCTCCAAAAGGAGAAAAAGATTGCCCAAGTTGCACTTGCTGCGACACCCAATTCCATTGGCGACTCGGCAAAGGCAGCCAATAAAATATGGGGACAAGAGATGTTGAATGAAGCGGCTTCGGACAGTTCGGCGAAGATTCGGGCGACTTTTACCGGATCGAATTGGAAGGTATTTTCGGAACTCAATGCCGCTACGAGATACTTCGACAGTATTGCCGTAGCGAATAATTTGGTCCCCCCTCCCAAGCAGCCGGAAATCCAGCCGGTCTATCATGGAAGCGACAGTGGAAAAAGTACGGTTGTAAACAACCCTACCCCCACAACATCTCAAACGGTCGCGATCTCCCGCGGTGAGGTGAAAAAGATCATCGTTGGGAAGGAGTTCACTGAAATCCAGAAAATCGGAAACATCGGAATCAATTACATGCCAAGCGACACGATCTATGTCGTGAACGGCAATGGAAATTGGTCCGGAGTGACGGTCCCGATTTCGAATGCCACGAGACCGTCATCCCCCACTTTTTTCATGCGATCCTATCGCGGAAATCCGGTGGAGGTTACCCTCTCGGGGTACTAAGCCGAGAAAACTTCAAAGCGCATCCAAGAAATTGGATGCGCTTATTGTTTTTTCCACTGTTTTTATTGCCCGAGGAGCTGTTGAACGAGTTTCACGATGCCGGTCGCAAGGATGCCGATCGCGACGGCAACGGCAGCGTAAATGATCTGCTGCTTGCCCTTTTTGAATTTCTCGGCGTTATCGCCGGCCGTCAGTATTTGAAATGCGCCGATAAGAATGAAGAGCACCGCGAGGACCAAAAGGACGGAATAGAGAATTCCGCTCGCCCGCGTAATGGCGTCGATGACGCCCGACGGGGACGTTATGGAACTCGTTGCATAGGCGATGTTTATTATCATAAGTTTATTATACCAATCATTGTCGTTCTGCACAGTAAGATTTTCCCGTGAAAGCGCAATTGTTGTTG
>JAMCYI010000016.1 GCA_023474215.1 Patescibacteria group bacterium
GAAACGCGGGGCTGGGACGATATGCGGAACGTTACCGTAAGCCAGCGGATCAAAGAGGAGGCCAACGACTATCGCTACTTCCCGGAGCCCGACCTGCCGCCCATGAACTTGCTTTCGGGACCCGATAAATTCGATCTCAAAAAAATAAAATCGGAAATACCGGAACTGCCCGACGAAAAACGGAATCGGTTCGGCGTCGAGTACGGTCTCGGCAAAGATATCGTGGAAACCCTCGTCGCGGAAAAAGAGCTTGCCGACTGGTTCGAAGAGGCCGCATCGGAACTGAAAGAAAAAACAGAAAAGAGCGATATCCAGCTTCTCGCGAACTACCTCACGAGCGACCTGAAGGGACTCATGAAAACCAGAAGCGTTTCGATCGACGAAATCAAGATAAAACCCGAGCACCTTGCTCACCTCGTCTTTCTCATCCAAAACGGAAAACTCACGAGCCGCCTCGCAAAGGACATGCTCGCGAAGATGTTTGAGACCGGCGACGATCCGGAAGGGTTAATGAAAAGCGAAGGCATAGAAACCTTGAGTGACGAGGGTGAACTTCAAAAGATCATCGAGGAAGTGATCGCGAAGAACGAAAAGTCCGTCGCCGACTACAAAAAAGGAAAACAAAACGCCCTCCAATTCTTGGTGGGGCAAGTGATGGCCAAGACAAAAGGAAAAGCGGAACCCGGCCTCACGAAGAAAATTCTCGAACGGATACTGACGGATACCGACGGAGATAGATAGATATACAATTGTGTATCTATCTTTCTCTACTCTATCTCTATTTATATCTAGGTATATCTGCAGTATTTTTCCCTATCCCCTAAACCCTCATCCCTATACCAGAGTATCCAGTGCTTGATTCACCAGCCGGTCCGCATCCTTGTTCTCCTCCCGCGGCACGTGTTTGAACGCGACCGATTTAAAGTCCTGCTTCGAATTCCAAATCTCGAAAAAAAGCGGCTGAAGCTCTTCATTTTTTATCTTGTACTCCCCGTTCATTTGTTTGACGAGGAGTTCGCTGTCGGCCCGGATTTCTACTTCGGTTTCCGCAGCCTTTTTACTCCCTAAAAGCGCCTTTGCTTTTTTGAGGGCGAAAATGACCGCTTTATACTCGGCGACGTTGTTCGTGGTCTTCCCGATATATTCACCGTATTCCCGTCCCCCGACGACCGCCCCAATCGCCGCCGGTCCGGGATTGCCCCGCGAACCGCCATCGGTGTTGATGATAATTTTGTTCATGCTTTGAAAAGATTAATGCAATCCCGGACCCGGGAAAGGGGTCGGGAAAACGGGAGTTTTCCCGTCGCGGAGCTCGCGAACCGCTGGGTTCGCGGGAGCGAGTTGCTGCAGAGCGACTCGCGACGGCTTGGGATTGCCCCGCGAACCGCCATCGGTGTTGATGATAAATTTCATAACTTTGTCATTTTAAATTATTCCGACCGCGGCGGCAAAGCGCCCTTCCTTCTCTCCTGCCCGTTGTGCGCGGTAATGCGAAAAGAAATCGCGCGACGTTATCGTATCGACGTCGCTCACAGAAATATTTTCTTCCCGGATCCCCGCATCAATCAATTGCCGCCGGTTGTATTCGACAACATCGATGGCCGTGAAGCCGACGGTCGAACGATCCAAGAACGGCTCCCACTCCTTGCCTAATTCTCTCTGAAGCGGATCCGGGAAACGATATGATCCTTTTTTCACGCCAGGACCGATACCGACAACAATGTCCGCGGGGTGTGATCCATAATGCTCCTTCATAAAACCCACGACTGCCGGCGCAAGTTTCCGGTCGGTGCTTTTCCATCCCAAATGGGCGAGCGCCATGACGGACCGTTTTCTATCGAAAAATATCATCGGCAAACAGTCGGCAATAACCAAAAACAAAAAGAGATCTTTTCTGTCGGTGACAAGCGCATCCGCCTCCAACACATGATCTTTTTCGAGGCTGATGCCTGCTTCTTCGGGAGTAATTTCTCTTACAACTGCATCATCCAAAACCTGCATTTGAACGCACGACGCCGGATGTACGCCAAGCGATTCCAGAAACTTCTGTTTGTTTTTTATAACCTCTTCTTCTTTCCCCCACCGAAACGACATATTGCCGTCGGCGATCGTCGAAAAGCCGTGTACTAAATTTTTGAACTCCAACAACCTTTTCAGCCTATACATTCTTCCAGGGGAATTTGAATTTCGCGGGAAAAGCGAATCCGGAAGCCGATCGGTGGCCGCCGCCGCCATACTTTTTTGCAAGAAGGGAAACATCCACCGTTCCATCCGACCGAAGCGAAACATTGATGCGCTTTCGGTCTTGCGACCACACGATCGCGATCGGCGGCTGCTTTAAAACCAACGTATGGCCGATTTCCGAGGCAAGAACGGGCGAATTCGCGACGAATGTCCGATATCCCTCGAACTCGACTTCTTGCGCTTTTAAAACGGCTCGCTTCACGACGGTCATTTGGTATTCCCTGATGCTTTTCCCTTTTTCGATGAATTTCTTCCGTGCAACCAGCGTCTCGAAGCTTTTGACGATGCGGTCCCACGTTTTGAAATCGAACGGCACAAGCTCGAGTGCCGCCGAAACCTCCCTCGTATGCGGCACCTTGAATTTCCAAAGATCCGTATCTTCGATGTGGAGGAGCAAGCGCGGAGTCTTCTTCTTTGGATGGAAATAGTTCCATGCAATAACTGAACCCGAGTGATTGTTTTGAAAAACGTGGCTCGTTGCTTCTTTCATATCATCCTTCACGCCGATGTGGTGATCTAAAACGATAACTTCCCGATTCGCCTTCGTGAGCTTCTTCAAGATAGGGGCTTTATAGCAAAAATCGACCATGTAAATGGCCTTGTTTTTCAGCCCTTCGGGGGGCGGGACTTGGTGTTCAACCGGCAAATAAGTTGCCCCGTCCTTGAATTTTTTCCAAGCAGCAAAGGCCGCGCCGAACCCATCGGTGCAATTCGCGTGATATAAGATGACTGTATCTTTCATAGATCCTATTTATTATAAGAGCGATCCCAAAAAACAGGAAGCTGCCTTCAAAAAGACAGGCAGCTTTGAAATTTTCGAGGTCTAGTCGGCCTCAAGAGATCTTATCCTCCCGACCAGGTCATCGAGCGAGAACTTTCTCTTCAAGAAATCATCCCCGCTTCCCTCGTCGCCGCACCTCAAAACAACGCGTTCCCCGGCGAGTATCTTGATATTCCTGAATGCTTGGGCTTCAGGGGTTGGAGCTTCAGTATCGCCGCAGTTGCAGATGAGTGCGTAGGCGGGATTTTCTTTGTCGAATGTCCGAAAAGCATGCTCCGGATCGACAAAGACGACGGAAGAAAAACAGTTTTCGAGGACTTGAGCAAGCACCCTTACCCATCCATCTTCCTGCCGCCCGACGACGAGTATTTTATCCAGCAGTCCGATCATAATTAACCTTCCTTTCTTGATTGTTCCTTGATAGACAATAGCAACTCTTTCTCGGAAAACGGCATGCGGAGAAAGTGATTTCCATCGCCGTTTCCGACAAATCCCGCGCCGATCAATACTTGACCTGGCGCAATGATTTCTTTGAGCAATCGGAAAATTTTTACCCCCTGAGATTCTCCATTGAAAATCTCAAATTCGGATTCATACTCGCAGACGACGATCACGTCGGGATTTAACCTCCGGAAGCCAATAAGAGCCTCACTATGACCAACCATTTCGACATCGAAGCCGCAATTTCGGGCAACTTCCCTTACGGCAAGTCCCCAAAAACGGTTGCTCACCACAATGAGAGCCTTCATAAATTCCTCCTTTGGAGTTTTTTACTTTTCTGCTGGGATTATTTTTAAAACAAAACAAACCGACAGTCAAGCGATCCTTATTTCAATGCCTCAATACCGGGAAGCTTTTTACCCGACAAATAGTCCAGCATGGCACCGCCGCCCGTTGAAAGAAAAATATTGGAACCCGGAAGGCAACGCTTGGGGTAAAGCGTCCTCAAAGAGGTCACGGTTTCACCGCCGCCCACAACAATATGGGCTTTTTTGTTCCCGAGAATCGCCTTCCAAATGCCTCTCGTACCGTTTCCGAACCCCTTGCGCTCGAACCATCCCATAGGACCGTTCCAAACGATCGTTTTCGATCGCCTGATCATCTCGGCATATGCCTTGACCGTCTTTGGCCCGACATCCAAGATCTTCGTCGACCGATATTTTACATCTTCCGGCAGATGAATTTTTTTGGCGTTCAAATACGGAAGGATCATGGGCACTGCGTCGGTATCAACAAGAGAATCGCCGACATCCATGCCTTCGGCCTCGAGAAAAGTGTTCGCAGGACTTCCGCCGATCAAAAAATCATCTGCTCTTTTCCAGAAATACCGTACGACGCCGAGCTTATCCGAAACTTTGGCGCCGCCCATGATGACCGTGAAAGGGTGGTCACTGCCCTTCATCACCTTATTCAAATTTTTGACCTCTTTTTCCAAGAGAAGCCCGGCATACGAAGGGAGGAATTTCGTTATTGCTGCAATGGACGCGTCCGCGCGGTGTGAAACCGCGAAGGCGTCGTTCACGTAAAAGTCTCCCCACTTACTTAAGAATTCTCCAAAACGATCGTCGTTCGCTTCTTCACCACTGTAGAACCTTAGATTTTCAAGAAGAAAAACCCGCTCCCTGTGTTCTGTAAGGAATTTTTTCTTGTCGAGCATGAAGGACTTCTCATAGGGAATGAAGCAAACCGGCTCGATGATCTTCTTGGCTAAAAGCTTGGTGAATGGTGACAAGCTGAGCTCCCTGTTCCCCTTATCGAAATCCCAATCATCTTTCATTCCCTTCATCTGCCCCTCTAATTTAAGAACAGGTCTGCCCCGGTGGCTCATAATGACCACCCGAATATTGTTCTTCAGAAGTAACTGAATCGTCGGAATGATCGATTCCAGTCGGTACGAATCCAAGGGCATCCCGATCTCGACGTTCAAATCGATACGGAGGAGACATGTCTTCCCCGCAAACTTTTTTAAATTCCCAGAACTCAAGTATTTGATCATAAAACGGTATTTAGTATCTTGTATGTAGTATTTAGTATAGAAAATGTTACCTAAATAAAAAAGTAGACCGTACCGCACCAGTGAGCAGTTTCACACAAATTTTCATAAAATCCACACGTTATGGTATTAAGCAAACATAATCGCCAATTAATAGCTAATGATCGGCGGTTTACGGAGCGAGCCCCTCAGATCACTTCGGTTCATAGGGATAGCTGTATGTACCTATAAATAGCGGAGGCGGTTTTACAGCAACTGCCCTCCGCTGGTGCCCCTGGTGCCAAAGAAAACACCCCTCGAGCGAATATTGCCGGAGTGTGCGTTAAAATGCCCAAGCGAGCCGCGTCACCGAGCCAGGACCCCCGCCGAACGGCGAGTCGGGTGGCGAGGAGCGTGCAAGCGAGGAGTATTTTCGCATGCGGAGGCCTATGAGCGAGAGGGGTATTTTCTTTGGAGGTAACAAACAAAAAAGGAGCTTTTGTATGCCGGCATACCCTACTTTCCCAACCGCGAAGGTTAGTATCATGAGGCCGAAACGCTTTCACTTCTCTGTTCGGAATGGGAAGAGGTGGACCACGTTCCGGTTAAACACCGGCAAACAAAAACTCCCTTTCATGAGAAAGTAAGCTTTTTGAGATAGAAATTGGTAATGCTTCACTATGGATTCACGAAGTAAAGGTAAACTTATTAGTACTCCTCGGCTCAAATCCTTACGGATCTTACACCTAGAGCCTATCAACCTGGTAGTCTTCCAGGAGTTCATGATGTCTAATCTTGGGAGAGGCTTCGCGCTTAGATGCTTTCAGCGCTTATCCTTTCCGAACATAGCTACCCGGCACTTCACCTGGTGGTAAAGCCGGCACACCAGAGGTTCGTTCATCCCGGTCCTCTCGTACTAGGGACGACTTCCCTCAAACATCCACGCCGACAGCAGATAGAGACCAACCTGTCTCACGCATGATTTCACCTATTACTAGATGCATTGGACTGTATCTTCACCCTTCGTAGCTTTACGCGTAGAAGGGGGCTAACATTCAGTCTCTACGGGCTTCTTCACATGAAGAATTCCCTCGGTGTTATCCCTGCGGGACTTCACCGATATAAGTTAGCTGGTTCACGGAAATTACTTTCCATGACCGCCGTGATGTGATCAATCTGCTCATCTTCTTGCAAAAACGAATTGACTAAAACAATACTCGATATTTGAGTTCTAGGATTCAAACCGTTCATGCGCCAATACGCGATTAGCGCATCAACGGTTTGAACCCAGCTCACGTACCACTTTAAATGGCGAACAGCCATACCCTTGGGACCTTCTCCAGCCCCGGGATGTGGTGAGCCGACATCGAGGTGCCGAGCGCGGTCGTCGCTAGGGACGCTCGGACCGCACCAGCCTGTTATCCCCGGAGTAACTTTTGTCCGATATCTCCGACCTTCCTACAAAGGATCGTCGGGTCGCTAAGTTCTGCTTTCGCACCTGCGCGGCTTGTAGGCCTTGCAGTCAAGCCAGCTTTTGCCTTTACGCGTCCTGCGCGATTTCCATCCGCGCTAAGCTGACCTTGATAAACCCCTCCATTACACTTTAGGAGGGTTCTGCCCCAGAAAAACTGCCCGTCAGACACTGTTCTCCCCTGTTTTTGCCAGGGAAGTTAGACATTAATCCCTTAGAGATGGGTGTTTCATTGACGGCTCCATCCCGACCGAAACCGGGACTTCAAAGCCTACCCACTACGCTACGCACCAAGAAACTAATATCAATATCAAACTACAGTAAAGCTTCCGGGGTCTTTTCGTCTTGCTGCCGGTAACCCGCGTCTTCACGGGTATCGCATTTTCATCGGGCTCCTCGTTGAGACAGTTCTCCAGTCGTTACACTTTTCATGCGCTCCGGAACTTACCCGGAAAGGAATTGCGCTACCTTTGGACGGTTATAGTTACCGCCGACATTGACGAGGGCTTCGGGCAGTTAGCAGTTCATATTGCTATAAACCACCGCCACCGTTAACCTTCTCGCATCGGTCAAGTGTCACCCCCTATACGTCCTCTTGCGAGTTTGCAGGGAGCTGTGTTTTTGGTAAACAGTCGCTAGAGAAACTTTAGCTGCGCCCGTCTTGCGACGGGAAGGCTTATCCCGAAGTTACGCCTAGCTTTTTTGCCGAGTTCCTTAACGAGGAATCACCCGTTCCCCTGAGGCTACTCGCCTCATCCACCTGTGGCGGTTTACGGTACGGAGCCTCTCAGGCGCACCTTAGAAGTTTTTCTCGAAAACGCGCTCGAAGAATTTGAAACAGTAAGAACTGCTTCTGGCCTTTACCCTGAAATTCGCCATTGAAGGCAGGATCCCGGATTTTCCTGGAACCCATTTTCGGTCAAGGATGCCAAACCATTAAGACATTCCTTCTACTGCGTTTTGTCACTCCATCGGTATCTCCTGAAAGACGGGCTGGAATATTAACCAGCTATCCATCAGCTACGGCTTTCGCCATTGCCTTAGGGCCGCCTGACCCTCCGTCGAATTACGTTGCGGAGGAAACCTTGGATTTGCGGGGAGCACGGTTTTGACGTGCTTTGCGATTACTCATGCCAACATTCTCTCTTCCCAACACTCCAGAGGTCCTCGCGGATCCTCCTTCACTGCAGTTGGGAATGCTCTCCTACCACTCGTTTTCCCGAAGGAAAACGAATTCGCGTCTTCGGTACCTTGCTTAGCCCCGGTAAATTTTCGGCGCCACTACCCTCGAATAGTGAGTTGTTACACACTCTTTAAAGGATGGCTACCTCTGAGCCAACCTCCTGTCTGTCAATGGATAATGACTTCCTTTTACACTTAGCAAGAATTTAGGGACCTTAGACGGCGATCTGGGCTCTTCCCCTCGCGACCACGGAGCTTAGCCCCCGCAGTCTGACTCCCATACTTTAACCTCTCGGCATTCGGAGTTTGATTGACGACCCGAGCTTTCGCCCTTTGATCATCATCCAGTGCTCTACCTCCAAGAGGGAACATATGAGGCTAGTCCAAAAACTATTTCGGAGAGAACCAGCTATTACCAAACTCGATTAGCTTTTCACTCCTTACCTCAGCTCGTCCGATAGTGTTGAACGGCTAACCGGTGCGGGCCTCCATCTGCATTTCTGCAAACTTCACCCTGGCCAAGGTAAGCTCGTCTGGTTTCGGGTCTTACACGTACTGCTAACGCTCTGTTAAAACTCGCTTTCGCTGCGCCTTCATTCCGCTCTCGCGGAACTTAGACTAACGCAATACACGTAAACTCGTTGGCTCATTCTTCAATAGGCACACCGTCATCCGCCCCTTGCGGGGTTGGACTCCGGTTCTTTGTAAGTAGATGGTTTCAGGTACTATTTCATCGCCCTAACCGGGCTGCTTTTCACCTTTCCCTCACGGTACTAGTTCACTATCGATCACTCAATGTATTTAGCCTTAGGAGATAGTTCTCCCAGATTCCTGCAAGGTTATCTTTTCTCGCAGTACTTAAGAATAAAAACGAAGAGTTCACTAGTTTTCGCTTACGAGGCTATCACTCGCTTTGGCCCTTCTTTCCAGAAGATTCAGCTAACCAATGAATTGGTAACTCTTCCTTCGAGCTCAAAGCTTTTCAAGCTCGAAGATGTTCTTATCTTGCAACCCCTGTTCTTTGTCTTGCGACAAAAAGCAAGTTTAGGCTTCTCCCGTTTCGCTCGCCGCTACTCAGGGAATCAAGTCATCTACCTCACAAATATCGCCGAATTTGGAAGCGAAAGAACGAGACAAGTTCAAGGCGCGACGACGAGGCGCATAAGCTTGAAGCGATGCGTCGAGGAGGAGCAACGATGAAATTGGCCGGTCTTTCGCTTCCCCTTACGGGGCGGGCGAATTTCCGCCAGCTTCTTTGTTGCTCATCGCTCGTGTATCGTTTCACTTATACACTTCGCTCTTCGCGTCGCGAATCTGTCTCAAATTCGCTCCGCCAAATCGGTGAGATTTGTGAGATAGATGACCCATTATTTTCTGTTCCTCCGGCTACTGAGATGTTTCACTTCACCGGGTGCACTTCTCCTCGATCGTTAACCGAAGAGACATAAGAGGTTTGCTCTTATAGGTTTCCCCATTCGGACATCCCCGGATCAAAGGTTGCTACACACCTCCCCGAGGCTTATCGCAGTTACGCCGCGTCCTTCATCGTCATTGAGTGTCAAGGCATCCACCATCCACCCTTATTTGACCCTCCTAAATTTTGCATAGCAAAACTTTTGAGGGCTTCACTTCATGAATCGCAAACATGAAGCACTACTAATTTCTACCTCAAAAAACTTACTTGCTCACTGCTCAGTAAATTTTTTGAGCTATTCAGTTTTCAAGATGCGTTCCGTTCAGGCAACAAAAAATCCGCCATTCGGGCGGATAACCACACGACTCGGACGCTGCCTACTTCTTGTGGCTACCGCCTAAGGTATGTAATCTGGAATCCATTCGTGCTTCCTATTGTAGCAAACCACTTTAATTTGTCAATCCTTTGACAAGGGGTACGAAATTGAAGCCAAAATGCTGCTTTTTATTGAATTCATCCTTCGAGACCTTATCCAAGACCACGATGCTGTCTCGCACGGGCGCCACGATCCTTCCACCTATTTTCAATTGCTCTTTCCATGCCGCAGGTACTTCTTCGGCGGAAGCAGAAGCAACGATCTTGTCGTACGGGGCTTCATCCGGGAAACCCGATGTTCCGTCGCCGAGGACCACGGAGACGGTGCTCCGTAAATTTTCGTATCGAGCGATATTCCCTTCCGCGAACGCTTTCAGTTCCGGTATCCGCTCGACCGAGACAACGTGCCCCGTTTTCAACTCTTCATCCGAAACCAAATGCGCCATGAGGGCGGCAAGCCAGCCGGACCCCGATCCTATATCGAGGACTTTTTCCCCCTTCTTCAATTCCAAGAGCTCGAGAAAAAAAGCGACCGTCAAGGGTTGCGAGATCGTTTGCCCGAAACCGATCGGAAGCGGGATATTCTCGTACGCAGAATCCCGGACATCCTCCGGAACGAAATCCTTCCGATCAACGGCTCGAAATGCTTCCGCAATGAGCGGCGATTTCAAATAGCCATCCTTCTTCAAACTGACGATGAGAGATTCTTTATCCATGGCAATGCGGGGGCAGTAGGAATCGAACCCACATTAGCGGTTTTGGAGACCGCGATTCTACCATTGAAATATGCCCCCTGGAATAAATTATACAACAAGAAGCTACTTCTTAGCTTCTTTGTGCACCGTGGATTTTTTGCACCACTTACAGTACTTTTTGTATTCGATCTTGCGATCGACGGCTTTCCGGTTCTTGTGAACGGTGTAGTTCACGTGCTTGCACACGCTACACCTCAGCCTTATTGAATTGTCGCTGAATTTTCCTTGTGCCATTTCTTTTCTTTGTTTTCCGGTATTTTAAGATAAAACCCAGTAATACCAGTTGTAACACGAAACCGAGGAAATTTGCAACCAGAATGTACAGATCGCCGTTCTCGATGCCATACGCCGTCCAACTGAACCACGTGACGACGCCGAGGGCCATCCAAACAAGCGAAAACTGATCGGCTGCCTTAAGGCGAGCGACTTTCACGATCTGCACTACTATTCCGCCGCTCGCCGCGATGATTGAAAGGGCTGCAGCAAACAAACCTAAGTAGTCTGTCATGTTATTTTTTTATTTTTATCTAATTGGACTGAGCCAATGGGCGGATTTGAACCGCCGACCTACTCCTTCGCTTACACCTCCCCTTCATGTATGCGGGAGGGCTAGACTGTATTTTTCCCCGCCAACATCTTCGAAGTTGTGGCGGGGACCCTTGTCAGTCGTTCGCTCGCCTCAACCATTTCAAAGTCTTGGCGGGACGGTCTGAGCCTTATCGGCCTTTAACCGTTATTCGGGATTCACGACGGAATCGCTTCCGACGTGGGCGGGGTTTTGCGACCCACCATGGAGTTGCTCTACCAACTGAGCTACATTGGCTTACTCGCCGACGTATTCGTAATCTTTCAATTTGCCTACGATGACATTCCTAAGTTTCTTATTATTGAAATAAATTGTCAACACGCCGGTATTCATCTTCCTCCGATAAATTCCCCCGCCTCGAGAAGGCGTTACTACCACTTTCTGAAAAAGATGCTTGTCGACTCCTAAATGCTTCACCCAAAAATTCAGAGCTTCGCCCGAATCCCCGTCGTTGAAAACCTGGAGCCCGAACCGCAATTTTTTCCCATCTATAGCAAAGAACGTACGGAGAAATTTTATGAAGATTCTTATAAGGGCTGGATCTGTATTGCCAAGACGAATCGAATTCCTGCTCGCTCTCGTCCCCTCGCCCCAATAGAGACCCAACCCCATACCCATAAGCTCCGCCTCCTTCAGGTTCTTTGGTTCTCTTACCAAGAAAGGATCGCCCAAGGGATTGCGTTTTTGGTACGTTGCTTCCGAACGATCCCTCCTTAGAATCTTGTATTTATTCATCCAGTAGGAAACTTTATGCTGGGAACACCCGAGTATTTTTGCCATTTCCTGCATCGATTTTCCGGATTCCCAATAAAGCTCGGAAAGGGCGCCTTTGGATACCTTTCTCGTATCTCGATCCCATTTCTTGCTCTTCGACTTGAAACGCTTGCTGTTCACCTCCGCCACCCTCGCCGCGAACTCCAATTTCTTTCTTTCTTGGATTTTTCTCTTATATCTCCCCTTCTTATAAAACACGTTGCCGCTCATGTAAGTACATAATACCACAAATGGAGCACCAGTTCCATAATAATAAGCAGCTCTGCCAATTGCAGAAATTGCTTGTTTTAACGGAGTGTCTTTACTCGCTAGTTAAGACCTATTTTCCCCAAAATTTTTGAATTTTGGGGAAAATCAAACTTGTTTGATGAGTGAGCCGAAGGAGGGATTCGAACCCACGACCTGCTGTTTACAAAACAGCTGCTCTACCACTGAGCTACTTCGGCGGCGAAATCAGTATACCAACGGGAATGACAAAGCTCAAATTTCAAATGCCAAATCAAGTTCTAATGACTTAATGCCAAAGCACTCGTCATTTTTTGGTATTTGGACTTTGTTGTTGATTGGTAATTTGTCATTTGGATTTTGGAATTCCGTTTATTGCGTCTCGTTGTACAGATCTTGAATATCCTGTGCAGAAAGCGCGCGGTTGTAGATACGGATGTCGTCGAAGAGAGCATTGGCGTAGGAGTCGGCGCTCCAATTACTCCTCCCGATGTAATTCGTCGTCCTCGTCACGCCGGTCGAGGTAAATGTTGTAGCCATCGAGGTCCACAGTTGGCCATTTTTATATATCGCGGCGTTATTTCCATCGGCGACGCCAGCCAAGAAGACCCACTGATTCAATGGTATCGGGGATCCAGACGATAAAGAGAAACCTCGGGTCCCGCCATTCCAGGACTCCAAATAAGCATCTCCGCTACTGCTCTGCGATATCGCAAAAAGGACGTTGTCCGAAGATGCCCCATTACCGAAATCCAAAAGGCGCGACCACGTATTGTAGCTCCTCACGTAAACCCACCCCGTGACGGTGAAGGGGCCGCTGAAATAGATTCCGGACGGGAGACTTATGTAGTTGCTGGTGCCGTTGAAACTCAAACAATTCCCGACTTCGCAACTTGAACCGCTTTGCCATAAGGGGCCGTTCGTGAGCGTGCCGTTGTTGCCATTCCCCGAGGCGTCATATGCCGTCGTCCCTGTCCCCTCGTCGAAGGGCCAATAGCCGACGAGGCCCTGCCAGAATTTTCCCTCGACGCTCCCTAAACTATTCACCGCCACGTCATAAACCAGATTGTCTTTTCTCCCGTCGATGAGCGAAACGATCTGGCTCTGATTGGGGTAACCGGTCAAAGGATTAAAAAGGACGTCTGCTGAGGTCGACGTCGGCGGATTACCAAATGAAATGCCATTTCCCAGGGTATAAGCATTTCGAGAGGTACTCGAGGCATAGCTCGTGCCGCCGAATGAAGTGTAGGTATTGCCGGACGTTGCATTTGAAAAATGCATTCCCCATGCAGTGCCGTTTTCTTGACTCATCGACCGCTGCCTCGTGTTCCGGAATGCGGCCGCCACCTCTTCTCCAGTCCGTTGGAGAGTGTTCGAAACGCCATAGCTACTGATACTGACAAACGAAACAGTCGCAAGAACCGCCACGATGGCGATCACGAGGAGGAGTTCGATGAGGGTAAACCCATTTCTGCTTCGCATGTTAGAACTGCGTCGTCAGCTGGTAGATCGGAACGATAATGGAGAGCGCGATGAGACCGACGATGATACCGATACCCATCAGCATGACCGGCTCGAGGAACGAAACGAGCGACTTCAAGGAATTGTCGATCTCAGAAGAGTAAAAGTCGGAAAGCGTTCCCAAAACCTCTTCGATGTGGCCGGCCTTCTCCGAAATGGCCATCAAATTCACAACAGTCTTCGGGAAGAACGGCTCGCGCCGGAATGCCTCGCCGACCGTAAGCCCCTTCGCAAGCCCTTCCCGCGAAATGCGAAGCAAAGCATCGTGCAAATCCACATTCCCAACCGTTTGCGCCGTAATTTCGAGGGCATCCGTCAAAGGAATACCGGCCTTGATAAGTTCAGAAAGCGTCGCCGCGAACCGCTGAAGCGCCGACTTGTTCATCAGATCCCGCACCACCGGGATTTCGTGAATGATGCTGAAAATGACCCGCCGGAATCCCATGGAGTTTTTGTAAGCAAAAAATGCGGCAATGAGGGCAATAACGGCAAGCCCTATGAAGAAGAAACCGTAATGGGCAAAGAACAGACCAACGGTGAAAACGATCCGCGAAAAGAGTGGCGGCGTAAAACCGCCCTGCTCGAAAACGTTCGCAATCTTCGGCAAGGCGTACATGACAAGGAACACCAAGATAAGAACGGATGCCGAAAGGAGAAGGATGGGGTAAATGAGCGCGCTTCGCACTTGGTCCCTCAGCATCTTTTCTTTGGCAAGCGAATTGGTCAAGTTTTCGAAGACCGAATCCAAATTTCCCGACGCCTCGCCGGCCCGGACGAGATTAATGTACACCTGGCTGAAAATTTTCGGGTATTTGGCGAAGGTAGAGAAAAAGGGCCGGCCGCCCTCGAGATTATCCCTCACTTCCATAAGGAACGACCGAACTGCCTTCTTGTCGAAATCTTCGATCAAGATGTTGATGGCCTGTAAGAGTCCCGTACCAAGTTTCAGCATCAGAGAAAGGTATTTGGATATGAAAATTTGATCCGCAATGGTTATCTTGCCGCCGGAAATTCCGCCGCCAACCTCCGATTCTCTCACCGGCTTGATGCTGACCGGCCGGAGCCCGCGGGAAGACAAAAACTGCAAAACCCCCGAAACATCCTTCGCTTCGATTTGCCCTTGAATAACTTTTCCATCCGGCTGTGAGGCGATATAATTGAACTTCATAGACTTGTATTCAGTATACAGTATCTAGTATTTAGTATACGAAATACGAACTACTAAATACCATATATCCCCTACTCTCTCATGACACGGAACAATTCCTCGATCGTCGTCATCCCGAGCTCGACTTTTCGGAGGCCATCTTCGAACATGGTGACCATCCCCTCTTCCTTTGCAAGATTCCTCAAGTTGTCCAAATCGAAATCTTTGCCAATAATGAAGCTCCTTACTTTTTCGGTAATTTCCAGAACTTCGAAGATACCGATCCGGCCCAGAAAACCGGTGTTGTTGCACGCAGCGCACCCTTTTCCCCGATAGAATGTCTTCGGCGGCTTGACGTCGACGCCCGCCGCTGCGAACTCCTTGATTTGGGACTCGATGTCCTCGTACATCTTTTTGTCCGGCGTGTACGACTCGATGCAATCCACGTGGATGCGCCGTACGAGCCTTTGGGAGCTCACGGCGTTCAAAACGGCGGAAACGAGAAAGGCGGGGATTCCCATATCGATCAAGCGGGGTATCGCCGTCGGCGAATCGTTCGTGTGCAAGCTCGAAATCACCAAGTGACCCGTCAAGGATGACTGGACGGCGATATCAGCCGTCTCGTTATCGCGGATTTCGCCGACCATGATGATGTTCGGGTCTTGCCGCAAGATCGAACGAAGCCCCGAGGCGAATGTGATGCCGGCGGCGACGTTCACTTGCGTTTGGTTGATATACCGCATGTCGTATTCGATCGGATCTTCGATGGTCACGATGTTCACATCCGGCTGGTTCAAAATATTCAAAAACGAATAGAGCGTCGTCGTTTTTCCGGAACCGGTCGGCCCGCACACCAATACCATTCCGTAGCTTTTCGAGATCGCTTCGGAGACGAGCTTTACGGTGTCGTCGAACATGCCGAGTTCCTGGAACGACAGCGGCTTTTGGGCGGCCGCAAGGAGACGCATTTCCACCTTTTCTCCGTAGAACGTCGGAATGATCGAAACACGGACGTCGATGAATTCGCCCCCGATCTTGTACCGGAACCGGCCGTCTTGCGGGTGCGTATGCTCGTCGACCCGCAAATTCGAAAGAATTTTGATCCTTGCAACGATCGCAGGATGGATCTCTTTCGGCATCCGCATGATCTCGTGGAGAATGCCGTCAATCCTGAACCGAACCAAAATCCCGTCGTCCAAAACTTCAAAGTGGACGTCCGACGCCCGGGAAGAAATGGCGTACGACATAAGATTGTCCACGACCGCAACGATCGGTACATCGGCGGCAAACTGGACCACATCCCCTTCTTTGGAGCGGGAACGAAGCGATTCTTTGACGCTTTCTTCTATGATCTTCTTGAAATCTTGCGTCAGTTTTTGCTGATATAAAATGAAGCCGCGATTCAAATCTTCTTCCGTTGCAAGGAACGGATGCATGGGACCTTGAAGCTTCAGGGTTAAAAAGTCGATCGTTTCGAGGTCGGCTGGATTTTCCATGGCAACCTCGAAATAGCCGTTCTTGTCCTTGCCAAAAACAATCGCCTTCCTCGTCCGTGCAATATCCTCCGGCAAAAGGTGGAGCGCTTTTTCATCGATCCCCACCGCCCCGAGATTCACCCGTTCCACGCCGAGCGATTTTGAGAGCAAAAGATAGAAATAATCCTTGTTGATAAGGCCGCTCGAAATGACGATATCGGCAATGTTTTGTCGGTTCCGCTCAGCTTCCGTGGCGATCGTGTCGAACGTATCCGCATCGACAACGCCGGCTCGGACGAGAATGTCTTTCAGCTTTGCGGAAGAAAGATTGATCATACAAACTCATTATAACAAGTAAAGAAACTGGTAACTAGAGAAAAGAAAACCGCCGCCCCATGGACGGCGGTGATTTTCTTTGATTAATTGCCGGACATCAAATTCAAGCCGCTGCCTACTTCGTACCATCCGGCACTCGAGCCGTTGTCGGTCGAAACAACGTCGGCAGAACCTCCCTTGCCGTACTTGGCGCTTTCCATCGCCGCATCGATCTCATACACGCCGACGGTGGAAGTGGTCGTGAATATATACTCGCACGTGGCGGCGTTCGCCGTTCCGTTCAAATCCCGGCAAACCTTGTTTCCCGCTTGCGGATCAACGGGCAATTTAGAAAGCGGCGAGCCGCTCGAGATCTGAGTGAAATTAATCTTCACCCAGCCGCTCCCGTCGACGGCCGTCGATGTCGAACCGGTTTGATAAGTACCGCTGTTGCACGTCGGCGTACTCGAAGCAATGGTATTCGTAATGTTAGGATAGCAATTCGCCGCGGGCCACGTCGGATTCCGTACATCGGCCACGAACAACGCGATCGCGCTGTTCAATGCAGCGAGGTCGGAGATTCTTGTTGAATCTCTTCCTTGCTTGATGAGCTCGGCGGGATTCAAAACGAGAACCACGGCCGTAGCCAAGACCGCCAAAATGGCAATGACGACCAAAAGTTCGATTAAGGTGAAGCCTTCCCCCTCTTTCATTTTCTTAAGACTAGTTGATCAGGGACAAATTACTCCCCACTTCATACTGACTCGGATTATTACCGTTATCGGTGTTCGTTACATTAGCACTCCCGCTCGTGGAGCCGTATTTTTGGCTTTCCATCGCGGCATCGATCTCATACACGCCGACCGTCGAGCTGGCGGCAAAGATATACTGGCAAGTGGTGGCGTTCGGCGTCGTACCATTGTAGCAACCCACAACGCCATTATTCGGATCGATGGGAAGTTTAGACAAAGGAGACCCGCTCGAAATTTGCGTAAAATCTATATGAACCCACCCTGTCCCATTAACAGTTGTTGAGGTTGAAATGGTTGGAGTACACGTTACACCACCTGCAGCTGGCGTCGTCGTCGCCGTATAATAACACATACCAGTAGACCACCCCGCGCTGCTTGGATTCCGCACATCAGCCACAAACAAAGCAATCGCGCTGTTCAATGCAGCGAGGTCGGAGATTCTTGTTGAATCTCTTCCTTGCTTGATGAGCTCGGCGGGATTCAAAACGAGAACCACGGCCGTAGCCAAGACCGCCAAAATGGCAATGACGACCAAAAGTTCGATTAAGGTGAAGCCTTTTTCTTTTTTAACGTATTCCATAGTCCTCTTATTATAGCACAAACGAACTAGTTGATAAGTCCCGGTTCGCTCCCCACCTCAAAGACGTTCGCATCCACCCCGCCGTCGCGGTTCACGACAGCGGTGGAGTTCGTCGGATTGCCGTATTTTTGGCTTTCCATGAGGGCCCCGATTTCATATTTGCCCGGCGTGGAGCTTGCCACAAAAATATACTGGCAAATGGCGTTATTGATGGAGGATCCGTCAAGACACGAGGGACTACCGTTATTGGGGTCAATCGGAAGGCCGGCCAAGGGAGATCCGCTCGAGATGAGGTTCAACTTGATATAGCTTTCCGTGCCATCCCACCCAACCCAACCGGTGCCGCTGACGCCCGTTGAACTGGCTACATAGCCGCATGACGTACTCACCGCGCCGGCGAACGTGCTCGTTGCCGTGCAATCGGTAACCGCTGCGGTCGGCCATGAAACGCCGACAGCAAGACTCACGTCCGAGCTGTATAAATTGAGCGCATTGTTAAGAGACGCGAGATCCGAAAGACGGTTCGAATCGCGACCCTGCTTCAAAAGTTCCGCCGGATTCAAAATAAGAACGACCGCGGTCGCAAGGACCGCCAAGATGGCGATGACGACCAAAAGTTCAATCAAGGTAAATCCCCTTGGTTCCGCAGTATCGATTTTCATACCCTTCCATTATAACAGAACTGGCTCTATAAGCAGATTCGCTTTTTACTAGTTGAGGTGGAGCCTTACTTAGACTCCGAGAAAAATTCTTTTATCTTACCAACCAGCTCTTCGATCGAAAGTTGGGCCTTGATAAAGTAACCGACGGCCCCGAGCATTTGCCCTCTTTGAATATCCCCTTCTTGCCCCAAGTTCGAAACGATGACGACCGGAACATTTTCCGCGTTCGGATCGCTCCTCATGGATTCCATCACTTCGAACCCCGACATCTTGGGGAGAATAATGTCGAGGAGCATAAGATCAAACTTATCTTTTTTGAGATCGACGAGGGCTTCATCGCCATCATGCGCTTGAATAACTTGAAAGCCATCTCTCTCCAGCCTCCCCTTCAGGAGATTGGAAAGCATCGGTTCGTCTTCCACGAGAAGAATTTTTTTGGTGATCGGCTCAGCCATTGCTACCTATTATAGCAGAATATAAAAAACGAAAAAACTCTTTTCGTCTAATGGCAGTTCTCATTACCCCACGAGAATTAATTTCCTTTGCGTTCGACGGCAACTCTCGGAAGTATTACCTCCCCACCATAAATGGAAATCAGCTACTTATTTTGAGAGAAGCTCTCGGAAAAAATATTCGTGGTAACACCACACCACCAACAAAGCAAAACCCGACATTTTTGCGAAGGCTAAGACTTGGGCGTCGCCCCGGAGACAGCCTGAGCAAAATTGTCGGGTTGAACTTGTTGAAAACTTTTTTAGTTGCCCCAGTGGCCATAACTTTGGGTTCCATGGCCAACACCCGTTTTTGTGTACCACATCTCAATGAAGAAATGTGTCGAATAAAGTTTAATTGATCCACGCACAGCTTCCGCTACGCGTGCCTTGTTACGACTTCACCCGTGTCACCGAGCTAGCTCTGATACGCGCGAAACGCACTTTAAGCTCTCCCGGCTCCCTTGGTGTGACGGGCGGTGAGTACAGGACTCGAGAACGTATTCACCGCGGCATTCTGATCCGCGATTACTAGCGATTCCGGCTTCATGCGGGCGAGTTGCAGCCCGCAATCTGAACTGAGGCCATATTTCAGGGATTAGCTCCGCCTTACGGCTTGGCAACCCGCTGTGAATGGCCATTGTAACATGTGTGTGGCCCAGGGCATCAGAGGGCCATGCTGATTTGACGTCGTCCTCACCTTCCTCCGTGTATACCACGGCAGTCCCTCGTGACACGTATAACACGAGGCGAGGGTTGCGCATGTTACCCCATTGAAGGGAGCGCCTCACGGCACATGCTGACGGCAACCATGCAGCACCTGTGCTTCCGTCCTTCTTGCGAAGGACGACAATCCTTTCGAATTGTCTTCGAAAACATTTCAAGCCCTGGTGAGGTTCCTCGTTTACCGTCGAATTAAACCACATGTTCCACCGCTTGTGCGAGTCCCCGTCTATTCCTTTGAGTTTTAAGCTTGCGCTCGTACTTCCCAGGCGGTCTGCTTAACGCGTTAGCTTGGCCACTCCGAGGGTCGATACTCGAAACAGCGAGCAGACATCGTTTAGGGCGTGGACTACAAGGGTATCTAATCCTTTTTGCTCCCCACGCTTTCGCGCCTCAGGGTCAGGAATGTCCCAGTGAATTGCTTTCGCCTTTGGTGTTCCGCACGATATCAACGGATTTCACCCCTACACCGTGCGTTCCATTCACCTCTAACATCCTCAAGTTTGGTAGTTTTTCCGGCATATCCGAAGTTAAGCCCCGGCATTTTACCGAAAACCCGCCGAACCCCCTACGCGCCCTTTACGCCCAATAAATCCGGATAACGCTTGAAGCCTTCGTATTACCGCGGCTGCTGGCACGAAGTTTGCAGCTCCTTATTCATGTTCTAATCAATAACTTTTTGGAACATAAAAGCAGTTTACAACCCGAGGGCCTTCATCCTGCACGCGGCGTCGCTCGATCAGGCTTTCGCCCATTGTCGAATATTCTCGACTGCTGCCACCCGTAGGTGTACGAGCCGTGTCTCAGTCTCGTCGTTGGGGAACAGCCTCTCAGCTCCCCTACCCGTCGTCGCTTTGGTGAGCCATTACCTCGCCAACTGGCTGATGGGACCTAAGCCGATCCCGAAGCGGCTTGCGCCTTTAGAATTGCTTCCACATGGAGAATTATCCAACCTTTCGGCTGGCTATGCTCCACTTCGGGGTACGTACTAGGGTGTTACTAACTCGTTCGCCACTGTCCTTGCGGACCGTTCGACTTGCATGCCTTATCCACGCCGCCAGCGTTCATCCTGGACCAGGATCAAATCCTCAAAAAGAAACTCCGTACGAAAAACCTATCGATAAAGTTCCTCGTACGAAATCTCTCAAGCTCGGCCCGAAGGCCGAACCAGAAAGGGACAACTAAAAAAATTTTCAACTAAATACTAGTAGCTTTTCAAGAAGCTTTCAAACAAGAAAAGAGTTCCAAACAGCGTGATGATTAGTATAAGCGGGGCCTACCCACTTGTCAAGCCGGAAAATGGGTGATAAGATAAAAACATAAAGTGTACCAAAGATAGAAGATATAAGTGGATATACAGTAGATAGTGTCTTATTATCTCGTTCCGCGAAGCGGAACTTATTTCTACCAAGTATCCGTAAAAATCCATGAAAAAGGATATTCACCCGAAGTATTACCCAAAAGCGAAAGTAACCTGCGCCTGCGGGAACGTATTCACGATCGGCTCGACGGTCCCCGAAATGCACGTCGAGATTTGCTCGAAGTGCCACCCGTTCTATACCGGCCGGGAACAGTTGATCGACACCGCCGGAAGGATTGAAAAATTCAAGGCGCGCCGGACCAAGGCTGAAACGGTCCCCAAGAAGACCAAGAAGGCCAGGGTAAAAAAGCAAGTTAAGAAATAAAAAATTTTAATTTAAAATTCGAAATTTTAAATTAGTAACCATATGGAACTCAAAACGCAAGTGCGATCAATACTGGGGAAGAAAGTTAAAAACCTGCGGAGCGAGGGATTTATTCCCGCTGAGCTGTACGGCAAAGGGATCGAAAACAAACACCTTTCCGTCGGATCGCGCGACTTCATGAAAGTCTTCAAAGAAGCCGGAGAAAACACCGTGGTGACGCTTACGGTCGACGATAAAGAAAAATTCCCCGTCATCATTTCCAACGTTCACTTCGACCACCTGAAGGACGAAGTTACAACCGTCGACTTCCACAAGATCAACATGGACGAAAAGATAGAAGCAGAAATTCCGGTGGAACTCACGGGCGAGGCCCCGGCCATAAAGAAGGGTCTCATCGTCGTGAAAGTCATGAATGAAATAAAGGTTTCGGCGACGCCGGATCATTTGCCGCATAAGTTCGAGATCGATGTAGGGGGCCTTGTTGACGAAGGGAATGCCATCCACATCAAGGACTTGAACATTGGAAAAGAAGTGAAAGTGATGTCACCGGAAGATTCGGTGATCGTCATTGTCAATAAAATGAAGGAGGAAAAGGAGGAAACTCCGCCGCCGGCTCCGGAAGCAACCGCAACGGAAACAACCCCTGGGACAGAAGCAGGAACGGAAGAAAATAAATAAGGGAAATGAAGAAAGAAAAGCACCCGGTAACAATCGGGCGCTTTTTTTGTTAGTATATAGGAAGATGACCAAGAAAAGGACATTTTCGCTTTTTGCTTGCGCGCTCCTCGTTCTGGGCGCGTGGTTTTTCAACGCACACGCTGAAACTGCTTCCTCGACCGCAGCAGCTCCGACAGCGACTTCGACCGCCACGACGACCGACACTCAAGCTGAACGGGCAGCCTTGGAAGCGCAGCTTGCAGATCTCGAGAATCAAATCGAAGAGCAGCAACAGCAGATCAGCAAATACCAAGCCCAAGGCAGCACGTTGAGCGGTGAGATCAAATATCTCAATTCAAAAATCTCCCAGATCAATCTCCAAATAAAAGCGGTCAACTTGAAACTCACGCAGCTTTCGAGCGACATCACGGACACCCAAAGCCAAATAAACCAAACTGAGAATCAAATCAACGTCAACAAGGATGCTCTTGCGTCATCGATCCAAGCCATTTACGAAAGTGACAATCAAAATCTCTTGGAGATTCTCCTTGCCAACAACAATCTCTCCGACTTCTTTTCGAATGTCGATAACATCATTCTGGCCCAAAGCAATATGCGGGATGAATTGGACCAAATACAAAAATTGAGAGATCAGCTTGTGGCCCAGCAGCAAACGCTGACGGGTGAACTTTCCGACACCCAAAACTTCAAGAGCATTCAAACCGCGCAAAAGTCGTCTCTTCAAACAACGCAAAGCCAAAAAACCACCCTCTTAAAACAAACGAAAGGCCAAGAGGCCGCTTATCAAAAAATCCTCGCGAAGACCAAAGAAACGGCGGCTCAAATACGGAACCGCATCTTCCAGCTCTTGGGCGGCGGACAATTGACCTTCCAACAGGCATACAACTACGCAAAGCTCGCCGAAGGAGCGACCGGCGTTCGAGCTGCGCTCATTCTCGCCATTTTGAACCGCGAGTCCGCCTTGGGACAAAACGTCGGAAAATGCTCGTATACCACGGCAATGAACCCCACCCGCGACGTGCCGGTATTTTTGAAACTCCTTCAGTCCCTCAACATCGACCCGAATTCGCAATCCGCATACGTTTCTTGCCCGAACTCCGACGGCGCGTACGGCGGAGCCATGGGACCGGCTCAATTCATACCATCGACGTGGAATTTGTACGCATCTCAAATTTCGCAGATCACGGGCGACAATCCCGCAAACCCTTGGAACAATTCCGACGCGTTCGTTGCGACGGGGCTTCTTATGAAGGATCTTCTCTCATCCGCAAGCTGCGTAAGTTATGCCAAGGCAAATCAAAGCGTCGCTCCCTACCAAACGCTTCTCGAACGGTGTGCAGCAGCCAAGTATTACGCGGGCGGCAACTGGTATACGTACCGCTTCTGGTACGGCCAGCCGGTCGTCGATCAGGCAAACAGCTACCAGAATGACATCGACGTCTTGAACAGCCAAGGGAGCTAGCTGACGAGTGTTCTTTTCTACCGGCACCGGGCGTTCGCTTGCCCCAGCGGCAAGCACCGCCCTGCGCTCTCGGCGAAAAATCCGCCTCCTCGGCGGAACCAATCTTTTTCGCCTCCGAGAGCTGCCGCACGAAAAAACACTCGTCAGCTACATTATTACTTTATTAATAAAGAAGTGATTTCTGCATTTTGAACAAACCGTTTCGAAAACCGAGCGGGCACGGTTCGAGCGGAGCGAGAGAGCGAGGTTGAGAACGAGCGCGGTTTTCTCGCAGGGAAGACCGACGCGTGTTTGCGAGAAATGCAGAAATCACTTCGCGAAGGCTTTCACGATGGGGTCAAAATCCCCTTCCATGATCTTTTCGATATTGTGGAATTTCTTCCCGATCCGATGATCGGTGATCCGGTCTTCGGGGAAATTATAGGTCCGTATTTTTTCCGATCGGTCGCCTGAACCGATCTGAGCGCGGCGCAATTCATCGATCGATCCGGTCGCTTTCAATTGCTCAATTTCATAAAGTTTTGCCCGCAAGATTTCCATTGCCTTCTCGCGATTCGCATGCTGGAATCGCTCCGAGCGGCACGAGACAACGATACCCGTCGGCTTGTGAAGGATGCGGACAGCCGTTTCCACTTTGTTCACATTCTGGCCGCCGGGGCCGCCTGCCCGGGAAAAAGTGACCTCCAGATCGCTTTCTTTTATTTCAACCGCTTTTGCTTCAACGATTGGCAGAACCGCAACGGACGCCGTTGATGTGTGAATCCTCCCCTGCCGCTCAGTGACCGGAACCCGCTGTACGCGGTGAACACCCGATTCCTGCCGTAAGGCATCGTACACACCCTGACCGCCCATTTCCGCGATCAAAGTCTTATATCCTCTCGCTCCCGATTCGGAAGCATCGAGAATGGAAAACGTCCATCCCTTCTTTGCCGCATATTTTTGGTACATACGCGCCAAATCACCCGCGAAAAGCGATGCTTCGTCGCCGCCCGTACCCGCACGAACCTCCAGAATGATTTTTTTAATGTCTTGGGATTCCATAATAAATAGATTCTACCCGAAAAAATGCCAAAGCTCAAAGTTCAAATTTGACATTCGGTCATTTACCCTATTTTCTCGTACAGAAAAACCCGATGCCAACCAATATCCGTCGAATCAATGAGGCGGAAGGTGTGATCGTCCTCCGGGATTCTGAACGACGGTGATATGATCTTGGAACCTTGTTTCATTTTTAAAAACTCGGTCGAAGCCAGCTTTTTCATTGTTTCCGGGGAAGTATAGACATAAAAGACGTTTGCCTCCTCGAAAACGTCGCTGGGAATGCCAAAAATGCTTTTCCGTTCGATCCGCACTTTGTTCCCTGCGCCGACGAAGCGTATCCACAGCTTTGACTTCGCATATGGCCACCACGAGATCTCGTAGCCGATCCCGGCGCGGACGCCGAAACGACGCACCGCCTCAAAAAGTACTCTGCCATCCCCCGACCCGAAATCGAAAACGACGTCCTGTGAGCCAAGGTTTCCCCACTCCAATATGCGGCGCATTGCTTTCCGTTCGATGGGGACGTACGGCGCACCGGCGCGCTGTGAATAAATGAGCGACGCAAGGAGAAAAACAAGTGCCGCGATGAGGATCGCATTGAGAGCGATGAGGATCGCCATTATTGTTTGTAGAACAATTTCATCCTTGCCCCGATGACCGCCTTCATTCCTTCGATCGCCGCCGGCATGATCTTATACGGAGCAACTTCATCCGGCTTTTCTTCCAATCCGCGTTCGACGCCTTTCCGCCATGCGACCCTGATTTCGGTCGAAATGTGGACGATGGTGATGCCTGCGTCGATTGCCGCCGTGAAATCCTCATCGACGGTACCACTCCCCCCGTGGAGCACCAAGGGAACCTTTGTTGCATCTTTGATCGCTTTGATGCGCTGGATGTCGAGCCGAGGATCGTGGCCGCCGCGAAACATTCCATGGACGTTCCCGACGGCAGGTGCGAGCATATCGACGCGCGTCTCGGAAACAAAACGGGCGGCGTCTTCCGGTTTTGTAAGAGCGTCGGGCGAAAGCGCCGCGCCTTCCGGGATCTTGTCCCACATTTCTGAATCCGACCCAATATACCCCATTTCACCCTCCACGACGAGCGCAGGATTGATGCTTTTGAGCATTTTCACGACTTCCCCGGTTTGCTTGATGTCTTCGTCAAGCGGCAACTTTCCGCCGTCGAAAAGCACTTCGTCGAAACCAGCGGATGCCGCTTCTTTTGCAAGCGCTGGATCGTGCGTATGGTCGGCATTCAAAAAGAGCCAAAATCCCCCGTCGTTTTCCTTATCCCCGTACTCTTCATTGTAGCTTGTAAGAAGATCATGGACCTGCTTGACGCCCAAGTATTTCCGCTCCCCCTCCGAAACGCCAATCAAGACCGGCAAATCCAATTCCCGCGCGGTTTCGGCAACCGCCTTGAATTGCTCGTAGCCCGCAATGTTGAAATGCGGTACCGCAACTCTCTTTTTTTCCGCCCATTGGAGGGTATTCAATAAATTCCTCATCTCTTCATTATATTACAACAAAATAAGGAACGGGAGTTTCTTTCCGTGCGGCAGCTCTCGGAGGCGAAAAAGATTGGTTCCGCCGAGGAGGCGGATTTTTCGCCGAGAGCGCAGGGCGGTGCTTGCCGCTGGAGCAAGCGAACGCCCGGTGCCGGTAGGGAAGGAATTCCCGTTCCGCTCAAATCTCGAAGTATCCCTGCAAAAGGTAATCTTTCGAGAATTTTTCCATCTCCTCGAACGAAAAGTACGAAGCGAAGATCTGGTTCCACAGCGCTTCCTGGTGATGGTACATGAATTTGATCGATTCCTTCTCTTCAACCAAGCTCATCACGGTGTCGACAAGATTGAAGCTCACAAGCGTATCTTCGCCGAGCTCATCCTTGAAGAAATCGCCGACCCAGTCAAGATCCGCCCAAAAGCTCAGATCCACGCCTTCATGATTCAAAACCTCACCCAGTTTCATGATATCGTGTCCTGCCTTCGCCCAATGGATCGCCTCTGGATTCAAATGCGGCACGAAGAGCCGCCATTCGTTCTCATCATCCTTCGTAAGATACCGCTGAACGACGAGCCACAGTGTTTTTTCTCCTTCCGGCATATGCCGGTCGAGAACATCCCCCCGAAGGAGTGAAATGAGATTCGCCGCGAAGGTTTCCTGGAGATCCGCCGATCGCCTGATCATGTCGGAGTAGAACGGAATTTCATTCAAATAGTGGAAAGTTAAAGCCATCATCCGCAAAAGTTCGCCCGAAATGCCGAGTGAAAGCGGAATGACGAACACAACGCCCATTTCTTTCAGGTGACTGATATTGTGCCACTTCTTGTTGACAAACTCTTGAGCTGCCGGACCCCATTTTTCCGGGAGCGGCCGAATGACGATCTCCCGCTCCTCGAAGTCGGAGGGTATCAACGTTTCGTACTGCTTAAAAAAGGTTCCGTTCAGCCACTCGCTCCCCTCGATGAAGCGGAGGGCGCTCATGACCTCGAAAAGGTCCTCGTGCTCGAGCATTGCGTCAACCGAATCGTATTTCAGAAACTCGAGTACCTTCTTCGGCGGTTCTTTCTTCAGAAACTCGATCGCCTTCTCCTTCTTCAAAAAAAACCCACGCTCTACCCCCTTCACTTTTTTAATCGCTTCCACAATGCCCTCATAGTCGCTCATTTTTGTGAGTGACGGATTGCTAAGTGCGATGGATACGGCGTGATTGTCAGCCTCTATCTTCGATATCAAGGCATCGTAGATCTCCTTCGCACCGGCACTTCGGTCCACATCGAGGCGCGATAGCCGATCGGACATTTTCTTTTCATTCTCCGCCATGATCGCATCCATGACACCTTCCTTTCTTGTGATCTCGGAGAAATGACGCTCGATCTTTTCGATATAATCCTTATCGGTCCTCAATATTTTCGCTATTTTGTCAGCTGAAGTCATAGGCTATTTAAATTCTAAATCCTAATATTTAAATCCTAAATAATACTTAAATCCAAAATTTCAACGACCAAAACGTATCTTTTGAATTTTGAACATTTGGATTTGTTTAGGATTTAGGATTTGGGGCTTAGGATTTTTGTAATTATAACTTTTCTATTTTTATCTTCAAATTCCTCCACCGCGGTGCACCAAGTTCTCTTTTCGTAAGGATTCCTTCCGTTGCTCCGACGCGCTCTACGACGGATGTTGCGTTGGCCGAAGCAATGCGGACCGCCTCCGCAATCTGCCGTTCTGTCGCACGATGCAAATTCGAAAGCGTAACGCCGTTCCCGAAAAGCCCCGCCACGAACCCGGATCCCCAAGCGTCACCGGCGCCCGTCCGATCGACGAGCTTCTTTTCTTTGAACGTTCCGGCACGGTAAATGAATGTGCCGTCGGAAACCGTGGCACCCTTCGAACCATTCGTGACGGCGAGGATCCCCGGACTCATAAGATCGTCGAGTTTCTTGAAAACCTCGCGTTCGCGGCTGAACGGGATACCCGTCAGGATCGCCGCTTCTTCTTCGTTTAAACTGAGAAATGATACTTTCTTGAGTGACCGAAGAATCTCCGAACGGCCGTGCTCGAGATGATACCCGCTCGGATTGAACGCAACAGCGATCCTGTTCTTCCACGCAAAGTCGAGAAGCCTTGCATACATCTTCTCCGATTTCCCGGCGAGCGAGAGGTACCACCACGCGCCTTTCATGGCACGGAAATTGATGTCGGTAGTCGAAAAATCATTTGATGAACCGTGATAGTTGAGGATCGTCCGTTCTCCTCCTTTTAAAAGCAGTGCCGAAAAGGAGGTTGGGAGTTTCCGGTCGACGGTCACCATGCCCGTTGCAACACCTTCTTTTTTCAGCTGCCGGACGATCGCTTCGCCGTTCTCATCATTTCCCACGTGTCCTACGCACGCTGCTTCAAGGCCTTGCCGCGCAAACGTAACGGAAGCATTCGCAGCATTCCCGCCGATCGTCTGATAAATAGGGCCGACGTCGAGCTTATCGCCGAGGGGCAACAAAAACGCCTTGCCGGAAGGGGTTTTCGGATAGCGTTCTAAAGAAAGATCGTTCGCGTCGAGAAAATTATCCCGCGTAACCGAACCGATGGCGATGATATCCTTCATTTCCTTGAAATAACCTTTTTTACCGCGTCTTTAATATCCTTGACGCCCATGCCGTACTTTTCGATGAGGGCTTCCGGCGGACCGGATTCGCCGAATGTATCGCGCATTCCGACGAATTCAATGGGCGTCGGATGATGCTTCGCGAGTATCTCCGCGACGGCGCTTCCCATACCTCCGGCGATCTGATGCTCCTCGACGGTCACGACGGCGCCCGTCCGTTCCGCTGCCTTCACGATCGCTTTTTCATCCATCGGTTTTACGGAATGATTGTTCAAAACCAAAACGCCGATCTTTTCTTTTTCCAATTCTTTTGCCGCGAGAAGCGCATTCCGCATCAAAAGACCGCAAGCGATGATCGCAACCTGCGGCTTCCGCGATTCCCAAAACACATCGATTTTCCCCGGCGTAAAAGGCGTTTCTTCGGTTGTAACGACGGCGCTTTTTTCGCGCGCAAACCGTATGTAGACCGGGCTGTCGATAGCCGCGGCGGCAATGGTCGCTTTCTTCGCCTCGATCGCATCGCACGGTACGAATACCAACATATTCGGCATGGCGCGCATGATCGCAATATCCTCCGTCGCCTGGTGCGTCGCGCCGTCGGGGCCGACGGAAACCCCCGCATGATGGCCTGCGATCTTTACGTTCGAGTTGTTGTACGCGATCGTCGTCCGGATCTGCTCATAATTCCTGCCCGGCGAAAATGTCGCATATGATGCAATGAAAGGGATTTTCCCCGATATGCCGAGACCCGCAGCAATGGTCGCCATGTTCTGCTCGGCAACGCCGACCTCAAAAGAGCGGTCGGGAAATTTCTTTGCAAACGCTTCCGTGCGCGTCGATTCCGTAAGATCGGCCGAGAGCGCGACGACATTTGCATTGTGATCTCCCAAGAAAAGCAGGCCTTCGCCGAATCCGTTCCGGATGGGAACTTGCTCTACGTCCGCATCGAAGATCTTCGGGTTCAATTTCAATTTATTATTCAACATTTGTTTTTTCCTTTTTAATGATCCTCCAATGATACCAATAGAGCGGAATGCCGACGATAAGGAACGCAAGGGATTCCGATGCCTCGCGCTCGCGGTTAGAGGTCGTTTGCTGGTCTTGGTAAGCTTGGAGTTCGGCGGCCGATGGTCCATTTCCTGCCGGCCCTGTCGCCGGGTACGGACTGTACTGGTCCGCGGCGGTAAAAACGAAGCTTCGCAAGCCCAAATCCACAAGGCGCACCAAACCCGTCACCGCCAGGACCAAACCAATGAGGGAAAAGAGATATAGATAGATTTTTCTCACCAAAGGATGATTATTCATGTTCCGATTTTATTCTCCGGCCGAGCGTCCGGAGCTCATGAAGGGCTTTTTTTGCTTCTTCTTTGTTCGGCGGCTTGCCGTGCCAATTGAAATCGTTCTCCATGAAACTGACCCCCTTCCCCGGAATCGTATGAGCAATGATGAGAGTCGGCTTTTCGTAAATTGCTTCTGCTTCCGAAACGGCATCCACCAACTGTTCCATATTATGGCCGTCGATCTCCAAGACGTGCCAATTGAATGATTCGTACTTCTCGCGGAGCGGTTCCAGCGGCATCACGTTTTCCGTGAACCCGTCGATCTGGATATTGTTCCGATCCATGACGACCGTGAGGTTGGATAATTTATTCTTGCCGGCAAAGAGCACTGCTTCCCAAACGTTCCCTTCGTCGTGTTCCCCATCCGACATAAGGCAGTAGATCCGGTACTTCTTTTTATCGAGACGCGCCGTCAAAGCCATCCCGATCGCTTGGGAAAGTCCCGACCCTAGAGGACCGGAAGTCGTTTCAATGCCCGGCAAAACACCCCGATGCGGATGCCCCTGGAGGCGGGAATTGATCTTTCGGAGCGTCATGAGTTCCTCGAGAGGAAAATAACCGGCGTATGCAAGCGATGCATAGAGCACCGGGCAAATATGGCCATTCGAAAGCACCAGCCGGTCGCGATCCGGCCACAACGGGTTTTTCGGATCGTGCCGCAAGATGTGAAAATAGAATGCCGTAAAAACATCTGCCATGCCGAGGGGTCCCGCCGAATGTCCCGAGCCAGCCTCGAGGAGCATCTCAATGATCTTCTCACGAATTCTGTTCGCGGTCTCTTCCAAATATTTCAATTTTTCATCATGGATCGGCGTCATGTATTTCAATTATACAACGCACGGTTGGTATAGCCAACCGCGCGAAAATCCTAAATTCAAAATTCTAAATCCTAAATAAATTCCAATGCCCCAAATTCAAAATTCAAAACGTCGTGTTTGTGATTTCTTATATTGGAATTTTGATATTGTTTAGGATTTAGTGCTTAGGATTTAAGATTTTTTCTCGCGGCGGCGCGCATGAACGCCACAAAGAGCGGATGCGGAACCAAAAATCTCGACTTAAACTCGGGATGCGCTTGCGTGCCGACAAAGAACGGATGATCCGGGAGTTCCACCATATCGACAAGCCGGTCGTCGTCTTTTGACCATGCCGAAAAAACGAGCCCGTTCTTTTCCAAGACATCGTGGTATGCGGGGTTCACTTCATAGCGATGCCGGTGCCGCTCCTTCGCGGAGGGACCGCCGTAGATCTCGTACGCCCTCGTCCCTTTCACAAGTTCCATGTCCCACGAGCCCAAACGCATCGTTCCGCCCAGGTCTTTCACGCTCTTCTGGGATGGCATGATATCGATGACCGGATTGGGCGTCCGGGAGTCGAATTCGGTGCTGTTCGCACGCCCGAGACCGGCAACGTGGCGTGCAAATTCGATGACCGCGACTTGGAGGCCGAGGCACAATCCCAAGAAGGGCAGTTTGTTTTCCCGGGCATACTTGATCGCCTTTATTTTTCCTTCGATGCCGCGCCTGCCGAAACCTCCGGGAACGATGATGCCATCGAGGTTTTTCACATGTTTCAAAACATCATCCCGCTCCGAATCGACTTGAACGATGTCGGCCTTCACGCCCGCTTCGAGGGCCGCGTGTTTGACGGCTTCAATGACGGAAAGGTACGCGTCTGGGTTCACCACATACTTCCCGACGAGGCCGATTTTGACCGTCTTCGTGATCCCCTTCATCTTTTTGATCCTCCGCTGGAGCGGAGTGATGTCCGATTTTTTAACCGGCAAGGCGAGCGATTTCAGAATATTCTCGTCAAGTCTCTTTTTTCTGAAGTTCAGCGGAATTTCGTAAATACTCCCCGCATTCGGCGCTTCGACGATATGGTCGAGGGGCACGTTCGTGAACATGCTTATCTTTTCCTTGATCTCGCCGTCGAATTCATTCTTGCATCGTACGATCAAGAAATCGGGGTGGATGCCGACTTCCCGGAGGGTCCGCACCGACTGCTGGATCGGCTTGGTCTTTTCTTCTTCCGAAGGAAACACGTAATCGATCTTCACCACGTGGATGAACAAAACGTTTTCTTCACCGTATTCGCCGTAGATCTGCCGTGCCGCTTCGAGGAACGGCTCTTCTTCAATGTCGCCAACCGTTCCTCCGATCTCGATCACCACGATGTCGGCCTTCTTTTCCTCCGCCGGCTTTATAATCCTCCGTTTGATCTCGTTCGTGACATGCGGAATGATCTGGATGGTCTTTCCTAAAAAGTCCCCGTGCCGCTCGAGGTCCATGACGGTCGAATAGACCGAACCAGTCGTGAAATTGGAAAACTTATCCAAATTCATATTCAAAAACCGCTCATAGTGACCCAAATCGAGATCGGTTTCCGCTCCGTCTTCCGTCACAAAGACCTCGCCATGCTGGTACGGATTCATTGTGCCCGCATCTTTATTGAGATACGGATCCATCTTGATGGGGAAGATCCGATAGCCGCGCGACCTCAAAAGAAAACTAATGGAGGCTGCTGAAGCCCCCTTGCCGATGCCGGAAATGATCCCGCCCGTTACAAAAATGATCTTCGGTCTTTTCATATACCCTTTAGTGTATCATAAGCCAAACCGACATCCGAACTGTGCCAGAGATATGAGCCTGTTACGATCCCGTCGACTCCGTTTTTCTTCATGAGAACTGCCGTTTTCTCGTTTACTCCCCCGTCAATGAAGACCTTCAAATCGGGGTGCACCTTTTTTATGAACACGGCCCGCTCTAAAACGGATTCATCAAAATTCCCGCCCGAAAAGCCGATGGGGACCGACAAGAGCTCGACCGTCGTTGCGCCCGAAACTTCGACCATGTCGATGAAATCCTCCAAGTTGCCGTCGAGCTTCAAGCTCCAGGCGAGAGCAGCCTTCCTTGCCGAACAAAATTCGCGGACGTCGGCCAAATCGAAATCCGATTCCGGATGAATGACGACAGCGCCGATATTTTTCGAAGATGACCAAGCCTTAAGGTATACTCCGACGTCCTGCACCATCAGATGCAATTCAAATGTAAAATCTGGACCGATGATGGAATCGAAAAAAGCGGGAGTGAGACCCATGAGCGCTTTCGTAAATTTTCCATCCGAAACGTCCACGTGGACCATATCGACCCCCCGCTCGCGGAGGATTTTTAACTTCGGGATGATCCCCCGAACCGATTGCTCGTCGAAAAAGTTTATCGAAGGGGTCACATTCATAGGAGTGTCAGTATCCGTCTTCGGATTCAGCCTCGGTGTTTTTGAACATCTTGACTTCCAATGCGGAGATCTCTTCGATCCGCCTTTTATACCGCTCGTCGGAAGCAAACGGCGTTTCGAGCCACGTGACGATGATCTTCTTTGCCGTTTCTTCATCGAGGTAATTCGAACCGAGCGCAAGCACGTTCGCATTGTCGTCGTTTCGGGAATCGAATGCTTGATTGGGGTTCCCTACGAGCGCCGCGCGGATGCCCTTGAATTTATTTGCAACGACCGAGACGCCGACGCCGGAACCGCAGATAAGAATGCCGCGCGCCGTCTCGACTTCCGAGCTTACCTTTTCCGCAACCTTCATCGCGATCGCAGGGTAGTCGTCATTCTCGTCTTTTACCGTACCTCCCAAATCCATCACCGAGTAGCCGGCGAGCTTCAGGCTGTTTTTCAAAACTTCTTTCAAATCGAATCCCCGGTGATCCGCCCCGATGTAAATCATCATACCTCTTCATTTTATAATCGGAGCGCCAAAAAAACAAAGAGGGGGAATTTCCATGAACCATGAAAATTCCCCCGTCAAAGCTACTTGAGGAGAAGCATCTTCTTAATGAAGACTGAACCGCCTGCCTGGAGCCGATAAAAATAGACCCCTGATGACAAGCGCGAACCGTCGAAGGAAACCCCATGTTTTCCCGCCGAAAGCTGCCCCCCGACGAGCGTTTGAACGAGTTCTCCCAATGCATTGTAAACATTGAGGGATACCGCTCCGCTTTTCGGCAGGTCGAACGAAATGATCGTCGTCGGATTGAAAGGATTCGGATAGTTCTGGTGGAGCGCAAAGCCGGAAGGCATTGAGGTTTCCGACCGCACTGCCATCACCGCATCGAAGTTCTTCGCTCCTTGGACGGCTCTTTCGGGATCCAAAACCGGCACGGGTCCGCTTGATGTTTCAATGGTGTCGGCGGTCGAACAGATGATCTTTTTCAGTTCCGCCGCAGTAAGCTTCGGATTCACCGAAAGCATCAAGCTCGCGGTGCCGACGACCATGGGCGCTGCCATGCTCGTCCCCGCGAGGTATTGGTAATTCTTGACCACCGGCTTTCCGTTCGTCGTATCATCAAGGAGCACGTAGTAGCTCGGCCACGTGCTCAAGATGTCGGTACTGTCGGACGGATAATCGACTCCGCTTCCCCCGGGAGCATAGATATCGACGAAATATCCCCGATTGGAAAAGAGAGATACGTTCCCGTTGGGATCGATCGATCCAACGGAGAGAACTCCCGACATGCCGCTGTCGCTGTACGTCGTGAATCGGCTGGAAAACGCGGGGAACGATTGAACTTCATTGCCGTCATTTCCCGCGGCAACGACGCACAGTACGTTCCGATTCGTGGCATACCGCATGGCATCCTCGATCATCCGGGAATACCACGGGCTGCCAAATGACATATTGGCAATGCGGCATGAATCTCCCGTCAACCGGAAGATCGCATCGGCGATCGAGGAATTGTATCCCCAGCCGTACTCGGTGAACGATTTGTAAATCTCCACCTTGCACTGTTGGTCTATCCCCTGAACACCGACGCTGTCGTTCGGCAATGCAGCAATGATCCCGGCAACGTGGGTAGCATGCCCCGCATAGTCGGTATTTACCCAATCGGAATCGACGGGTGTGTCGGTTGCATTCACGAAGCTCGGCCCGACGATGAACCGGGAACTGTCAAGGACCGAACTCGTCCAAACGCCGTCCTTCAAAGGACTGCCGGAATCAATGATCCCGACTTTCACCGAAGGACTCCCTGTGGTTATCTTCCAGGCATTCAAAAAGCTGCCATGCCACAAGCCGGCATTTGCCGTGATCCACCATTGAAACGTTCCGCTCCCTGCCGTTACGTCCGGCTCCGCGCCGTAGAGTGTTTCCTTCCGGTCTATTTCACTGTAGAGCCCTGCATTTTTCAACGCGCGTGCGACGGCTGTCGTATCGCTTGTCGAAAAGGCCCGCCAACCGGGGAACACTTCTTTGCTTCCCGTTATGCCGACAGCCTCAAGCTCTGCACTCGACGCCTTGGCAACCATCCGCTCCTGCGCGAACGCAGAAACGGAAAAGATGACAAAAAACAGAAAAACAATTTTCTTCACTTCTTTCTCCTTAATGAATATGTAAAAGATCGAACTTTTTAAACAAAAACGCCCCCTAAGGGACGTTTTTGTTTTAACATAAATTAAAACCTAAGTCAACTGATGCTCGCAAGCATTTTGACGTGTCTCACAAGAGTCGACACGTACCCGGCTTCGTTATCGTACCACGAAAGAACTTTCACGAGGTCCCCGTCGACGACCTTCGTAAAATTCAAGTCGACGATCGCGCCGTACGGTTCTCCCAAGATGTCCGACGAGACCACCTGATCCTCGACGACGTTCATGATCCCCTTCCAACGAGGCGATGCCGCCGCCTTCCGGAAGATGTCATTGATTTCTTCGACGGTCGTTTTCCGTTTTGCGACGAACGTAATGTCGGCGATCGATCCCGAAACGACCGGAACGCGGAGCGCAATGCCGTCGAATTTCCCTTGAAGTTCCTTCACGGCGCGGGTGACGGCGATCGCCGCTCCCGTCGTCGAAGGAACGATGTTCTGCGCCGCCGCCCGTCCCCTTCTGAAATCGTGGCCCCTCACGGGCCCGTCGACGATGGATTGCGTTGCAGTGTAGCTGTGCGTCGTTGCAAGAACCGCTTTCACGACGCCGACGCTTTCCGACATGATTTGGATGACCGGAGACGTCGCGTTCGTCGTGCATGAACCATTCGACGTCAAAACGACGCCTTTTGCCTCGTCTTCGTTCACGCCCATCAAAACCGTTTTCCCTTCCGGCCCGTCTTCGTCCTTCGCGGGGGCCGTGATGACGACCCGCTTCGCGCCGGCCTCGAGATGCACTTTCGCCTTTTGGAACTCGGCAAAAATGCCGGTCGCCTCGACGACGATATCGACACCCATCGCCTTCCACGGCAACGTTGTCGGATCCTTAATTTGGAGAAACGCGATCTCCTTTCCGTCGACGATCAATTTTCCCTCTTTCGTCTCAACCTGTTTCTCATACTTTTTGTACACCGTATCGTACATGAGGAGGTATGCCAGGTTTTCCAGACTCCCCAGATCGTTTATGGCGACGATCTCGACGCCTTGTTCGCCGAATATTTGCTTGAAAAACAGTCGGCCGATTCTTCCGAATCCGTTGATTGCGACTTTTGCCATATATTCATTCTAGGTTTGCGTTCTTGACCGGTCAAGCAAGTGGACCTTATTATGGAATCAGACCTTTTTGTTCACACAACCCGTAGGAGGCACTGTGAGACCGAACGAAAAAGTGAGAATGCAGAAGTACGGCGTCGGTGAAACGGGGACGTTCCCCTTTGGCACCGGCGAGTTCAAGTTTTATCGGTCATTCTTCAAAAACGTCGTCCAGTCGGCGCTGCCGTCGAGCTTCGGGAATCCCGAAGGAGAAGTGGAAGGAGAAATCGTACGCTACAAGCTCCTTCTCCAAGATGTCGCACGGCTCGCGGAATTCACCAACTTCAAGGTACCGACCGAAGGAGGGGTACGGAACGACATTTGGGGAATGAAGATAAGGTTCTTCGGAGGGAATGGATTGCAGCCGTACGTCAAAATAAAATGGCTGTACGGAAAGAAAGACGCGATTCCTTCAGTCGGCGCTCCGCGCGAGCGTACTATGCCTTCCGAGGTTCTGAAGAAATATGAGTGGCTTGCCGCCATGATCATGGATTGCATGACTGCAGTCGCAACGATCGTGGACGGTACGCCGGACAAATCCGCACCTTCCCCGGCATACGAGGACGCCCTCGAACATGTCTCGATGTGTTCGAGCTCGCTCTGTCACGACTGCCGGGAAGCCTACGACCTACCATAAGCGCAACATACAATGCGTCCGAGGATGAATTTCCCGGACGCATTCGTGTTTTTATCCCCCCGCTACTGGGGGTTTTGCAATACTCGCGATGTCGGAATGAGCGGTTTTATGAAAACTTGGTCGCCCACGTTTGCCTGTAACAAAGAAACTCTTCCCGCGTGAAGTTCCAAGACTTCGTCGACCGGCGACGGCGGAAGATATTGCTGGAGAGCGCTATCCGGCGTCCCCGGCGCCGGAGGCTGCATATTTTGTTCGAATCCGACGATCTTCCCTTGGTAGATCCAAATGAGATCAATGGGGATCACCATATCCTTCATCCAAAACCCGTACTGCCCCGCTTGAGGGAAAAGGAAAAGCATTCCTTCATTGATGCCCAAGCTCGACCTGCCGCCGAGCCCTTTGTCCCTCGTCGTCTCATCTTTCGCGATATCTGCAGTTATGTACTGATTATTGATCTTTACTTCCGCCTTCTTTTGAACCTTGCTCACCTCCTCTACGTACGGAATGGTCACCATGGAAACGCCGATCGCGACGCCAAGAAGGATGATGAATGCTTTTAAAAATCCTGACATAAGACCTTACTTATTATATACCAACCGAAATACAACAATGCCGAACGCGACCGAAACATTCAGCGATTCTTTCTTCCCCCGCATGGGAATTTCCAAAATCTTGTCGGCCATGCGAAGGATGCCCAGCGGCAGCCCTTTCACTTCGTTCCCCACGACGAGCGCAACCTTGCGGAGGGCGTAGGGTTTTGGGTTGAGGGTATAGTATGGAATTGATTTTTTTGACTGCTCGACGGCGAAGATCGCGTATTCCGCTTTCTTCAATTTTTTCAAAAGCGCGGCCGTCGACCGCGCATATTCCCACGGAACCGTCCGTTCGGCGCCGAGCGCGACCTTCGCGATTTCGCGCCGGTAGTTTCCCAAGGGATCGACGGGCTTCGGTGTAATACCCGAGAGATATAATTTCGAAACACCGGCCGCATCGGCGGTTCGGAAAGCGGACCCGACATTGTGCAAACTCCTAATATTCGGAAGGACGGCAACGATTTCTTTCATGGAACGTGGAACGTACTTCATTATCATAGCAAAAAAAGAAGGACTCGGATGTGATGTAAAAAACATCCGAGTCCCGGCGGGCGTCCACGTCCCCATGGACAGCGAAAAATAGACAGAAGGTATAAGCCCAGACGCGCGTACGCCGCGTCATGGGCCGCGCACCGCTCTCCTACCGAGAACGGGCACTTCCGGCCTGAGGGGAGGCATCACCCTGCCTCAGCCGGTTAAATCCAAAACCAACAAGTAGCGGAGCTACCCTTACGCTACCAAACTCCCTTTTCTCCGTCAAACAGCCCCCATTCCGCCCCCCGCTCTCCTTCAAAAATTGTAGGCCCCCCGCTCTCCTTGAATTTTTGAGGGAGACCGGGGGACCCTTAAATCTGGGGATAACCCAAATAAAGATTGCTACCGCACCGTCATTGTTCCCACCTCTCCCCTTGCAGTATGTCCGGGAACATCACAATGAAAAGTATAATCGCCGGTACTGGAAGGAGCACTAAATGTAATAACTCTTGTCATCATGGGACCAACGCCACTCGGACTGAGTTGGATCGATGGATCATCAAACTTGAAGACATGGGTCTCATCATCGGCACCAGTAAGAGAAACCGACATCGCCGATCCGCTTTTCACTGTGAATGTCGATGGTAAGAACCCAGCGGAACTGACTTCGAGCTGAATTCCGGAAGAAGAAAAACCGCCAGGGAATTCCCACGTCGTCGAAGCCACATCCGACATCAGGCCCATATCATCAACGGCCCGTATTCCTATCTTGTATTCATTTGGAAAAGAAACTGGATATGATAAAGATGTATTCGATCCGGCTTGCACCCACTCGGATTCATGAAAATCAGAAAGGTTTGTAATGTTATATTCGTAGATTATCTTCGAATCTAAGGAATCGAGATCGGTCGAGGTGGACCAGGAAATATTCAACGCCATGCTGCTTTCATTAAAGTTGATTGATTGAATTTGAGGGGTAGTCGGCCTTTGAGGAACGGAAACATCAACCTGCAACCCTGGTTCACCTTCCATAACCATAAATGGATAAAAAGAATAGTAGTTGAAAACTTCACCGGTATCGAGAATGAAAGAGTTGCTCATGGCAGTACCGGTCGCCGTCGTGCCCGCGAGGATCACACTCCTGTTTTGATAATCTTGATAGGTATCTAAACGGTAATAGGAAAAAGGATGAAGTTCCACCTCGAGATCTTTGAGGACCACATTGTGCACCACGTTTGTGAAAGGTGCATTATCGGAAAGCGTAAACACAGCAACTTCATGCGTGTAATCTTCGTCCTCAAATTCTCGAAGGTAGACATGTGACGAAGAAAATTCCGGCCGATCAACCAACCCACGCAAGAAAAGCGTGCGGAGAATGCCGGAAAAACCTCTTCCTAATTTGTACCAATTGTCCGAATAATGACTGCCAGCAGAAAACGACGGAAATGAGTTTTGAGAAAAGACAACCGAACTCGAGGGAATTGGAAGCGATGCGTCGATGCTCATATCGGTCGTGGCGGACGGCATGCCATCCCGATCAAAAGCCGACATCGAAAAATGATACGTTTCCCCAATCCTCGAGAGCGGATAAGCGGCCGAGACGGTCGTCGTTGCAATAAACAATGAGGAACTGCCATTATTTTCTTCGAAAATCTTATACACTATCCCTGAGGGTGAAGCTGTAGAATCGCGGGACGGCGACCACGCAAATCCAATAGTCATGCCATTGAAATCATATTTTGCAATCGCATCTTCCCCCAATATCGGCACGGGAGCAGTTGGTGATGAACGCGGTTCCGGCAAACTCTGCGAATTCTGCGGTTTAGCGGCGGGCCATATCTCAAAATCGGCGACGCTTTCCCCCGTTTCACAATTTTTTCCAAGAAATTCCCCCTCCGCGCCTGGAAGCCCCGAAAAACAGTACTCATCGCGAAATGCCTTGCGCCCTAAACTCCCGGAAGGTTCCGGAACCGCTGCTGGATGAAAATCCGCGAAAATACTCCCGTTGCCATAGAAGAGACTACTCTCAATTGATCCATCGTTCAACGAACTTACATCAGCCGTCGTAGAAACCAGAAGAACTACTCCACCATTTGAACCGCCGGATAGACTGAATGATCGGTAAAAATAGTCGGGTGTGGTTGTACCAACATATCCATCGTCTCCACCGTCATTTTTTCCACGGGCAATGAGAAAAAATTCCTTCGATTTGATTGAATCCTCCACCCCGAATGTTTCTTTTGAGGTAGTTGAGCTCGAAACAGCTTCCGCGCTGCCACTCAGGTATTGCAAAGACCATCCAGATAGATTTACATCACGATCACCGGAATTATAAAGTTCAATAAACTCATCGCCTGCGTCGACGCCGCCAACTTGCACTTCGCTTATCACAACGCGATCCGTACTGCTCCCAACGACCGGCGGTGTGGATGTCGGCGTTGTCGTCGCCTCATCGGCGATAAGCGATTGATCAAGAATGTTTTCGCTACCCGGCGTGGGACGCGACCAAGTCCATGTATCGCCGATAAATTGCAGAGAATTTCCGTCGCCTTGAGCGCCGGTCGACGACGAGTAAGTGGTGGTTGCAAGCGTGTCGTTGCTGTACTTGAGCACCAGTTCCCCACCGCTGTTGCCGAGGGAAAACGAAGCCGAGAACAAAGTACCGCTGAAGTCGGGAAAATCATTGAAGAATGTTGAGGAACCATTTGCGATAACGGCATATCCACCAGCCGCAAGTGTTTCACTGCCCGCTTCCAGTATCAAGCCGTGGTTTGTTCCCCCTTCGCGGAACTTGAGAACACCGAGATCGACGGACGTGGTGCCCCTGTTCAAGATTTCCACCCATTCATGCCCCTCATCGGCTCCCACCGGATTGTACATGATCTCGCTGATAATCAAATCTGGCGGCGAGGAGGTGGATGAGTCACTGTTATTGTTCGAATTGTTCTGGCTACTGCCACCTCCGCCGATATATATCACTTGGTTTTGATTCTGCGGCGGGATGTACGGGGGGCCATTCGGCGCTCTGGGCGTCCCGAAAACTTTTCCATTGAAACTTCCGGACGTGTACCACGAGAGGTCGTCTTTTCGCTCCATACTCCTCCGGAGCGATGCATCGCCTGCCGGCCACTCGGAATCTGCAACGACGCGGTCGACAAGTTTACAGTTTGCATCGAAAAGAGCCAAGCCATCATCGGTATTAGAAAGCCCGCCGGTATAGATCATATCCGCCGCAACGTTCGGCACAGAGTTGTCGTCGGTCCGTTCAAGTAATAAGAAACTCCACGACGGTATCGTCACTCCAGGCGGGAAAGCCACTTTGACGCTTCCCTTCTTGCTTAAAATCTGCCAGTCGGAAAGATCAACAGTCACACCCGTTACATTTCTCAACTCAAACCATTCGTCGGAAGCATTTAAGCCATACGATTCACTTCCGCCCGCCCATGCTACCTCGTTGAGAATAACCGGCGTATGCGTCAATGTGGTATTCGCACCAAATAGGCATTGCTTCGTATTCGCGACAGCTTTTGTCGAGGTTACCACTGAAACCGAGGTAATTGACGTAGTCGAGCTTGCAGGTGCTACTTTCTCTATTTCTGAAGCAACCGAATACATCACCTTACCGCTCACGGCACCAGTCGTGAGATCCTTTGCATAATACGCATAAACTCCAAGAACTGCATCAAGCGGCATTTGATAAACATTTTGAAAAGCACCAACATCATCCGCTTGGATATTCACCGACGTCGATTTTCCGTTTGGTAAATCAAAAATTAGTAAAACCTGTCCCCGCGGCGTGAAATTTTCGCCGCTTTCAATTACTTTTTCGCCGATTTTCACAACCGACCGATCAGTGAATGCAACCGGTTGCGGGATGATCGCCGCCCCAACTCCCGATGTGGTTTTGCCGCCTTCGGAAGTCTCTACATTTGTCGCTGTGGATGTTGACATCTCCGCCGCTTTCACGGTTCTGAAAAACAAATCCAAAACCCCAGCCGCATACTGAACTGCCTTCGTCGAAAGGAGCGACCAATAAGATTCCTTTACCAAGTCATCATTGGTCGTGATAGTGACACCTTTCATGTCGAACAATATCCCAAAAACAGAACTCTTTTTCAGTAACGGATGCTGATTTCCTTCATTATCACGCCCTATCACGTAATACTTGCCGTTCCGGACATCAAGATTTGACATGTCGGCTTCGGGCAAAACGTATCCGCTCTGGAGACCAATTGTATCCTCGCTGTAGAAATTGTTATTCGAGTACGCCGCGATTCCATCAAAGTACGAACCGAGATCGCCCAAGACAATCGGCAACTTACCCTTCAAACGCTCACTCAAATTCGCGTCCGGCGACCGGGGCGCGAATTCCGCCGTCCAATTTTCGTACGGGCTCCCTGTCGCGTGTGGATCATTCCTGGTATGATCCGGCACGCTTGCGTCCTCAATAAGGTGAATCACGTGCCCTAGCGCGAACATTGCCTCCTCTTTCTTGCCGGCATTCCAGAGATCGATTGCCTGCTGCCACGTGAAATCCGTCTGGCTTGAGATCTCGCTGATTTTTCCTTTCTCGATCGCCGAGAGAATCGAAGCGATCGTCGGCACAACTTTATAAACCAGCGAGTTTTGCTTTTGAGTGTCGTTCGCCCAATCCTTCGACGCTTCCCAATCCGTCCCGACATTAATCGGGTCGATCGTCGTATCGTACGCGAGCCCCCGATGAAAAACTGGATCATAGAAATGATTCAGCCATCGCGGCGCGTCGTCCTCCCGAATCGATCCGTCGACGAGGTAATTCTTGAGCGAGTTGGGAAACTTCGCGGTGTTCGTGGGAGAAGAATTTTTGTTATAAAAGTCAACCGCCGCATTTGTCAAAAACGCGTGTGTTCCCGATCGGTACGCAAAAACAGTTGGCGCGAAAATAAACAGTCCCAATATGAAAATGAAAATAAAATATTTCATATATCACATGCCTTTTATCTTCCAGATCCCCGAATACTTATTGAATTCAAGGATAGTGCTGTAATCAACCGCACCACTCTCGTTCAGAACAGAAAACCAAGCAACATCGGCGTCTGACGACGATGCGTCATAAACCGATTTTGATAGTGCATCCGCTATCTTATTCAGCTTCCCCTCGCTTTTTTTCTTCTCAATACTTGCTCTCCACTCTTCTCGCAGATTGGGGTCTTTTGGATCGAGTAATATATACTCCGCCGCGAGTTCCACATCTCCCTTCCGGAGGGCGTCAATAAATAATTGGAGCGTTTCCTCTGGCGTCTTGCCGCCAACGGTATCCGCCCTCATCTCGGCCTCATAGTCAGCTATCCATTTTTGTATTTTCGCAACGGCGGTCGCTTGCTCCTCCGGCGAGGAAATATTCTCCAGCGGAGTAACAACGGCTTCTTGAATGCGATTTTGCAAAAAATAGATGCCAATACCGACAACGAGGAGACCAAGAAATATCCCCAAAAACAACCATAATCTCATACTTTTTCTCATAAACTTCTAGAAACGAAGACCTTTAAAGCAAAAAAGAGCACGCCCTTGCGAGTTGCTCTTTTTTACTTATCCCTATCGCTTATTGTAAGAATTAAAATTCAACAATCAATAGAATTTGTCCCCAAAATTTCCGCCCCCCGGTCTCCCTCAAAAATTCAAGGAGAACGGGGGGCCAAAGATTCCGTGGATAAAAAGAGTAAATCTGTACAATGTAGGGATGGGGTATAATTGAAATAATGGCATCCAATAAATCCATCGCTGAAATCCTCTATGACATAGCCGAATATCTCAATATGGACAATATCCCCTTCAAGCCACGTGCCTACGAAAAGGCAGCCGAGGTTATCGAGGGACTAGAGGAAGATGTTTCCGAGATATATAAGAAGGGCGGTCTTAAGGCACTGGAAAACATTCCTGGCATCGGCATCTCGATCGCTGAGAAAATAGAAGAGTTCATTAAAACCGGAAAAGTAAAATACTATGAAGAACTGAAGAAAAAAATGCCGATTGACATGGATTCCCTTCGGAAAGTAGAGGGGCTCGGTCCTCAATCAATCAAGAAACTCTATGAAAAGCTAGGAATAAAGACCGTTGAGGATCTCAAAAAAGCGGCGGAAGGCCAAAAAATAAGAGCTTTGGAGGGATTCGGAGAAAAGAGCGAAGAAAAAATCTTGAAGAGTCTGACTTTTCTTGAAAAATCTTCGGGCCGCTTCATTCTGGGATTTATCATGCCGGAAATAGAGGAAATAACCGAGGATATACGAAAACAAAAGGGGGTTGAGAAAGCGATCATTGCCGGATCGGTTCGGCGCATGAAAGAAACGATCGGCGATGCCGACATCCTCGTCGTTGCAAAGAATGCCGAACCTGTTATGGACTATTTCGTTCGGATGCCCGAGGTGGTCAAGGTAACGGCACATGGCGAAACTAAATCCGCCATCAAATTAAAATCTGGACTTAATGTCGATTTGCGTATTGTACCAAGAAAGTCTTACGGTGCCGCACTTAATTATTTCACCGGCTCGAAGGCGCACAATATTGCCCTTCGGGAAATCGCCGTGAAGCATGGAATGAAATTGAACGAGTACGGGCTTTTCAAAATGAAAGATAAGAAGGAAACTTTCGTTGCGGGAAGAACCGAAGAAGAATTGTACAAGGCATTGGGACTCCACTATATCGAACCGGAAATGCGAGAGGATACCGGCGAAATAGAATTGTCGCGAGAAAATAAGCTGCCGAAGCTCATCGGGTATAGAGACCTCAAAGGCGATCTGCAAGTTCAAACGAACTGGACAGACGGATCCGATTCCATAGAAACGATGGCGAGAGAAGCCATAAAACAGGGCCTTGAATATATCGTAATCACGGATCACACAAAACGGCTTGCCATGACTGGCGGACTCGATGAAAAACGAATGAAGAAACAAATGGAGGAGGTAGATAAAGTCAATAAGAAACTCAAATTAGAAGGAAAGAGAATGACAGTACTGAAGGGAAGTGAATGCGATATCTTAAAAGATGGAACACTTGATCTTCCTGATTCAATACTCTCTCAACTGGATGTTGTGGGAGCTTCGGTCCACTCATATTTCAATCTTTCCCGCGAAGAACAAACTGAAAGAATCAAAAGAGCAATGGATAACAAGAATGTCGATGTTATTTTTCACCCGACGGGAAGAGTAATACAAAGAAGAGAGGCATATGACGTCGACATGGATGAGTTGATACGCCACGCCAAAAGAACCGGTACAATTCTCGAAATAGATGCCCTACCAGAGCGCGCTGACCTAAAAGATGAGTACATCAGAAAGTGCGTTGCGGCGGGCGTGAAAATGTCCATCGATTCCGATGCGCATATGCCAGCACATTTTCAAGCCTTGAGATACGGCATCGCAGAAGCCCGCCGCGGCTTTGCTGAAAAAAAGGACATCATAAATGCATGGCCACTCGCGAAGATGAAAAAACTCCTAAAAGATCGCCACTAAAATCTTCCATCGTCCTCGGAATGGTAGCCTTGGGTTTTTTTATATTTTCACAAACCAACTTGCCGGCTTATTTTTTGGGGGTAACAAGCTCGATGATGAGTAATGAGGAGCTTCTTTATGAGGCGAGCAGCGTTCCACAAACAGCGTCGGCGGGCGGCGAAGTCCCCAAAATCCTTCTAAGCGAAATATTTCCGGGAAATGATCTCTGTGAACCATTTATTGAGCTATATAACCCAACCGATATACCAGCAAATTTAACTGGCTTCTTAATAAAAAGATTGTTGATCTCCGGAGAAGAGACAACTTTCCTTTCTCCAAAAAGACTCGAGGGCTTGATAATAAACCCCCATGGATATTTTCTTATCGCAAAAGCGAGCTCAACTACGATCGCCGATGCTTATTGGCCGAAATCTTACAACCTCATCAGGCAGAACTCCGGATTTTCCCTCTACAGTCCTCTCGGCGAACAGGTCGACGAGGTGTCATGGAAAATAATCCCCGCAGGGGTAAGTCTCACGAGAATCTCGTGGAGCAACAATGATTTTTCTTTCACGAATTCTCCAACTCCACAAATGACCGTTCAGTCGACACTCAGCAATAACTGAGAACCAAAAGTAATCATAAAAAAGAAAACAACAACTTCTTCCAGAGCAACGTCCTTAATCTTCCGGAGATTTTTACTTCTTTCCTTGACCCAACGAGCAATCGATTTTCGATAATTTTTTTCACCGTCAAAACATTCCAAGAGAAATTCTCTCTGGGTAACGGATGGAAAATTTCTCCATCCGCAATAATCCATATGGCTGCTCCAGCGATATGAGTCCAGGAATTTAATCTCATCCATACCATCCGTATTTAAATCCAGAGGATTTGTGTGGATATAGTATGGCAGATGAAGCAGATGTTCGTTGTTAGTAACTTCTACCGCCTTGAATCTACCCTGGAACAAAACACCGCTTCTTTTATTTTTCTCATTGAAGTAAAGTGCATACCCAGCACCTATCTTCTGCATGAATTTCATAACCCCATCTTCCTTCCTTTGTTTTAGAAGAAGATGGAAATGATTTGACATAAGAGTGAATGCTAAGACATCGACAAGCAACTTCTCTGGACGTTTCGGTTTTAACGATGGAACACCCCGGAAATCAACCATTGAAATCCGGGTTGGATTTTTGGCAAAGCCGTAGGTCATATTGCCAACCGGATCTTCATCATTGAATTCGTATAACGCATGGATAAAGCGCAAGTAATCATCGCTATCACAAAAGATTTCCCGCTTATCGGCCCCTCGATTATAGACGTGAAAGATCCCACCTTCGGTTAGCCTCCCCCTCCTCATAGAAATATTTTAAACCGAATGAAACCAAGAGATAGCTCTAATTATCCACAGATTTAAAGGCCCCCCGGTCTCCTTCAAAAATTAGAGGAGAGCGGGGGGCCTTCATTTTTTGAAGGAGAGCGGGGGGCGGGATGGAGAGCGGGAATGGGAAGACGGAGCGGGAGGAAGCTGGATGAGGGCGAGAGGGGGCGGGATGCCGGAAGTGCGGAAATGGAGGGGGTTGGCGGGGATTTTGACAAAAATAATGAAGAGTGGTATAATACCAGCATAGTAGAATTGAGAGTTTTTTAGAAAGTGAATATAAGAAAGGACTGATTGATATGAAAAAGCTCCTGTTTCTCGCGTTCGCGACTGTAGCGGCGATCATGATCTCCGGATGTGAACAATCTTCTCCCGTTGCCCCCCAGAGTTCCGCAATCTCCAAAATCCTGAACGGCGACACAAGCTCATCGAGCTTCTGGTCACCTGCTCCGGGAAGCGGTCTGCCGAACATGGTATTTCTGGGCAATGGAAAGGCGACCCAAGAAAACATCCTGCCTCCCACCACAAAGGAGTATGCCAAAATCACGATCGTGCTCCGCAAGATGTCGTGGAGCTCATCGACAGAGATGGTTTCATTCTCCGTCGACTCCATGACAGTAACAACCAAGCGCGTTTATTTCATAACCGCGCAAGGTAATCCTGCGGCAGCAATGAATGACTGGATCACTGAGATAAAAAACATCTCGGGATCAACCGAGAACCGCACCTTTTCCGCCGATGTCACGTACAAGAGCGGAAAAACTCAAAGCGTCACATTTACCCTCATCGGAGGATAGAATCGTGACGCCCTTACGAAAAGAGAGAGCATGCATTTATGCATCGACTCTCTCTTTTTTGTTTCGGAAGAAAATTCTACCGGGGCAGCACGACGAGCTTGCCCGTTATGCGGTTGCCGTACGGACAATACGTGCGGCACTCGAAAACGTATTCCCCCGCTTTCGGCGGGACGAGACTAACGAAGGTGCTCTGCCCTTCCTCGATCTGACCGGTACCGGAACCGAGCGCGGGGAAGAAAATATCGTAGGTCCCATCGACCGATTTTACACTCAAAGCAACGCCATCACCTTGGTTTACCACAATAAGAGATGGATTAAAACCATCCTTCGTGATAGATACGCCGAATATCTTGAGTTTTGCATCCCCCGTCGGATGGAGTGGGAGCATGCCGTCGGGCATCGTGAGCTGATACGAGGACGTTGCGGAAACGGGAGGAACGGACGACGTCGCATTCGCGCTCGGCGCGGAAGACGATGCCGGCGTTGACGTCGGAACGTTCGTATTGGTGCTTGTGGTATTTGCGGATGGCGCGGATGATTTTTGCGGAACCAAAAGATAGATCAAAACGAGAGCGATCACGAGGATCAATCCTCCTAAAAGCCCGCTCGTTACTTTTTTATTTCCCTTGCTCATATATTCCTTTTCATCCTTATTGCCCGAAGAATCCCTGCGTGCATGTCGTAAGTTTGACTTGCGTCGTCTTTACCGTGCACTGAGCATTCGGAATGCTCCCCCATGCCCCACTGCAGCTTGCCGACGTTCCTCCACCTAAGGAACTATCCGTGTTGTAGGCGACCGTATAGAACGTGTAGCTGCTGGGACATTGGAGGCTGATGGCATTCGTATTCCCAGACGGCGCTGCCGAGCTGCTCAAGAGCTGTGACGTCGAATACTGCCCTCCTTGGACATACACATTGAACCCACTTGCCGTCCCCGACCACGTCGAATTGATAGTCGACAATCCGGAAACCGGCGTGGCGTTCACCGTGACGCCGGAGGAACTCGGCGCGGAAACTGACGTATATTGGTACGCGTTCGCGTTCGAGCATGTCGTGCCGCTGGTATTCCCCGCATTGTCGTAAGCGTTGGCGCAGACCGTGTACGAGTTGACCGACGAGAAGGTCACGCTGGAACCCGAGGTTGAAGGCGAACACGTCGAGCCGTTCGTGGTGTAGCAGTAGTGGTAGCCGCCGGTTCCCGATCCGCCGCTGTCGGTAGCGGAGAAGGAAACGGTGATATTGCTGTTATTAGTCAAAGCCGACGTCGGGCTCAAAGAAGGCGCTGCTGGAGCAGTGGTGTCAATCTTGTATGCATTCGCACTGGAGCAGGTTGTGCCGCCGGTGTTCCCCGCATTGTCGTAAGCATTGGCGCAGACCGTGTATTGGGATTGGCTGGATAATGTTACGCTCGATCCGGCCGCACTCGGCGAACACGTCGAGCCGTTCGTGGTGTAGCAGTAGTGGTAGCCGCCGGTTCCCGATCCGCCGCTGTCGGTAGCGGAGAAGGAAACGGTCACCGGGCCCGTCCCCCATCCGTAAGAGGCAGGGCTCAAGGAAGGCGATGGCGGAGCGGTGGTATCAATGTAGTAATTTACAGAACCGGTTCCGCCGGTGTTCCCAGCATTGTCGGTTGAATACGCTTGCGCCGTCTGTCCTCCCGTCAGAGAGCAGGGGTAGGTGAATGATGCAGAAGCAGTACTACTCCAAGCATTACTGGTATTGCAGCGATAATAGGTGGTACTGAGTCCCGATCCGCCGGTATCCGAAGCGGAAACCGATATCGTGACATTGCCATTCGTCCATCCCGAAGGACTCGCCGAGATCGAAGGCGTTGCCGGAGCAGTGGTATCTAAGTTATACGTTCCGCTCCATGTCCCCTGGTTCCCCGCACCATCCTGCGCACAGAGATAAAGTGTATTACTACCTTGCCCAGGAATCGTAAGGTTCGCCCCATTCGAAGTCGCGGTACCCGACGCCCAGCAATATGATAGGCTGGTATTCCACGTGTACTTTACAAATGCAAGTCCCGATCCGCCGGTATCCGAAGCGGAAACGGTCACCGTCGGACTACTGTTATACCACCCGCTCGAGGAATTGCTTGCAGAGACGGTCGGAGGAGTAGTATCCGGACATGCGCTCGTTGTAATGGTTGCCGGCGACCCCCACGGGCTGCAGCCAGTCGTATTGTTCGGTCCGTCGCAAGCGTAGATCATATATGTGTAAGATGTGGCACAGCTCAAGCCGCTAGCCGTAAATGAATTCGTCGTCACGGTGCCGACATCCAAGTTCGGCGGGTTCTGAGAAACATGATAATACGTTGCAAGTGGAACCGCAGGCCATGTGATGGTGATCGAACTTGCACTGATACTGCTCGCCGATGGCGCGCTTGGCGTACAGGCGGACGTTTTAGCCGAAGCGCCGGTACCCGTACCGGAATAATACGTCCGGCTATTCGTATTCACGTACGCCTGGACATAGTTGGAATTGCCGCCGGTGCTGCAGGACATCGGAACGTTCACGGATGTCGCCGACGGCCCCGCCGTGGCGCTCCCCATCACCATCCCCAAACCGCTGTCGTTCAGAGTAGCCACGAAGCCGCTTTGATCGGTGGGGGCAGTAGGCGTCCACGAAACCGGAATATAGGTTTGACTCGCATATGATGTGAAGGTAACGCCCGATGGCGTACCCGGCGTTTGAGCATCGGTGGTTACCGAAAAACTCGAAGCCGGCGAATAATATGTCCTGCCATTGGTATTTACATAAGATTGAATGGTACCCGTGTACCCAGTACCGGCAGAAAGACCCGAAATACCGGCCGATGTAGAACCGGATGAGGCATACCAACCGCCTACGTACGATATGCTAATGAAAAATCCGCTTTCGTCGTAGGGGCTGTTGCGCGTCCAATACACATTGGCCGTCGTCTGACCGGTCGGAGAAGCCGAGACACTGCTCGGCTGACCGGGGGTACACGCATCGGTTGTTGCGGAAGCTCCCGATCCCCACCCGCTGCACCCACCGGCATTGCACGCTTCAATTTCGTAACTGTAAGATGTACCACACGTTATGCTATAGGTGTTATCCGTAAAGGAAGTTCCGCTCACCGTTTGGATATCAATACCCGGCGCCCACCGCGCGATATGGTAACTCGTTGCACCGGAAACGGCGCCCCACGAAAGAGACATTGAGTATTGTCCCGCCGGCGTCACCGAGGGAGCTCCCGGAACGGCTGGGGGATTCGGCAATGTCGTTATGTTAACAGTATTGGAAGCACCAGAATTTCCTCCGGAGTTATAAGCAACAACGTAATATGAGTATGCCGTGTTTGCCGTGAGGCCACTATTGGTATAACTCGTCACCCCCGTAGCGGTGAGATACGATCCGTTGCGGTAAATGTAATATCCGCTCGCGCCGGATGAGGCGCCCCACGAAAGATAGATTGATGTTTGGGACTGAGCGCTTCCCGAAAGAGTACCCGGATTCGACGGTAACGTCGTTGCGCTTGCCGTGTTCGTACAGGTGCCGTACGCGCCGCCGGTGCAAACCTGAAACGTCACGCTGGTACCGGGAGCAAAATTGCCCGTACCGGTTATGGATTGCACGGTCGGCGAAGAAGGACACGTCGAATTGAATGAGGTATAAACGCTCGTCGGCGAACAACCGCTTCCCGTACAGTAGTATTCATACACGGTTTCGTTGATGCCGGTTCCCGTCGGCGAACAGCTCCACTGCAACGAAACCTGGGAGGAGCTGTAAGGATTAACCGTCAAACTGGAAACGGACCACGAGCCGACGCTCGCGAGAGCCTGCTCCGCGAACGGAACATGGAAAAAGACAAGAGCACCCGCCCCAACCATTAGCGTCGCAACGAAGATGCCGACCAGAACTTTTCCCCTTTTCATACTTTTCTCTATTATACCATACTCCGATAGATGAAAACCCCGTCGGCATTGTAAACCTCCTCCAAGAAGGGGCAGGCCTGGGGAATGTGGCTGTACACGAAACCGGTCTTCAGCTCGGAAAGGATCTCCTGTTTCGTGCTGCAATCGGTCACATCAAAGAATGAGGAAAGGAGCGGATCCTGCCGATTGTCTTTCCCCTGCGGGGTGATCCAATTGATCGGTGCAGCCGCCCCCGTAAGAGGCGTGATGATCGTCCCCATGGAGGGTTCGGAAAGAATAAACTGGTACTGGATATTCGGCTGTTTCTTGAGCCAATCGAGCGCTTTCAGATCCTGCGAGCCGACCAAATGATACGGGGCAGTTCCGGCAATCAAGATAAAATACCCCCAAAACGACAATCCAAGCACTACGAGAGCAACGCCCCACTTCAAAAAACCCGCCGTATGCATTCTCGCAAGCATTTCCCCAAGGCCAACGCTTGCTACAACGGCAACGACAGCGGCAGCAAAATAATACGAACGCTGAGGGAAAGCGAGAAAAGAAACGTCGGCAACATAGAAAAGCGTAACATTCAAAACCCCGACGACGACGGATGCGGCGAGCACCCGCGCCCACTTTTCTTTCCGAAGAAAACAAAACCCGAACACGGCCGCGATGAATACGACAACCGGAACGATATCAAAGAAGCTGAAGAAGCCGATCGAACCGACCGTCGCGGTACTCGACACGAAAAATGCGCTCAAGTCTGGCAACGTGCCCGACGACCAAAATGCCTTGTAGGGACTTGCAAGAAGCAAAAGAACAATCGCGGCAAGGCCAATACAAACAACGGTAAAAAACAACACGGGAAATTTCTTTGAAAACGTTCCGGCGATCGGAACGAGCGAAAGGAGGACAAATCCCAAGAACGGCAAATACACGAGCGCAAGAGCAACGGAAACCGTACATGCGACAAAAAGTTCGGGTCGGCTCTTCAAAAACAATCCGCGCGCTTCGACGATCAAAAACAAAACGAAGAAGAGCGCAAAGATGGACGGTACGAAGAACCATAACCCCAAGAAGCTCGTGCTGGAATGAAGGCTTGCAAGAAACGGCGACACAAGTCCGCCGGCCCAGAAATTTTTCGTCTTTTCGTAGAGCACGAGCGAACCGACAAGCGAGATCAAGAACATATTGAACGCCGGCAAATACACCCACGCTCCGATCGGATCCAATCCTCCGCTCATAACACCGGCCCACAGACTCGTGAAGCCCGGCTTGTAATCAATGGAGTGAATCACGACGTACGGATTGGTATTCAAAGGTCTCCCCCGCAAGAGACTTTGCACGGCGGCAACGTCTCCCCATTCGTCGGCATGGATCGGCCAAAGATATCCGAAATGGGGATAAAACACGAAGACGGCGGCGGCAAGAGCGAGAACAACGAGAACGCAGAAAAAAATCTTTTCCCGTTTGTGGAGCGCTTTCCACTCATCCCTCGCCACAAACATCCTTTTCCTCCCCCAAAATCCGAGGATGAGCGTACCAAGCGCAACGAGCGGGAGAAAGTAATGGATGAGCGGCGAATAAAAAGCCGCCAAAAGAAACCCGAGGATAACCTCGAAGGAAACGCCGAGAACGAGCGCATAGGCGATCCGCTTGAAAAACCCGGAAATAAAACGAAAGAAGAGCGTCGTAAGATAGCCCGGGACGAGGAAAAGCGCGAGCGCGAGTACAATCGACATAAGCTTCCTTTGATTATAGAATGGTTGCATAACTCCATGAAAGTCTCCATCATCCTCCCCTGCCGAGACGAGCGGGACATGGTCGGATCAGTGGTCAAAGAAGCGCTGGAGGCGCTCAAAAAAAACGGCATCGACGGGGAGATTATCGTTTCCGATTCGTCGACCGACGGATCGGCCGAGATCGCCAGGGCCGCGGGGGCCAGAGTTGTGGAGCACGGCAAAGAGGGCTACGGACTCGCGATCAAAGCGGGTCTGAACATGGCGACCGGTGATGTGGCGGTTTCGGCGGACGCCGACGGGGCACACGACCTGGAGGCGCTGCCGGAACTCGTGAAGGCGCTCGATCATTCGGATATCGCGATCGGGAGCAGGTTCGACGGCAACATCGAGGACGGAGCCATGCCTCTCCTGCACCGTATTTTGGGGACTCCCCTCCTCAACGTCCTCCTCTTCGTTTTTTTCGGCATCAGGGTCTCCGACAGTCAGTCCGGCTTCAAGGCCGTCAGGACTGCCACGTTCAAAAAACTCGACAGCGAGATCAAGAGCACCGCCTTCACCTACAACACCGAGATGCTCATCAAGGCAAAAAAAGCGGGCCTCAAGATCAGCGAAGTCCCGATCCATTGCAGGCCGAGAAGAGGCAACCCGAAGCTCAGAACGTACCGCGACGGGACCGCCAACATCAAATACATTCTCATGCTCGCTCCCTTCATCTTCTATGCCGCAGTCGGCGGCGCTCTCTTCCTCCTCGGCGCGGCCGAACTTGCTACCAGAAGCCTCCTGCCCGCTTTCTTGAACCGGCCGACGGTGACGATCTTCTTTCCCCTCCTCGGCGTGCAGATCATTTTCCTCGGTCTCTTCGTTAAAACGTATGCCGTAACGAAACTCGGAGAACGGATGAGCTTCATTGATTCGTTCTACCGCGCCGGAAAACAGAAGCTCCTCCTTGTCCTCGGCGGTCTCCTCATCATCGTACCGGCAGCTCTCCGGCTATTCGGCCTGGCCGGCGATCACTTTGACATCCTTCTCGTCTCCGCCGTGATCGGGCTCCAGGTGGTATTCAACGTCGGCATCCTCTCCACGCTCTCCGTCAAATGACCGCCATGCGCACGGCCCTGTTCCATCACGCACTGGACAGCATCGGGGGGGCGGAACTCGTAACCTTCGCCCTGGCCCGCGCCTATCATGCCGATATTTACACCACGAACATCGACCGCAAGAAGATAGCGGAAATGGGTTTTGCCGATGTCATCCCCCGCATCCACTCGATAGGAACTCTCACGGCGAAGGCTCCTTTCCGCCAGGAAATAGCACTGTGGAAATTCAGACACCTCAATCTCTCGGGGCGCTACGACCGGTTCATCATATCGTCGGACTGGGCGATCGGCGGCGCCGTCAAAAACCATCCGAATCTCTGGTACGTCCACGGACCCTTGGACGAACTCTGGGAACTCAAAGACCACGTAAGGAAGAAAATGCTCGCCTGGTGGATGCCGCCGATCTTCGACGCCTGGACCCTCGTGAACCGACATCTCATAAAACGCTGTGTCGCACACGTTGACCGCTGGGCATGCAATGCGGAAAACACCAAACGGCGGATCGCGAAGATCTTCAGTAAAGAAGCGATTGTTGTCCACCCCCCGACCGAAACCGGCAGCTACCGGTATGAAGATCCCAAGGGTTATTGGCTCTCGGTGAATCGCCTGACGAGCCACAAGCGCATCGAGCTGCAGCTCGATGCGTTCCGCAGCCTTCCGGAAGAACGGCTCATCATCGTCGGCGATTATGAAAAAGGGGCCCGGCAATTCGAATCGTATAAAAAGGAGCTCGAGGGGCTGCGGCCGAAGAACGCCGAGTTCCGCTATTGGGTTTCGGACGAGGAATTAAAAAAACTGTATGCCGGATGCATCGGATTCGTGACGACCGCCGAACGCGAAGATTTCGGCATGACGGCCGTCGAAGCAATGGCCGCCGGGAAGCCGGTCATCGCACCCGACGACGGCGGATACCGCGAGTCCGTCGTCCAAGGCAAAACAGGCATCCTCCTCCACGAAATGAACATGGAACGACTTGCCGAGGCGGTGAAGACGATCGATCTCGAACTGCAGAACGATCCCCTCCGCTATCGCGATGCTTGCCGCGCCCGCGCAAAAGAATTCGATACAAGCATCTTCATTAAGAAAATGAATTCATTGCTTTCTTGATATCTTCCAAGGCTTCTTCCTTGGTCCAAACAAACCTTTCATTCCTGCCATCCCATTTTATTTCCTCATACGATCTGTCGGATCCATCCTTCTTTGCTAAAATTTGAAGCGCCCCTCGAAGCATCACAAGCGAGTTTTTCATTCCCGTTTTCTCCAAAACATACGCACGCGGGGAAAAACTTCCGAGATGATCTTCGACATATCGGATCGCTTCCGCAAGATCTTCCGGCGTCGGCTTGAAAAGCATGCCGGTTTTTTCATTGATGTGCCGCGTCGTTGCGGGGCCGGCGTCTTCGGGAACAAGCACGGGTATGTCAGCTGAGAGACATTCCATCTTGAAGCGGCTCAAGCCTTCGTGCTCGCTCGTCAAGATCCCCATCTTTGCGGTATTCACGAGGCGGTTGACTTCGGATGCATCGGCCTCGCCGGGGAAATCGATGCTCGCATGGAGGCGATGCGCAAGCCGGATTATTTTCCGGCGCCTCACCGCTTCCGAATTCCGGTCGAACCACCGCGACTTTTGCCAAAAATGGCCGAATTTAATGAATCGTTCCTGTGGTAAAAGCGCAGCCGCCCGTACGAAAAGTTCGTGCCGCTTGAACGCGGGCCATGCGGCGATTTGGATGCCGGTATAGATCTTCGGAATGTTGAGCGGATGGAAGAGGTCGGTATCGACGAAATCGCCATCGGCGAGCACAAGAGGGATCGCATGGGGAAATTTTTTTCTCGTTTCCTCCATGGTTGTCGGATCGTCGACAAGTTTTATATCGGCGTTCCGCTCTTTATTCATTCCAAACCATCCCCGCCGCTCGACGAGGTAAAAGTAATCTTTGAGATGCGGAACAGCCTCGCAAAGCTCATCGCAGCGGTTCACGATGACGACTCCTTTCTCGATGCCATGCGCACCTCTCTGCGGCCGGGCGAGAGGAGAGTAAGGAAAATTCATGGATTGCATCGGACCACGGCATTTTTCACCTCAGCGATCGCCTTCCCCCTGCCCCAAATAAGTCCTTCATTCCGCCCGTTCCATGAAATTTCTTCATAGTCGCGCTGAAATCCATCCCGCTTCGCAAGCATTCGCAAAGCATTTTTCAACGCCGGAAGCGCATGATGAACCCCGGTATGCCCCAAAACATACGCACGCGGGGAAAAACTTCCGAGATGATCTTCGACATATCGGATCGCTTCCGCAAGATCTTCCGGCGTCGGCTTGAAAAGCATGCCGGTTTTTTCATTGATGTGCCGCGTCGTTGCGGGGCCGGCGTCTTCGGGAACAAGCACGGGTATGTCAGCTGAGAGACATTCCATCTTGAAGCGGCTCAAGCCTTCGTGCTCGCTCGTCAAGATCCCCATCTTTGCGGTATTCACGAGGCGGTTGACTTCGGATGCATCGGCCTCGCCGGGGAAATCGATGCTCGCATGGAGGCGATGCGCAAGCCGGATTATTTTCCGGCGCCTCACCGCTTCCGAATTCCGGTCGAACCACCGCGACTTTTGCCAAAAATGGCCGAATTTAATGAATCGTTCCTGTGGTAAAAGCGCAGCCGCCCGTACGAAAAGTTCGTGCCGCTTGAACGCGGGCCATGCGGCGATTTGGATGCCGGTATAGATCTTCGGAATGTTGAGCGGATGGAAGAGGTCGGTATCGACGAAATCGCCATTCGAAAATTCAAGGACAATGGCCTCCGGAAATTTCCGTTTCGTTTCCTCGAGCGTCGTCAGATCGTCGACAAGCTTTACGTCGGCGGTCTTTTCGCTATTCATCCAAAGCCATCCCCGCCGCTCGACGAGGTAAAAGTAATCTTTGAGATGTGGAACGATCTTCGAGAGCCGGTCGCACTGATTCGCGACAATGACGCCTTTTTCAACGATGCCGTTCCTTTTTCTCGGTTCGGCGATCATCGCAAGCGATAATTCCATGTATAGCAATTATAACAATAACCCGTTCACTCAGCCCCCTCTCATACATAAAAAGAGCTCTCTCAATCTTCCAGAGTAATATATAATAAAACAACGTTACCAAATGAACGATGCCGTCCTCATAACCCTTGCCGACAAGAACTTCATTCCTCAAGCGAAGCAGCTCTTTTCGTCGGCATATTGGAACGGAGGGTGGCAGGGGGATTTCCTGCTCTTGGCGCATGAGATCCCGGAGGAGGACCTCCGGTGGTTCCGGGAGAAAGGGATCATTGTTTTCCCCTGCAAGCCGCTTTCGGAGCGGGAGCTCATCGGCGTACGTCACCCTCCCGTCGTCCTCGACAAGTTCTACCTCTTTACGCCTTTCTTCAAGCAGTGGAAACGCATCGTCTTCCTCGATGCCGATATCATCATCGAAGCATCACTCGACCGTCTCGTTGAAACAAAGGGATTTTGCGCGCCGAATGCCACGTGCGTCGGCCTCACAAAAGAGTTCTTCCGGACGGATCGAAAACTGCGCGCCGAACTCGAACGAACGTATCCCCTTCGGGGGAAGGCCTTCAATACGGGGGTGTTCGCCTTCGATGCCGCGGACATTGCCGGCGATACCTTCGAAAAAATGACGGCACTGTACAAAAAATTCGGATCGCTCAATTTTTACGGGGAAGAAGGAACGTTCAACCTTTTCTTTTATAAAAAGTGGACAATGCTCCCCGTTATGTACAATGCTTACCCAACCTACATGAGGGACACCTACAACCTCGACCATGGCCGCCTCGAAAGCGTCATCATTCATTTCGTCGGAGAAACGAACGCAAAACCGTGGCTCGAAACTTCCCTTTGGCACGGAGAGTGGGTAGAAAATTTGCGGAAAGCCGACGGCATCGATCTTCTACACCCCCGAAAAGCCGCCAAAATCTGGACGCAAAAAGAAGAACGGGATTATATCCGCGCCCTTCCCGCAAAACGCTTGCATCATCTCATGCGGCGGAAAATTTCGACACCCATCGCCCGCGCGTCGCGCAAACTATGGGATCGCATCGAACATATGATCGGCCAAATCGGGCTTTTCATCAAAAAACTCTTTCCTCGTCTTTATGAACGAATCCGCATCAAGCACGACTAACGTCCTCATAACCCTTGCCGACAAGAACTTCATTCCTCAAGCGAAGCAGCTCTTTTCGTCGGCATATTGGAACGGAGGGTGGCAGGGGGATTTCCTGCTCTTGGCGCATGAAGATGTCCCCGAAGGAGAACTCACATGGTTCGAGGAAAAAGGGATCTTGATCTACCGATGCAAGGCGCTCACAAACCTTCCCCGGTATGGGAGGGTGCCGGCTGCCGCTCTCGACAAGTTCTATCTCTTCACGCCTTTTTTCAGGCGATGGAGAAAGATCATCTTCCTCGATGCAGACGTCATGGTAAGAGGATCCTTGGAATATCTTGAACGATGCGAAGGTTTTTCGGCGGCTCCCGACGATTACAGCGGAAGGCTGTGGCACGAATTCAAACGCCCCCACCTGCCCCTCTGGCGGAATTACAATCTCGGATCATCCGTTTTTAACTCGGGAGTCCTTGTCATCGATACCCGATCGGTCATCCGCGAGGAGACATTCGGCGAGCTGAAACAATTGAGCGAACGTTATGCTCCGCAAATACGATACGGCGAGCAGGCGATCTTCAATCTCCATTGGCTTGGAACATGGAACCGCCTCCCCCGCGCCGAGAACTTCCTCGCAAATTTCGGACCGTTCCAGCTCATGAAGCGGGACGACATTCGAGCGGCTGTCGTGCATCTTGCCTCCCAATATAAACCATGGGACCCGCGGAGCAGGTTCCACGAAGAGTGGCTTACGAATCTCGAAAAAGCCGATGCCATCGACCTTCGATCCATCCCTGATCCGGCAATGACCGTCACCGAGGCGGAAATGCGAAAATTCGACGCCGTCCTGCGACAGCGCAAAATAACCCGCATCTATCAAAGGGCCACGATCTTCTTTAAAATACGGGCATTCGTGAAATGGAAGATACTCCGGAAAATAGGCGCGATACTCTGCAAAACGGCGGATGCAACGAAACAAACAAGAGATCGGCTCGTAGATCGGTCAAAGTACCGGATCGGCCGGTTCATCAAATTCTTCTCCCCCCGCTTGTACCGCAAACTTGGGGGAAAAAACTAAGCCTATGAACGATGCCGTCCTCATAACCCTTGCCGACAAGAACTTCATTCCTCAAGCGAAGCAGCTCTTTTCGTCGGCATATTGGAACGGAGGGTGGCAGGGGGATTTCCTGCTCTTGGCGCATGAAGATGTCCCCGAAGGAGAACTCACATGGTTCGAGGAAAAAGGGATCTTGATCTACCGATGCAAGAGACTGACGGTAAGAAACCGCATCGGCTACCAACATCCTCCCGTCGTCCTCGACAAGTTCTACCTCTTTACGCCTTTCTTCAAACAATGGAAGAACGTCGTCTTTCTTGATGCGGACATGATCGTCGAAGCATCGATTGAAAATCTTGCCCGCATCAAAGGAAGCTTTGCCGCTGCACCGACCACCGAGATATCGCTCAAAAAAGAATTCCGCCGCGGCATTGAAGAGAATCTGTTCAATGAATTGCAAAAGCGTTTCCCCCTCGAAGGAGAAGCGTTCAACACGGGGGTCATGGCATTCGACACGACGATCATCAAAAACGATACGTTTGACAACATCTTCGCCCTTTACGAACGCTTCCAAGCGCTTAATGCATTCGGCGACGAAGGAACGTTCAATCTCTTCTTTTACAAGAAATGGGAACGGCTCTCCAGGCTCTATAATACCTACCCCTTTTATACCCATGATGCGTACGGCCTCCCCTACCGCAAAATCAAGCCCATCGTCTTCCATTGCGGTTGGGAACCTCTTCCGAAACCGTGGTCAAAGGAGTCATACTTATACCAAGAATGGTCCGACAACCTGCGGAAGGCGGAAATGATGGATATCACAAAACCGCAAAAGCCGGCGCGAATATGGCTGCCGGAAGAAGAGAAACGGTACGAACGCATACTCCGAGCGAAGCATCCGTGGCGCGTCCCCAAGCGGAAAATGCGGACGGCATATGCATCAATACGCTCATTCGCACGTCGGGCGGGACGCTCATCCCTCGATTCCCTCTCTTCGTTCTTCAAAAGATCCCTTTCCCGGTGCCGGGGCGCGATCGATCCTCTCGTCGGGAAAACGGGCATCATACTCAAAAAACTCTCCCCCCGCTTGTACCGCAAACTTGGGGGAAAAAACTAAGCCTATGAACGATGCCGTCCTCATAACCCTTGCCGACAAGAACTTCATTCCTCAAGCGAAGCAGCTCTTTTCGTCGGCATATTGGAACGGAGGGTGGCAGGGGGATTTCCTGCTCTTGGCGCATGAGATCCCGGAGGAGGACCTCCGGTGGTTCCGGGAGAAAGGGATCATTGTTTTCCCCTGCAAGCCGCTTTCGGAGAAAGAACTTGCCGGCCTTTGGCATCCATCGATCGTCCTCGACAAGTTCTACCTCTTTACGCCTTTCTTCAAGCAGTGGAAACGCATCGTCTTCCTCGATGCCGATATCATCGTCCGGGCATCGATCGAGAAGCTCACGGACGGCAAGGAACTTTTTTCTTCGCCGAACGCCCACGGCACTTCTCTCCGAAAAGAATTTATAAAGAAGACCAAAAAGAACCGCGAGCTCTTCGGACGGCTGGAAAAGGAATACCCGCTCCAAGGGAAAGCATTCAACAGCGGCATTATGTCGTTTTCCGCGGATGTTATCCAAGAAGATTCTTTCAAGAAACTTATGGAGCTCTACCAGCGCTTTGGGGAACTCAACAAATACGGAGAGGAAGCGACCATCAATCTCTTGTTCTATCGGAACTGGCATATGCTTTCGCCGCTCTACAATACGTACCCGTGGCGCACGCATCATCTGTACGACCTTTCCTATAACAAAATCCAAGCCATCATCCTCCACTTCGTCCGCGAAACAACAGCAAAGCCTTGGCTTGAAACTTCGCCGTTCCACAAGGAATGGCTCGCGAACTTCGAGCGAGCCGATGCGATCGATCTCTTAAAACCGCAAAACGCTGCAAGAATGTGGACATCAGATGAAGAGAAACGGTATCTCCGATCCCTCGCCGTGCGGAGATCCCTGACGTTCTACCGATGGGCGCTCTTTGCCGCCGACTGGGCAATCGGCAGGATCGGGCTTTTGATAAAAAAATTGTCGCCCGCGCTCTATGAAAAAGTCCGCATTAAAAATTAGCGTGGTCGTTCCCGTGCGGAACGCAAGCGGCACGCTTGCCGATTGTTTGGCCGCCGTTCTCGACCAAACGGAAAAGCCGCATGAAGTGATCGTCGTCGAGAACGATTCCGACCGCGAAACGCGGAGCGTCATCGACGATTTCAGAAAACGCTACCCCGATCTCCTGAAGGTGGTGCACGAAGGCATTCCCGGCCGGGCGAGTGCCCGGAATGCCGGCATTGCGAGAACACAAGGTGACATAATCGCCATGACCGACGCCGACTGCATCGTCCCCAAAAACTGGCTGGAACGCATCACGCACCCCATTCGAGAAGAGGGCGAGAGTGCCGTTATGGGATTCGAAGAACCGGAACTCGAGAATTACTGGACCCGCATGAGGCAAAAGGAGGATGCAGAGTTCGCATACTCCACATTCGATGGCAAATATGCAAACCACGTCGATACGAAGAACTTTGCGATCCGCGCCGACCTTATGAAGCGCACGATGTTCGACCCGGAACTTCTTGCTTACGAGGACTGGGATCTCTTCCTTCGCCTTGCAAAGAAGGGGGTGAAGATCAGATTTCTCCCCGATGTCATTGTCCGGCACCGCCATAACGCTTCTTTCGGAGAACTCCTGAAAACCCAGTATACGCGGGCACGCGGCATGGAACGAGCTTTCGTTGCACACTGGAACGATCCGTCATTCCGGGATCATTATAAAGAAGATGCAAGCGCACGCTCCCACCGGTTCTGGAATTTCATTGCATTCATCCCGTGGTCCGTCTGGCAGCTCGTTGTCAATCCGACGAAAGCTGCGTTCCGCATCGTTTCCGACGCCGCATGGAAAGCGGGCCTTGTCATAGAATCAATCTCACTCCGCCTGGTACGACTCCGCATCGCGATCGTAAGAAAACTGCTCGGCATCCAAATGGAAACACCCGAGATCCTGGCCGTCTTCCGGGCAATCCGTCCGCCGATGAACCTCCTCGTCTTCGGCGCCGGGAACGATTCTTTGTTCTGGCGTGAAGAAAACCGGAACGGGAGGACGGTCTTCCTCGAAGATGAGGAAGCGTGGCTCGATCGCATCCGAAAGCAATGCCCCGCGCTCGAACTATACCGCGTCGACTACGGGACTCGCGTCAGCGACTGGCGCACGCTCATCAATCACCCGGACGAACTCGAGCTTAAACTCCCCGCCGCCATCCGTGAAACGGCATGGGATGTGGTGCTTGTCGACGGCCCCCAGGGTTATGCACCCCAGAAGCCCGGGAGAATGAAAAGCATTTTCGAAGCGTCGCGCCTCGCAAAACCCGGCGGGTCGGTTTTTATCCACGATTCCGAACGGGAAGTGGAAAAAGAATACGGAGAAAAATACCTCGGAAAAGAAAGCATCGTCGAAGAAGCGGTCGGACGCGCCGTTATGCGGCGGTACCTTCGTATTCTTCGATAACTTCTTCCGGCCTCCCTTCCGCCGCGATCTTTCCATCCCTCAATAGGATCACCCGCGAACAGTATTTTTGAATGGGTTTCATGTCGTGGCTTACCATGATGACGGCTGCTCCAGATCTCATGAATTCTTCCATCTTTGCAAGAGCTTCCCGCTTGAACTCCGCGTCGCCGCCCGCACCAAGAACTTCATCAAGGAGAACGACGTCGGGCTTCTTGTGATTCACGAAACTGATGATGGAAGAAAATCCGAGCCGCGCCACCATGCCCGACGAGAACTGGTAGATCTTCGTGTCCAAAAAATCCTTCAAGCCCGAAAACCGGACGATATCGTCAAAATAGCGATGCACTTCCCTTTTCCGAAGACCCATGATGGAACCGACAAGATAAATGTTCTCGCGCATGGTAAGTTTGTTTTGAAGGCCGATATTGAATCCGCTCAAATACACCACCCGCCCCGGCGCATGAACGATGCCCTTATCCTGCCGGTAAATGCCGGCAATGATCCGAAGAAGCGTGCTTTTGCCGCATCCATTCGATCCGATAATACCGAACACCTCACCGGGCTTGCAGGAAAAAGAGATATCATTGAGAACCCGGAGCTCCCACGTGTTTCCCCTCCCCTCGATCGCCGAGATAACGTGGCTTAAAACGCCTTCGGTCGGACGCGCCTGGATGTGGAAGGTTTTCGATATGTTCTTGACTTCAAGTCCAGCCATAGTACGGTTAATTTACAATTTCTAATTTTCAATTTTCATTGAATTTCCAATTTGAAAATTTTTAAACGTTTGAACATTGATTGTAAATTGCAAAATTGAAAATTCGCCCTCATACTTTCTCCGCAAGCTCGCGCTTCTTCGCCTCGAAGATCTTTATGCCGACAAAGCATGCAAGAGCCCCCATACCGAGGATGACGCCGAACATCCAAAGCGGCGGAAACGTCCGGTCGATGAGAAGACTGCGTGAAATGCTCACAAAATAGAAAACTGGATTGAAAAGGTTCACGGTGTGGAGCATCGTCCCCGGTTCGATGGTATAAAAGACCGGCGTCACGAAGAAAAGGAGCTGGCTTGCGATCATCCAAATATTATCCAAGTCAGTCGTGTAAACGCCGACGGCGGCACAAAAGAACCCCGCGCCGAGAATAAAGGGGAAGAAAACAAGGAATGAAAGCGGATACAGGAGAATGCCGAGAACAGGAACGCCGAAGTAGATCATGAACGCCGCAACGAGCGCGATCTCGAAGATGTGCGAGAAGACCGACTCCAAGATTGTCGCAAGAACGAACGTTTCGAGGGAAATATTGTTGATGGACCTGATAAACCCCGCGTTCATGTTGATCGCTTGGATGGACGTTGTAATGCTCTGCCGGAAAAAATTGAAACCGGTAATGCCGATCAAAAGGTAAATCGGGTACGATGGAGCTGACGTCCCGGGAAACGCCGCACCTTTCACGAAGAGGATGATAAAAAAAAGCGCGAGGGGGCCCAATAGATACCACATGATACCCAAATAACTTCCTTCGTTCCGCAATTTAAAACTCGTCTTCGCGAGCGAAAAACTCAACCGTAAGATATCCTTCATCTCCCTTATTATAAAGGTTCTAATTTACAATTTTCAATTTACAATTTTCAGTGAATTCACAAACAACAATTTCCAAACTCACCTAACGGACGACGTTATCTTCTGAAAAATCAGTGTTAGCTCTTGTGCCTCTTTCCATAAAATACTCAATTCGTCTTTTCTGTCTGCGAAACATTCACCCATCATTCGAAGCCAGTGTTTCGTTTCTTGAGTTTCCTTTTTGCAAATATGGATCTTATTTCGGAAGTCGTTCCTTGAACTCGCGCCATTCGCCTCTTGATAATTAGCACCAATGCTCGTTGCCGATCTCACAAGTTGATCAATGAGTGATCTTGAAATAGCGTCTTGTCTTAAAGTCTTACAAAACTTTATAACCTCCCCGCCAAACTTTGCGGTACGTTCCTCAAGGTCGTATATCCTCCTCATTGAAAATTAAAACCAATTGAAAATTGGTTGAAAATTGCAAAATTGTAAATTGAAAATTTCCCCTCTATTGGAGCGTCATCGTCCCCTGCATCGTGCCGCTCTTCGGGCAGTACTGAATGCAATGGAAGGTATAATCTCCTGCTGTCTTTCCGGTCGTATCGAATCCGAACGCCTGCGTTTCACCCTTCTTCACGACGACGTCGAAGCCGATTTTGGGATCGGCGAAGCCGAGGTCGTACGTTCCGTCAACCGCGGTAAAATTGATCATCAAAACCTTGCCGACCGGCACCGTAAAAGTGTCGGGAATGAACTTGCCGTTCTCGGCCCGGATATTGACGACTGAAAAATGATCCTGCGCGACGGCAACTGCTACAACGTCGGCCGTCGAAGTTGACGTGGCATTCGACGTGTAATTCGGATTTTGAGCTTTCTTGGCGCCGTTGAATATCCAAATACCGATCAAAACGATCACGATCACCCCCAGGGCAATCCATTTAACTACTGCACTACCCTTCTGTTTCTCCATTGGTTTCATTGTACCATATTGGCCTTTCTTTTATTATAGCAAATGAACCTTAATTTTTAATTTGAAATTTGAAATTTTTAATCAGTATCCCAATGAATAAGGTTTAAGATCAAATGCTCTGCTTAGCGCTGGAGGCAATTTTGGAGAAAATCAGCGTCAATTCATGACTTTCTTTATTCAATTCCTTACATCCACCGGCACTCCCTCGACAGCATTCTCTAAAAGTCTTAGCCAGTATTCTGCCTCCTTGGCCTCTTTTTTACAGATATGTATCTTGTTGATAAAGTCCTTTCGAGAGCTCGCCCCGTTCGCCTCCCGATAATTCGCCCCAACGCTCGTCCCGGCTCTCAAAAGTTGAGAAAGTATCGGGAACATAAGTGCATCCTTCCGATATCCCCTAACGAGCTTAACAAGACCCTCGGAGAATTGGGCAGTTCGTTCCTCTAAATCATAACCAGTTTTAGCCATTTAAAATTCGACAACTAAAATTTGATTAAAAATTAAAAATTTCGAATTTCAAATTGATTTCTAGCTCCGCTAGAAATTTGCATTGAACCCGACGCCGGCGAAGCCGCCCCAGAGGCCGTCGAGGGTATTTATGTACGAATTCGACGTTCGCGGCAAACATGCTAAAATAATAGGAATAGAAAAACCTTATCCCCAAACTTTACGAAGTCCAACTTCGTAAAAGACCATGCTCAGGATCAAGCCATCCACGGGGAACATCTATCATATATACAACCGGGGGGTTGACAAGAGGAAAATTTTTCTTGACGAGGAGGACTACTTCCGGTTTATTCATGACCTCTTCGAATTCAATGATGAAGCGCCCGCAATAAACATCTACTATAAGGCGCCAAATTTCAAATCTTACGAAGTTGGACTTCGTAAGATTAGCCCTAAAGTCAAAAGAGAACCGAGGAAGCTGCTCGTGGAGCTTATGGCATTCTGTCTTATGCCGAACCATTTCCATCTCATGGCGCGGCAATTAGGAGACAACGGCATAACAGAATTCATGAGAAAGCTTGGGGGTGGCTATACTAACTATTTCAACCTGAAGTATCACAGAACCGGATCTCTCATGCAGGGAAAATACAAGTTCGCACTCATTAAAAACGAGGCGCATTTTATCCATCTCCCCTATTACATCCATCTCAATCCTCTTGATATGGCGGCGCCTGAATGGAGAGAGAAAAAAATTGAGAACTACCGCAAGGCCATGAAGTTCCTCGAAAATTATCGCTGGAGTAGTTTCCAAGATTACATCGGGAAAAAGAATTTTCCATCAGTTACCCAGCGAGAATTTCTCACAGAGTTCTTTGATAGTCCCCAAAACTACAAGGTCACCATAGAACGATGGCTCAAAGAATTGAATATGGAAATGGATCCCGATGAGGCAAAAACCGTATTTTTCGAAGACGATGAAGATAAGAAGAAACCAATCTTACGAAGTTGGACTTCGTAAGATTGGGGATGGGGATTAGAAGTTGGCGTTGAAGCCGACGCCGTCAAAGGTGCTTGAAAGCCCGTCATACACGAACTCGACATAGTCGGTCTTGTTAGCGGTTGTCGTGAGGGTCGGCGCGACGCCGCTTGACCAGCGGACATTCCCCGGCCATGTCACGAGCCTGCTCCCCGTCGCATCCTGTTTTAAGGCGAGTGTGTAGTGGCCGCCCGGCTGGCCGTTATTGAAGGTGAGTGCGATCGGTGATGCGCCGAGGACCAGCGTCTGGGTATTCCCATTCAGCCAATTAATAGTCGTTGCCCCGGTTGCCGTTCCATTATCGTGTTCGATGGAATACATCGAACCGCCAACCGCCAAGTTGCCCGATTCAACCATCGATGCCTGTGTCAGAGATACCTGCGCCACCGTCGCCACGTAATTCGCGTTCTCCGCAGTCGTGAAGTTGTAGATAACCCACCCATCATGCCCTTGGTTCATCATCCTCACCCTGTTCGCATTGCCTGTTCCATACAAATCGTTACCGTAAACCTGAACCGCATACGCCCCGTAAGTTACGTTTGTGCTAAGCTGTGCGATACGTATGGCGGTAAAAGGCATATTGGCAAAGTCTGAATTTTGCAGCACAGTTATCTGCGCCCCGTTGCCATACTGGATCGAAGCAATAAACTTAATGACTTGGTGCTGAGAAGATTGAGTGTTTTCGACAAGAAATTCACCATACCCCCTTCCTCCAGACAGATAACCAACCGTATACCAATTGGTAGTGGTGGATACGGTCGTCCATGCTCCGATGGAAGAAAGAAAATTGCCGTCTTGTACAATATCGCCATTCAAGTTCGCCGCATAAGGCATTGTGTTGGCGGCGGGATCAAGGTAATAGTTTGTGTTGTCGCGATCGTAAAAGATTGAGGCTTGCACGTTTCCGTTCACATCAAGAGCGGTAGCGGCTGTCTGTCCAGTATTTATGCCCACATAATGATTTGAGCCACTGAACCAAGCAATATTTCCCCCTTCTCCATCGCCAACGTTAAAGTTACGGTATTGAGTCATACCATCAGCCAGACCCCGATAATTTATCCACATATCGTTTCCGGATGAATATCCACTGTTCAGCGTATTATAATTCGTGGGACTCACATATATTTGTCCGCCCAATAACGCTCCTCCCTCAACATCAAGCTTCATATTTCCAGCTGGACTCGCTGTTCCAATCCCGACGGTGCCGGAGATTTCTGCAAGGTATATGTTAGCGCTGGGATTAATATGAATAGGATACCAAGCATTTAGTGCTGCATTGTGTCCTCCTATATAAACGTTGCTGGTGTTATATTCTCCCAAAACTACGTATGCCGTAGCCCCACCAAATATTCCACGACCCGCCCAGCCAGTTGAATCTGCGCCAACCACCTGCAGGCCGACGGAATTAGACCCACTATTCACAGACAAGGGGTATCCAGGACTTGTCGTATCGATTCCAACATTGTAGCTCGTGCTGTTTGTATAAAGATTCGAACCGGAAAGCGTCCAGTAGCCAACGCTCGAACCGGAGCCGCCTGCTACGGCTGATTTCACGTAGGCAACAGTCGCAGCGTAGTTGTTGTTCACATCTGATGCGTTGGGAATAGCTATATCCCCATTCGCAACAAGGAGGCCACTATTTGAATCAGGAGCAGTTGAAGTGCCGATGCTCACTTTTCCAGCATTGAAGTATGAGTTTGCACCAGTGTTACCGTTCAACTGAACCGTTATTGCTTGACCAGAGGGCGTTGAAGCACTGTTGTATAAATTGAGTTGGCCAGCGGCCGTTGCGTTGTTCGAGCCGCCGGGGTTGCCTATAATACTCGCGAGCGTAGAATTACCCACGCCCGATTGGAGTTGCCAGAAATACCCTTGACCGTAATTACCTATGTAATTGTAAACATTCGTGCTGCCGCCTGATCCCGTGGTTGAGAGATAATAATCCGCTCCACCGGTATGAGATGCTGCACTCAACACAAGGTTGCCATTGACATCCAATGTTCCTCCGGGTCCAGTAGTCCCAATCCCAATGTTCCCGCCCGAGTCGAAGATGTCAATAGCTGGAGCGGAGACATCCGCAATATTCGCCTCGGATGTCAAAAGAGCGGCCGACCAGCCACCACCCCAACCACTCTGACTGCCGTAGCTGGCAATGAAATCCGAAACATCAATTGCTTCATAATTCCAAGGGGTTCCCGTTGTGCCGAGCAAGATAACATTTTTACTTAAAGAACTGTCATACGCCAAACGGACCGAAGAGAAAGGTGCCCGTCCGCTTATCTGAGCCGAGTAGTTGTACCATGCCGAGTTGGGTTGATAATTGTATCCTCCAACACGAGCTTCCCATGCCCCATTATTATTGGCGTAATCATAACCCCGAATTGTCATTTGCATCATAGTGTTATTCCAACTGTTGGGCATGATGATTTCAAGAGTGCCAGTATGTGTACCGCCTCCCACGTAATAATGAAGGACATTCCGGTAGTGCAGGATGCTTCCTCCGTTCGAGTCGAGCATCGGGCCGGTTACTTCAAGTTTTGCACCCGGAGCGGTGGTGCCGATCCCAACTGAGCCGTTCGCTTTTATGATCGCAATGCCGGCACCCGAGCTTGAGTCGAATCGTATGTCGTTCGCAACGACGGTGGATCCGATGTGAATAGTTTCGGTGGACGAATCCTGCCCCATAAGCCAGTTGCCGGCAGCTCTCAATGCTTGATTCTGGGGAATATCTATCGAGCCGCCAGCGTTTAACGCGTACGGCATGATATTCCCGGACGGGTTCAGGTAGTAGTTCGTGTTCGCGCGGTCGTAGAGGACGGAACCCACATTGATGTTTCCGTTTACATCGAGGTTGGTGCCGGGGGAAGTGGTGCCAATTCCGACATAACCATTGTTGTTAAATGTTACCATCGGAGTTCCACCGACATAGCCATTCGCACTCGATCCATCCGTGAAAAAGTTGATTGGTGCTGAATTGGTCACGATCCTAGTCCAAAATCCATTCCTAGTATTATAAAAACCTAAATCTGATACAGCGCTAGAGGTAGACAGCAGCACTCCCGAACTATCGGAAATTCTGCCAACACTGATGTCGCCATTGACGGTCAACTCCGCCGTGGGGCTCCCTGTACCGATTCCCACCTTCCCGCTCGCTGTTGCTAAGGTTGTCTGACCAGAAACAGTAAGCGTGGAGAAGCTGGCACCTGTACCACTACTACCGCTACTTGTAAGCACTGGAGAAGCGCTGTTCCCCGATGTGCAGAGCATCAGTTGATTGTTCGAGAGCGAGTAATAGATCGTGCCGGTTGCATTGCACGTAAAACTCGACTGCGGTTGCAGTTCGAGCTGGGTGAGGTTTGCGGAGGCGATGTTCACCAACGCAAAAAAAGCAATGGGGAGTGCAATCGGCAACAGCTTTTTTATCATTACCTTAATTATAGCAAAAGAGCCACCCACTCCGCTGCTCTTTATATAAAGAGCGGCGTTTGATTGGATACCCGCACAAAATCCTTAACGCTCTTTTTTCTTCAGCGCTCCCATAATCCCCTTGTACAATCCCTTAAAAACGGCAACGGCGAGTTTCACCGCAAATTTCACCGCTTGCTCAACAAGCTGATCGAAGCTTGCCTTAAACTCTTGCTGAACCTCTTTCCCCTTCTCCGACGAAAGCATATCAAGCTCTTTCATGCGCTCCATTCGTTTCATCTGGGCCTCCAACGCCCCGATGCGCATTTCGAATGATTTGTTCCATTCCTCGCGCTCTTTGTCATCTTGCTCCGGCTCGGCATTCTTCATTTTCTCGAGATACCCCTTCAACCCTTCGGGAGAAACCTCAATGCCGAGAGCTTTCGCTCGTTCCACGAGATCGTCAACAGATTTCTCGTACCCGGCGAAGCGTTCCTGAAATTCTTTTTGGGCTTCCAATTCCTCCGCATTTTCAGAAGAAGATTCAATATCCTTGAGCTTTCCGGCAAGCTCTGCCTTTTCATCTGGCTTCAAATCTTGAGCTTCTTTGGACAACGTCTCGGCGTCCTCGGGCGTCAAGGTACCAGCATCAATCCGCTCTTGTATCGTCTTACCGAGCTCAGCATCGAATTCGGATGCCTTTTTCTCGATCACCTCGGGAGAGGATTCTTCCTTCTCTTCGCGCTTTATCTCTCTTGTCTCCTCTTCATTCTTTTCAATCTTTTCGACTTGTTCAGCAGGGAGAGTCTCCGTGTCCTTAGGTTCGGGAAACGATTCTGATTCCATGCGGGTATTATACTACGCCCCCAAGCAAGAGTAAAAAGATCACCGCTCTTGATATTAGGAGCAGCGAATTTCGATGCTAAATGATACTCGGGGCACCTTTATAACAACCAAGAAGCGGGCGCCGCTTGCGGGGCTTTCGGTTGTACGAATATATTCTTCTCCTCTTCGGATTTCTACCATAGCCGCGGTTTTCAAGGATATCCCTCACGTTGCTAATAGTGCTTTGAGAAATTTCTAAAAGATTCCGTATCTTCCGATAGCTCATCTTTCTTTCCAAGAGAATTCCAACAATAACTCTCCGCACAATTATTTCTTTCTCGCTTTCGTTCAAATACTTATCAAAGAAAGAAATAAGATCGCGTTCGGATCTCACGCGACTGACCTCTCGAAACAATATACCAACTGCCTCTTTTTCAAGCGGTAGTGGAAGTTTTCTCCTTGATTGAATGAGACGCGTCATTTCCCTATGCTCTTTATATTAAGAGCGGTGAGGGATAAGTACTTTTGCTGTTCCTAGTTATGGTTATTATAACAGAAGAAGGGGGTGTATACAGCCCCGGGGACATCAAAACAAGGTGCCGCTGTACTCTACTCGAACTTTGGTGAGAAACGGTGAGGAATACTGATCGCCTGCCTGTGCAGACGAGCCGGGAGAATTGAGAAGGATACGCCAGAAGATTTGATTGGTCGGAGTGGTAAACGCCACCTTGTTGCCCGGCGTCGCGGCAACCCAATTTACGCCGTCATTCGAAAGGTAAAAGGAAATGTCCCCAGCTCCGGAAGACAACCCGAGTTCCGATATGGTGGCTTGGCTTATCTTTATCGGGAATCCGTTCAGATTTACGGAGTCAACTTCAAGCGGTTGCGATTCATCGAACCCTTCATCGGTGAATTGATAATAGGAAACAGTACTGGATGCATCGGTGACTTTAGCAACTAAAGTCGGGGCCGTGGATGCTCCACCCGCAACGCTAAACTCGGCGGATCTCTCGCCGTGCGTGAAAATATTCTGACTCAAATCGACCGCTCCCTGGATTTGGCCAGTACCGTTCGTAAAAAGTTTGATGAGCTTCGGATTACCGGAGGTAGCACTCCAAACGTACCAGATCCCGCTTACCTC